>CAYYUI010000010.1:0-106628 GCA_964474705.1 uncultured bacterium
AAGCGACGCTTATGCAATCGCCTGACCTGCAATGAAACCGCACAGAGAGACAATTAAGTAAGCGTTTGCCCTGATTTTTCTGCGGGAATTTTGCCATATGACTGCTTTTAAGGTATGCTGTCAAGGCTTGCCGGCCAAAAATTCAAGATCAGGAACTTTATGAGCAGTACCGAACAAAAGCAGCCAATCAGCAAACGCTGGCCTCTGGCTTTCTGGTTTGGTGCAGCTTTTTGTTTTTTCATCTTTCCGGTTTTTCTTGTCGATGTCGGCCTCGAAAACATGCTTTCTACAAGAGGTGAACTGCAGCGGCAGGCAGTCTATCGTAATCTGGGCCAGCAGCTTGAGCGCCTGCTGCAGTATGGCAACAGCCGTCATTACTATAGCGCACTGTTGAAGCGGGTTTTTGATTTGGCCAAAGAGCAGAAAGACCCGGTCACCTACCTGAAAGTCGCCCTGCCGCATCTCAAAGCACGCAACCCGGGCGTTTTTCAGTTTATCGTCTGGGACGAAAAAGGCGACAGCATCAGAGAGCTCACTGACGAAAAGAGTTACCGATACATCGTCAGAACGATTTATGAGGTAATGACCGATATTAACGAATCGGTTCGCAACAACTACCCGGGCGAGCCACAGAGTCTTGATTCGGTAGGCAAACGCCTGGGTCTGATGCGCGGATATCTCGGCGCTTTCCTGATTCCAGAGAAGCTGAACCTGCCGTTGCTGCGCGGCAGTCTGAGTGAATGTATTCTCGCTTCAGGCGACCCCCTGCGCTCCCACTTCTGGTATCAGATAGACAGTCGTTTTTCGTTCATGGCAACTATCAGTGACGAAGCCATCGAATCAGGTGACTATCTGAAGAAACTTGTCGATTCGATGAACGGCGAAGGCGGCAGCATCAAGTTCGGCATAACCGATCTGCTGCGGGAAAATGCAATATATTCAGCTGCCAGACCTGACCAGAAACCAGAACTGGTATTGGGTCTGGCCAAATTCGAAAATTACTCGCAACAGCAGTTGGAAACCGAAAATTATCTGCTGCTGGTTCGCATTCTCAACCCATTTGTGCGTTGTTTTGCCTATATCGGCAAGAAAACGGCACTTCTCGACACTGACGGGCTGCATTTTCGTCTGTTGCTGACTGCCGCTGCGACGATTCTGACGATTTCGCTTCTGGTTCTGTTCGTTCTGTTCCGCAGCACCAGACTCATTTCGATCAGATGGAAGCTGGGACTGCTCTTTCTCTACGCCAACGGCCTGCCGCTGATGATTCTGGGCTTCATCGGCTACGAATACCTGCAGGAAAACCGGCGGCTCTTGCTCGACCAGGCTTTTGAGCAGGTTTCGGGTCTGATTACCGACTTCGACTCACGTTTTGAAACCATCAAACTCGAAATCGCCGCTGAACTCAACAATACGATCGATGACATCAACCGGCGCTACGAAGAGCGAATGCCACCGAAGGAAGAACTGGCCAAACTGCTCAAGGTGGCTGAAAAGCATCGCATTCATGATTTTGTTTCTGCCGACCGACAGGGGGAGCTCTTTTTCATTAGAATGACAGGCAGAAAATCCAACAACTTCTTTGCCAGCGTCAGCAGGATCATGCTCGACTTTCTCAACTTCAAAGAATATACCCCGCAGCACCTGTTTCGCGAAGACACATCAACAGCGGGCGGCAAAGGTAGAATCAGGGCAGAGTCCTTCCTGGCAGGAAAAACGATCATTTTTCACCGTCTTCTGCATCGCATTCGCAGAATTCATCCTGAACAGATGGGTGCAGAAGCCAAACAGTATTACTGGAACATGATCGGCAGCTTTGAAAAGCGCATTTTTAATCTGCTGATCGGCATTTCATGGGATTTCGTCACATTACAGGAAACTTATGTCAAGCGGAATCTGAAGAGCCTGAATCAGAATTCAAGCAATATCCGCTTTCAGGCAATTATTGAGTCGAACGGCATGACCTACCCGGAATCCTCTGATTTACCGGCCAGTATTTTCAGCCTGTTCAGGCAGACGTTCAACCTGCGAACCCTGCGCGTCGACGAAGTTACGATTGACGGTGTATCTTACGCTGCTTTTGGAACAGTCGGCAAAGAGCTGGATCATGTAGCAACGGTAGGTCTTTTCCCGCTCGAAACCATCAATCGACGCATTGGCAGCATAAGATTACGCCTGATCATTTTTGCACTGCTCAGTCTGGGTATAACTGCAGGTGTAGGTCGCATGCTGTCGGCGCAGTTCATGGAACCGGTCAAGGAAATCGAGAAGGGCGTTCAGGCAATCGGCCGCCAGGATTTTCGTTACCGGCTGCCGGTTGCTTCAGCAGATGAATTCGGGCGGTTGAGCGCAGTATTCAACCGCGCTATCGAGAGCCTTGAAGACCTGGAAGTAGCGAAAATCGTTCAGGAAAATCTTTTCCCGCAGGAAAGCCTCAAACAGAATGGCCTGCAGATTTTCGGACGCAGCGTCACCATGACCCGCCTCGGTGGCGACTATTACGATTTCTTCACCCTTGACGACCGGCGTGTCGGCGTTCTGATGGGCGACGTCGCCGGGCATGGCGTGCCGGCGGCTATGCTGATGGCCATGGCCAAAGCCTCGGTTCTGTTGAGCAGCGAAGAAAAGTTTCGGCCTGCCATGATGCTTGCCATGCTGCACAAGGTCATTCATCGGGTTAAAAGCAGCAAAATCAAACGCATGATGACCTGTCAGTATTTTTCAATCGATTCTACCAGCGGCGAATATCTTGTTTCCAATGCCGGTCACTGTTTTCCGGCCATCATCAAAAAGGGAGGCAGCGCCGTCGAGCTTCTCAACCTGGTCGGCACACCGCTCGGAATCACGAAAAAGCCCAGATACGAAGATGTTACCGGAAAACTCGAGCCGGGCGACATTGTTCTGCTCTATACCGACGGCATTATCGAGTCACGCAATGCCGAGGACGTCGAAATGGGTTATGACAGGTTCACCCAACTGCTGAAGACCATTTATGATCCTGACCCCGAAACCTTTTATCACCACATTTTTGCCGGTTACAACCAATGGTCACCGACTGCTGACGACGACATTACCATGCTGCTGATCAAATTTGATCCTGACGGTGGTGCCGCATGAACAGATTAAAAAAAACCGGCATCTGGCTGGCGTTCATCCTCTGCTTCGTTGGAATTCCAGCGCTGCTGCTGTTTTTCGGGCTCACCCATCTTGAACATCAGGACTCACAGGCCCGGCTTGAAGCCAATCGTATCGAGCTGAGCAGGTTTTATCAGAACATGCGGAAGTTTGCCGACCCTGAATATTTCTGGTGTATAACCCTCATGGAAATGCTGGCCCCGGACACCATACCGGCTGGCGAAGCCGGCAAGGTCATAATCGAGAGAACCCGGGCATTGCGCAGGAACCTGAGTTTCAACTTCATTGTTTACAACCCGGCCAATGGGGTCATGGCCAGTTCTCAGCGACTGGAACCGCTCGAAGACTGGCGCCTGGCGCTGACCATGGCCTGGAAGATCATTCCTTCGCATGCCCCACCATCGGTTCTGGCAAAGGAAAATCCGAACCTGGCTAGAAAAATCGCCATGCGAATTCCTCATAACGCCCCGGTTACCAGAGAAGAAGAACTGGCCGGTGGCCGGATTTTCGGGCCGCAGCTCTACTGGGCACATTTCGAAGGCAACACCAGAATCGAACAATTGAACCTGACCATCGCCGACAGCCGGCTGAAGAATCCCCTGATCTGGGGTCGAAAAGTGCACAATCACCTGATTCTCGTCTTTATCGACCATAAAGACCTTGAAGGCAAAGAAGGGATATGGAACCTTCTCAATGACTTCAGCCGCAAATCTGACGGCGCTGTCTGCTTTTCGATACAGTCAGCCGATGGCAGCTTCAGGCATGACCCGTCGACCGGGCATCTCGCCAGACAGATTGCTGAAGCGGCAGCCATATATGACCGCGAAAAAACCCAGCAGATTCAGACGGCTGACCTGCAGGTCTTTCCGTTCTTTCTGCGCCCGGGAACCACGGTTTTCGGCTATCTACAGCGCGGCCGTATCAACGGCCGACTACCGTTCGGCGTCGTTCCGATTCTGGCATTGCTTTTCTCTCTGGCCGCTTTCTGGCTGACCAGATATTCATGGCTGCTGATTTTCAGAGAACAGCCTGACGATGTATCACTGCGCTGGAAACTGCGCTTTCTTTTCTTTTTTGCCAATGGTCTGCCTCTGCTGGTGCTGTTCTTCATCGGAAACGATTACCTGACGCAGAAACGCAGCAATCTGCTTCTCGAGACTCAGAGCAAAGCAATCAGCTTCATTCAGGATTTCGATGAAAAAATCGAAGTTGAATATGCCAGACGACTGGCCGGCAAAGAAAAAGCCCAGAAGAAAATGATCGAACGGCTTGCAGACAAACAGGAAAGCGACCAGGTGATGAGTGAATTCATCACCGATCTTGGGTCCAGCACCTGGCGCATTGTCATGGTTGCAAGCCGCAGCAGCACCATCGTCACAGAAAAAGGCCTTTACGATGAAAAGCGCGGAATTTTCCCCGACCAGGATGAAAAAAGCGACCGTAACCGCAATCAGAACGAATTCACCATGCGCGTCGGCCAGTTCTTCCTCGACAAGATAAATGGCGTCAAGGTCTCAGAAAAGGTAGAAACTGAGCTGGAGTTTTTCATCGAGTCGACGACCCAGAAACCGCTGGCCAATTTTCTCTTTGAGCTTCTACAGAAGCGCGGTTCATTTGTTCAGTGGGGTTTCGGACAGAATGTCAACCCGGCGATCTTTGACACCTTTTCGCTTAAAGACAGCAGCCAGCAGGATATCTTCTTTCTTTCATCATTCAGAGTTCTCGAGTTTCAGCACCGGTTCCTGCAGACCGCACTGCCGCAGGCGAACCGCAACAATCTCGGTCTCAAGATCGTGGCAATTCTCGATCAGTATCTGACTGAACCGCCTGACGCTTACAACAATGTCTCTCTGCGCGATTTCGCCAGCACCCTGACCTCATACCCGACCAAGGAGATCAAGATACTTGAATACGATGGTCAGCCGCATCTGGCAATGGGCATTGCCGGTCGACACATCAAGGAATATCGTCTGGTCGGTCTTTTTCCGCTGGAAAACATCGAGTCGGTCATCAGATCGCAACGCCGGCTGCTGCTGATATTTGCACTGCTCAGCCTGCTGATGACCTGGGGACTGTCACAGGTTCTCGCTCAGAGCTTCATTTCGCCACTGCAGCAGATCACTGCGGGTGCGGTCGCAATCGAGAACAAACACTTCAGTCACCGTCTGCCCGACCTGGGCCGCGATGAATTCGGTGCCATGGGAAGGGTTTTCAACGCTGTCATGGTCGATCTCGAAGAACTTTCGGTCGCCAGCGCCATTCAGGAACAGCTGCTGCCACAGCAGCAGATAGAGACCGGCAATTTCAGCCTCTACGGGCGTAGTATTTCGATGGGTGAACTGGGTGGCGACTATTTCGATCATATCGGTCTCGAAGACAATAAATTCAGTGTTCTGCTCGGCGATGTCGCCGGTCACGGCGTCGGTGCCGCTCTGATCATGGCCATGGCCAAGGCTGGTATCATTCAGTCGGAACACCTGCTCGACCAACCGATGCAGCTTTTGAACCGACTTCACAGTCTCATCTATGCCTCGAAAACGAAAAAGCAGAAAAAGATCATGACCTTTCAATATCTGCATCTCGACGGTAACAATGGTCGGGGCCGCTATTCAAACGCTGGAGCCTGTTCACCGATGATTGTGCGCAAAAGCAGAGAGCAGGTGGAGGAATTGACCCTGACGGGTGCTGCTCTTGGCGCTTTCAAAAAGCCAAACTATTCGGAAATCGAAGTCATATTCGCACCTGGCGATGCAATCGTTTTTTACACTGACGGTATAGTCGAAGCCCGAAATCCGGCCGGCGAAGAGCTGGGCTATGACAGACTGCGCCATCTGTTTCTCGAAACATGGCATGCCGACGCAGAGACATTCTACGGCAATATCCACCGGGCCTATCTGAATCATATCGGTACAGCGGGTGCTCAGGACGACCTGACGATGGTTATTCTCGTGTATAACCCGAAAGAAGGAGCGCCGGCCGATGTCTGAGCCAGCCAACAATCAGCAGGCGGGCGAATCATTGTCAGGACTCAGGCGTTCTGTCCCAGTTCTGGTTTTAATTTTCTGTTTCATTCTTTTTCCGGCGTTCATCATTTATTCAGCTCTCAGCAACCTGTATCAGGTCAAAGTCGACAATCTGCGACAGCAACTGCTCGACCGCATGCAGAGCCGACTCGAGCATCTCGAAAAATACAGCAGCAACAGCCGGTATTTCCATTTTCTGCTGCTTAAAATCGCGGAGCAGGCTCAGAGCGCTGCCAGCCCCGAAGATTATCTGCATGCCAGCTTGCAAAAGCTGCGCAAACATTACCCGGATGATGTCGAATTCGTTGTCTGGGACGCCGGCGGCAAAGTCATCAAGGAACTCACCGACCAGAAGGGCTTCAGTTATATACTGACCAAGCTTTATGAGGTTCTGCGCGAAGTTGCTGAAACCGTCAGCGCTGACAACCAGGTCGAAATAAGAGAACTGCCGGTTTTGAAGCGCAATCTCAATCTGGTCAGGCAATTCCTCGGCAGAATATTCATACCTGAGTATCTTAAAAAGCCCTATCTGCAGGGAAATG
Organism: uncultured bacterium; assembly: GCA_964474705.1. Taxonomy (GTDB): domain Bacteria; phylum Muiribacteriota; class Ozemobacteria; order Ozemobacterales; family Ozemobacteraceae; genus Rifleibacterium. Next base: position 6,701 of record CAYYUI010000010.1, read on the forward strand.
ACGCCGGACCGCTGCTGACCGAATTTGGTGGCAGATTTTCTTCGGTCTGGTTTCGTATGGGCGAGCGCATCAGTTTTCTCTGCTTTCTGAGCGACCGCATCATTAAGGGGCATTCCGGCCTGACCAGAATCTCCGATTCTCTAAATCAACTGGCTGACGGAGTAATTTCAGGGTTCACCCTTAGCCCTGACTTCACAACTCCGGTAAACAGAATCAGTAAACAGAATCTGCCGGCTCTCGGTCTGGCACTGGCAAGATTCGAGAACATTTCGGAACCAGTCTTCGAAAGTGAAGATGCGCTCATCTGCATGAGCATGCCCCAGCCAGGAATAAGAACTTTCTGCCTGGCTATCAAAAACCCCGCTGACTGGTCAGCCGAACTGAACCGCGACCTGGTTTTCTTCAGAATCGCCACCCTGTTGTTTGTCTTCTATTTTCTGCTTTTCGTCTATTATCGCTATAAGCAGCAATTCTTTTCGATCGGCTGGAAACTGACCGGCCTGTTTCTCTTCGCCAATCTTGCCCCACTGGCTATTCTCGGCTTCATAACCAACGATTATCTGGCCAATCGCAAGCAGTCGCTGCGCAATGATATAGCCGGTAATCTCAGCCGACTGATGCGCGATTTCGACCTGCGTTCCTCGGCGCTGAAACATGAGTTTGCCAATGAGCTCAACCAGCAGATTGCCGGCATCGAAAACGGCAGACCCATATCGGTGTTTACAGCTGATGAAATCAGCCGTCTCAAAGCAATAGTACAAAAATTCAACCCCTCGGATGTATATCTGGTGGCAAGCAGCGGTATGGTCTTTTCTTTGTCGGGCAGCAACAAAAGGGAGATATCGGGTTTCAGCTTTATCGAACCCCTGGGGCAGGCGATTCTCAAATTCTGCAACGGCATCATAATTTCGCGGACGCGTGAGGACATGTTCAGCTCGATCATGTCGCCGGAAGACTCTGATTTTGTCAGAAAGATTTATCGTGACCGCTGCCAGGTCATTCCGATGAACCTTGCCAACATAAGAAAGCTGAGTTACTGGTATATTTTTGGTGACCGCCTGAATTATCAGACCAGCTATTTTCTCATTATCTTCTGGGATGACGATCTTTTTCATGAGCTATACCTCAACCGGTATTTCGCCTCTCTTCAGGCAAATTCTTTTGGAGCCCCCCTTTTTGCCAGAAAGATCGACGGCAAAAAAAGCTGGTCACCTGACGGCGGCTTTCCAGAAGAGTTGAAGCTGCAGATGGCCCGCACCACCGGGTTTCATGAGAATCTGACCGGCAATCTGGAAATAGCCGGCAAACCGCATCTGTTCGCAGGTCTGAAGGGAAAGAATCTCAACTCGGTTCTTCTGGGGGCGCTTTATCCAGACAGCCGTATCGATGCCGAAATCGACCGTTTGCGCTACCGGGTTCTTGCAGGAGCAGTGCTCAGCCTGTTGCTGACTCTGATCATCGGTCAGGCTCTCTCAAAGCAGTTTCTGACCCCCATAAACAATCTGGCGCAGGCGACTATGGCCATTGGAGCTCATCATTTTTCCCATCGCATTCCGATCATCGACGAAGATGAATTCGGGCATTTGAACCAGGTTTTCAATCGGGTCATCGAGGGTCTCGGCGAGCTGGAAGTCGCCAAAATCGTCCAGGAAAGCCTTTTTCCCGGAAACCACTTTAAAGCCGGCCGGTTCTCGATTTTCGGCCGCAGTGTAGTCATGACCACTTTAGGTGGCGACTACTACGACTGCCTGCAGATAAACGACGATCAATGGGGTCTGATCATCGGAGACGTCGCAGGGCACGGGGTGCCGGCCGGCCTGATGATGGCGATGGCCAAAGCAAGTGTTTTGACGGCCCCGGAAAGCGAAAAGATCGACCCCGCAGTGCTGACCACCCGGCTGCATCGCATGTTTTTCGCGATCAAGAACGACCGCCTGAAGCGCATGATGACTTTTCAGTATTTTGTGATGCGTCCGGACGATGGTTCGTTTTCGTTTGCAAACGCGGGCCACTGTTTTCCGATCGTCATCAAGCCGGCACAGCGCAGTGCCGAGCTCATCGAACATGTGGCAACACCTCTCGGAATCGGTCCACGCGCCCGTTACAGCAATTTTTCCTTCAAAATAGAGCCGGGAGAATCGCTGTTGCTCTATACCGATGGCATAGCCGAGGCAAAAAACCTGAGCGGCGAAGAATTCGGATATGAACGGCTGAAACAGCTGGCCATCGAAGCCTGGGACCCAGACCCCGAAGTGTATTACCGCAAGATCTTTGCGGCCTACGACAACTGGTCGGCCAGGCCCGACGACGATCTGACCATAATTGTGGTGAACCATGATGCCTGAAACAGAAACCGGTAAATTTTCGGGAAGGCTGCTGCTGCACTGGCTGCTGCTCATCGGCTGCCTGGTCGGCATTCCGGCAGCTCTTGTTTTCATCGCTACCACCAGATATTACCAGGTTGCCGAAGACGAGCTGGCGTTCAATCTGCGTATGCAGGTGCAGCATATCAGCAATGAAGCAGTACGCTGCACCAGTCAGGAAGAGTTCTGGTGCCGGCATTTTCATGAAAAATTTGTGGAATTCAGGGATACCAATGCCACAGCCAGTGAGATAATCAGCTGGCTGCAGCAGCAAAGACAGATTTTCACCGGCGAATTCGATTACATTTTCTGGGACAACACCGGCCAGCAGCTGGCCATGACTTTTTCGAGCCCATTCAGCAGAGCTGAATGGCAGGAGATCTTCGCCTTATTGAGTTCTTATGGGCCCAGTCTTATGCAAAGTTCCTATCGACACAGCTTTAAAGGCGACATTAAGACTGCCCGCAAAATTCTCGGCCCCCAGTTTCTCAGCAACATGTTCATGGGTATTACCGACCCGCGTGCCTACAGTCTCGGCTGGGTCGACAGCGCCGAGGTCAAACCGCCGATCTCGTTCTATTTTGTCGACTGTGGCGGAGCATTGGTTCTCTTTGATCATAAGCGATTCAAAGAATATTCCGGATTGAAAGCTGCCATCAGAGACATATCGCGCCAGAACGGCCTGCTGATAGGCATCATAAATCGCGACAGCAATGATCAGACGGTCTGGCAGAACGATGGCGGCACTGCTTCGCCTGAATTTCTCGCAGCTTTTTCCAGATGTGAGCAGCAGTCGTTAAATTTTTCGACCCTGCCGGGATATTATCTTGCCTATCAATATCTCAGCCCGGCGCTGAGGCTTTTCTGTGCCGTGCCCAGACATCATACCGAGCGTTCGATCTACCTCAGAGCATTGCTCGTGACTCTGGCATATCTGCTGCTGATGCTGCCACTGCTGCATTACACCTGGAAAACCATGGTCAGACAGAAGCCCGGCAAAGCATCTATCCGCAGCAAACTCGCGGTTCTCTTCCTTTTTGCCGGCGGTTTTCCTTTGCTTGCCATGGCGATCATCTCGCAGGAACATTATCTGCACAAGCGCCACACTCTTATGGCAGACGCCCGCCAGAACTCAGTGGAGATGCTGATGAGTTTCGATCGTCGCTATTCATCGGCATTGAAAGACATTGGCCTTTCGCTGGACCGTTTTTTTGACAACTGGCGCAGCGAAGTACAGGGTCGCGAGCTCGACAATGCAATGACAGTAAAGGTTGCCAGTCATGTTTCCGATCTGAACATCGAAAATTTCTTCATCGTTGCCAGCACCAGTCAGCGCATCGGCGCCCGTGACGGATTCGTTATCTACAGCGGCCCTCTCGATAATATAAAGGTTGACGAGAAGGCCTCGAAAACGCGACGCAAACTTTCGAATTATGGGCTTAGCGACCTGCAGACCGCCAATATTGTCGGCAAAAAGGTCATGAGCGACCTCAACCGGGTCGAAATTCCCAGCAAGACGCTCGGCAAGGTCGAGATGCTCGCTGAATCGCTTTTGCAGAAGTCTTTCGTCGAAATAACTCATTCGATCATCGACAGTATTGGTCATATAAATCAATGGGGTTTCGGTTATCTCAAAGATATGACCTATTTCAGGTTTCTTTCGATCGCTGACCCCAAAGTCACCGACTATCTGATGATGGTTTTCTGGCGCCCGCAGGTAATTCAGAAGACCTTCCTGCAGACGGCCCTGCAGCAGGCCAACCGCAACCCGCACGGTTTCAAACTGCTTGCCCTGAACCGCCTTGACAACAATTTCACCGGCAAGGTTTCCGATCCTGAAAATATTCTGCAGCGATTTGCCCGGCGGGTCGGGCAGAAGCCAAGTGAAGAAATCGAGATTCTCAAAGTCGGTGGCGAGGAATATCTGGCCGTGGGCTTCAGTGGCCGCTACCTCGAGTTCTTTCAGCTGATCGGCTTATACCCGATGCGCAATATCGACCGGGTAATCAGTGTCCAGAAAACCGACCTGCTGCTGTATGGACTGTTCAGCCTGCTGCTGGCCGCCGGCCTCGCGCAGCTGCTGTCGAGCAGTTTCATCACGCCGCTGACCATACTGCGCCAGGGAGCCCTTGCCATCGAAGACCGTAATTTCAGCCATCGCATCAAAGATGCCGGCAACGATGAATTTGGTGAGGTAGCCGGCATTTTCAACCATATCATGGTCGGTTTCGAAGAACTTGAAGTAGCCAGAATCGTTCAGGAAAGCCTTTTCCCTAAACCAGACTTCGCGCTCGATCGATTTCGGATCTATGGGCGCAGCGTGTCGATGGGCGAACTGGGCGGCGACTATCTCGACTTTTTCAAAATCGACGACACGGGTTTTGCCGTTCTCATGGGCGATGTCGCCGGCCACGGCGTCGGCGCCGCTCTGATCATGGCCATGGCCAAGGCCGGCATTCTCAGCAGCCGCGACCAGCTGACTTCTCCGCAGGCTATTCTAAGCGGGCTGCACCGCATGGTGCTCGCCTCAAAAAGCAGCCGGCAGAAGAAAGTCATGACTTTTCAGTATCTGTTCATGAATGGCAATTCAGGCGTCGGCCTTTACAGCAATGCCGGAGCCTGTTCGCCCTTCATCTACCGTCAGAGTTCCGGCAGTGTAGAAGAGCTCAAACAGGCCGGCGCAGCGCTGGGAGCTTTTAAAAAGGCCGTTTATCATGAAATTCCGCTGCAGATGAATGCCGGTGACGCCATGATTTTCTACACTGACGGGATCGTCGAAGCCCGCGATCGTAACGGCAATGAAGTCGGCTATGAAACAGTGCAGCAATGGCTGAAAGAATGTTACAACCATGACCCGGCAATCTATTACCAGAATCTATTTGCCCGCTATTCTGCCCATATTGCCGGATGCGAAGCACAGGACGACCTCACTCTGATCATAATGGTCTGTTCGTAAATTTTTCGCTTGACGTTCGCCTTTTATTCGCCTATATTTAGGGTATGAAAAGTTTGAACGGAGGCGATTTATGACCCCTGATCCATTAACCCCGAAACAACGCACAGTCCTTGATTTTGTTCGCCGTTTTTTCGCCGAATGGGGCTACGCGCCGACCATAGCCGAAATATGTGACGGGCTCGGTCTTGCTTCGACGGCTACCGTCCACAAGCATCTCAAAACTCTCGTTGACAAAGGGCATCTCGATTCGCTGCCAGGCCGTTCACGCGGATTATCAGTCAAACCTGGCGTCGTCGTTCAGGCCCGCAGCGTCGAAGTGCCTCTGCTTGGCCGGGTTACCGCCGGTCAGCCGATTCAGATCAACGAAGTTCCCGAAACGATAAGTCTGCCCGAAGCTCTGATCGGTCGTGGCGAAACTTTTGTTCTCGAAGTACGTGGCGATTCGATGATCGACGAAGCCATAAAAGACGGCGACCTGGTCATCGTCGAGAAGCGCAGCAGCGCCAACAATGGCGATATGGTCATCGCCTGCATCGAGAATGAAGAAGTGACGCTGAAGCGTATCTATCGTGAAGGCGAGCGGGTGCGGCTGCAACCATCCAATCCGGTGATGCCGCCGATCATCATCGAGAATCGTGATGTAACGATCAAAGGTATAGTGATCGGGGTCATGCGCAAATATCGCCGCTTCTGACCACAGAAAGAGCAGGCCGAAGAATCTCCCACTGATTAACTCAGACGAACACGGATGAAGATTGATGTTCGGTTTAGCAGACCGTGAAGCGCCAATGACAAAACGGATAGGTTTATGCAGAAACGTATAGCATGTCTAGATCTCGATGCTTTTTTTGTCGAAGCAGCCCTGAAGCTTCGGCCCGATCTTCGCGGCAGGCCGATGGCGGTGGGTGGCGGCGGCAACCGGGCGATTATCTGCTCGGCTTCTTATGAGGCGCGGCGTTTCGGCGTCTGTTCGGCAATGCCGGTCTGGCTGGCGCGCAGCAAGTGTTCTGAGCTCGTTCTGCTGCCAGTGCCCGACAATATTACCGCATTATCGCAGGCGGTGCGACAGCGGCTTGACGAGTTCTGCCCGGTAGTAGAGCAGGCTTCGGTCGACGAATTCTACCTTGATTTTACCGGTTGCGACCGTCTTTATCCGACCAACCTCGACATCGCCGACCGGATCATAGCAGCAGTCAGAAAAGAACCGGGTCTGCCTGCTACCATCGGTATCGGCACCAACAAACTGGTCTGCAAAATTGCCTCGAATCTCGGCAAGCCGGCCGGGGTTCTCGAAATATTGCCCGGTTCCGAGGGCGCCTTTCTTTCACATTTGCCGGTCGGTGAAATACCCGGCATCGGCTCTCAGATGCAGCGACTGCTGAATTCGATGGGCGTCTATTATGTCTCAGATATTCTTACTATGCCGGTAGAAGCCTGGCGGGCGGCCTTTGGCCGTACCGGCGAGTATATTTTCCATGCAGCACGCGGCATCTGCGAATCAGAGGTGACACCTCCCGAGAACAAACCTCAGCGCAAAGGTATTTCGCGTGACATCACCTTGAACGAAGACACTTCTTCTCGACTGCTGCTGGCGAATCATCTCTCATATCTGGTTGAGAGTGCCGTTTACCGGCTGCAGAACGAACGGCTGACCTGCGGCAATGTTATGGTTAAACTGCGTTATGCAGACTTTGCCACCAGAACAGCTTCCAGGTCACTGGCCCGCACCAATGATGACCGCGAAATCTATGCTGTCGCCGGGGCGTTGCTGCAGCAGCTTTTTCAGAGGCGTGTCGGAGTGCGCCTGATCGGCGTGCATCTTGGGGCACTGCAACCGGGCGGGGTTACCCCCGATCTTTTCGACATTCTGCAACCCGAGCATAAAAGGCAATTGCCTGAAGTGCTCAAGATAATCCGGGCCCGGTATGGTTTTGGCGCCATATTGCGCTCCAGATCATTAAGAATGCAGGGCAGGTCAGAACATTGATGAACAACTTCAGACACAACCTTGATCAGCTGGTGGTCGAACTCGCTCTCCTTAAAAAAAATCTGCTGCTGATGCAGATTGAAAACCTCGAAAACGAACTGCTGCCGTGTGAAGAACCCCTGGCCGGCTGCCTTGCAGCACTGAATCAGGGCAAAGAAATTCCTGATCGCCTGGTAATTAAAAAGGCCGCCGCCGCCTCGGCACAGTTGCACCGTCTGCACCACGAACTCAGCAGTACCGAGCATCTGCTGGCCGTCGTCAACCGCTGACCGCAAATTTTTCGAAACCTTTCCCCAAAGGCTGCAAATTACACGAGAATCCGGTATAATTACCGGGTAATTGTGCATATCAAGCAACCCCCAGGAAAACGAGATGAAAATTGTAATCACTGACAGGAGCGGCCAGATTCTCTACGAGGGAAGTCCGAGCCTGAACGGCAATGGCGTAATAATCGGCAGCGGCAATGAATGCGACATCCAGCTCAACAAAATGGGTATTGCCCATAACCAGATTCAGCTGCGTTACAATGCCGACGGGCTGCTGACCCTCCAGGATCTCCAGAGTCCCTTCGGCACAATCGTCAATGGCAGCAAGGTTCAGCCGGGTTTCATTGTTTTCATCAAGCCCGGGGCCTTCATCGAACTGTCAGATGACGTCTTCATGCGTCTGCAGCTCGAAGGCGGCGACACCCCGATCGCCAACGCCGACGAAAAACTTTTTCCATTTTTTCTCAACAGCAATGAAACTTTTGTGCGCAAATGCTTCAGTCAGATAAGAACCAAGATTCCCAGGCAGCACTATAGCGCCATTTCGGCCGCTGAAGGCGAAATGGTAACCCGCATCAAGGAACTTTCAGCAGTTCTTGAAGTTACTTATGCCCTGAATTCGATCGGCAGTTTTCCCCGTCTGCTCGAATTCACTCTTGAAATGGCTCTGGCAGTGACCGGCGGCGAGAGAGCTCTGATCATGCTGCATAATGAAGAACTCAGTCGTCTCGAGACAGTAGCGATGCAAAATTTTGCCCCTGGCGAAATCAACGATGATCTGCAGGCAACTGCAGGGCTGGTAAGCCGTTGTTTTGAGAGCGGCGAGTCGATGGTCGGCCCGTCACATCGTTTCAAGCAACCGGGCAGACGAGGCCGCAATCCCGAAGAGGTCGGCATCGCTTCAGTGGCACTTGTGCCTCTCAAAGAAATGGGCACCAACATCGGGGTGCTGTATATCGACACCAAACATACCAGCAGCATAATGAACGCCCGAACCGAACAGATGCTTAACATTTTCGCAGCCCAGGCGGCCGTTGCCATAGGTCGCACCCGCATGTTCCATTCGGCGACGACAGATTCGATAACCGGCATTGCCAACCAGAACCTTTTTATGCGGCGGCTTGGCGAAGAATTCTGCCGAGCGCAGCGCCACCAGAAAGATATTTCTCTTATCCTCATGGATATCGACCACTTCGCGGCTCTCAACGAAAGCCATGGCGAAAGTAACGGCAACCGGGTTCTGAAAGAAGTCGGCCGGATTTTCCGCAGTGCCACACGTATTCACGACGTTGTGGCCCGTTTCGGAGCCGACACCTTCGCGATGCTGCTGCCGGAAACGCCGTTTGCCGGGGCAGCAACAGTTGCCGCCAAGCTTAAGAACACCCTTTCAGAAACCAAGATTCGCGCCGGTAACAGATCTATTCAGGTAACCGGCAGTTTTGGAATTGCCAGCAGCTCAAAAAGCACAACCCGACCCGCTGACATGCTTAAAACCGCCGAAAAAGCGCTAAAACTTGCCAAAAAGCGCGGCGGCAATCAGATAGCCTGACCCCACAAGAGGAACCAGATGATCAACCCACTCGACGATCTCAACATTTCACGAAATCAGAAGAGCCTCGAAGAGCTCGAAAAGCTGGCCGGGTTTTCACCAAACAAAGGTGGCAGCAACAAGTTCACTGAACTGGCCGGCAAACTGGTTAAAAGCTCAGAGAAACCTCCAGAACGGCTGACTGAAGCCGACACTGACAAATACTGGCATATCCATAAAAAATTCATCAAACAGTATGAAGCATCAGGGCGTTCCTTTGCCCTTTTCATTGGCGACCTGCTCGACATTATCCTTGGCGGGCCCGTGCAGACACGCCTGGTCAACGATATGATCGAAGAAAAAATCACCCGCATGCGCAAAGCCCGCGAAGCTGCTGCCGAACCTTCCACCCAGAAACACAAGGTTCAAGCAAAGCGCAGTACTAAATACGACGTCGAAATCGGTGGCGAAAAGCGGGTATTCTCACGGCATTTTCTCAAACGCAAAGGCTTTCTGGCGGCGTTGTTTCTTGACAGCGACGAATACCCGTCTTTCAAAAAACTGATCAGACAGATCGAGACGGTATGCCGTGAAACTCTTGAAGAAAGCATACCCGAGAGTGAAGAAAAGCGCCTTGCCGCTCTGAAAAAGATAATTGACGAACTGCGCTACGAAATTTCCCAGTCTGAAGTAGTGCATGCATGGGCACTGCTGGAAGCCGACGGTTTCAAGCATCTTGAATGGGTGTTCAACGAGACCCGTAATCTCAACCTGGTGCGCCCGAATTTTTACGAAGACCTCGACAAGGCTTACAGAGATGGCAAAAAGCTGATCAAGCTGCTGCTTGAAGACATTCAGTCCGCCTTTCCACCCTCCGAAGAAAAGCAGGACGCCTACGAAGATTATTTGAGCAACATTCTCGAAATCTATACCCACCACCATTTTGTTCTGAAGTATTTCAACCAGACGCGACCGAGCATTTCTCTCAAAGACTTCGAAATGACCCGTGAAGAGCTGCACGAAAAGATTCAGGATCTGCGCGAAGAAAGCGACGAGCTGAGACGGCGGATCAACCAGACGAACGTCGAGAAAGATCAGGCCCTGTCTGAGGCCCGTTCATTGCGGGCTCAAAACGAAGAACTAAAGCAGAAGCTTGAACGGCTGGATCCCGCCGAAGTTAAAAAGCAGCTGCAGGCTGCTGAAGCCAGGGTCAGGGCCGCAAAAAAAGAACTGCAGGAAACCATCGAAGAAGAAAACGAACTGCTTGCCGACATGCGCAAACTCGACGAGGAGAACCAGGAAATGACCAGGCGGCTGCAGAATCTGCACGCTATTCCTGATGAAGATGCGTACTCGGTCGAAGGGCTGATGGTCGGCAAAAGAGTTGCCATCTTCGGAGGTGTCGGTCGCGACCATTATTTGCCGATTTTGAAGGAAGCGGGAGTTGCCAACGCCGATTACGAATGGTATGAAGGCTACCATACCATCAGCCAGGCCCGTACTGCTGAGATTGTCGGCCGGTGTGACCTTGTCGTCGTGGTTACCAGCTATGCCGGGCATCTGCTTCTTTACCAGGTGCGCCCCTGCATTCAGGAACATCAGCATTTCTTCAAGATACACAACAGCGGTGCCGGTTCACTGCGCAAAGAAATAATCAAAACCTTCAAGAAATAACTAAATCCGTACCTTGGTGGCAGCGTTTGCAATTATGGAAAACATCAAACCCGAAGAGTTATGGCAACAGGCGATTGCCGGAAACCAGACGGCATGGCAGAAACTCTACGAACTGTTCGGCAGCCGTGTTTTCCAGTTCTTTCTCAGAAATACCCGCAATGCCGATCTTGCCGCCGACAAGGTTCAGGAAGTCTTTCTCAGAATCTACAAGAACCGGGATGCCTTCAAATACGGCTCTCTGAAAACCTGGATTTTCCGAATCGCACGCAACCTGCTGATCGACGAGTGGCGCAGAACCTGGCAACGCGAAGTGCCGAGCGACATACTGCCCGATGTGGTCGATGCCGGCATACAGGTCGAGGAAAGCGTTATCGACGCCCTCGAACATCAGCAGATGGTCGGGTATATCGATGAATGTCTTGACAGACTCGAAGAGAGCGATCGCATGGCGATATGTCTTGTCTACATAGCTGGGTTGAGCATTCCGGAATTCGCCGAAGTAATGGAACTGCCTCCCGGAACGGCAAAAACCAGGGTCAGGCACGCGAGATTGAAACTTGACGGTCTGTTGAGCGAAAAATTGCAGATCAAAAAGTATGAGAAAACCGTATGAACTGCCAGGAATTCAAAAATCTGATCGATGGCCTTGAAAACCTCAGCAGCCTGGGCAACGATGCCGAAGCGCATCTGCGGGTCTGCGTGTCATGCCGCAAACTGCTCAAGTATGAAGCCAGACTGCGTCAGGGTCTAGAAGAAATTGCCGTGACACCGGTGCCGGCTGAAATCGCCCGAAAAATTCTTGCCATTCCGCAAAATGCCGCTGCAGATGGGGCGACTACAATTCCAGTCTGGCTGCAGAAAATACAAAACCTGCTCAATTCATTTTCATTCAGACTTGCCATCGCTTCAGGCATTACCGGCTTTCTTTTCGCGGTAATTCTAATCCGCGGGCCGGTTTCCCAACCTCCTGAAAAAGCGGCAGAAAGCATTTCCCTCAGCAAATCTTCCACTGAAAGCAAACCTGAAAACACGAAAAAGCGGCTGCCGGCCATACCGGTTGCACCCGGCCCTTCGACCGGCTTAAAGATGGCCGGCGCTTCAACTCTGCCGCCAGCCGAGCAGAAAATTCAGCAGCCAGTGCTGCACGATCTGCCCGAAAAAGCAAAAAACATGGTGCCACCAGCTGCACCTTCCGACACAATTCCAGGGGCCATGAGTTTTTCACTCGAAGAAAAGGCCGACCACCTGACTCTGAGCAAAGAAACTGATAAAGGGCAGTTTGCCCGTCCTCCCGCCAGATCAGAATCTTCCTCGCAATTCGGTGACTTCGCCAGAGCCGAAACGGCCGCCGACGAATCTGAAGACATACCGATTCAGGCGCACACCCATCAGGGTGCCGTAGTAGCCGCAGCGCCATATGAGCGGGAGTCGATACCAGCCGACAAAATGCCCGCAGTCGATGCGGGTCCAAAATCAGTCAGTCTGTCAGATTCTTTTGCTCCGGCAGCTGAAAGCAGCAAAGCCGAAAGCCAGGCCGCTGACCCACGGGCGCAACAGATACTCGACTTTCTTACCAGCAGCGGCCTGGCCGATAAAGAGGGTTTTATCGACCTCGATAAGCTGGCAATGCAGGGTTATATCAGCAGCCGCCAGCTGCGTGACTGGCAACCCCCCGCCGGCAATGGCTGGTATATCACCAGAACTGAAGGCAGACCAGGTCTGCATCTTCGCCGCAAACCCTGAATTTTTTAAGTTTTTTTTCCCATTTTCCTTTTTCAGCTGATTTACCTGTAGAAGCAAAAAATTCTGGAGGTAAATCATGCAGAAACAATTTCTTCAGCTTTTGATCGTCGCAATTTTCCTGATCGGCATTTTGAGCGCTGCCGGGCAGTCAGACAACGCTACCGGCAACGAAGAACCCAAAAGGATCGGTCTGCTGCAACGGTTACTCAAACTTGACCTGGTGCGCATCAACAATCGCGACCAGAAATATCTCGACAGTCTCGATGCCGGCTATGACGAAGATAACCAGCAGTATTACCTGGACTTCGGCAACGGCGATAACGGCTACCTGTGTATTCTGAGTTTTCGCAGACCGGGCAACACCGAAATCAGGTTTTTTCCGCCGGCATGCAACGACTGGAACTGGCTTGGCTGCCGTCTGCGAACCGTAGGCAACCGGTTATTCACCCGGGTATTGTTTCAACCCGAAGGAATCTGCAGGGAGTTGCCAGTAGCAAACTCGCTACCCAACGATCTTCAGGCCGTCACAGCCATGCTTTTACAAAAATAACTTTTGCCGTGGCTGGTATGTCTGAAGGTTGTATTATCAAGCGGTTGGGTGTATCCTTGCAGGGGTACGATAATACCAGCCGAAAGGGAATTTTATGGCACTCGAATTGAACAGCAAGAATTTCCAGAGTGAAGTTACCGATTATCAGGGCGGCGTTCTCGTAGACTTCTGGGCGCCCTGGTGCGGCCCCTGCCGCATGATGGGTCCGATCATCGACAGCCTGGCCGGGAAATATGCCGGCAAAGTCAAAATAGCGAAACTCAATGTAGATGAAAGCCCTGATCTGGCCGCTACTTTTAACGTTTCGACGATCCCGACTCTTCTGTTCTTCAAAAACGGCAAAGCAGTTCACACCCTTGTAGGCGTCACCCCTGAACCCGAACTTGAGAACCAGATCAAAACCCGCATTCTCTGAAAGCCTTCGGCCAAAAGAACAGGAGCACTCAATGAATCAGATTATCGACAAAGGCGCAATAGCAGCCATTGTTAAAACAGACCATCACGACCCGTTCCAGATACTCGGCGCTCACCTTGCCGATTTCAAAGGAAAGAAATGCGTGGCGGTCAGAGCCTTTCTACCAGATGCTGAGAAGGTAGAAGTAATCGATATCGCCAATGGCATGCCCTTCAAAATGAACAAACTGGATGCGGCAGGCTTTTTTGAAGCGGTAATTTCTGACCGGCAGAGTGTTTTTGCCTACCGGCTCAAGAGTTACTATCCCAACGGTGCCAGTGCCGAATTCTATGATTCGTACGCTTTCATGCCCACCCTTGGCGAAACCGACCAGTATCTGTTCAATGAAGGCAACCATCTCGAGCTCTACGAGAAACTCGGGGCCCACATTCGCTACATGGATTATTATCAGGACAAGCTGGGCGGCATTTCTTTCGCCGTCTGGGCACCAAATGCCAAGCGCGTCAGCGTTATCGGCGACTTCAACTGCTGGGACGGCCGACGGCATGTCATGCGCTCGCTCGGCAATTCCGGCATTTGGGAAATCTTTATTCCCGGCCTGCAGACCGGGCAGAACTATAAGTTTGAAGTAAAAACAAAGCAGGGGCACCTGCTCGAAAAGATCGACCCGTTTGCATTTTATGCTGAAGTCAGACCGAAAACCGCGAGCAAGATTTACGATATCAGCGGCTACGACTGGAAAGACGGCGACTGGTTAAAGACCCGCACCCAGAAAAACTGGCAGCGTGAACCGGTCTCGATCTTTGAATGCCATCTCGGTTCATTCATGCGCAACCTTGAAGAAGGCAACCGCTTCATGACTTACCGCGAACTGGCACCGCTGCTGGCAGATTATGCCAAAAAACTTGGTTACACCCACATCGAGCTGCTGCCCGTAACCGAGCACCCTCTCGATATGTCATGGGGTTACCAGGTTACCGGATATTTCGCACCAACCAGTCGCTTCGGCAGTCCCAAAGATTTCATGTATTTCGTCGACTATCTGCATCAGCAGGGCATCGGCGTTCTGCTCGACTGGGTTCCGGCCCATTTTCCCAAAGATGCTCACGGGCTGGCCAAATTTGACGGCACCGCCTTATATGAGCATGCCGACCCCCGTCAGGGCGAGCACAAAGACTGGTCGACCCTGATATTCAACTTCGGCCGCAATGAAGTCAAAAATTTCCTCATCAGCAGCGCCCTGTTCTGGATGGACAAATACCACATAGACGGCCTGCGGGTCGATGCGGTAGCTTCGATGCTCTATCTCGATTATTCACGCAAGTCTGATGAATGGGTACCCAACCAGTATGGCGGGCGCGAGAACCTCGAAGCTATTGAATTTCTCAAATATCTCAACAGCATCTGCCAGGAAAAGCACCCCGGGATAATGAACATTGCAGAAGAATCAACCGCCTGGCCCGGAGTCTCAAAACCATGCCGCGATGGCGGGCTGGGCTTCACTTTCAAGTGGAACATGGGCTGGATGAACGACACTCTGACCTATTTCCAGAAAGATCCTATCTACAGGCGTTATCATCACAACAACCTGACTTTCCCGCTCATATACGCATTTCACGAGCATTTCATCTATGTCATGTCGCACGATGAAGTCGTGCATGGCAAAGGGAATCTGATCAACAAGATGCCCGGTGATTTCTGGCAGAAATTTGCCAACGTCAGACTGCTGTTCAGCATGATGTGGACCATGCCGGGCAAAAAACTTCTGTTCCAGGGCACCGATTTCGGCCAGTGGAACGAATGGAACAGCAACCAGAGCCTCGACTGGCACCTGCTCGACTACGACCCGCACAAGGGTTTGCAGCGTCTGGTAACCCATCTGAATCATCTGTATCGCAACGAAACGGCATTGTTCCTTAAAGATTCCGATTCGAGCGGTTTTGAATGGATCAACTTCGACGATGCCGACAGCAGCATGATCAGCTGGGTGCGCAAAGGCGACAGCCATGACGACATGATGGTGTTCGTAGCCAATTTCACTCCGGTGCCGCGCACCGGTTACCGACTCGGCGTTCCCCGCGAAGGTTATTACCGTGAAGTCCTCAATTCCGACAGCGAAATGTATTACGGCTCGAATGTCGGCAACTTCGGCGGTCGCTGGAGCGAAAAGCAGGGCTGGCACTATCGTGATCAGTCGATCGTCATCGATATTCCGCCACTGGCCCTGGTCGGGTTCAAACTGTCAGTATAATCTACTGATATGAAACCGGCCATCTGCAGCAGCAGATGGCCGATTTTTACTTTGGCTTCAGGGGCGATGCCGGGCTTTCAGCCAGGTAAGAATACGCTCTTTTATGCCGGGGGCATCGATTTTGAGAATGCTGCGCAACTCTTCCTGACTGCCGTGCTGAATGAATTCATCAGGCAGACCGATGCGCAACAACCCGGCAGTATGCCCAAGTTCAAGAGCATGTTCGGCGACCATACTGCCAAAACCGCCTGGCAGGGCATTTTCTTCAACTGTAATGATCGGCAGATTGCGCCGCACCGTGTCAGCAAGCATTTCAACATCGAAGGGCCTGACGAAACGAGGGTTGACGAGTCTGACGCTGACTCCACCGCTCTCCAGTTCCTGGGCTGCCACGGCGGCTGCGGCAAAAGCATGGCCAAGTGCCCATATTGAAATTTGATCACCATCGCGCAGCAATTCTGCCCGACCGGTGACGATCTCCGGTCGTGGCTGTTTAAGTTCGCCTCTGCCGGCGCTTGAACCGCGTGGGTATCTTATAACTACGGGCCCGTCATGAGCAGCCGCATATTTCAGCATCATCTGCAGCTCGGTTTCGTCGGCAGGAGCAAGTATCTGCAGGTTTGGAATCACGCGCATGAAAGAGAGATCGAAAGCACCGTGATGCGTTGGCCCGTCTTCTCCGACCAGGCCTGCCCGATCGATGCAGAAAACCACGGGCAGATTCATCAGGGCGACATCGTGAATCACCTGATCGAAGGCACGCTGCATGAAGGTTGAATAAATGGCAACGAAGGGTCTGAGACCACCTTTTGCCATGCCGGCGGCCATGGTTACCGCATGCTGTTCGGCAATGCCGACATCGAAAAAGCGCGAAGGAAATTCGCTGGCAAAGCGGTTAAGCCCAGTACCCTCCTTCATAGCGGCGGTTACCGCAACGATCTTGCGGTTCTCTGCAGCCAGTTTGCAGAGCGTTTCGCCAAAAACTTCGGTAAAAGTCGGTCTGGACTCGCCGGATTTTTTGACCTTGCCGGTCTCGATTTCGAAAGGTCCGATACCATGGAATTTCGGGCGCTGTTCCTGAGCAGGCTGATAACCACGCCCCTTCTCGGTAAGCACATGCACCAGCACCGGGCCCTTTCGATCGCGGGCACGAACCAGCGCCCGTTCAAGGGTTTCAAAATCATAGCCATCAACCGGGCCGAAATATTTGAAGCCGAATTCTTCGAAAAGCATGCCCGGAGTCAGCAGATATTTGAGGCTGCCTTCAAGCCGGCTGATAACGTTATACAGGCGCGAACCAAAGCCCGGGATCTGTTTGAGAATATGAGCGAGATAATCTTTCGGGGTAGTATAGGCGGGTTCCAGGCGCAGGCGATGCAGATACATCGACAGGGCACCGACATTCGGCGATATCGACATTTCGTTGTCATTGAGAATAACCACCACATCGTTCTTTTCGTGGCCGGTAAAATTCAGCGCTTCAAAGGCCATACCGGCGGTCAGGGCGCCGTCACCAATGATGGCGATAGTTTTACCACCGAGCTGCAGCTGGTCTTTGGCAATCGCCAGACCCTGAGCTGCAGAAATCGAAGTTGAACTGTGACCGGTATTGAAAATATCATGGCGGCTTTCGCAGATTTTCGGAAAGCCGCTCAGACCGCCAAGAGTGCGCAGGGTCTGAAATCTGTCGGCTCGCCCGGTAATCAGTTTGTGAGTGTATGACTGATGCCCCACATCCCAGATTATCTGGTCATGCGGTGAATGAAACACTCTGTGAATGGCCAGCGTCAGCTCGACGATACCGAGGTTGCTGGCGAGATGCCCGCCATTATTCGAGACGACGCTGATTATGCGCTCACGTATTTCGTCGCTGAGCTGCTTTAATTCGTCTATAGATAGAGATTCCAGATCTCTGGGTTCGCGAATTCGGTTTAAAATCATCAGTAGGTATTAATGCTGCAGATTCTGGTTATTATAGCACATAGAACGACTAATTCCAAACCGGCCGCAAGGCCGGGTCAATCTTCTTTCTGAAGGGCCCTGATCAATTCTTTGAGGTTGACATCGTGCGCTCTGGCTGCTGCTTCAAGAGTTTCGCCGGCAGCGACTGCACAACCGATACAGTGCATGCCGAACTGCTGCAGTATCTTTGCCGCAGCCGGTTTCAGCCTGAGTATTTCTGCAATCGTCATTCCGGCTTCAATCGCCATTGCTTTCTCCTGTCGTCTCATTATCAGCAGAGATTTTTTTCATCTGATCGAGTTCATGATGCTTGTCCTGCAGGGCTTTGGATGACTCGAACAAAAGCACCCAGATCGTCTGGAACACGATTTTTATATCAAGAATCAGACTGTAATTATCGAGATAATAATAATCATAGGTGACCTTATCGACAAGTCTGAGGTAATAACGCGAGTTAACGGCTGCCAGACCGGTTACGCCCGGCTTGACCGACAGCCGGCGGCCCTGAAACTCGAAATAGTCTCTGACAAAGAATGGTCGTTCCGGGCGTGGGCCAACAACCGACATTTCACCGGTCAGCACCAGAAAAAACTGCGGCAGTTCATCGATACCGAAGCGGCGGAGGAATTTTCCGAGTCGCGAAATACGCGGATCATCGGCGGTCGAGACGGTCGGGCCAAGGCGCGCTTCTGAGCCGACGCGCATCGATCTGAACTTGATGACGTCAAATTCTTTGCCAAATCGGCCAACCCGCTTCTGCTTGTAAAAGATTGGCCCTGGAGAATCAAGTCTGACAAGAATCGCAGCAGCGACCATCACCGGAAATGCTACCACCAGGGCGAAAACAGAGAAACAGATATCGAAACCCCTTTTGCCAAGTCTCTGCAAAGAGGTCATCGGTGTCGAGGCGATGGTAATCAGCGGGAAGTCTTCTAGACTCTGCAGCCCCACGGTGCCGGCCGCCTTGCGTGGATCTACCGAAATTCTGACTTTAAAAGAATGCGGTTCTTCTTTGCGGTTATAAAAAATCTGCGCCCAGAAACCATCGAGGTTTATGGACGGATCGGTGACGAAAACTTCGTGTGCATGCCTGAACACGACTTCGGCGGCAAGATCGCCAACCTGATCGGCTTCCATTACATGCACGATTCTGAACCTGACGCCGCCCCGCCGGTGAAAATGCTTGATAATCCGGCGTCCTTCAGCAAGATTACCGATAATGATCGCCCTGACAATGCTGGGATGCGGTTTAAACAGGCAGGTCACCAGGGCTCTGAGAGCAAAGGCGCAGACTATACTCAACCCGGTTGCCAGCAGAAAAATCGGGCGTGGAAACGTATGGGCGTGGCTTGCAATACTGCGCGAAAAAAAGGCGAGAAGATTGAAACTGATGAACGAAGCCAGCAGAGTGCTTGTTACATGAGAAAAGATATCTGAAGCGGCATTCAGGCGACGAATATCGAAAAGCCCCGTCATAAGGCCAAATCCGGCGTATAACCCCAGAAAGACCCATCTGACCTGGTAATAGGAATTCAGATAGATATGTATCTGGCGTTCAGAACCAAGCCAGAGCGAAAAGGTGGTAATGAATACCTGATTCAGCAGCAGAGCATCGACAATGAAAAGACAGAGTGACAGAATGATCTCAGCGCCCTGCGGCAGCCTGAAACCACATCTTCGTGCCCGCCTCTCGACTTTTTCACGCATATTTATTTCAGATTGCCGAGTAGTGTATAGAGTCTCGCGATGTGAATTTTTTCCTGGCGGATAAGCTCTTCGACAAGCGGACGATTCTGATCGGCCGGGCCAAGAATGTTGAGAATTTCCTGGAAGAACAGCACGGTATCCTTTTCGAAGCCAATGGCATGATAAACCGCCTGCTCATCCGTCTTGATTTCCCTGGCAATTTCAGCATGCGAGTTCAGGTTCGGAAAAACCCGCCCATCAAAAAGCGCAGTCAGATAAGCGATCATTTCGGGGGTGTTATATTCGTCGGCAATTTCAATTTCGCCATTTTCGCTGCTCTCGGCGAGCTTCTGGCGAATTTTGAGAAAATTATCGAGATGACTTTGTTCTTCACGGCCCAGAAAGTCAAAAACCTTCTTCACTTCTTCGTTTTCAGACCTTTCCAGCATCATGGAATAGTATTCCCTGCCGTTTCTTTCGATCTGAATTGCCATTTCCATCAATTCGTCGGTATTGAAATTCACTGTCTGTT
Source organism: uncultured bacterium (assembly GCA_964474705.1). Taxonomy (GTDB): domain Bacteria; phylum Muiribacteriota; class Ozemobacteria; order Ozemobacterales; family Ozemobacteraceae; genus Rifleibacterium. The sequence continues at coordinate 26,614 of CAYYUI010000010.1, forward strand.
TCTCCTCATTTAATCGGCCGCCGGCGGCTCATTTCAAAGAAAGCTCAATTTCGCGGGCTATCTCATCGAGGTTGAGAATCCTGACGGCGGCTTCCTGCTCGAGGGCTGCACGCGGCATGCCATAAACGACTGAAGACCCGCGATCCTGGGCTATTGTCAGACCGCCCATCAGTTTGATATTTTTCAGCCCTCTGACACCATCTTCACCCATGCCGGTCAGAATTACCCCGATGGTTTTATGACCAAATTCCTTGGCGGCAGAAAAAAACAGGGTATTGATGCAGGGCGCGAACCGGTCCTGTTCTGAAGTATTCGGGGTAATCATAAAACAGCATTTGCCTTCGAGGGAACGGCTCAGCCTTGTCTGGTGATCACCCGGGCAGATGTATGCCACCGAGTTCTGCAATGTTTCACCATCGCATGCTTCCTTGACTCTGATGCCGCACAAAAGATTCATGCGCGACGCAAAGGCTGATGTAAAAGCCTTGGGCATATGCTGAGCGACAATTATCGGAGCCGGCAGAGCCGGATCAAGAAGACTGAGAATTTTCTGAACCGCCGGAGGCCCGCCGGTTGAAGCGCCGATGAAGACCGCGCGGTTTATTATTTCGTCAGCACTCGTCAAAACCTTTTTCTGACCTTTGCGGGCCTGCGAATATTCCAGCTTTACCGTGCGGGGCTGACAGCCGGCAGCGGCATGAATTTTCTGCAGCAGGTCTTCCTTGAGAGTAAGAATGGTTGCAGATAATGTCGAACCGGGCTTGGGAACGTAATCAACGGCACCCAGATCGAATGCATCGAGAGTAACTTTCGCCCCTTCTTTGGTCAACGAACTGACCATCAGAACAGGAGTCGGGCACAGGCGCATGATTTCTTTCAAAGCCTGCAGTCCATCCATGATCGGCATTTCCACGTCCATGGTCACAACGTTCGGGCGGAGGCGGGCGACTTTTTCGACCGCTTCGCGGCCGTTTGCGGCCGACCCGATAATCTCGAGCGTCGGGTCAGAATTTATCATGCGCTCGATGGCAGTGCGCATGAAAGCGGAATCATCAACAATCAGTACTTTGATTTTTTTCGTTTCTGTCATTTGTTTTGCTTCAGAAAAGGCTTGCGATAGGCATAGCTGTTATTATGATTGATTGTCTCAAAACCATGAATCACAGCGGGAAGACATTCGCTCTCACCGAGAAAGATGACTCCTCCAGGGTTCAGATACCTGAAAAACTCTTCGAACAATCTGTTGCGCAGATTGTCATCGAAGTAAATCAACACGTTCCTGCAGAAAATGATATCGGACCCGGTCAAGCATTTCAAGCTCTGGATATTTTTAAGATTGAGCCTCTGGAACTCAATCATTTTCCGAAGGTCCTCAGAAATTATGCAATTGCCGCCGGCATCTTTCTGACCGGGCGTAAATCCGAGGCGGATCTCAAAGTCGGCCAGTTTGTCACGCAGCGATCTGCTGCTGAATACTCCTTCCTTGGCCAATTGCAGGTTGCGGGAATTTATATCACCCGCATTGATGGTGAATCTGGCATCGGGAAATTTCTGCTGGTAATGTTTAGCCAGCATAGCGATCGAATATGCCTCTTCGCCGCGCGAGCATCCGGCACTCCAGATACGCATCGGAAACCGGCCACTGTTTCTTGCGAAAAACTCAGGCAGCAGAACTTCGAGCATGCAGGCAAACTGACCCGGGTTCCGAAAAAAATAGCTTTCGCTGACCGTCAGATCGGAAATGAGGTCATCCATAGCCAGCGGGTCATGGGGGAAACCTTCGAGAATTCTTATGTAGTCATCGAGTTTACTGACATTGAACCGCTGCATCTGATCGGCAATTTTCTTTTCGACCTGGCGACTGGTAACCCGTTCGACGACGATACCAGAATACTCATGCACCAGACGGCTGATCTGCTCGATTTTTTTCTTATCGATATGAATCATGCTTTATGATATGGCTCTCCGAACATAATTGAAATGGCGCGATACAACTGTTCGCACATGACCAGCAGAGCGAGCTGATGGTTCAGGGTCATTGGTGAAAGCGAAATGCATTCTCCTGCCAGAGCTTTCACCCTCGGGTCATGGCCTTCTGCACCACCAAGACAGAGAGTCATCCTGTTGATTCCCGAGTTGATCTTCTGGCCAAGCCAGCGGCAAAAACCATCTGTATCCGGGCATCTGGCATGTTCATCGAGCGCAATTATGCATTCACGCCCTTCAAGTCGTTTCAAAAGCTCTTCTTCGTTACGGCAATGAATTATCTCAACCGGAAGCCGACGGGAACACCTTTCCAGATATTGTTCTATCAGCTTCTGATAAGGTTTGTCGGTAATTCTGCCGAGCATGAGAATCTCGACTTTCATCGCACGGAAATTTTTTCTGTTGCGTCCTGATCATCATGGCGCAGCAGTGACTTTCGCAGATTTGCCGGTAGAGTTGAGCCGACCAGCAATCTTTCTCCGGGGAGGTCCTGGGTGGTGAGGCTCAGATGCGCCGATCTGAATCTGGCTCCTGAGTTGGCAAAAAAGGTTTCGAGGGCATCAACTGCGAGATCTGGCGTATTAGATTCCTGGCTGAGGTGCATCAAAACCAGAATTTCAGGCACTTTGTTCATGCGTGACAATACGCCGCGGACACCTTCGTTGGGCAAATGACCCATTGGACTTCGGATTCTGCGCTTGAGCCAGGCCGGGTAAGAACTGGTACGCAACATGTCTTCGTCATAATTGCTTTCGATGCAAACCAGGTCGGCATCTTTCATGTTTTCAAGCACTTCAGCGGTAATGTGCCCAAGATCGGTCGCCAGAGACATAACCCTGTCACGGCCTTCAAATCTAAGCCCGGCAGGTTCAGTTGCATCGTGAGGGACTCTGAAGGGCAAAAAGCTGCACCCCGGCAATTCGTGACGGCGCCCATAAACGATTTCAACATGATTTGGCACTTCGAGACCCCGGGCGTTCAATGCACACATGGTGCCCCTGGTGCAGTAAAGAGGCAGATCAGCGGTGCGATCGAGCAGCACACGCAGTCCTTTTATATGATCGTCATGTTCGTGCGTCAGAAAAATTCCGGAAAGGTCGGAAAAATCAAGCTGCCGCTCTTCGAGAAAGTCCTTGATCCGTTTGCAGGAAAGCCCTGCGTCAAGAAGATAGTTGCGCCCCTCCAGCTCCAGAAGTGCGGCATTACCTTTGCTGCCGGAACCAATGAATGTTATTCCTATCAACTGTTATACCTGCTTGTGTAGTTTGACTTCGGTTCCATTATGCACTGTGCATTGAAAAATTTCCAGAGATTTTAACGTTTTTCCGATGGCAGTTCGCCGCGAATCAATTTGAATGCCCGGGGAATGAAGGAAGCAACTTCAGTAACAGACATTGCATCCGCTCCCAGTTCAGTTTTTGCCTGTTCAGCTGCTTCAGAAATCAGAAAAACCCCGGCAATGGCGGCATTCAACTCTGACAGACCCGTAGCGACAAGCCCGGCGATCAACCCGGCGAGCAGATCTCCGGAACCACCCCGTGCCAGGCCGCTGTTGGGACGACTGTTGATATAAACGGTGCCGCGCGGGTCAGCGATAACGGTGACAGCAGATTTAAGCACCACTATCACTTTTTTTTCTGCGGCATAACGACGTGCGATTTCAACCTGGTTTTCTGCCACTTCAGCTACGGTCGTCTGGCACAAACGCGCCATTTCAGCCAGATGCGGAGTAATGATGATTTTTGCCCCCTGACGCACGGGCAGTTCCTGGTCAGCAATCATATTCAGAGCATCGGCATCGAGAACGACGACTCCCTTCCAGCTGCTGAGAAGATTTTCAAGAGCAATTGCCCGTTCGTCGCCCCGCCCCCAGCCAGGACCGGCGAGAAGTGTCCGGTAGCGCCCCGAAAGTTCGGCGCATTTTTCCCTGGTCAGAGAAAAGCCACCGTCGCTCGAAGGCAGATAATTCAGAATGGTCTCGGGAAGAATCTGACAGCTGAGCTTTCCTTCGAGACAATCAGGCAAAGACAGAGTTACCAGACCAGCACCGGAGCGATGGGCTCCAAATGAAGCCATAACCCCGGCCCCCTGATATTGAGCCGAACCGGCCACAATGAGAAGCCGGCCGGCATCGCCTTTGTTAATACAGTCGTCACGCTGAGGCACGATCGATGAAACCAGCCCGGAGGTAACGAGAAAGTGAGTAGAACCAGGGCTGGCAGCAGAAACCGCCGGCATACCGATATCGGCAATCCAGATTTCCCCGGCGGCCCGTTTGCCAGGAAGCACGAACAACCCCACTTTTGGCACTCCGAGAGTGATGGTGTAATTGGCTGCAAAACAGGGATTCGAGACCCGGCCGGTGGTGGCGCATAGCCCAGAAGGCAGATCGATCGCCACGCGCGTCGCACGTGTATCGTTCATCGCTTTGATCAATTCAGCCGGAAACCCTTTGACGTCGCCGGAAATACCGGTGCCAAAAAGACAGTCGATGAGGCATTCCGAGAATTCCATCGCGATACGCAACCGGTCGATATCTCGGCTCTCTTTGAGAAGACCAGGGTTAACACCGGTCTTCAGAAGAATTTCACAATTTGCACGAGCTTCAGGTGCCATTTCGTCGGGAGTGGCGGTCACGAAAACATGCACCGGAATGTCGTTATTGAACAGGTGACGCGCGATAACCAGACCATCACCGCCATTGTTTCCCTTGCCACAGACGATGGTGAATCTTTTGCCCTTGAGACCGCCGAGAATTTTCTCGAGAGTGAGCAATGCCTTGATACCGGCGTTCTCCATGAGCACTAACCCCGGTATCCCCACCTTTTCTATCGCATGCCGGTCAGCGGCACGCATTTCCTCTGCGGTAAAAAGCCTCATTTTGCCATCCTCCTGTCAGGGATGGCAAATTATAGCAGGATAGCCTCGGAATCGGCAAATTTTAGAAATTGGCTCCCAACCCGACGATAAGGGGTCGATAATCGTAAAAACCATCGTAACTGCTTGGGCTGTGAACCGCAGCATCTACCCAGAACCCGCGGTGCGAGCTGTAGCGCCAGCCGGCTGAAAAAACATCACCGTTGTAATCGAGAAAATACTGGCTGCGATACCCGCGTTCGCCTGGCTTTCTGGCCGGAAATTCTGCCCCGATAAGCAGACAGAGCGACTCCGGTTCTTTTTTATCGCGGTTGTATTTGCCGTAATTCGCCATGCCGCTGCCGGGATTGCCGCCAAAGTTCCAGCCAAGGCCAAAACCGCCAATCGTAAGATACATGGTGTGGTAATTATTCGGATTCGTGTCAAAAACAGCCCCAAATGCCACTTCGGAAAATTCTCCCTCACCGATCGAAGGCAACCTGGCCTTGAAATTCAGGGTTGGATCAGGGTCGACGGCGCTGTTGCGGGAGTCCATGGTTTTCTGCAGACCCACCTCGAAATCGCGGAAAGGCGAAAATGCGAGGGCCATATTGGTTAGATAACCTTCGTCACTGCTGCCGGGAACCTGATACAGGCGATTATGCGCCGCCACTTCGATTCCTTTGGCCTCGACCGTCTTATGCGATGGCACCTGAATGAAACCGGAAGGGCCCTGGAGAGTCAAAGCAGCCGTTACGGGTATTGTCATGCAGATAAGACCAGTGAGAACGGCTGGAAGAAAGGCCCGCAAAAAAAGATTATTTCTTTTCCGCATCAGTTTTTGCCTGACCGCTTTCAATTTCCGGAGTTTCTTCACCAAGCTTGCTGTCAGCGCAGAATTTTTTATGGCAGTCCCAGAAGTTCTGGCAGTAGGTGCAGCAGTTTCTCATCGCCATATTGCGCTCACCACGATACCAGTTTATTTTGCAGTTCTGGTAATACTGGCAGCGCCAGCAGCAGTGCCAGCTGATTTTCAGAAAGTTGCGACGCTTGATCTCTTCAATGATCAGGGCCATCGACATCAGGTTCTTTTCAACCTGGGTGGCTTTCATCAGTTCATTGAACTCGTCAATCTCATCGTCAGTTCCATAAAGGTTGACGATGAAGATTTCTTCTGCAAATACCGGCAGATATTCCTTTGTCATAATCAGTAATTCCGGGTGTGGGTCAGACTCTGATATTATCGGCAAGAAATTGCACTTATAAGAGCAATTTTACCCGTACATTTCATTGTCGTCCAGCCATCGTTTTTACGCCCGAGCCTGTAAATACCAGCACTGACTTCTCATCGGCAACTGGAAAGGCTCCGAGAATATTGTCATTTGACTTGAACGGCGCAGGAACAAAGCTGTTTTTCTCGAAAAAATACAGGGTCTCGCGCGTTGCGACCCAGAGAAAACCTGAATAGTTCATCGAAAGAGGCTGATCGGTAATGATTCCGACCGTCTCGAGTTTTTCGTTTTTGAATTCGAAAATGCGCCCGTCAGTTAGCGCAATGAACAGGTTCTGTTCATTACCAGGCTCAACTGCAGCCACATGTACCAGATCGATGCTGCCCTTGAAAAAAACCAGGTTCCATTTCCGCTCTGATTCGTGAATCATCACGCCCTTGTCGACAACGACAAGATAGCGCCCGCCAATTTTCCAGACTGAATTGAAAACGCCCTTGAACTCACCGGGAATGCCAAACAGATCGCGCAACTCACCATAGGCAAGAGTTTTGATCGAACCGTCACCGAACAACAGCAGTAAAGTATCGTCTTCTTCGGCAAAAACATGCACCAGACCGGCAGTCTTTTCCGAACCGGCCAATTGCACCGCCTGCCGCCCGTCAATCTTGAAAATTCCTGCGCCGGCACCCCAGGCAAAACACGATTTTGCATTGCTTATCAGAGAAGAAACGCCGGCCTGGGTAATGCCTTCGATCTGCATCCATTCATTGCCATCGTAGTTCCAGACTCCGCGGTTCTCGGTAGCCAGCAGATAATCTTTGCCGAAACGGACGATGTCCGAAAAAACCGGTTTCTGAAGCTCAACCGGCAGAGCGACGAAAGGCTTCTCGAGTGGAGACCAAGTGCCGGTAGCAGCGGTGCTTTGCACCAGCGGCTGTTTGCCATCGCTTTCCAGAAGGCCGAAATCAGGGAGCCGGCCGTATTGCAGCCTGGTTGCGGGCAAAACCGGAACCATCGGAAACGATGGCGTATATGTCCCGATCTCGGGAACCGGGCCAAACAGCCTGGCGTTGGCATCTCCCGGAGCTGGAGAAAAGTAGAAAAGCATGATCGAATCAGGATTAACAGCCGCCAGAAAATTTGAGCCGACGCACATCGTCTGACAAGGTATCGCAGAAAGTCTTTCCATTCGACCTTTGGCAAAACGAAAAACCCCTTCGTCCGAGGCGACAAAAAGAATGTCACCGGAAACGACAATATCGTTGATATAGCCGGGTTTGCCGGCAGATAAAATAGTCCAGACCCAGTTCCTGGCATTGCGATAGCCGGCGATGACTCCCTGATCCGTGCCGATAAAAACGTTGCGATCGGTCGTTTCCATGCAGCGCAGATGTCGGCCCGCAAGAACCTGAAGATTTAGAGGCTCGAAATCATCGGCGCGGCCGGTCAGAATCCCGTCTTCGTTGAGAAGCCAGAGTTCATTGCCCTGTCTGCCAAAATCGATGATGGTGCGGTTCTGCGTGCCGAGCACAAAAACGGCCGCATCGCTGCTGCCGCGCAACATGCCACGGCCGATCGTGCCAATCAGCAGGTTACCGTTGCCGGAAGCTGAAATAGCATTGATCTGGCGTGCCGGCAACTGCTTTTCAAGATAGAAAGGCTTAAGAATGGTGTTTTCGTAAACATAGATTCCGGAAAAGCCTGCAATGAAAAGACGATTTTCATCTGGCTCCAGATCTCTGACGAAGAATTCGTCGGGAAGATCAGTCGACTGGGTAGCCGCCCCCGAAAGCTGGTCAACCACAGTCAGCCCGCCATCGCCACCGACATACAGCCGCTCGTTGAACCAGCAGACATCAGTAACGACAGAGTGCCCGGTAAAAGGCAGATCGCGGACTCGACTGACCTGGCCGCTGAAAATACCGGGATCGGAAAACTTCTTTGGCAGAAAAGTGCGCCCCGGGTTCATCATGATCAGGCCGTATATAAACAGGCAGAAGACTCCGACAAAAAGGAGTTCAGGGGTCATCGCCCAGCAGCGGCTGCGCAGAAATTCTTCCCTGCCCGACAATCTGCCAAGCTCTTCGCTCACCGCTACGAGAGACTGCTTCTGGTCGGTGCTGGTTTCAATTCCGGCTTGTTCTCCGGTTTCTACGGCTGCAAGTATATTTGCCCGGCGCCGATGCAGGGTCTTCAGCTGAATCGACAATTTGCCGATTTCCCACCAGCGCACCGATTCGTCGACGATCCAGAACATGGCATCGATCAAATGGTGAATCCATTTAACCATCAGAGTCTGATTCGTGGTTCCCGGGCGCGTATGCAGGGCTTCGCCACAATGCCGGCAGAATTCCACCATGGGAAAATTCATTTCGCGGCAATGCGGGCATTGCAAAGTTTTCTGTTCCATGCTGCTATTCTCAACCACTCTGGCAAGTATGTCAATTACAATTCAGTCTGCCATGAATGCAGAATGCAGTCTCCTGCCAGTGGTCTTCCGAGAAAACCCTCGGCGATGGCTGCAAAGCTTTCGGGGCTGTCAGTCACGAAAAACTGTTCGCGACCATGCCTGACATCTTCGATCGATATTCGCCTCGCCAGAAGCATCTCTTTAACTTCGCGAGCAGTTTCACAGGCAGAATCGACCAGAGTAACCCGGCCGTCGAACAGTTCGTTGATCAGCGACTTGAGCAGCGGATAATGCGTGCAGGCAAGAATAAGCGAGCTGATACCCATTTTTTTGAAATCACTCAGATACATTTCGAGAGTGAGGCGGGCAATCTGTGAATCGAGAAGATTCTCTTCGACAATGGGCACCAGCAGGGGGCAGGCGCGGGCAACAACCCTGACATTACTGCGAAGACGGGTAACCCGTTCCTGATAGGCGCCTGAGTTGATGGTCGCACGCGTGCCAATTACTCCGACAACTCCGGTGCCGGCAGCTTTGATGGCTGCTCTGACCCCCGGGTCGATAACCCCGATTACCGGCAATGCCGTTTCAGCCTTGAGTTTGCTGAGCGCCAGAGCCGAAGCGGTGTTGCAGGCTACTACAATCATTTTTACGTTCTGCAGTTCAAGAAAGTGAGCGATTTCAGATGAGAACTTCTGAATTACCTGAACGGACTTGCCACCGTAAGGAACCCTTGCCGTATCGCCGAAATATAAAAGGTTTTCGGCAGGCAATAATGCTCTTATTTCCTTGAACACGGTAAGTCCGCCGACTCCAGAATCAAAAATGCCAATCGGGCGGTTGTCCATATTATCTCACACCTGTTTTAATGCGACCTTCGATTATTCCGCGGCGCAGATCGTTGAGCTGATTAACCAGTTTTTCGCCCACAACTTTAAAACTTAACTGAAAATCAGTCAACCCGATACCATTATCAGCCAGACCATATGAACGCTTGATATTGTCGGGTTGACGGCCCTCACAGATACCTGAAACAATATTTTCCACGACCAGGTCGACGCGTTTCAGCATGCTGGTTAAAACAAGCCCGGGAGCCAGTGAATCCTGATTCATGTCGACGCCGATTACATACGACCTTGATTTTACCGCCGTTGATATGACTCCGAGCCCGGAAGCACCGGCAGCAGGGAAAATCACATCACAGCCGCTTCGATACATGCTTTCTGCAATCGAAGCTGCGTGTTCAGAGTTGCTGAACCCGGAAAAATCTTCGGCTACATACTGTTCGACAACCTCAGTTGAACTTGCCGCATCGCTGGCCCCGTTGCGGTAACCAACTGCAAAACGTTCAATTACCGGAATTTTGACTCCACCGACAAATCCGATCTTACCGCTTTTGCTCATCTTCGCTGCCAGATAACCGCACAGATAAGCCCCCTCATCTTCGCGAAACGAAACGCCTCTGATGTTGTTTTCGTTGATATCGGAGTCAATGACGTAAAAATGCAGATCCGGGCTCTCTGAAGCTATCTTTCTGATCACATCGACAAAGGCGACGCCTACGGCGATGATCGCATCGAATTTCTGGCCGGCAAAAAAACGCAATGAGGCTTCCGGGTCCTGCATAGTGGCCGGTTCGATTATTATCGATTCGATATTGTATTTCTTTTCTGCCTCTTTGAGCCCATCGAAGGCATAATCATTGAACCCCTTGTCATTCAGGCCACGCGGCGTAATCATCAGACCAATGCGTTTCTGAGTCGCTTCCTTTTCTGGTTCTTTGCGGGTGCAGCAACCGGTAAGCAGCAGAACGGGCAGCAGCAGAGCTATTAAAATTCGAGAGCAGTAAACTGATTTCTGGCGAAGAGACGATTCTCGCGACATTTTCTGGCCTCCATGGCGTATTCATCAGCAAGTTCAGGGCCGACCCGTGACAAAACAGCCTGTCTTAAAGCTTCCTGTGGGCTTTCATAGGTTACCCGTATCGGGCCGGCAAACCGACTCAGCCCTTCTCTGGTGTGTTTCAGACTTCTTTTGATTGTCTGCAGATCAGGAGCCAACATGTTCTGCCACGGCGTATGGTTTTTGGGAACGAATATAGAGAAAGCTGCTGAAATCGAAGCCCCAGGCGGCACAACGCCGCTTACCCGCCTGATAAAATCCAGCGTGGCATCGATGTCCTCAGGCTGTTCGCCTGGAAGACAGGCGACAAAATACATTTTTACATGCTCGAAACCTTGAGCGAACAACTCTCTGATGCGTTCTAAAAAGCGGGCCTCATCGAGCGGCTTGCGCATTTCCCTTCTGAGACGTTCACTTCCAGTCTCGGGGGCAATGGTCAGGCTTGTTATTCCAGAGCTTCGCAAAGCATCGATTATCTCCGGGCCGAGTTTTTCCCATTTCACCGAAGAATTGCGAATACGTATGCCACGATCGGTCAACATCGCAAAAATAGCTTCAACTTCGGGATGATCGAAGAGTGATGGTGCGACCAGACCCAGGTCACGACAGGTCGGGTGTGCGTCAAGCCACTTCTCTACCGATGCGGCGCTGACTGGCCTGACAGGAGCATAAATACACCTGGCCAGGCAAAACGAGCAGGCACGCGGACAACCGCGCATCACTTCGATTATATGAGCACCGCCAAAAGCATTGTGCTCAGCGACAATATGCGACCAGGCCGGCTGAGCGTTCACATCGTGCATGCCATGCAGTCCGGGGGGAACCTGCACTACCGCCGGCACCCACACACCAGGCAACCGTGCCAGTGCTTCGGGGTCAAAGCCTTCGCGGTGCAGTTGCTGCAGAATTGGCACCACAGTTGATTCTGCTTCTCCAGGCACCAGCACGTCGAATATGCGTGACAGGGCGGCAGGGTTGGAAGCAATTGCGGCACCACCGGCAATCAGCAGAGGATGATGCGGGTTGCGCTCTGAAGACAATACCGGCAGACCCAGTGATGAAAAGAGCCCGGGAATTTTATCGAAATCACCTTCATAGCTGAATGAAAACATCAGAACATTGAAATCACCCAGCGGCCGGCCGGTTTCGAATGAATAGTATGGTGGAGGCAGAGGGGTTTCAGCTTCGAGAGCGGGGAAAAAGCGCTCTACGCCCGTGCCGGCAACCGATGCTGCCAGCCGATGCACGGTCATAAAGCCGAGATTGCTCATTCCGAGACTGTAAAGATTTGGATAGATCAGAGCTACGCTGATAGTGCCGGCAAAGCTGCATTCGGAATAGTGCAGTTCGGAACTTTTCAGTGAACTGGCGACCGATTCGTAATTATGGCGATGTCTTAGACCCAAAATATTATCTCTGTAAAAGTTATGAACCAGGGGCAGGCATGCCTGCCCCTGGTTCATTTATAACAGGGTTGAAACAAGATCAGACGTTTCTGCGTTTTCTCAGGAAGGTCGGAATTTCGCGTTCATCAACATTGCTGTTGTAGGTCGGCGGAGCATTGACAACCTGAGGCTGCGGAATGTTGTGTGATTCAGTCAGGGGGCGGACAGTGCGCAGATCGTCGAGAAGCCGTTTTTTGGAGTCGTTGGCAGATCTGGCTTCTTCGCCGAAACCGGTGGCGATAACGGTGATTCTGATGGCACCACCCATACTGTCGTTAACGGCAGTACCGAAAATGATGTTGGCATCAGGATCGACAACTTCCTGCACGATGCTGCAGGCGTTGTTAACTTCATGAATACCGAGATCGGGGCCGGCAGTGATGTTGAGCAGAACGCCCTTGGCACCCTGAATCGAAGATTCGAGCAGCGGGCTGGAAATTGCCATCTGGGCGGCGTTGACGGCGCGGTTTTCGCCTTCGGCGATACCGATACCCATCAATGCAGAACCGGCATTGCTCATGATTGTCTTAACGTCGGCAAAGTCAGTGTTGATATCGCCGGGCACGACGATGAGGTCGGAAATGCCCTGAACACCCTGGCGGAGCACGTCGTCGGCATAACCGAAAGCCTGCAGCATGGTGACGTTTTCTTTGGAAATCTGGAGCAGTTTATCGTTCGGAATGACAATGATGGCGTCGACACGGTCTCTGAGACTCTTGATACCGAGTTCAGCAGCATTGGCGCGCTTTTTGCCTTCGAATGAGAACGGCTTGGTTACAACCGCTACGGTCAGAGCACCGAGTTCGCGGGCCACATCAGCAACGACAGGAGCTGCACCGGTGCCGGTGCCACCGCCCATACCGGCAGTAATGAATACCATGTCGGCACCTTCAAGAACTTCGGCAATCGCTTCGCGATCGTCTTCAGCGGCCTTTTTGCCAACTTCATAGTTGGCACCGGCGCCAAGACCTTTGGTAAGCTTGTCGCCCAGCTGAATCTTGATTTTGGCATTCGACCGGGTCAAAGCCTGGGCATCAGTGTTGGCAGTGATGAATTCCACGCCGGAAAGCCCCGCTTCGATCATGCGGTTAACGGCATTAGAACCACCGCCACCTACGCCGATTACCTTAATTTCTGCATTGTCCAATGCCGCCTGGTTAAAATCAAACACCATGCTCGCCTCCTGTATATTTCTGCTCTGCCTTCGGCAAAATCTAATTTGACTCAATCAGTGAAGAATTTTCTGAAAAACGATTGAATTCTTTCTATTATACCACCAAGTGCACCGGTTTCTCTAGTGGGTGCACGATAATTTTGTGCGCCATACCTTATCAGACCAAGAGCCGTGGAATACTGAGGCTTTCGCACCTGTTCGCGCAGCCCGACGATATCCACAGGGGCTCCACGACGCACCGGTAACCCGAGAATTTCTTCGGCAAGTTCGGGGCACCCGGTCATAAGAGAACTACCTCCAGTTAATACAACACCCGCAGGTATAACGTCAAGAGAAACATGCTTTTCTATCTGACTTTTGACTTCGTGAAAAATCTCTTCCATACGCGGCTCGATAATTTCGGCCAGAAAAGGCTGTCTGTATTCTCTGGTGCGCTCGCCACCGGCAACAGGAACATTTATGACCATATGCTCATCAGCAAGATCGGAACGCGCTACACCGGCGTTAATCTTCAATTCTTCGGCCGCCTGAGTCGAAGTCTTCAGGCCCACAGCGAGATCATTGGTGACAAGTCGCCCGCCGACATCGATACTGTGAGAGTGAACGACGTGCCCGTTCTGAAAAATGATCAGGTCGGTGGTGCCCCCGCCGATATCGACGAGAACGACTCCAAGCTTCTTTTCGTCTTCAGAGAGAACGGCCATGCTGGAAGCATACTGCTGAAGAACGACATCTTCAACCTTCAGCTTGGCCATTTCACAACATTTCATGATATTCTGCATTGCGGTTACCGCACCGGTTACAATATGCACCTGCGCTTCGAGGCGACCGCCAACCATACCCAGCGGGTTATTGATATCTTTCTGTTCGTCAACCACGAATTCACGCGGCAGGATATGAATTATATCCTGATGCGGAGGTATCGATATTGCGGTTTTCGCGTTTTCAACTGCCCGATCGATATCTTCAGAGGTGATTTCCTGTCCGTTGCCCTTTATTGCAACTATACCCTGACTGTTCATCGAGCAGATGTGGGCACCGGCAATACCGACATAGACGCTATCGATAACGACGTCAGCGGATTTTTCAGCTTCTTCGACCGCATCGATAATTGCCTGAGTGGTGCGCTCGATATCGACGATGGCACCCTTTTTGACCCCATCGCCGGTCGATGCACTGCCGACCCCGAGCACATTGATGGTGCGCCCATTCTGGAGTTCACCGATCACTGCACAGACTTTTGTAGTGCCTATATCGAGGCCGATAATCAAATCATCCACCGGAATTTGAACCCCTGTTTTCCTTGGTTGCACCAGTGTGTGTTTTCGGGCGGACAACTATTTCACTGGGTGCCCTCATATCGAGGTAGAATGGTTCTACATTATTCTTTCTCAGGTTGTCAAGAAGTGCACGCAAAAAATCATAACGATTTTTAAAATCTTCGACACTGCGGGGAAAAACCTTTTCGCCACTAACCAGCACCAGATAAGGATTTGGAAGACTGGAAAAGTTTATTTCCGAAATCTGCCGGAGTATGCGGTCACCCAGGGATTTAACCCAGGTGTTGGCAATATAGTAACCATCGTTGCTGACCAGCGAATCTCCGGCGCGTGCTGTTTGAAGCTGCAGACCGGTTATTACCGGCAGATCTTTGTCACCCATACCTTCAGTGCTGATGATCACACCATCTTCAGCTATCTCGTAAAAAGCGATACCCACCTTCGCATACAGGGTCGGCTGCCGCTCGGTTATCTTCAATCTGAGGGTATACAATCCTTCAAGCTCGATCGCTACGTCTTTAATCAGAGGTTCTGCCAGCAGACTGTCGCGAATCGCATCGCGATCGATGGCAAAAAGCTTCATTCCCGGAGCGAGTCCGGCTGTTTTCAGCAGATAGTCACGGTCAAGGGCCGAATTTCCGACAACCTCAAGATTTTTGATCTCAAAGTATGAAGTATTGAAAAAAAGGTGTTTTAACTGCGTTATCGAGAGGTAGCAGAGGCTAACGATCAGCAAAACAAATGCCAAAGCACGCACCGGACCAGCCAGACGCGAAAAATTCGATAGTCTGGAACGGTAACGCTTCTGCCGCAGCTTGTTGCGAGCCTCTTCTGGAAGCTGCTGCTCAAGAGGCTTTCGGTACGCACGGTTCGTTCGGCTGAAATCTTCTGACAAATTGCCAACCTCAAAAAATGATGCAGTATTTTAACACCGGCATTTTTTTAGTACAAGCACTTATTGAACAGAAGTGCAAACGCAAACTTTTTTCTCCTGCAACCAGGTTCAGACGGTCAGCCGCTGGCCACACTTCCGCGCTTCCGGCTCAAGCGACTTACCGACTCTTTAAAAATACAACATCTTTCGGCAATCGCCTGCATTTCGCCCATCAGACAAAGCATCCGGTGCTGGCGGCATTGGTGGTTGGGAATTTTGAAGCGCTCAACAAGCTTCGCCTTGAACCGCCGGCCGACATATGCAGAACAGGCATTCAGGGCAAACCGGCTTCAGTCTCAATATTCAGCTGATGGCAGCAATTACCTGTGATATCTGGTCGGAAATTCTCTCTTCAACGTCAACCGGGCGACTTCTGGCCATTGCTTCAGACATTTTTGCCATGACCGAACGGTCATTCAGACTGGAAATTGCCCCTGCCAGACTGGTGCCGTTCAGATCACGGTCGAGCAGCAGTTTTGCAGCGCCCAGCTCTTCGAGAACCCTGGCATTTTTTTCCTGATGATTGTCGGTTGCGAAAGGAAAAGGCACCAGCAATGCCGGTTTTCGACAAACGGCTATCTCGGAAAGTATCGTTGCGCCGGCTCTCGAAACAAGCAGATCGGCAACTTCAAATGCTTCACGCATTTCGTGAAGATAGGGAAGTAATGTGTAATTTTCAGGGGCATTGCCGATTGCAGACCGCACCATTTCGTAGTCGCGCTCGCCGCTGATATGTATCAGCCGCACTTCGGGGTGATCAGGCAACCAGCCGCCAGCCAGATCGATACAGGCACGATTCAGCGATAATGCTCCCCTTGAACCACCGACAGCCAGCACAACAAATTCACCTTCTTTACGGGTAAAGCGATTGCCGGCAGCGGTTTTGGCAAGAAACGCCGACCGCACCGGGTTGCCGGTCACGACGACTCTTTTGCCATCTTCACGGGCTGCTGATGCGTAGGTAAGCAGAACCCTGGCTGCCGATCCGGCAAAAATTCGATTGGTAACTCCCATCGCGGCATTCTGTTCGTGAATCACTGCCGGAGTGCCCATGAGCCTTGCGGCGGCCAGTACCGGAAAAGCGACAAAACCGCCGGTAGTGACAACCAGATCAGGTCTGAAATCACGCAGGTGTCGCCAGGCATCATAAACCCCGCCGGCATTTCTAAACGGAAAGGTCAACCAGTCGAGGCTGAGCGTTCTTGGCATTCCCTGCGCCCTGACTCCCATGAAACGGATTCCTGGTTCGCGATTCACGATCTTCTCTTCCATGCCGCCGGTCACCCCGACATAGCCGCTTGCAAAGTCGAATTTGCGGGCAAGTATTTCGCGTATTGCCAGGGCCGGGTAGATATGACCGCCAGTTCCGCCACCGCTGAAGATAATTCGCATATTCATCTTTTTCTAAGGGGAACCGCAGAGGGTTCAGTGAATTGTCCTGAAAACGGCACGGCTTTGTAATCTTCAAAAGCGTTCCTGCCAGAGCCATAACGCGAAATATTGAGAAGAATTCCGATGCCGACAGCCATAAATACAAGACTTGAACCCCCATAACTGACAAACGGCAGGGTAATGCCGGTGGTAGGCATCAGACTAAGAACAACCCCGATATTGACAAGAACCTGCAGACCGATAATTGTTGTAATGCCCGAAGCCAGCAGAAAACCGAAATTGTCAGGAGCGCGGGTCGCGATATAAAGACCACGCCAGAGCAGCGCCAGAAACATCAGCAGTACCAGCATACCGCCGACCAGACCAAGTTCCTCACAGATAATTGCAAAAATGAAGTCAGTATGACGTTCAGGTAAAATGAAAAACTTCTGCCGGCTCTGCCCGAGCCCAAGACCCCAGAAACCGCCTGAACCGATCGCGACCAGTGACTGAATGATATGATAACCGCTGGTGCGGGCGTTTTCCCAGGGGTCGATAAATGCCCAGAAACGGCGCATGCGATAACCGGCCTGAAAGATCAGCGCGACGATCAGCACGACACCGCCGCCGGCCAGACCGCCCAGGTTAGCCAGTGAACCGTTGCCGAGAAAATACAGGGTCAGATAGGTGCCGCCGATAAGGGCTGCAGTCGAGAGGTTGGGTTCCTTGTAAATGAGAAAGAACAGGATACCGGCAACGATCATATCAGGCATCATGCCGTGCAGAAAGCTTTTGATGCGTTCCTGCCGGATCGAAATAGAATGAGCCATGTAGACAATGAAGCAGAGCTTCGCAAACTCAGAAGGCTGAAACCCCACACCGCCAAATCTGATCCAGCGTTTGGCACCACCGATATCGCGCGCCACACCAGGCAGAAGCACCAGAATCAGCAGGAAAATAGCCAGCCCGAGGAGCGGCACCGCATACTTTTCAAGCTTCTGGTAGGGAACATGTGAAACACCGATCATGGCAAGCAATCCGACAATTACCCACATCAGCTGACGCTTGAAGTAATAAAAACCGTCAGCCATCGTCGCCAGTGACGTTACTGAACTTGCGGAATAGACCATGATCAGCCCGATAAGCATCAGACCGACGACAAAAAACAGCAGGAGGTGATCGAAGTGACGGGGTGTATTCATCTGGCTTTCAGCGTTTTTACAAGCTCTTTGAACCTTTCACCCCTGACTTCAAAATTGGGGAAAAGATCATAACTGCTGCATGCTGGTGATAAAAGAACGGTGTCACCGGGTTTGGCCCACTCATAAGCAATATCTACCGCCTGCTCGAAAGAAGAGGCACTTTTAAGGGGCACCAGTCCTTCCAGAGCTGACCGAAACCTGTCTCTCGCCTCGCCGTAAAGCACCGCACCTTTGGTAAGAGTGCGTACTGAGGTTACCCATTCAGCCAGGTCGGTCCCTTTGTCGCGGCCTCCAGCAATCAGAATCATCGGCTGTCTGCAGGCTCTGAGAGCTGTAATCGATGCGGCACAGTTGGTGCCCTTGGAATCGTTGATGAAGGTTATGCCGCCAACTTCTGCAACCCATTCGAGACGATGTTCTACACCGGGAAATTCCCTGACTACAGATTCAAGCCTGCCCGGGTCGACGCCGGCAAGAATGGCTACGATAGCGGCGCACATGACATTTTCAAGATTGTGTCGCCCGATAAGTTTCACTGATGACACCGGGAAAAGGCGGTTTTGCCTGCCACCTGCATCATTATAGACAAGATAATCACCTGATATGGTGACACAGGGCGTCAGATTATCGCAGTTCCAGCCGAACCAGGCGGTGCGGCATGCGACTTCACCGGCCATTTCACGCATACTCAACTGATCGGCATTCAGAACCAGATACTGATCGGCCTTCATATTGAGGGCAATGCGTTTTTTCGCATCAATGTATGCTTTATAACTGGGATACCTGTCGAGATGATTCTCGAAAAAATTGGTTATGACGGCAATATCCGGACAGAATGCCGAGATTGTTTCAAGCTGAAAACTGCTGACTTCAAGCACCTGAACTGAATTATCAGTAGTTCGGGCGGCAAATTCCATCATTGGAATGCCGATGTTCCCTCCGAGAAACACTTCTGGAAACTGCTGTCGGCAGAATAGCGACAACAGAGTCGTTGTGGTAGTTTTCCCGTTACTGCCGGTCACCACCAGGCGGCGGCCACGCGAAAGCCTGTATGCAACCTCAATTTCAGAATAAACCGGAATATTTCTGGCAACAGCATCGACCAGTACCGGAATATCAGTTCTCACACCAGGGCTAAGCACGATAAAATCAGCAGTAAGAACCCTGCTGGTGTGCCCTCCGGCTTCATATTCAACCCGACCGGTCAGACCTTCACGATCGAGACTCTGCCTCAGTTTTTCTTCCGATTGAATATCGGAAATGAAAACACGTGCACCACTGTCAACCAGACTTCTGGCTGCAGCGAGCCCGCTCTTTGCCGCCCCGACGATACTAATAGCCATTCCAGCGACGTTCATTGTCTGCCCCATGTGTATAGGATTTCCCGGCAATAATAGCACAGTGTGCCCTAAACGACAATTCTCTGTTTGATTTTTCGCGGGGTAGACCCCTCCTGCTTCGCGACTCTGACAAGTTCGTCGAATTCAGGTTCCATACGTTTCACACCGTCTCTACCGGTCACTTCTTTGCAAGCCAGCTGCCCGAATTCGCTCTCGACAACACCCGGGCGACGTTCCAGAACAGTGCGTTCGATGATTGAACGACGAATTCCAATCGTTGGCAGCAGGTCAAAAATCAGATTCTCGATCTTACCGAAATCTTCTATTTCTGACAAAACCTGCAGCTGGTGACCAGGCCGGCCTTTCTTCATGGTAACCGGCAACAGACAGGCATCGAGAGCTCCAGCCTGCATCAAACTGCTGATCGCATGACCGAGCTCTTCGCCAGTTGCGTTGTCTATGTTACTGGTAAACATGACAACCCGATCTGATCTGGTATTTTGCGACCGGGGGTCACCTAGAAATGCCCTGAGAAAATTGGCCCGGCCGATCTTCATACTGCCATGACCGTGCCCTGTCCGGGCGAAAGAGAACATCTGCGAGCCGGCAGGTTTTGCGGCGATTCCTTTTAAAATGGCGGCCCCGGTCGGAGTAGTCAATTCAAAGCGGGTATCATGGTCGAAAATTACCGGGTAGCCTTTCAGCAACAATGCAGTTGCCGGGGCGGGCACCGGAATCATACCATGGGCACATTTTACAAAACCTGACCCGAGGTGCACCGGAGAAACAAACACTTCGCTGACCTGAAGATCATCGAGGCATATTGCTACTCCAACCAGGTCAGCAATGCTGTCGCGGGCGCCAACTTCATGAAAATGCACCTCGTCAACCGCCTTGCCGTGAACTTCGGCTTCAGCTTCAGCCAGCGCTTTAAAACAGGCAAGCGCAATCTTTTTTGCACCGCTGGTAATAGTCGAGTTTTCAATCAGACAACGAATCTCGCTGAGTCCGCGATGCGGCGCATGGCCGTGGTCGTGGTCGTGATCGTGATCGTGGTCATGGCCGTGATCGTGGCTGTGATCGTGGCTGTGATCGTGGCCGTGGTCGTGGTTGTGATCGTGATCGTGGTCATGGTGGTGATCATGAAGATGCGCACGGCTGCCATTGTGGCAATGGCTGTGCTCATGATCTTCAGGATGGCTGTGATGGCTGTGCTTTTCTGAATGATCGTGAACTTCACCCATTACATGGCCACCACGGCAGACTTCGCCTGGATCGTGCGGATGCAGATGAGCATGCTCGTCATCGGCAGTATTGAAATACAGGCCTCTGATGCCATCTACCAGTCGCTCTTCAATTATCAATCCGATCGGGCCTTCCGGAAAATTCAATGATTTAAGCCCTTCGGCAAGCCTGTCACGACTGGCGCCCAGATCGAGAAGCGATGCTACCGCCATATTTCCGGCAATGCCGCTGAAGCAATCCCAGTAGAGTATCGTCATTTTACTTTTCCCTTCAAAATTCTGACTGCGGCTGCAGCCGCTCCGAAACCATTGTCGATGTTCACTACCGTCACTCCGGCCGAACATGAATTCAGCATGCCAAGCAAGGCCGCCAGCCCATTGAAACTTGCTCCATAACCGACAGAAGTCGGCACTGCGATTATAGGGCAGGGCACCAGACCGCCGACGACACTCGGCAGAGCTCCTTCCATGCCGGCAACGACAATTGCGACATCTACGGCCTTAAGTTTGTCAACGCGGTTCAGCAGTCGGTGCAGACCGGCAACTCCGACATCAAACATTCGTTCGACAGAAAATCCCATAAATTCAAGCGTCAACGAGGCTTCTTCAGCGACCGGCAGGTCAGAGGTGCCGGCTGCAAGAACGGCCGATTTTCCCCAGGGGTGGAGCACAATATCAGAAACAGCCCATGCCAGACCACAGGAATGATTTATGTTTGCCGACGGACATTTTCTGGCAAGCATTTGCAGAGCTTCAGAACTGCATCTTGTTGCCAGCGCCTTGCCGGTTTCATCATAAAGCCTCATGAAATTTTCACATATCTGCCCGGGAGTTTTTGCCGCCCCGAATATCGCTTCAGGAAATCCGGCGCGGGATTCCCTTCCCGGATCAAGAATGGCGCTGTCGGTCAAGCTTTCTGCCGGCGGGGAAACTTCCCTGCGACCGATGGCCGCAAGACGCTGTGCGGCTTCGCCGGCATCGATCCGGCCGTTTTTATAGTCTTCAAGTATTCTGATGGTATTCAAATCGAGAGGTTCCATTGATTCATCCTGTATCGATATCTAGCGATCAGCCGCCCGACTATCGCTTGAGTCAGGCAACGAAGAAAAACTCAGCATTTCCAGATCGGAACTCCGGTGACCGAGAACAAAAACAATGGTTCCGAGAATTACCGCAAACCACAAGGTTAATGCTCTGATGAGAAAGGTTGCTGAGACTGCAATTACATCCGGAATTGAAACATAAACGAAGAACATTCCCATTGCGCCTTCAGTAACCAGAAGGCCGCCGGGCAGAAACGACAATGCCCCGGCGACCGAACCAAAAGCGTGCGCAAAAACCGAAATGGCAGGCAAATTGACGATTTCAAGCCCAAGCGACCGGAAAATCAGATAAAGCGCAACACCTTCTCCTGCCCAGGAAACGGCACTCAAAGGCACGGTTATGAACAGCGACCTTAAAGTCAGGAGGGTTCGAGTGCTTTCGGCAATTGCCCTGACCGTCGCACGAAAACCCGCCGACCTTTTCCGAACCAGCGGCAGTCGATCGATGAAATGCCAGAAACCAGGCCTGGAAAAAACAATCATACCCGCAAAAATCAGAATACTACAGACAAGAAGCGTTCTACCGCCGAATGCAAATCTTGAAAAACCCAGCACACAGAGAATGAGTAACCCGGCAAGATCGGTCAAGCGCTCTGCCATTACGACCGGAGCTGTGACCGCCACTGGAATGCCCATTCTGGCTTTGAGCAACAGGGATTTCACGAGTTCTCCGAGTTTTGCGGGGCTTAAAACCATGGTAAATGCAGAAAAGAAAACCCATAAATTCAGGCGCAACGGAACTTTGACACCCAGGATAGCAAGAAAGTATCGCCATTTAAGAAAGCGCAGTCCATAGTTGAAGAGGACCGAAAGAATTATCAGAGCCAGCCAGCCTGCTGAGACCGACCGGATCATCACTATTACCCTGCCCAGGTCGGAAAAAAGCGTGGTAGCAGTTACGAACAGCACCATAGCCAGGCAGAGCCAGATGGCAAGCCTGAGAAAAATTGATGATAGTTCCTTTTTCACCAGCCTATTTTTTCATATTCAGCAGCTAAATTCAAATGCAAAATATCAAGGCCATGGCAAATCAGAACTCTATCCTGTTGTGAAGTATATATTGTCTGCTGCAATGACGAAACAGAGCCTTTTCGCCAGCCCGGCACATTAGAAAAAACATTTTTGCAGTTATAAAAACATATCAGTCATGCAATTCGCAGGCAAAAGCATGAAAAACCTTTATTGGGCGGGGTTTCTGCATAAAAACCGCCCCGGCTTTTTCAGAAAGCCGGGGCGATTGTCTGATACGTCAGTTTTTCAAACGATCAATGCTTGTTATAGTAATCGCGCATTGCCTTTTCAGTAAGCCGATTCAGAGTTTCTTCATCGCGCTCTTCTGAATCAAGAAGGGGTCGGAGCGGATCGATTCTGCTGTAACCGGTTCTGGGGGCGACAACCTGCAGTCCCTTGTTGATATTGCCCGAAAGCTCGCTTTCGACCGTAGAAATTGTTTTGCTCGTCAGGGTCTTTTTAAGGAAATCAACGATTTTGCCGGCATCTGGAGCGGCACCATCGTCATATTTAGCCTTTTCAAGACCAGAAGCAAGAATCTCTGATTTCGTAACTCCACTCCAGCCACCGTAAGTGCTCAAGGTTTTGCTGTTAGCTTCTTCGACAATGCCACCAAGCTGCTTGTCGATCTGTGTTTCGCTCATACCCTGAGCTCTGAGCTGATTAACCCGCATATTGACATATTCGTTTCTGAAAGAAGTGGGTTTTACCATTGCTGAAGAGTTGTAGACCCTTCTAACGACCGCATCTATTTCAGCCTGCTTCATTTCTGCGGCAGTTCCGCCTTTGATACGGGCGGCCCAGAAAGCCCCTTCACCGCCCTTGTATTCGGTACGCATTACTTCATTACCTTTTTCATCGGTCACAACTACATAATGTTTGCCATCGTTGCCTTTTTCGACCTTGCCAAGCAACTCCTGCGACTGGCGGTTAGCCTTCTCTTCCATCTGGGCGAGTTTCAGGGCACTTGCTTTGGCTGCGTCGTCATATCCTTTGGCAACTTCGGCATTAGCCTTGTCACGAAGTTCCTGAGCAGTCAAACCGGCGTTTTCCGGCTTCTTTTCGAGTTCTTTCATTTTAAAGTCGACATAGCTTTCCCGGCCAAGCGCTCTGGCCAGCTCAGCCTGTCTGGAATATTCGATTTCCTGGGAAACCTGCTTTTCAATGCCCTTGATAACCTGTTTGTTTGCTGATGAACTCTGGGCGTCGCTGGCAACGGCTTTGGCTGCCTGATACTGACTTCGCAGGCTGTTAACGTCTCTGGCATATTGTTTCAAAGCCTGGGAATATTCAGCCTTGGTAGCATAATCACCAGGCTGGGGGCGATTGGCCTTGCGAATCTCAAGCTGCTGGCGGGCGTCGTTTGCCTTCTGCCATTCAGGATCCTGCTCTTCATAGGCCTGCTGTACCTTTTGCCGTTTGGCTGACGGGAGATCCCAGAGGCGGGTTTTGGCCAGTGAGGTGCCGACTACGGCCGTCTGCATGGCGGCGTTTGAAAGCATCGCCGACTTGCCGGCTTCTGAAAGCTTGATATTTTTATAAGCTTCCTCGAGGTCAGCTATTTTGCCTTCATAATAATTCCAGGCGGGTGAGCCATTTGCATACTTGCTCTGCAGCTGACGATTGTATTCTATCTGATTGAGAATTTCTTTTTTATCGACGGCAGCACTGGCTGCACCGGTTGCAAAAGCGAACGGATTGCTGATCACGGCATTTGAAAGGAGATTAGCCTTCGAAGTACTGCCGAACAGCTTGCTGGAGGCGATCTTTGCCCAGCTGGTTTCAGCACCGAGGCGACCGGCAATACCGCCAAGCACTCCCGAAATGCCGGCCGAAACCAGCGCTTTGTTCTCGTCTTTTCTGAAGTTATCCCAGGTGTATTTTTCTTTTTTGATGGTGTCGAGCTCGGTCAGAGCTGCCACCAGTTCTTTTTGCTGCTCATCAGTCGGGGCAGTTATGGCAGAAAGAGTTTTGATTTTTGCATTCAGCTCTTTCTCACGCTCGTCATAATTGTAGTAATGATCATACCAGAGATTGGTAACGGTGCCTTTGGCGACATTCGAAACCGTACTGCCGAGAAAACTTATAGCACCGGCCTTGGCTGCCGTTTGCACAATAGTTTTTACGGTCAGCGGCCCTACTGATTGAACAAGACCACCCGTCAGCATGTTGAAAGGTGCCATTGCCCCGCTGATTGCGGCCTGAATCGAAACTTCACGCAGAATCTTGTCCATGCCCTTCTTTTCGCCTTCACTGCGGAACTTGTTTTTGCGCAGTTCGTAGGCGAGAGTCATGGCACCTGCTGCGGTAGCACCGACGACAACAGCTCCTATGACAACCCATGACAGAGGACAGACAACCGCAGCTGAAAAAGCCATAACCGCCAGGGTCGGTAACAGAGCTTTGCCAATCGACCAGGCGATCTCTTCCGCCTTGCTCATTTCCTTCTTTTTAACTTCGTCATCGACATCGGCACCGATAGTTGCGGTTGCCGAAGCGGCTTCTCCGGTGGCAGAAGTCACAGCAAGCGGGTTATCCTTGTCGATAGCAACCTTGGACTCGGTAAAGGGGGTGTTAGCCGCACGTACCATCGTCAGGGCGTCGAAAATGCCCGGACTGGCGCCGATCATTACGGCAATCAGCAAAAGACCGACAAGACGATGAAACAGGTACTTTTTCTGGATGCGGCTGGTTAGATTCATACAAAACTCCCTGTCATATTTTCGAACGATGTTTTAACGCATAATATACCGGTTACAGATCAATTTAGTTTAACAAATTTTGCTGCCAAATTAAACAGGGCACGTACCTGCATCAGAAATAAGTCAGGTTTCGTGCTATCATCCTGCCGGGCATTTTGGCAGGTCAGCGAAAAACACCATTCGCCCATGGAGAAGACAAAAAATGCAGAATCAAACTCTGTCACCGGCAGAAAAGTTCAAAGCAGCTTTTTATCTTGTTTTTACGGTTCTGGCTTTCTCATCGATCGAAATCATGGTCAGCCCGGTGCGCAACGATATTCCGCCGATGCTGATGAATTTCTGGCGCTTCTGTATCGGTACTCTGATATTGCTGCCGTTCATGATGGCAACCAGATACAGGCAGCTGAAACAGCTTGCAGCACGCGACATGCTTTACATGGCCCTGCTCGGAAGCCTCAACATTATCCTGCTGATGGGAGCACATGCTGTCTGCATAAAGTATGCAAAAGCCTCGACCGCTGCGGTTCTCATTGCCGCCAACCCGCTGGCCACAAATTTTTTCTCATGGCTGCTTTTTAAGGAAAAAATGCCCCCGGGCAGGATATCAGCCCTGATTCTGGGTCTATTCGGCATTATAATCCTGACCTTCAGAGCCGATACTGCGATCGACACCCCTCTCGGCATGGCGGCCGGAATCGTTGCCATGGCTGGTTTTGGCCTTTATACGGTTCTGAGCAAAAAGTTGATCGCAAAGCACGACAGCCTGACCGTTCTGGTGATGAGCAGCCTGCCGGCTTTGATCCTGTATCTGCCGCTGCTGCACTTTTTGCAACTCGGGTTCTGGCCACCAACCCATACATGGCCAAACATTCTCGGTGCCGGCATTTTCGGAACCGGCCTCGGTTATCTGACCTTCATGAAAGCCCTGGCTTACCTGTCAGCCGGTCGCGCCAGTTATCTGTTCTTTTTCAAGCCACCGGTCGCCATTTTCCTGGCCTGGCTGCTGCTTGGCGAAAAAATTGCCGTTTCGGCAATCCTCGGAACAATGATGATTATGGCCGGCATCCTGACGGAAATATGGCGTGCTGCGGCAATCAATGGCAAATTGTCGGTCAGTAACCAACAATGAACGGGTCGGTTTCAGGGTTTTCAATGGTAATCGGACTTGCCCTGCCTGGTTCGGCAGCACGGTTTATTACCGAATACTCGGTACCATCAGCCGGGGGCTGGCTGGTGAACTGTATTACCCCATCAGCGTTTTTCCATTTATAAATGGTGATCGATTTTCGCGACGGTTCTTCGATCTTCTTTTCGGGTTCGCTCTTGCTTACCTGTATAACTGGTCTTGCGAGCAGAAATTTTTCGACCCCGGAATTCCTGCCAAGGATCTGACGAATCTCGGCATCGCTAAGCCGACCGGAGGTTTCACGATTGAGAATGGCCGCCACCTTTTCACCAGTCGCGGGGTAATCGACGAGGAAATTTTTAAGAAACATGCTCATACGGTTTTCGCCGGCGTTGTGTTTCTGAAATGAATCGAGCACCATTTTCTGCCCATCGGGCAGTTCAGCAGCCAGGCGGGTAAAAATCAGAGTATTTATGGCTTCGACATCGAGAAAGCCTTCGCCGACCAGTTTGCTGTCAGCAAGCGGGTATTCATCATAACCGCCCTCTGGTTTTTCTATTTTG
This sequence comes from uncultured bacterium, assembly GCA_964474705.1. Classification (GTDB taxonomy): domain Bacteria; phylum Muiribacteriota; class Ozemobacteria; order Ozemobacterales; family Ozemobacteraceae; genus Rifleibacterium. Next base: position 53,495 of record CAYYUI010000010.1, read on the forward strand.
ATCGTCTTGATACTGTCGCGGAATTGCGGTTCATCCTCGGGAAAGAAAATCATCCGGATAAAGTTGGCAAAACCCTCTGCAAAAGAAGCTTTCGGTTCGATCTTTTCATTGATGTAATGGGCTCCGTCGTGACCATAGGCACCGTTTTCTATAGAAGTCATGTCTATGGCATGCCCGAATTCGTGAGCAAAGGTCTTTTTCATGGTCACAGCTGTTTCAGAACCATAACCCAGACAATCTGTACCACTGATGCGAATTTCGGAACTGGTTTCGAGCTCGTTGCCTGCATAGCGGTAAACCCTTGAATTCTGAGGCCAGAAATCATCGACAATTTTCGGATAACGCGTGGTGTCAGTATAGCCATTTATATCGACCAGACTCAGAGCGACAGAAGGTGATGACCCGGGAACCCTTTGTTTAAGGCTGTCGAGACTCTGTGACATCGCAAAGCGATAGCTTTCGAGAAGCCCTTTCTGCATGTCGGTCAATGAACTTTCTTCAGCGGCACCCATCAGTTGAATCAGATGTGCCTCATCTTTGACTGCAACGGTTTTTACCCGGTAGGCATTGATCTTGTCTGCTGAAATCACAAGTTTTTCACCTGCAGGCAGTTCACGCGGGAAGGAAGCAACCGGCCCATAACCGGTAATGAGTGAATAATTGGCAGTAAAAGCGAGCGAAGCAGCATGGCCCGGCAGACATGCGATCAGACTGAAAAACAGGACCAGCAGCAGGTAATGTTTCGACATCAGATTTCCTTCAATTATTGATAAAATGCCTTGTGGCTTCAAGATAGCGGGCGCCCGAAGATGAATTTTTCGCAACGACATCGAGCAGCTTCTGGCGTTCGTTTTCATCAGGATACTTTTCGGTATCGCTGACGGCAAAAAGCATTGCTTTGTAATCGGGCGTAAACTTGACACCTATTTTCAGCCATGAACCGATTTCATCAGCAGGTTTTCCGGTTCTGACGGCCAGAATCTTTATTTTGCGCTGAACCCCGGCTTCAAGACTTTTTAAAACACTGGTATTACTGAGAACCTGCAGATCTTTCGAGCTTTCAAAAAATAGTTCCAGGTTTTCAAGAATACCCAGACGACTTTCGATTATCGCGGTCAGGCGAATCTTGCCGGCTTCTTCGTGCTGGTCAACGATCTGCAGCGAAATATTTGGCGGAAAAACATAGGCGAACTGATTGGCATACAGACGCCCCTGCACCAGACTGGTGAGAATCAGCAGCATCATTAACAGCTGCAAACCAACAACCTGTTTAATCATAAAACCTGCCTCGAATAGAATTTGTTACTATTGTAATGGTTTTATGCAGAACAGGCAATGTCAGAACAAAAGCCCGTTACCATTCGTAATGCTGAGTACTGCCATCGACGCTTGTTTCATCTGAAGGCGAAATAATTTTACTTCCGGCTCCATAGGCTGTTGGCCTGGTCTGCCCGGGGATGACCGCCTTTTCAAGCTGGACGCCATCAAACCAGGCCGAATAGGAAGCAACCGCAACCGCAGCATCAGGAGTGGCATTCTGCAGAATTATGTAGGTTCGACTGGCAGTGCTTTCAACAAACTGATAATTGAAAGTCATATACAATCTGTACCAGGTCAGACCACCCTGAACATCGACAGGCACAGCGGCACAATCGATGATGGCAGCTCCGGTTTTGGTCAGATTCCTGGTTGCATAGTCGAAAACGATTCCTCTATAGCTGCTGGTGGTCTGATCGGGAAGGGTTTCAAGAAAACCGATGCCGACCGAACCGGTCGCCGCAACAAACACAGAGAAAATCAGCGTTTCGGGTGCAATATTCGAGAAAGTAGTTGTGGCGACTTCCTGGTAAAGAGTGCCTGAAGCTAAATCCGGGCCGGTGGCTTCCGGGGGCACAAAAACCGTTATTCTTCGAGTACATGAAGCCAACGGGTGGGTTGGTAGAAGAGCACTGTCGTAAATACTGAGAAACCCTGAATAAATACCGGAAGTCTGACCGGCAGGAACGTTAATGCAGACCGAAACATCGGAATCGGTGACCCCGATGGCCAATGAGTTCAGACCGGAGACCACGACATTGCCACCGGGAATCGACGGCCCTGGCCCGGTTAGACTGGTTGAAGAGACAGTCAGATTGTTCAGGGCAATATTGCCTTCGTTAACAATCGGTATCACAACCGAAGGAGCACTCAATGTTCCGGCGGGAGCAACACCGGTATCGATCAGAGAAGAATCGACAAAGGTCAGAACCGCCCGGCTGCCAACCGTTAAATGAATCTGAAAGGTCCGCGAAGCCTCCCCAGCATCATAGGCCCCGTTGGCAATCTGGTCATCGAAAGCGGTAATGGTGGCAATATAGTCGCCAGCCGGCTGCCCGGACGGCACCGTCACAAAAGCCGTCATAGCTTTCGTCTGACTGGGCGCGACCCCGAATCCGTCCTCATCTGAAAAAGTCAGGGCGGCAGCCGAAAAGCTATCGAGGCCCGAGGTATTAAAATCAGCCTTCAACCAGCGGATACTGTCGAGAGCAATCGTGGAACTTTCATTGGTAACGTTAAAACTGCCCGAAACCGAATCATTCGGGTAGGAAGTGCCGAGAAGGACCGGGCTGGTAAACGCAATCTTTTTCTCGCCGACCGTTATCTCGAGAACGAAAGTCAATTTTTTGCCATCGTAATCGATGACCTGAGTGCCCGAATAAGTGCCCGGCAGCTGACCTGGCGGCACAGTTACCGTTGCGGTCACCGTGGCCAGGTAACCATCTGTCGGGGCGACGGGAATGTCGGCCGGAATAGCGGTGAAGCTGATATTGCTGTCCGGAATGCTGCCGCCGGAGCTTCTGACAAGCGTAGCTTTTGTTATGGTACTGAGGGCAACAACCCGATTACCGGTGTTTACCACATGGAATTTGGCGGTGGCAGTGTCTCCTGGTTTGGTAACCGGCAGCAGACAAGGGTCAGGAGTGGCGATCATCGAGGTATTCGGCAATACCTTCATGGTGACGGAAACGGTATCGGATGCCTCAAAATCACCGGGCCAGCCATCGCCATCATCGTCATTCCAGACTTTCAGGAAACCGATATAATCACCATCTTTAGTTGCAGGCGGCGTTTGCACCGCCCAGGTTCCGTAATTGCTCGTATGCGGCTTGATTATTGGTATGGGAGTAAAAACACAGGCAGTGGTAGAAATTTTGTTCGAAGCATCAAGAGTAAGATCTGCTATAGCACGGGTTCTTGGCAGTTCTAGATCGAGATTGCCGGTGTTGTAGACTTCAAAACCGACAACATCAGACAGGGCATTCGGAACCCCGCTCGCCAGAAGTGCCGTATTGATGACATCGAGATCGAAATTACCGACCTGACACTTGACGCCAAAATTATCAGCAGCATCGATCGGGTCGGTTTTTCCCAGGCCATCGAGGTCGTTGTAAATCCATGACGGAGAAGCCAGATAAGTGCCATAGGCCTGGCCGCTGAGATCAAGGGTTACGGTCGCCAGAAACAGAGTGCCGATCGCAGCGTTAGAAGGAACCTCGATCGAATAGTTGCCGACCGGGATAACCGGGGCAAAAGCACTCATCAGCCATGAAATGCTTGCGAGATTGGAACTGCCGATATTCATGCATTTGAAAGTTTTCTGCTTGAAGCCGTCTGGCGAAATGCCTCCCACATCTACGGTCTGATCGAGTACCGATATGGCATAAAACGGGTTAACGGTGAGAGTGACCTGCATATCGAAGGCAGAGTCTGAATCATAGCCGTCTTCTTCATCATAGATGGTTATGACGCCCTGATAGTCACCTTCAGGAGTGCCGGGTGGAATGAAAATCGATAGAGTTGCCAGACGCGTCTCGCCATATGGAATCGGGCCGGCCGGCAGCTCGACAATGATATTGTCTTCGGGCGGCAGAGTGTGATCAGGGCTGCTGGTGGTGCGCTGCAAACCTGCACAGAAAGACCGCGGTGTGATGATCGGCAGTTCACCGGCCGGCAGGTTGTTGCGAATCGTGAACGGTACGTTTTCGATACTGCTGTCAGGATTGCCGGCACCCATAGCCACCGGTTGCGGTATCGGGTTCGGCGGGTCGGAAGTAGCATCAAAAACCTTGGCGCCTACCGAGAAGCGAATCTGAAAAGTGGCACTGGCATATTTGCCATCATCATAGGCCGACCAGGTAGCTATATAAAAACCGCTGTCTTCTGCCCTGATACCTGCCGACACCTCGGCAACCGCAACCGAGCCGGCAACCATGCTGCCCAGAGTTGCCGGCAGAACGTTCAGCGTCGTCGAGCTTGATTCTGCCTCTATTTCTTTGAATTTTACATTCGTCAGATCGAGGTTGCCGCCACTGAAGAGAGTAATGGTTTTTGAGGCAGTCGTGATATTCTGAGGCCAGCCGCCAAGGTCGATGATTTGCGGCGAGACAACAAGATGGCTGCATTCGCTGGCGGTGACCCTTACTGTGAATGAAGCAGCCGGTTCGGTGGCATTTCTTTGCGTGTCATAGTTAACGTCGTCATATACCCAGAGAAGTTTCTCATATGTGCCTGAAGCCTGATTATAAGGGAGGGTCAGAGTGAAAGAACCCGTCAGACTGCCGGGAGCATTCAGAGTAAACGGAGCTTCCGGAGAAGGCAGCGGGAAGAAAGCACTCAGGGGCAGTTTTTTCTCTTCGGGACTTTCGAGGTCGAGAAGCTGCCATTGAATATTCGTCATCGTGGCATTACCGGCGTTATTGATAGTTATGCCATCGATGATCTTCGTTTCGCCATGGATCATGGTGCCAAAATCAAGATTAATCGGAGATATGGTCATTTTGCGGTCATAGATACGAAACGCCTTGCTGACCGCATTTACTGAAGGATAAAGACGCTCGATTTCAGGGGCGCTGGCCGTGTTACAGTCAACACCGCTGGCGGTTGATATCAGCTGAAAAGTATCGAAAGCCGAATAGGCATCGGTCATGAAAGTCCAGGTGAAAGTGGCCGGGTAGCCATACTGAATGCTGACCGTATCAGGGGATGGGTAAGTCATAGGGCTGACGGCACCGGTACCGGCGAATTTAGCCGGTGTCGTTGCCGATGCCGGGTAAACCACCGCACTGCTGGCAACCTGATTGGCAAGCGACATGGTCACCGTGATCGGTTCACCCAGGTTTATGCCATCTTCAACGTTTACCGAAAGCGTTGCAACCAGTTGGCCCTTGTATTCGACCCAGAAATATTGGGTGATAAGAGGGGCACCGGTTGGTGCGCCTGAATTCAGAGCGGCATAGCATTCAACCCGCCATTTTCTGACTGTAGCAGCGGCTGGCAATTGAACGTTGGTGGTCACCGTCATTTCAGGATTTTCGGGGATACCCTCGACTCTCCTTTGTTCAACACCGCCAGTTTCAGCATCGAAAAAGAGAACGGCATATTTGTTCTTGGCACTATCGGGAACGTTATGAAATTTGACATAAATTCTCTGATTCTGATTAAATTTATACTGCTGCGGTACAAAATCCTGGTTGGCACTGCACTCACCGTATGGGTCGTCGGCAACGGTCCAGTTACCGGTGCCACCCCCGTGCGGAACTCCGTAACCCCGCGCCAGTTCGTAAACCTCGGACGCGATAAATGAGCCTCTGATAACGGCAGCGCCCGGAAGAGAACTCGCATCAACCCCCACGGTAAAAACGATTCTTGAGGTTGAGTTGCCATTAAGAATGAAGGGAAATACCGGAGGCGAAGCATACACCTGGGAATAACTCTGAGCAATCGCTCCTGAATCGAAGCTAAGAGATGCGGCATTCACATACACCGGCATACCGCCGGTGTTGGCGATATCCATATTGACGGTCAGGTTTGCCTGCCCGGGCGACACATTGGTGTAAGTTTCGGTCACCCCGCTTACCGAGAGATTTGGCGCAGTGGTTATCGTGGCAATATTGCTGGTCACACTGGCCGTTTCAAGAAAGCGCCCGTCGTTATCATCATAACCGTATCCCTTCACTTCCAACGTGTAGGAACCCATAGTGGTGGCAGTGAAACCCCAGCTGAAAGTAGCAGTTCCATAGCCGCTGATGTTGCGGTATGTCGGGGTCGGCACCGATTCGAGAGTGGCATCGCCAATACTGTTCACCCGTAAAATCGAACCGGCATAGGCCTGGGCAACTGCTGCTTCCCCGATGTTGGTCATCGTCATGGTGGCGTTGAAGTAGCGGCCGCTGACAATAATTGGGGGAATGGCCAGACTGATTGAAATATCAGCCGGATCCTGGACCCAGAAGTAAGTTTCGGCAAGCGGCGTCGAAAGCAGAGGTTTGGTTGCCGCCACCCGCCAGCGACCATGCGCGGCGCCGATCAGCGAAAATTCATAGGTCATGACCCCAAGATCGTTGGTCTGTACCATGCCGCTGGTCAGCACCTCATCACCATCAGGATTAAACCATCTGAAACGATGGCTGGCCAGGGGCTGCAGGTTTTCGGCCTTAGCGAAGACTTTGTTGTCGCCGGCATTGAAGGTACTGGTAGCCGTCAGATACGACGAGGTTCTGTAGGTGCGCATAATGCCGGCCAGAACTGTCCATGAGGCGACGGGCGAATCATCGAAGTCGGTCCAGAAATCACTGTCACCGCGCAGACTGACATCCTGATAATAGATACGGCCCAAAATATCACAGAGACCGGTCGTGGCGTTCGCTGAAATATCCACCAGATAGCGCCTGGTAATCGAATTATTCTGGGTAATTTCGACCGGAAGCGTGTTCGATGGGTCAAGCCTGAGATTGGTAAAATCAATTGCGCCAGATTCAAACTGAAACGCTGAGTTCAGCCACTCGCCCGCAGCATTCTCACCACCGTTATTCAGGGTGGTAATTTCAATCGGTGCCCCGACCTGCCCGCGAAAAACCCGGGGCGGAACAGTTATATCGGTGATTTCAAGGGAAGCAGGGCGGCAGATGGTCCAGAATTCTTTCTGGTCAGACTCGGTATCGGTGACGATCAGGTTTCTGATGGTGGCGAGTGCCGAACCCGAAGCATTTATCGTCTCAAAACCCGGCGCAGTAACATTATCCATTACCGTCACCTGAAAAGTGAGGGTGGCACTGGCCCCACCGGCGAGTGTCAGAGGGGCAGCCGGCGACAGGGCCGGCGGCACGACAGAGTAGGCCGCCGAAGCCGGGCCTTCAAAATCGAGATCGAGAGCAAAAAGGTCGATGGGGCTGTTTCCTGAATTGTGCAGTTTAACGTAGACTTCAGCCGTCTGACCGATGGTGACAGATTCATAACCAGATGTCACCTCATCTATTACCAGCCTGGCCGGCTTAAAAACAGCCTCAGGCGACTTTGGCGATTCGTACACATTGGTGTCGACATCGGTTACGCAATAATAGACGGTTTCGGAGGCAGGCGACGTAGTATCGGTATAGGTCGTAGCTGCAGGGGCTGAATATGGTGCGGTTGGCACCTGCGCGATCAGCCTCCATTCTGCCAGAGGGTCGGTGCGGCGATAAATCCGGTATGGGGCGGTGGCGGTGCTCAGACCGGGGCAGCCGGTGCCAGGGGCGCTGGGGTTCCAGGTGAGGGTGACTCCGCCACCATCTACCGGTTGTTCGACGGCCGTCAGGCCGCAAGGGCTCATGTGCAGATAGACGTCACTGAAGTCGGCAGCAACCTGATCTTTGTTGTTGGCAATGATTTCAATGAACCAGTAAATCCTGAAGAGACGATCGTTAACGCTGCTGGGCCCAAGAATGCCATTCCAGGTGAGATCCTGCCAGGAATTTGTCTGCTGGCCTTCAATGAGGGTGCGGCTGAAAATGTCTGCAATCAGGGTTTGATCTGCCTTTCTGATAGTACCCTTTGTGGTCATCGACCAGTCATTTGCCTGTTTTGCAAGAGTGGGTTCCCGCACCGACAGCAGCACCAGAACGGTGGTCGAAGCATTTTTGGCGACGGCAGGAAATTGCAGCTGCATATAACCATCACCCTGCTTGGTGCCGGGCTGATTAGGACGCTCGTAATAACCACGGCGACCATTTCCGGAATGAGCGGCTACAGGAGCTGTTGTTGGAATAAACAGAATCGGGTCGGCAGCATATATTCCGGTGGTTGTTTGAGTCCAGGGGCTGCTGAAAGTGGGATACTGCAATTGCTGCAATGCAGAAACGGGCTCAACCTGGCAGATCAGAAACAGAGCAGCCAGCAACAGGAGAAGGAAACTTTGTTTATTCGAAGTCAAATTGTTGTACATTTTTGTTCTCCATGTTCTGATGCCAGTATCGTTAATGAAAACCGCTGATAATCTGCCAGTTCAACAATTTGCCACTGTTCAACGTTGCTTTAAATCAACCCAGAGACTGTAAGTCTGCCAGACCAGAGTTGCAAGAACCATCAGCAGCCCGATCCATTTCAGGCCGATGTTAAGCCATTGCCCATCGTTCTGATTACTGGCAGAAGCAGGTAAGCGCTGCAACAAACCGACAGCACCGGCAGAGATTGCCGTCTGCGTGAGAAGTCGTCGAACCTCTTCGTCGTCAGGATTTTCATTAAGAAGTTTTTCAAGGGCCAGCATGCTCGCTTCATCAGGTCTGGCGAGCAGCTGCTCAATCAATTGCCCGCGATCTGCGGTCCTTTCGACAGAAGACTGCGGCCCGGGCGGGTTTTTCAGCCATTCAGGATCAGCCAAACCCGGCTCCAGAATGCGGGCCTGTATAATCAGCGCCCGGGCACGCTCGGCATCCCAGCGGATGTAAGCCTGGCGGGCCTCGAGAAGAATTGCAGCCACCCGATCAGAATGGCGGCTTCTAGTGGTATAGCTATGACCGGAACCCCGTGAACCCGGGGATTTCGCGGCCAACCATCCTGGTTCTGGAATTTCTTTCCAGGTGAGGCGGGCTTTGGCGACAAACTTTTCCTTAATCAGCGCTTCATCAGGAAATTTGGTTACATAAGCGTCAAGAATTCTTTTTCCATGCAGGGTTGGCCTGTCAAGAAATTCAAGAAGCAGTTTGCTGCCTGAATCTCTGGTTATCGTATCGATAGAAATTTTTGGCGAAGACCGGTCGGGATTAACCTGAACAGACCACCCCTGGTCAGGCAGGTCTTTCCAGATAAAGCGGGCTTTGGCAAAGAGGTCATGGGCTTCCTGGTGCCGGCCGACCTGATGAGCTTCTCGTGCCTGACGCAGAACAGAATAAGCCATATTGCGTCGTTTGTCTTTGGCAGCAGACGGCATGATCAGCAACGTGACCAGAAAGAAAAGCAATACCCTCCCGACAATTTTGTTCTCATATCTATAATCATACCAAAACCGACCCGGAGATGTGCAATTTTTTTTACACATCGCAAAGCGGCTTTTTTAAAGGCAAAAGAGAACCCGCCCCGTCACGAATCCGTACAGAAGGGGGCCCAAAGACAGCCGACCGCTGTTTCATGTGAAACAGCGGTCGGCAGAGAAATATGCTGAGCGGTGAATTTAGTCTGAATGAAGCTTTTCTTCGAGTTCGCGGAGACGTTTGAGAATCTCTGCCATTTTGTCGTCTTCAGGTTCTGATTGAGCAGACTTCTTTTCGGCGGCCCCTCTCGACTGTGCAGAAGAAGGGGCGGGCTGAGGCTGAGGCGAAGCCGGAGGGGGCGACATAAATGGATTCATGCTCTGGAATGGGTTCATCTGCATCCAGGGGTTCTGAAAAGACATGTTTGGCATACCCGGCATTGGCGGCATACCCGGCATGGTTGGCAGCGAAAACTTGCCGTCCTGGTAGTTCTTGTACATGTTCATCATCCATGGGAAGAACTGGCCGAAAAAATAATCGAGAGTTTCGGGAGTCGACTGCAGCATCATCTGATAAAAATAGGTAGGAACCAGCTCGTAGCGGTCTTCAAGCATCACCTGCATCAGAATGTATTTAGTGATGTCTTTGCCGGTGGTCTTTTCGATGACCTTTACTTTGTCGCCGCGCTGCAAAAAATCGCGAATCTCAGTTAAGGAAACATATCGGGCTTCTTCGACGCAATACAAACGACGGTTGTCGTATTTCTTAATCAGAATTTCTTTCACGTAAAACCTCGGAAATGTGATTGAGCGCGGCCGGGAGGACCGTCAGGCCAACGTGATGGGTGTCGAGAGTCTTGACGCTGGCAACTCTGGCACCACGGGCAGTCAGGCCTTTCTTGTAGGCTGCGCTTTTCAGAAGCAAAACCCCGTCGCTGCTGTCGGCGAATTCACCTACCGGCAACTCGAGCCAGAAAAATTTTACAGCGTCAATTTTCTGCTTCGTACCGGCAAGAATATGACAGGTGATCGACGGGTCGACTCCCTTTTTGCAGAGAGAGTCTATCACATTTCCGGCGTCCTGTATAGCACGGTCAATACCATCTGAAACAATCATGGTGCTTACGCCCCCATCGTAAAGGGCTTTGCATGTCACATTTGCATCTGCAGTAAAACTTTGTGCATTAAGCGAAACACCATCTTTCACCCAGTTATGCAGCATCTGAAACTGCCCCGGGAAAAGGCGATTGTGGTTTTCGTTATCGACAAACATGCCCTGCCAGACCATCGATCGGGCGCCGAGCGGCGCAGCAAGTTTCTGCTGCATGACGGTAAAATTATACATGTAATACCTGAAAGCCGTATCGATACCCTTAAGCGGCGAAGCGACAAACACAATCTTACGAATATCATTGCGGAATGGCGTTACCCACGAATACTCGGAATAATCTCTGGCCAGATCTGAAGCATAGATACGCACAGACATTGCGCCTTTGCTGTGACAGATCACATCGACTTTGTCGGCTCCGGTGACTTCTCTGACGCGGGCAATCGCATTCGCTACCTGCTGTGCCTGAAAAAAGTTGTCACCGTGCGGATGCGAAAAAGTGACAGCAAACACAGAAAAACCTTCTTTAACGAGGTGCTGCATCATACCAGGCTTATCTATGGTGCCATTTTCGGGCATGTCGAAAGAATAGGGATGACAAAAGCCGCGACAGGCGTTGTCACCGGCCCCATGAACAAGCAGAACCGGAGTTTTGTGCTGGGGGCGATCCCAATGGGGGGCATAATGAAGCAGAAAATTACGTGAATGCGGTTTGCTTGTGCCAAAAGCTTTCTGAATTATGCTGTGATTCTGGCGGCTTTTAAGATGAAAAGGCTCATTGGTAAAATGTGGATCGTCGTCCTGAAGAAGTTCGATGCGCTCCCAGGGGGAACAATCACGGCCGGCGAGATCGCTGACGACGCTGAGCGCCGCAAACGCTGACCATGGCTGAAAAAACAGGATTGCCAGCAGGCTCAGGCAGGCGAAATTATAAAGAAAAATTCTCGATAGCGGCATGATGCATCGGTTATTCACTACTGATCACCTTTCAAGCGAGAGGTAACACTATACTTTTCTGCAGTGATTCCTTTGTGCCCGATCAGGATAATCGTTGATCGCTACTGGGTTGATAGAAAATCGGGAACGATGGAATACTTTTTCAACACAAACAATTTTAACCGAAATTTTTAATATTTCCAAGGAGCAGCACCGGCTTTTTTAAAAAATTTTTGCAATAAACCGGTACACCGAAGCCGCGTCAGTCGTTTCTTTTCGACCAGAACATGTTTGCAAAAGTCTTTTTTTTCCAAATTAATGTGAATTTTTTAGCAAAAGACTTGCAAAAGGTCAGCAGGAAGCGTAAAAAAGCACATGCAACTGATAAGCACCCCGAGGTAGTTTTTTATGCAGCTCTATTTGATGGCAGTTCTAATTATAACGGTCGGCGGAATCTTTGCCTGGCTTTTCGGCCGTTTGCGCAACATCTCATCAGCGTTCGGCGCCCTTTCCTGTCTTGCAGGGTCAGCCATGGCTCTGATCGATGTTATCCGCAGCCTTTTTCTCGGTTCCGATACCGGCAGTTACCTGCTCGACCTGCCTCTGGGTGAAGCCACGCTCCGTCTCGATCAGGTATCGGCCTTTTTTTCACTGCCGGTTATTCTGCTCGGCTCTCTCGCTGCCATTTATGCAGCAGCGACCGCCCATTTTGACGAAAAACACGAATGCGGCAGTTACTGGTTCTTCTACAACCTGCTGATCGCTTCGATGCTGATGCTGCTCGCTTCTGCCAACGCCGTTCTGTTCCTGATGGAATGGGAAATCATGTCGGTTGCCGCCTTTTTTCTCATCACCCATCGCAACGAGATTGCGACCGTACGTAACGCCGGCTGGCGTTTCTTTGTCGCCAGTCACATCGGCACTGCGGGTCTGTTCGTGCTCTTTGCCCTGCTGAGCGCCGGGGCCGGCTCTTTTGAATTCGACCGTTTTGTTCACGCCCCGGTAACTTACGGTTCAGCGTCGGTTCTTTTCTTTCTCGCTCTCTTCGGCTTTGGTGTCAAAGTAGGAATGATGCCTCTGCATGTCTGGCTGCCAGATTCATACACTTTTGCCGATGCGCATGTTTCGGCAATTCTTTCAGGCGCGATGAGCAAAATGGGTTTTTACGGTCTGGCGAGAGTTTTAATGTTTCTTCCTGTTCAGCAGGCCTCCTGGGGCTGGGTTCTATTAATGGGTGGTCTGCTGACCGGCATTTTTGCCCTGATAACAGCGCTTGTTCAGCATGATCTCAAAAAAGTCATTTCTTACAGCAGCATGGAAAACGCCGGCATCATTCTTATGGCGCTGGGGTGCGCCATTCTCGCCAATCTCTGGAAGCAACCGGCGATGGCTTTTGCGGCAATGGCTGGAGCTCTGCTGCACATCCTCAACCATTCGATCTGTAAAGGCCTGCTGTTTCTCTGCTCGGGAGCCGTATACTTTGGAACCGGCACCAGAAAGCTTGAAGCCATGGGTGGTCTGGCCAAATCGATGCCGTACACAGCACTGGCGTTTGGCATAGGTTCGGCTGCCATTGCAGGGTTGCCACCATTCAACAATTTTGCCAGCGAATTTCTCATTTTTCTTGCAGGTTTGAAAGCTACCAAAATGGGAACTTCTGCAGCATTGCTTCTTTCTGGAACAGTTCTGGCCGGCCTCGGACTGATCGGCGGGCTGGCAGCAGCCTGTTTCGCAAGAACCTTCGGTCTGGTGTTTCTCGGAGCTTCACGCAGCAGCAAGGACTTGCACCCGCATGAGGTTCATTCTATGGTCAGATTCCCTTTCGCCATTCTGATTCTTGCAATCTTTGCGGTTTCGCTGTTCTCTCCCTGGCTTCTTCTGCCAGTAGCAAAAGTTGCCACAGTCATAGGCGCTCCCTCCGGAATGATGTTTTCAGCCGACGACGTTCTTCTGTCGGCAATTCCATTACGGGCAATTTCAGCGTTCTCGCTGGCTCTCTTCATTCTGGTGATTGTCGGCTGGCGACTGCAGAAGAAGTATTTCAGCAGCGGCGATGTCGAAAACCGTCTGACCTGGGACTGCGGCTACGCTGCTCCTGATGCGCGCATTCAGTATACTTCTTCATCATTCTCACAGCCGGCCTGCGAAGTATTTTCGAGCATAGTCAGACCATACCGGCACGGCGAAAAAGTCAGTGGCCTGTTTCCACAGCAGGCGAGCTTCAGAACCGAATCACCCGATTCGCTGCTTCGTTATCTTTTCATGCCGTTGTTCGGCTTCATAGACAGGATGATGGTGCCATTTAGAGCACTGCAGCACGGCCATCTGCATCTGTATATCGGTTACCTGGCAATTGCGCTGCTGGGACTCCTCCTCTGGAAGGTGGCAGCAATATGATTAACGCAGAATCTGTCTTCTGGTTCATTCTTTCTCTCGCCCTCGCTCCAATGCTTCCGGGTATCATCAACAAGGTCAAGGCATTCTTTGGCGGGAAAAAGGGACCACCGGTGCTGCAGCTGTATTTCGATCTCTTCAAACTGATGCACAAATCGGCTACCTACAGCCAGACCTCGACTCTGGTCACCAGAATTGCCCCATTCGCGATACTTTTTGCTACCCTCTGTGCCGGTCTGTTGATTCCAGGCTTTTTTCGCAGGGCATGCTGCACCTTTTCAGGCGATATCATCTTCATGGCATATCTTCTGGGTATCGGCCGCTTCTTCATGGTCATCGCCGCCCTCGATCGTGGTTCGGCGTTCGAAGGCATGGGTGCCAGCCGCGAAGTGCTCTACAGCGCCCTCGCTGAACCGGCATTATTCTGCGGTCTGCTCGTACTTATCCATGAAACCGGCAGTCTCAGTATTTCAGGAATCTTTGAAAAGCTTTCGGTGGCAATGTGGCAGGAAAACCCGGCAATAATGGTGTTGATCGCGGTAAGCTGGATGGTGATCCTGCTGACGGAAAACGCCAGAATCCCGGTCGACGACCCCAACACCCACCTGGAACTGACCATGATCCATGAAGTCATGATTCTTGACTTCAGCAGCAAAGACCTCGCAATGATCGAGTATGCCTCTGCATACAAACTCTGGCTGTTTTCGAGTCTCGTCGTCGGTCTGGTGATCAGTTCGCAGAATTTACCATCTCTGATCCATCTTCCGGTATTTCTCATCGGCATGACCGCCGTTGCCGTCATCATCGGTGCCATTGAATCAAGTATCGCAAGAATGCGACTTATCCACATTCCCAAATTCATCGTCGGCTCCGGTGCTCTCGCAATTATCGCATTGATTCTCAAGCTCGCAGGGAACTGAATACCATGAACAGTATCGCTACACTATTGGCTTTATCATGTCTTTTTCTGCTGGGATCGAGTCGCCTGCGGATGTCGATACGAATGGTCGCATTCCAGGGTCTTCTTCTCGGGCTTCTTCAGCTTTTCGCCGCCGGTGCGAACCACATTTCGCCAGCGCTTGTGCTGCTGGCGGTAACCAGCATCGTCATGAAAAGCGGCCTGCTGCCATGGCTTCTCAATAAAGCCATGATAGATTCAGGAACCCGGCGCGAAATTGAACCATTCATCAGCTTTGGGGCCTCGATGCTGCTCGGCCTTTTTCTTCTCGCCGCTTCAGGCTGGCTGGTAAGCAACCTGCAGGAAACAGAACCCCTTGCATCGCCGGTCACTCTCACCGCCGGGTTCTTTCTGGTTTTTTCAGGCCTGCTGCTGCTGATTACCAGGCGCAAGGCCCTGACCCAGACGCTCGGCTTCCTGGTTCTTGAAAACGGTGTTTTTACCGCCGGCCTCAGTCTTGGCAGCGAGTTTTCGGTAATGGTCGAACTGGGAATCCTGCTCGACGTATTCGTCGGCATTTTCCTGATGGGCATCATGCTGTTCCATATCGACCGTGAATTCGATCATCTCGACGCTGACCGGTTCAACGAGCTTTCCGACCTTGAAATTGCCCCCACGCCCGTTGAGGAGGCCGAAGAATGAACACTGCCTGGACACTTATTATCCTTCCGGCCATTACCGGCATCTGCTCGCTGTTTATCGACTCTGAAAGGCTGCGCAAAAACATCCTCGTCATCGTCGCCTTCATCCATCTGTTTCTGGTTATTCGCCTCTGCAAAGGTGATGCCGGTGAACTGAACGGCATCTGGATCGGCATGGATCATCTGACCCGCATTTTTCTGACCCTGACCAGCCTTCTGTTTACCGGATCAGCGATTTATTCGATGACGTATCTCGACAAGCATCCAACCGAAGAAACTTCGAACCTCGCGAACTGGCAGTTTCTCAAAAACCGCAATGCCATATTCGTGGCCTGCATGCAACTGTTTCTCGCGGCAATGAGTCTCGCTATCCTCAGCATGCATTTCGGTCTGCAATGGATAGGAATTGAAGCGACCACTCTGGCCAGCACGCCCCTGATCTATTACCATCGCAGCCGCCGTTCACTCGAAGCCGCTTGGAAATACCTGATCATCTGCTCGGTCGGCATCGCCCTGGCACTGATGGGAGTTTTCTTTCTGGCGATGACTACAACGCATCAGGTAAGTACTTTTACCCCGGCCGGGCTGGTATTGTTCGCCGGTTATCTCAAATTGCGATGGCTCAAAGTAGCCTTCATATTCTTTCTGGTCGGCTATGGCACGAAAATGGGCCTTGCGCCGATGCACACCTGGCTGCCTGACGCACACAGCGAAGCGCCATCTCCGGTTTCTGCGATGCTTTCCGGCGCTCTTCTCAACAGTGCCTTTCTTGGAATTCTCCGCATTTATCAGGTCTGCATGGCTGTTCCGGGCACGGCTGCTTTTGCTTCTGAGCTTTTGCTGCTTGCCGGTCTAGTATCAATGGGAGTTTCAGGCATTTTCATCCTGCACCAGCCTGATTATAAAAGAATGCTGGCCTATTCAAGCGTCGAGCACATGGGCATTCTGGCAACCGGCGTCGGCCTTGGCGGTTCAGCAATAGCAGGCGCCATGCTGCATGCCATCTGCCATTCACTGGTCAAATCTTCTCTATTCCTGCTTTCAGGCAATATTCTCGCCGCTTACGACACGAAAAAAGTCGAAAATGTCACCAATCTGCTCAAGAATCTTCCCTATACGGGTATGCTCTGGCTCGCCGGATTTCTGGCCATAACCGGCACGCCGCCTTTCGGAACCTTCATCAGTGAATTCACGATTCTGCGTAACGCTCTGATCACCCGCAGCTGGTATACCGCCGGGTTTTATCTGCTGTTCCTGCTGATCGTTTTTATCGGTATGCTGACCATTTTTATGCAGATGACCCAGAGCGACAGAGAAAACCATCCTGAAGACCATGCCCATGCCCGCAAGCATTCGTCACGCAGACATTCAGGGCATCATGACCGTCACGACCGGCACGACAAACATGACACCGGACACGCCGGAGAAGACGCCATGTCTGAGAGCCTGCTGCAGTTGATGACTCCAGTATGCTTTCTTTCGGCGGCCGCCATTCTCGGATTTTACCTGCCCGGATTCGTCAGAACCGCAGTCAACGGCGCTGCAACCCTTCTCGGAGGTGCAATACTGTGAAAAACCGACTGACTCTAAAAAATGGTGCCTGCGCCAGCTTCGATAAACTGCCGGTCGTAGAGACCGAAATTTTCCGTCAGCACCTTTCGGAACTCATCGACAAGGGCAGCCGCCTGTCATCATTGTTCGCCGTTCCGGAAGGGCAGGAGTTTCTGCTGATTGCAGCGGTTGCCGATGACGAAAAGGCACTGCTCGAACTTTTCGCCTGCAGAACCGGCAAAAAATTTACGTCACTGACACCGCAGATTCCGCAGGCACACTGGTTTGAACGCGAAATTGCCGAAATTCATGGCATCGAAATGACCGGCCATCCGTGGTTGAAGCCTATCAGGTTTCAGCCCCGCCAGGGCCAGACCGGAGAAATCATTCCGGGAGTCACCAGTTATTTTGAAGTCAAAGGTGAAGAAATACATGAAGTAGGCGTGGGGCCGGTTCATGCCGGCATTATCGAACCAGGCCATTTCAGGTTTCAATGTCATGGCGAAAAGGTTTTTCATCTCGAAATCGAGCTCGGCTACCAGCACCGCGGCGTTGAAAGAGCCATCACCTCTTCAACACCCGAAAAAATTATCCGCATCATGGAAGCGACTGCCGGTGATACAAGCATTGGCCATGCCACGGCATTCGCGATGAATTACGAAGCTCTCACCGGCATTGTTCCAGGCCGTAATGCCCAGCTGACAAGAGCAATCGCTCTCGAACTCGAACGTATTGCCAATCACACCGGCGACCTCGGCGCCCTGGCAGGCGATGTCGGCTTTTTGCCAACATCAGCCTATTGTGGCCGTATCAGAGGTGACGTTCTCAACACTACCGGCCTGATCTGCGGCAACCGCTTTGGGCGAGGCCTGATCAAGCTCGGCGGCGTCGGCTATGAAATCGACTCAGCGTTGAGGCAACAAATTCTCGACAAGCTCATACTTATTGAGGCAGACCTGAATTCTGCAATCAACCTGATCTGGGACACCCCGTCAGTCGTCGCCAGGTTTGACGAAACCGGTGCCGTCAGTCAGGAAGATGCTCTGGCGATCGGCCTGGTCGGGCCGGCAGCCCGGGCCTGCGGCATTTTTATCGATGCCAGGTTGACGCACCCCTTCGGGGCCTATGATGAACTGCCGCCGTCAATACCGCTGCTGGAACTCGGTCACCTTGGCGATGTCAATGCCAGAGCAATGATCCGCTGGCTCGAAATCAAGGAATCGTTCAGGGTAATCAGAGCGATGCTCGCAGAGATTTCCGAACAGCCGGCCGGCCTTTGCAAACAACGCAGCGGTATGGCGGCATCTTCGATCAGCATCAGCCTTACTGAAGGCTGGCGCGGCGAAGTATGCCACGTAGCATTGACTGACGCCAAAGGAAAACTCAGAGCCTATAAAATTACCGATCCTTCTTTCCACAACTGGTTCGGCCTCGCACTTGCGCTGCGCAACCAGGAAATATCGGATTTTCCACTGTGCAACAAGAGCTTCAACCTCTCTTATTGCGGGCACGACCTGTGAGGTAAATCATGTTTCAGATTCTAAAAGCCAGATTGCATCAACAGTATCGCACTTACCCTTTTCCGGAAAAAATGCCGGTCATGGCCCCGCGCTATACGGGGCGTCCGCAGATAATTCCCGGAAACTGCACTGAAAACTGCACGACATGTATTGGCAGCTGCCCAACCGGCGCTGTTTCAATCGGACCGGATCGAAGACCGGTAATCGACATGGGTCGCTGCATATTCTGCCGTGACTGTGAAAAGGCCTGCGACAAGAAGCTTATCAACTTCACCAGCGAATTTTCTCTGGCAGCACGACAGAAAGACGGACTGCTGATAAAAAACACCGAATTCAAAACCGCCGAAGCGATGGGCGAAGAGATTCGCCGTCTTTTCGGCCGCTCTCTCAAGCTCAGACAGGTAAGCGCCGGCGGCTGCAATGCCTGCGAAGCCGATTGTAACGTTCTTGGCACTCCGACTTTTGATCTGGCGCGTTTCGGAATTCAATTCGTCGCTTCACCGCGACACGCCGACGGCTTACTGGTTACCGGCCCGGTTTCACAGAACATGAAACTGGCGCTTCTCAAAACCTATGAAGCTCTGCCTTCACCCTCGGTGGTTATTGCAACCGGTGCCTGCGCCATATCCGGCGGCCTTTTCAGAGGCAACAGTGAAGTTAATGACGGCATCGGCAGCCTGATACCTGTCGATCTTTATATTCCCGGCTGTCCGCCGAACCCATGGACAATTCTCGAGGGCATGCTCAGATTCATGGGCCGCATCTGAACGAGTGATCTAGAACGTTAAGCGAACGGCAGCCTGTAAAGCAGTAATCACTGCTGCATCCCTGCGTCTGCTTCAAAGGTTGCCAAGACGATGACAATACTGGTAAATTGAGATCAGGAGACTTGCAATGCCCTACCGGTCACTATTTTCTGCCAGATTCTGCCTGATCGTTCTCTGTCTTTTTGCCGCATCGATGCCTTCTGCAGCCCAGATGATCGATCTGAGTCAATTCATCGGGCCACTGCCGCTGTCTCTGTTAACAGCGGTAGCTTCTTCCGCCGCTGCCTCAGTCGTTCCAGATTCCATGGCTGATGTGCTGCCCAAGGCTGAAGCACTCAAAGATGAGTTCAACTCTCTTAAAGACACCATCAGCGGCATCACCGATATCGAGAAACTTGATTCAGAACAGAGAAACCATAAATTCAAACTCCAGGAACTACACACCCAGTTCGCCAGCGTCAAGGAATCAGGCAGCTACGGCTTCGAAAAAATTTCGGCATTGCGCAGTGAAACCCGTTCCCTTATCGATGCCGTCAGTCGTCACGCAAGGTATATCTCTGAACGTCTTATCAAAGCTGAGAATCTAAAACAGACCTGGGCCGGCAACGAAAACACCTGGGTTGAAAAGCAGAATTCGCTGACCAGCGAAGTCGGGCAATCGCTGCGCGATGTCGTCAAAGATGCTCTGACGATGACCAACAGTGCCCGACGCAGCCTCGAAGGCATCGAAGCGCCTCTTGTGGCATTTCAGCAGCAGGTGATCGATCTGCAGCGTGATTCACAAAATCACCTCGGCGAAATCGACAAGCTGATGGCCGAAATGCGCAAGGATCTGTTTCGAAAATCCCGGCCGGCCATGTTCACACCAACCTTCGTATTGCAGTTCGATACCGCTCTGTGGGAAGAATTCTGGCTCGGAATCGCCAGCTTCGAACTGCCAAACCGTAAGTTTTTTCAGACCTTTGGCTGGGTCTTCGTTCTGCAGTTCTTTCTGCTGGGCGGCGCTGCCTGGTTTCTGCGCAGTCTCAAAGATCGCAATCTCGATAAGTTCAAACTTGGCTTTCTCGTAGAAAGACCCTGGTCGGCCGGCATCCTGATCGGCATTCTCATTCCGCTGCCCTTGTTCGAAACTGTGCCGAAACTTTTTCAACTGCTGTTTGCAGGTCTGGTTTCAATTTCAGCTGCCAGACTGGTCGGCGGGCTGATCAACCTGCCATGGCGGCGGCGCCTTCTCTATCTCATCGTCAGCCTTTATCTGACGATTCAACTGTTCACCTTCATCGCCCTCCCGGCACCGGCGATGCGCATTTTCACCGCATTTGTCGGCTTTGCCGGCGCCCTGCTGTGCTTCTGGCGTGCCCGCATAAACCAGTCCGAAGGCAAATCGGTGACTTTCATTGTCGGAGTAAAAATCGGCGGCACGTCGCTGGCTCTGGTTTTCCTCTCTCAGGCTGCCGGCTACGTCGCTTTTTCCAATCATCTTCTCGATATTACCATCAAAACGGTCTTTCTCGGGGTGATAACCTGGATGATCGACCTGGTTCTGCGCGGCATCATCGACACTCTTTTCGACAACAGCCTGGTCAGACAATATCAGTTGATCAACCGGCATTACCAGCCCATCATCAGACGAGCCTCAATGGTTGTCGATATGGTAATGATATTTGCAACCTTGGCCGGGCTGCTCTCTGTCTGGGGCTTTTTCGACAGCCCCTGGCTGGCCGCCGAGCATCTGCTGGCGTTCGGGATTTCCCTCGAGAACTACCGCCTGTCTCTCGGAATGCTGTTGTGGGGCATCACCCTGCTCTATGCATCGCTGGCCGTATCGTGGCTGACTCAGCGAATTCTCGAAGAAGAGGTCTACCCACGCCGCAAAGTTGAACGCGGTGTCGGCATCTCGATCAATCGACTGATACATTATGCCTTTGTGGTTTTCGGGGTGGTTACCGCCCTGTCGACCATCGGCATCGGCCTGCAGAATCTGACGGTCGTCGTCGGTGCTCTGGGCATCGGTATCGGTTTCGGCCTGCAGAACATCGTCAACAATTTCGCCAGCGGCATCATCATGCTGTTCGAACGTTCGATCAAAGTCGGCGATATCGTTCAGATCAACGGAGAATGGGGCACGATAAAAAATCTCGGACTGCGCGCCACTGTCGTCGAAACCTTCGACCGTTCAGAAATGATCGTGCCCAACAGCAACCTGGTTTCGAGCACCGTCGTCAACTGGACGCTTTCAGACCGCCAGACCAGAGTAATCGTGCAGGTTGGCGTCGCCTACGGGTCAGACGTTCAGAAAGTTACCCAGATCCTTCTGCGAATCGCCCAGGAAAACCCATTTGTCATGAAATTCCCCGAACCGGCCGTCTATTTCATGAATTTCGGCACAAGCTCACTCGATTTCGAGTTGCGGGCCTGGGTTGCCGACATAGATATCCGACTCAAGATCAAAAATGAGATCAATTACGAAATCGAGAGATTATTTCGCGAGAATGACATCGTGATTCCATTTCCGCAGCATGACCTGCATATCAGATCGGTAGACGAAAAAGCCGGTGCCGCCCTGCAGGGCCTGATCATGAAGAAATAGCCTATTTCCGGCACCAGTAGACAAGTGCCGGGGGAATGTTGCTCCAGACAACAGGGCTGGTTCGGACCTCGGAAAAATATTGTTCCAGTTTGCGTCTGAACCTGATGCCTGAGGGCAATAACAGCCCGTGCAGGTAGGCAAAGGTCGTGAAAACTCCACCTTTTTTAAGCCCGGCGACGGTTTCGTAGAGAATGTCATCCTGCAGCTCATCAGAAAACACAGCCCAGGGCAGGCCGCTGATCACGGCATCGGCATGTTTGACACCAAATTTTTTCAGGTAACTGCGAATCTCTGCCGCTGAATCCTGAAAGATTTGTACACCTGGGATTTTTTGGTTGATGATACGGTTCATGTGTTCGTTGAGCTCAAAACCAAAAAACAGCGTTTTTTCAGGATCGATGCGCTCGACAACCTGCCGGGTAAATGCCCCGGTACCCGAACCATATTCAACGATGACCTTCACCCGGTTAAAGTTGATCGGCTGCAGCATGCGGCGCGCCAGTTTCGTCGAACTCGGCGCAATAGCGCCTATTCGCTTCGGCTCACGGCAGAACTGTTTAACAAATTGCCAACGGCTCACTGACAGCCTTTCTGATGGCAACCTGCCCGGAAACCCGCATATTAAAACGAGACCCGGGCAGGATAACCCCTATTTCATTTTGCGTTTAACAAAAGCATCGACAAAGAACGAGGCAACGTGCTCGGCATATTTTCCCGGCCCAAACCCGGCGTCATAGCCGAGTTCCTTGGCAAGATCGTTGGTTATGCGCGGGCCGCCGGCAACAAGAATGACCTTGTCGCGCAGATGTGCGGCTTCAAGAAGTTCAACGAGTTCAACCATATTGCTGACATGAACGTCTTTCTGGGTAACGGTCTGTGAAACCAGCAGCACATCGGCCTTCAGCTCAACCGCTTTTTTGACGAATTCTTCATTTGGAACCTGACTGCCCAGATTGTAGGCTTCGAGCATCTGATAGCGCTCCAGCCCATAGTGACCGGCGTAACCCTTCATGTTCATGACTGCGTCGATACCGACAGTGTGGGCGTCGGTTCCGGTGCTGGCACCTACTACTACCAGTTTTCTACCGATGTTTTCCTTGATGAATTCATCAACGCCGTGCATATCCATGACTGTAGAATCGATGGTAGCCACTTTGATTCCGGTGATGTCGACGGTATGGCTGAGATTGCCGTAAACGACGAAAAACGAAAAGTCTTTGTCGAGTGCTTCATGATGTGAAACCTGCACATCACTCAGCCCCATCTTGGCTCCGAGCTGGCGGGCCGCTTCCACTGCCCGGTCGTCATCGGCAACCGGCAGGGTGAAACTCACCTGCACCTTGCCGTCATTCATCGTGTCACCGTATGGTTTCAGGCGGGTAAGGTCGAGTTCCCTGCTGAAATTTTTCTCTTTGGTCGAATACAGGCCACTGCTCATTTTCGGCCCCCTTTCAGCATCAGTTCGACAAACGGGTTGAAATAGTCTTTCTGCTTTTCGACAACACCGTCAAGCCCCTTGCCACCGGTGAACGGGCGTTTCACATTCGCGAACCGGCCCATTTCAAGGGTTTTGAAGAGCCCATCACGCCGGATGGTCTCGAGCATGTTGCAGGCTTCATCGAGAACCTGGTTGGCACGGGTCGTGATGATGCCGTTTTCTTTGAATTCAATCTCATCTCCCAGATCGGCCATGGTATTGAAAATATAGCGGGCATTCTCGATCGACAGCGCCCGGTCTGACATCAGAGGCGTGTGAATCGCTTCGGTCAGCATGCCAAGCAGATGCAGTTTCTGACTGGTCAAAATGGTAACCATGTTGAAAAGCGCATCCTGAACGTGACCTCTGAAAATATTACCGGTTTTGAACTTGGTCGGTGGCATGTATTTGAGCGGCGCTTTCGGGAAAATTTCTCTCGCCATCTGAGCCTGCGCCAGTTCAAAAAGAAAGCCATTTTTGAGGTCGGGGTTGATTTCAAAAGCATGCCCCAGACCCATCTGTTCCTCAGGAATGCCGCTTATCAGTGCGAATTGCTCGTTGATCAGCTGGGAAGCCAATACCGTATGCGCTTCTTCGACGGCATCTGCAGTAGTCAGATAATTATCTTCGCCGGTATTGATAATAACTCCGGCAAAACCGTTAATGATGCGCGAAAAATACTGATCGACCAGAGTGCGCTGCATGTTGATATCGCGGAAAAGGATGCCGTATAGAGCGTCGTTGAGCATGACATCGAGGCGCTCGAGCGCCCCCATGGCGGCTATTTCCGGCATACACAAACCAGAACAGTAGTTACACAGTCTGATATAGCGGCCCTGTTTTTCTGAAACCTCATCAAGAGCGGCGCGCATCAGTCGGAAGTTTTCCTGGGTAGCGAAAGTACCACCAAAACCTTCGGTGGTAGCGCCATAGGGCACGAAGTCAAGCAGGCTCTGGCCAGTGGTTCTGATTACCGCGATGATATCGGCACCCTGATTGGCGGCTGCCCGCGCCTGAATGATGTCTTCATAAATATTGCCGGTCGCTACGATAACGTAAAGGTAAGGACCCTTCTTGTCGCCAAAGCGCCCGAGGTATTCTTCGCGCTGCTGCCGGTTTTTTCTGATGCGTTCAACGGTCTGCGCGGCTATCTCATCGATTTTAGCGCGAATCTCGAACATATCGGCCATTTTGAGTCTGGTTATATCGAGTTCGCCGGCGGCAACTGCTTCGGCAATCTGCTGCGGCGTTTTGCCGGTCTGGATGATGGCATTGCCCATATAGACCGAAATTCCAAGAGCCAGACCATTGTTGCTGCGGATATTATCGACAAGAATGTTCGGCAGCGGCACACCCTGGGCATCGACACCATCGACGCCGAGCAGGCGGGCGCAGGTGCGTTCGATCGTTACACTCGTATGCTTTTCGATAAACTTATGCGTATCTGCCGCGATATCGCGGGCGAACTGCCGGGCCTTGTCGACTACGGCAAAATTCAAATTGAGCTTGCTTTTCATCGTCTTCCCTACCTTGAGATTTTATTGCCCAATTATACCGCCGAACCGTCGATTCCGCAGTATTTTTTTGCCGACCCCAGGGCAAACGGATACTTTTCCTAGTTGTGAAGCGTGTCAAGCAGGCCAGTCATTGCAACGCTCTGCAATCTTCGCGCTCTCATAATCTCATCTGTTCACTCTGCTCGCACGACCGGCACACGGGCTCTAAGCCGCATCCTGCGGCAATCGCCCGCGTTTTGCCCTCCAGGCAAAACGTCCGGTCTTAGCGGCATCGCTTTCAGGTGATTATGGCGCGCTCGATAAGCAACGCTTATGCAATCGCCTGACCTGCCATGAAACCCGCACAGAGACCAATTAAGTAAGCGTTTGCCCTGTTGCCGACCTGAACATTTAACTGCTGATGTTATTGTTCATCCGGCGGGTAATGGCTGCGCAGCAGGGCCATAAATTCAGGGTCGACGTCGAGAATTGTCGCGATATGCCAGGCATCACGTGGAACTGAATATTCGCCGCTCAGTTTTTTCAGACGATAATCCATATTGCTGCAGAGATTGTTCAGCAGGGAAGCACGATCGCTGCCGGCACTGCGGCATTCCTTGCTTTTGAGCCCGATAACCTGCCAGTAAGCCGCGCCATCGATACTTATGCCGTCATAATGGGTGGCAATTACGCCATATGAACCGCTGCGCTGCATGAATTCACCCAGAGCCTGAACAAAGCGACTGCCTTCATACGGATTCGTCGAACGGGCAAATTCATCGCACACCGCCAGACCAACGCCCTGTCTGGTCATGGCCACCAGTTCGCTGAGCCTGATCATTTCAGCACCGAAACTGCTGAGCCCGGAAGTCTGGCTCTGGCCATCACCCGAAATCAGGCAGATGAAATCGAACAGAGGCATCGTAAAACGCCGGGCAAAAACAAAAAAACCCAGTGCGGCCAGCTCGGCATTCATAGCCAGAGTCAGAAGCGCTACGGTCTTGCCCCCCATATTGGCACCGGTCAGCAGTGTGGCTCCTGGCTGCACTTCAATTGTCACCGGGGTAAAACGCTGCCCATGCCGGTGCAGAATCTCATCCACCTCCGGGTTGACCATATCTTCAGCCAGCAAAGACCCACCGTTCGCCAATGAATGCAATTCCGGCCTGCAACAGCCATTTTCGACGGCTACCCGGGTCATGGCAAGCAAAAGTTCGAGCCGGCCGGCGACGGTGCCGTTCCGACGCAACGGTTCGAGCCAGGGCTTGAGCCTGGCACCGAGTATACCCCTTACATGCGCTTCTTCTTCACGCTCCTGCTGAACGACCTGCTGACGCTCGATGCGCAGCTGCTCCCGGCGTGGCTGATCCTGGCATTTGAGAATTTCTGCCTCGAGCAGCCGTTTTGCGGCCCTGATATCTTTGAGACGTTCAGAATAGGCCTCGTGAACGTGAAATGAGGCAACAATAGTGCGATCGGGATTCAACAGTTCGACAACCCCATGCAGATCGTCGAAAACTACCGAAGGCAGGTTCAGCTCAGAAGCATCATACCAACTCTTCAGCTGATCGATCATCAACGCGAACCCTTTGATCTCGAGAAGATCGGTTTCGTCCGGGATCTGCCCGGCCTCGAGGTTGTCGAGCGAACCACCAATATAACGCAGGCATTTGTAGGGCCCGATGGCTGCTGCAAAAAAATCAGAAGCTGCCGCAGCGGCAACCAGCCTGGCCAGCTCTTCGAAATGCCGTTCAAGCTTTTCGAGCTCATCTGATTTCGCCGGCCGCAGATTCTTCAGCGCTTCCCGGCCATAGATCGAATCGATCTGCAAACCAGCCAGCAGCCAGGCAACTCCCGGAGTAACGGCCCGAAATTTTTTCTGTCTGTGCATTATATTCCTTTGCTGTCGGTGCGCGTCGACCGGCTGCTGTTAACGTCGAATACCGGCACGGAAATTACCGCCCCAAGACGCCGGCTTAATTCGTCGCTGTCAAGACGCAAACCAGCAGGAGACATAGGGTTGACCGTAACCGCGACCAGATTGACCGGATTCATGACCTGCAGCGAAGCTCCTCTTGCCAGCAGCTCGCGCTTCTGCTCTGCATTCATCAGCAGCCGGGTGCCATCTTCGGCAACCAGTCGCAGCCAGTCAAGTTTTCTGGCTTTATCAAGCAGCTTCTGCACGACCTGTCTGGTGACGGCGCCGTGAAAAACAACGGTTGCCCGGTGCCCGGCATAAGCAAGAATTTTTTCGACACAGCAGTCGTCAAGAGAGTCAACGCCGGCAACCGGTCGACCGTCTGCAAAGATGCGGCATTCACCATTACCACTGGCAAAACCGGTTTCGATGGCCGGGTCACTGCACTGTCGCAGGGTGAGCAGTTCGACATAATGCCGGGTCTGTTCAATCAGTTGATCGATATCGCCCGAGCAGGCAGCGCCGGTAGCGAGAATACATGCGTCTGAAGCAGAGATGGCAGCGGTCGATTTCCTGGCAGCGGCGCCGTCGATAAAAATCTGGTCGACCCCCTCGCTGCGCAACATTTCGACGAGCCGCCCCATCTGAACTGTGGTCGAAGGGCCGGCTATCTGGGCATAGCCATCGCTGAGAGCTCTGACAATTACCACTTCACCCATCGGAGTGTGAAGATCGGTTAAGCGCAACAGTTCGCGGGTAAAATCACAGGTTCCGAGAAGACCGTTGGCTGTGGCCACCAATGTGCCACAGCCAACGTAGATTGCGGGTTTTTCAGTGCCAGTCACCTGATCGGTGTCTTCACCATCATATCCGATCGAGGTAATCGCCTGAACTACGGGCGGCCGGCGACTGAGCAGATAATTCAGAACGGTTGTCTTGCCGGCATTCTTTTCCATGCCGATTATGGCAACACAACGACAATCTTCTACCAGTTCAGCAAGCGACCTGCCCATAGAATCATGATCTTTTTTTGCGTTTCTTGCGTTTCAGACCTTCGGGTTCAAGCGAGATCTTGCCCTGATGCAGGCCGGCAACGCCTTCGATTTCGACGTCACCTTTCTGGCAGGCTTCGCACTTACAGGTCGGCTTGTAACCTTCGGGCTCGTTGTAACAGGTGATGACGCCCTCGTAGTTACGCAGAATAGTCTTTTCATAGCCGCTCGAAATCAGGTAATTCGGCATTACCGGAATCTTGCCGCCGCCGCCCGGAGCGTCGACAACGTAAGTCGGCACGCAGAAGCCGCTGGTATGACCGCGCAGGGCTTCGATGATCTCGATACCCTTTGCCACCGGGGTTCTGAAATGCGACAAACCGTAAGAAAGATCACACTGGTAGATGTAATAGGGTCTGACCCTGATCTTAACCAGTTCGTGAACCAGTTTGCGCATTACATGCACGCAATCGTTGACCCCGGCAAGAAGTACCGACTGATTGCCAATCGGAATACCCGCATAACTGAGCAGTTCGCAGGCCCGGGCAGCATCGGTGGTAATTTCCTTGGGATGATTGTAATGCGTGTTAACCCAGATCGGATGATACTTTTTCAGCATATCGCAGAGTTCGGGAGTAATGCGCTGTGGCAGCACCACCGGCGTGCGGGTGCCGATTCTGATAATCTCGACATGCGGAATGGCGCGCAGTTTCTGAAGAATGCCTTCGAGCTTGCTGTCAGCCAGCAGCAGCGGGTCACCCCCCGAAACGACGATATCACGAATCTGCGGGTTGGCAGCGATATACTCGATTGCCTTGTCGATCTGCGTTCCTGGCATCGCCGAGTCTTTCTGACCGGCAAAACGCCGGCGGGTGCAGTGGCGGCAGTACATCGAACACTGGTCGGTGACCAGCAGAAGAGCGCGGTCAGGGTAACGATGCGTCAGACCGCTGACCGGCGAGTCGCCGTCTTCGTGCAACGGGTCTTCGAGGTCAGCCGGCGAACGGTATAGTTCGAGATCGGTCGGAATCGCCTGTTTGCGAACCGGATCATTAGGATTTTCAGGGTCGATCAGGGTTAGATAGTATGGCGTGATCGCCATACGCAGCGTCGTCAGGCAGTCCTTGATACCGTCGACTTCCATGTCGGTGAGCTTGACATACTTTTTGAGGTCTTCAACGGTTTCGATGCGGTTTCTGACATGCCATTTCCAATCGTTCCAGTCAGTATCGCTGACGTTCGGAAACAGCTTCGCACGTCTCTGGATATGCTCGTCACGAGTGTAATTGCTGTTCAATTACTCTTTTCCTTTCCTGTTAGCAGTACATTTCTTCGAAAAGTTTGCGGATTGGTGGGCATTCGCGCAGAACCTGCAGAGCGATAATGGCGTGGTCTTTGGTATAACCGTTGCCGATGATCATGTTCACATCTTTGCCTACGCCTTCGGCACCGAGGGCAGCCTGTGTGAAACTGGTCGCCATGCTGAAGAAATAAACGGTGCCGCCGTCTCTGCAGGCAAGAATGCTGGCCATTTCAGTATTCGGAATATTGACACAGTTGATTACCAGGTCTGCGAGTTTTCCGTTGGTCAGATCTCTGATCTTGTTATACATACCAACCGCATCGGTAGCATCGAAAGCGAAATATTCATCGGCAAGACCCAGGTCTTTGGCGCGTTTGGTGCTCTTTTCGCTGCCGCCGACACAGATAACCTTGCCGCTGATGCCGGCGCGCTTCTTTGCTTCATACAGGCAGAGCAGGCCTGATTTGCCGCCGCCGCCGATAACGACGACGATATCGCCCGGATGCACAAGTTTGGCAGCCTGGGCAGGAGCTCCGGCTACATCGAGAACCGAGAGAGCGAGAGTTTCGGGCATATCTTTTGGAAGAACAGCATAAATGCCACTTTCAAACAGAATAGCCTGGCCTTTGATATCAACCTGGTCGATATCGGGTCTGACTTCGATAATTTTTTCGATTACCAGCGGGGTTAGAGAGAGAGAAACGAGGGTAGCGATTTTGTCGCCGACCTTGAGGGGGGTTTTTCCCTTGAGAGCCGGGCCGATTTCTTTAACGGTACCAATCAGCATGCCGCCTGAACCGGTAACGGGGTTTTTGTGCTTGCCCTGCTTGGCAACCAGGCCCATCATGATTTTCTTGATTTCTTCGATATCGTGGTTGGCCTGTTTTTCGATCTGGGTGAAACTGGCTGAGTCGACATTCAGGGTTTGAACATCGATCAGGATCTCGTTATCGTAAATCTCCATGGTATTGTCGATTCTGAGAGCCGGCTGAGGCAGTACACCTTTGGGTTCGATAACGCGGTGGGTTCCGTAGGGGCATCCTTTTTTCACAGTCATTTCTCCTTGCTTTTTTAAGTTTATTTAAGACTCTGCTTTGTACAAACGCCAATAAGGTTGGCAAATCATCATATCAGCAAACACACCAGTTTACCAACTCGAAATTACCGGCTTTAAAGCTTAAACTTCCATGGTTTTGAGATGTTCTGAAACCATGAATTCGGCTTCGGTGTTTGCTCGTATTTCATCGACGGTGCTGGCTTTATTGATTTCGATAAGCGACAGACCACCGGGGGTGACCCTGAAAACGCCAAGTTCGGTAACAATCAGATTGACAACATGGCGGGCAGTCAGCGGCAAACGGCACTTTTTCAGAATTTTCGGTTTGCCGCGTTCTGTGTGCAGAGTTGAAACGATAACGTTCTTCGCTCCTACCACCAGATCCATGGCACCACCCATGCCGGGAACTCTTTTGCCCGGGATGATCCAGCTGGCGAGACTGCCTTCCTGATCGACTTCGAGTGCGCCAAGCACTGTATATTCCACATGCTTGCCTCTGATCAGGGCGAAAGAAGTAGC
Organism: uncultured bacterium; assembly: GCA_964474705.1. Lineage (GTDB taxonomy): Bacteria > Muiribacteriota > Ozemobacteria > Ozemobacterales > Ozemobacteraceae > Rifleibacterium. The sequence continues at coordinate 83,984 of CAYYUI010000010.1, forward strand.
GCTGTCGAAATAGCAGCCATAGGGCAGAATGGTTACCAGCGAAGCCCCGGCATTGGTTATTTCAGGGTTTTCGTGACCCGGAGCCGGGGCAGGCCCCATGCCGATCATGCCGTTTTCTGACTGCAGAATAACGTTGACGCCGGCGGGAATATGATTGGCAACCATGGTCGGCAGACCGATACCCAGGTTAACCAGCTGATTGTTTTTAAATTCTCTGGCAATACGTTTGGCAATAATGCTTTTGGCCAGTTCGATATCTTCTATCATTTTTTGCTCCTTGCCTGTCAGCGTTTTTCTGATTTGAAGATGTGGGTAACCAGGGGTGCCGGGGTCATGACCAGTTCAGGCATGATCTCGCCGATTTCCACGAGTTTGATTGCCTCGACTACAACAACCGGTGCCGCCATAGCCATAAGCGGATTGAAATTGCGCGTCGTGGCGTTATAAACCACGTTGCCGGCCTTATCGACGGTGCTGCCGTAAATAATGGCCAGGTCGGCCTTCAGCGGCAATTCGAGCAGGTATTCATGACCTTCGACCATGATCTTCTGCTTGCCTTCTTCAACGACCGTACCAACTCCGGTTGGAGTCAAAACACCACCCAGCCCGGCACCGGCACATCTGACGCGCTCGGCAAGGGTTCCCTGAGGAACGAGTTCGACATTGAGAGTGCCTTCGACCATCTGCTTACCCGTTTCAGGGTTGGTGCCGATATGCGAAGTGATAACCCTGGCAGCCTGTTTTGAAGCAACCAGTCTGCCGACGCCGCGATCTACGAAAGACGTGTCGTTGGCGATAAGGGTAAGATTTTTCCTGCCGCTGGCAACGATAATGTCTATCAGTGTTTCAGGGGTGCCGCATCCAAGAAAACCGCCGACCATGATCACCATGTCATCCTTGATCAGGGCGGCAAAATCATCTCTGCTGATAATCTTGTCAAACATTGAATTGAACCTTTCCTGAATTTTCAACGGGCTTTCAGCCCGAGTATCGCCCTCGCTTCATCGGGAGTCGCAATTTCTCGCCCGAGCTCTTTCGCGATTCTGACAGCCTTGGCGACCATTTCACCATTGGAGGCTCCGAGAACGCCTTTCGCCAGGTAAGTATTGTCTTCGAAACCGACGCGCACGTGCCCACCGAGCAGAATGGCGGTTGCTGCCATCTGGAACTGGGCACGACCGACACCGGAAACGGTGAAGGTGCTGCCGGGTGGCAGACTGCCCTGCATGTAAACCACATCACGAACCGATGCACTGATACCCCCCGTGACGCCCATCACAAAATTAAAATGCATCGGGGCAGCGATGAAACCCTTTTTCTGCAGTCGGATCGCCGTGTCGATCATACCCTTGTCAAACACTTCCACTTCCGGTTTAACGCCCAGTTCAAGCATCTTTTTGCCGAAAGCGATGATCGTATTCTCTGAATTGACAAAAATATCGTCGTTACCGAAGTTTACGGTTCCACAGTCCAGAGTGGCCATTTCCGGCCGCAGGTCAACAGGCTGTAGACGTTCTTCGTTCGACATGCCGACTGCGCCACCGGTAGATGGCTGAACGATCGCCTTCGGGCAACGGGCCTGAATAGCTTCGATGGCTGCTTTGAAGCGCTCACGGCTTTGAGTGGGCTTACCGTCGTCTTCGCGGACATGCAGGTGAATGATCGAAGCGCCGGCGCTGACAGCTGATTCAGCTTCACGAACGAGCTCGGCGATTGTATAGGGAACGGCGGGATTGTGCTCTTTGGTGACTTCGGCGCCGCAGATGGCTGCAGTGATGATAAGTTTTTCCATGGGCATCTTCCTCAGTATTTTTTCTCATCGACGAACGACAGGGCTTCGTCAATGGCTTTGATCGTATATTTCAGATCTTCGTCAGTGTGGCGGTAAGCGATATAACCATGATGATAAGGCTGCAGGAAAACTTTACGTCTGATCAGCTGGGTATAGAAGTCAACGCGTTTTGCCTTATAGCTCTTTGATTCATCCTTGTTGAAGGTGACGAACGGCATCTGAGGCACCGGCGAAGCACCGGTGGAAACCTTATGCTTTGCAAGCACTCTGCCGAGTTCGGCGTTGAACCATTCACCTTTCTTTTTGATGACATCGAGAACCTTATCTCTTTCGAGAATCTCGATAGTCTTCAGAGCAGCGGCGAATTCAAGACTGTTGGGGAAGAAGGTCGAAGAGATGAATACTTCCTTCTCGATCTTTTTCATGAATCTGGTCTGGCCAACACAGGCACCGATCGGGTAACCGTTCGCCATAGCCTTGCCGAAAGTCGAAAGGTCGGGAGTGACACCGAACAGGGTCTGGGCACCGCCGATATGAACCCTGAAGCCAGATCTGATTTCGTCGAAAATCAGGACTGCGCCGTATTTGTCTGCCAGAGCTCTTACTCCTTCAAGGAAGCCTGGTTTCGGGTATTCGACCTGTTCAGCGAGTGGATGACCAATTGGCGTAACGATGATGGCAGCCGTCTGGTCGCCGTGCTGTTTCATCAGTTCTTCGAGCTGTTCGAGATGGTTGTAATGAAATTCATAAACATCTTCGTAAAGCTTTGCCGGAACGCCACCCTTGACTTCAACACACCAGTCGTGCCAGCCATGATAGCCACAGCGCATAATCTTGTTGCGCCCGGTGTAGCCACGTGCCACTCTGGTAGCCAGAGTGGTAGCGTCTGAGCCGGTTTTAACAAAAACCGTCATTTCTGCGCATTTGATCAGCTTTTTTAACTTAACTGCCAGTTGATTCTGAATCGGCTGGGTCAGGGAAAAACAAAAACCCTTGTTGCGTATCTGCTCGATAGCGGCGTTATCGACTTCTTCTTCGCGGTGACCGATGATAATCGGGCCATAAGCGCAGAGATAATCGAGATATTCGTTACCATCGATATCGGTTATTCGACCGCCCTTGCCATGTTCAAAGTAAATCGGATATTCGCCCTCGACAAAATTGTAAGGACGTCTGATGCCTAAAACTCCACCTGGGGTGCAGGTTTTTCCATGTTCAAATTCTGCCAGGCTTTTGCTCAAATTGAGTTTCGGTGCGTCGTACATTTCCTTCCCTCCTGATACATGCCATTTAGTGCTGCAAACAAAGCTGTGAATAGGTCAGCTGTCTTGTTTGTTAATGCTATCACAAACTATGCTTTCTTTCTGCAAAAAAAATGACCCGGCTTCGGGCCATTTCTGCGCGAAAGAAAACCCCCGCACGCAGGCGGGGGTCGGTTTTTAGAACACCAGCGACAGATCAGGAATCAGAAGAAGAATCATCTGAAGAACTGCTGTCATCAGAAGGTTTATCGTTGTCGCCGGAGTCACCGGAATCGCCGGAGTCACCAGAGTCACCGGAGTCACCGGAGTCGCCGGAGTCACCGGAGTCACCGGAGTCGCCAGAGTCACCGGAATCGCCGGAATCGCCAGAGTTGCCGGAGTCACCAGAGTCACCGGAATCGCCAGAGTCACCAGAATCGCCAGAGTCACCAGAATCGCCAGAGTTGCCGGAGTCACCAGAGTCACCGGAATCGCCAGAGTTGCCGGAGTCACCAGAGTCGCCGGAATCGCCGGAATCGCCGGAGTCACCGACTGGTTCTGGTTCTGGCTCAGGTTCTGGCTCTCCTGAAGAACCCGAAGATCCCGAAGAACCGCCCGATGACCCTGAAAGCCCGTCAGGGACGCCTTCCCAGGTATCAGCCTTGATATCTTTGCCGGTCAGCATTCCGTCAATTTTAATATCTTTGTACTCATATTGTTCGGCGATGGCGCGACCATTCTCATCCATGACGATATTGTAGGTAACCGGATTTCCTGCACCATCGCGGTTGCTGGTTTCAAGAACCGCAGCAGTGATCTGCCGACTGGCATCACGGGTAACTTTGATCATACCGGAATAAATGGCAGCCGAAACTGGATCACAGACCGTAAAAGCCAGACCCATTGCCATAGCGACGGTTAAAATCCTGGTTTTCATTGAAAATACTTCCTTTCGGGGCAACGAACAGAATTATTGCTGATATTCTTCTTCATCATCGATCAAAAAAATTTTCTGGCCTCTTTTTGGCTTTTTAATTTTGGACTTTCTCGGTTCCTCGCCAAATTCATCATACTCTCTTTTCATTTTTCTCAAAATTTTTCTCTCTGGTTTTTGAGTTTTCACCTTACCGGTCTCCTTTACAAACATAGAAAAATTGATGAAAATTCAACTAGCTCCTTCTTTGCTTATGACAATTTTAGCATCTTTTGTCAAGGGGGGTTGTACATATCAGGGGCAGCGGGCAACAAAAACCGCCCGCACAGGTGCCGGCAATCCCTCAACTGTCAATTCAGGATTTTCCGGCAAAACACAACGTGCAAAAGAATCGCCGGGCATCCATCTCGTGGCACGCTGCTCTTCGACAGTTGTACGACACCGATCAACCATTCTGGCATCTGCGAATCCGGCCTTCTCCAGCCAGAGAATCATTGCGGCCGGCGAAGGAATGAACCAGACATTATTCATGCGCGCATAACGCCCTGGAGGCACAAGCACCTGCCGCTGGTCTCCTTCGATGATCAAAGTCTCAAGCACCAGTTCGCCACCCTTTTTTAAAAGACCCTTCAGACTTCTCAGAAAATCGAAAGGTGAGCGGCGATGATAGAACACCCCCATCGCAAAGACCGTATCGAAAACTTCCATATCGGCCGGCATGTCTTCAAAACCAACAGGCAGCATAGTAACGTTTTTCTGCCCGATAAACCTCTGCAGCGCCGCAAACTGTGACATGAACAGCAGTGAAGTATCGATACCAATAACCGCTCTGGCGCCGCACCCGGCCATCCTGAACAGATAATAACCGTTACCGCAGCCGACATCGAGCACCCGACGGCCAGCGAGCGGTGAAAGATGCCTGATCACCCGGTTCCATTTCATATCACAGCGCCATTCGGCATCGATAAAAACATCACCCAGCCTGAAAGGACCTTTGCGCCATGGCGACAGCCGCAAAAGCCCCTCTTCAACTCTGGCAGCCAGCTCAGGGGTCAGAGCATCGGCCGGGAAAGCGCTGACCGCATCGCGATCGAGAGCCACAAGGCCTGAAGGTATTTCAGGAATCATCTTCAGAGCTTCCAGCCATTGGGGGAAATTTCCATCCGGGCGTGAAACTGCGCGATCGATGACATCCAGAAAGTGTTGCCGCCAGCTTTCCATACCATTTTCAGGCAAAGTGCGAAAAAATTCGCTGAAATCGAATGGGCAGTTCATTTGATGGCCAGCATCGACATGAAATTGAAGCACTGAAACCAGACACTGGCACTGCTGAAACCTGCTTCAAGAAGACGCTTTTCGTGAGCATCGATAGTTTCAGGTATCAGAACCTTTTCCAGAGCGCTGCGCTTCTGGCTGATTTCGAGATCACTGTAGCCATTAGCGCGTTTAAAAGCATGGTAAACGTCGATCAGCAGCTTATTGACCTGCTGGTCAGCAAAAACAACCTTTTCTGACAGAACTAGTATTCCGCCGGGCAGCATACCGGTCGAGATTTTTTTGAGCAGAGCGCTTCTTTGCGCCGGCTCGATAAACTGAAGAGTAAAATTCATGACAACAACCGATGCATTTCGTATATCGGTCAGAGCGATATCTTCGCAGATGAACTCCATGCGGGCACGGTCAGCTGGCCGGAGCTCAATTTTCCGGCAGCGTGAAATCATCGCTTCGGAATTATCAATGCCGACTATGTTACAGCCATCGACCTGCAGACCCTTCTGCATCGCCATAGAGCTTGCTCCCAGCGAACAGCCGAGATCATAGAGGTTCGACCCGGGCTGGGCATAGCGGGCGGTAAGAGTTTCGATCATATTGATTATCGCCGGATAACCAGGAATAGAACGTTGCAGCATATCGGGAAAAACTGCAGCAACCCGCTCGTCAAAAACAAAGTCGGCGGGCTTTTGAATAACGTCGGCAAAAATCCGGTCTCTGGTCATAAAAATGCGCCTCGTATAAAACTGAGGCGCATTATATCACAGACCTGCTTAAATTCTACTTTTCTTCGGTTTTCTTCAGCAGAGAAAAGTCGTTATACAGCAATCCATGGTCGGAATAGTCAAGATCGAAACCGGTAACCCTGCTGCTGCCATAACGCCATGGGCCATAGATGAAAAGATAGTCTATCTTAACATCCGGAAGATTCTTGTAAGTGGTATTCAGATTGGCTGATGCGTCACGCATTCTTTCTGCCAGCCATTTAATTCGTGCCGACTTTGGCCGCGAATTGAAATCACCGCAGAGAATTACCGGATATGGGCTTTTTTCGACAATTTTCCAGATTTCTTCGATCTGTCGTGTTGATTCTTCGGCAATCAAACTGAGATGCGCAACCAGAACCATTATTTTGCCGGCTTTGCCAAGATCGATGATTGCTTCGAGACAACTGCGCTGTTCGTGTTTGCTGTCGGAAAGATATAGTTTGTGGTTTTGATGTGAAACGATCGGATATCTTGAGACAATTGCGTTGCCCTGAGTGGCCAGCAGGCCACGGCGAAAATTCTGAGCATAGACATGCTTGAACCCAAGATACTCAGCAATGAATTTCGGCTGGTTTCTGAACAGCACCCGCATGTCACCCTTGGAAATCTCGGTAAAACCGATAATATCGAGCTTATGCTTTTTAACGAGCTGGGCAATGCCTTTCAGCTTTGAAGGTTTGCCGATCTCGTTCAACCCACCCGATTCTTCACCGCGGGCGTGTGCGATGTTGTAGCCCCCGACTCTCAGTTTTATCAGGCTATTGTCGGCTTTGATAATGGCTGCCGCCGACGCCTGGTTCAGAAACCCGGCAGAACCACTGACCTTGACCGGCTCGCTTCCAAATGGAGTTGCCGCCCAGGCGGACTGGCAGAACATCATGCCTATCAGCAAAAGAAACAGGCGGTTTTTCATGCGAAATCTCCTTAAACTTTGCACAGGTTACCAATATTATACCTGTAATCCAGCCGTCTGGTTTTAACATTCTCTGCCCGATTCATGGCAAACGCCAACCTCATTATGTCCGGCATGGGTTTTACAGGCATGTTTGTCATTGGTCGCTTCACTCCTCGAAATGACCTGGTCACAAACTGTCATTATATGAACAGACAGGGTTTGCGTTTGCCCCTGGCTGAAAAAATGGTTTGCCTTTGCCGGCCGGAATCAATAATATCTGGTTTATAGTATCTAGAGTTGCGGAGAACCTCATGCAAAACCGACTTTTTTCATCGATCAGAGAAAGCTGCGCCCGGGTTGCCGATCTGGCGAAGTCAGTCAGAATCAACCGTGAAAGTCTGAAGACTTATGCTGCAGAATTGCCGGTAGAAATTGCTCTTGCCCCGGTTATGGATCAAGAGAGCCATTTCTGTGACGACCCGGAGACGATGCTGGTATATTTCCTGGTGCTCGACTGCATCAATTTCGGTTCCGGCTGGTTCAGCATGCTTGAGCTTGAACCAGACTGCGAAAATGGGTATTTTACAATCTCAACACGGCTGAAAGACGATTTTTGCCGGCGCGGCAGCTATTCTGCCGACTTTTTACAGAGGATCGACGCTGGCGAATGCTGCAGCATTTTCCGGCAATCCCCGGACAATACCCAGGCCCTGGAATTGATGCATCTGTTTGCAGTTGCACTGAACGCCCTGGGAGAGTTACTGAACCGTGATTTTTCTGGAAGCTGCAGGTGTCTGATCGATACGGCCGATGGCTCTGCGGCAGCTCTGGCAGAAATTCTGCTGCAGATGCCTTTTTACCGCGATGTATTCAAATATGAAGGCCAGAATGTCTATATTCTGAAACGGGCTCAAATAACTGCTTCAGACCTGCACATAGCCTTTTCAGGAAAAAGTTACGGACGCTTCGATGATATCGGCGATCTGACGATTTTCGCCGATAATCTGGTGCCGCATGTTCTAAAAATAGACGGAATGCTGACCCTGAGCCCGGAACTTGAATCAGCAATCGCCGCCGGTCAGCCTCTCGAATCGGGTTGCCGCGAAGAGATCGAATTGCGTGCCTGCAGTATTCATGCCGTCGAACTACTAAGAGAAGAATTCTCTTCTCTTGGAACCGCCGTCTCTTCACAGGGGCTCGACTATCTTCTCTGGAATCGCGGTCTTGCTGAAAGATATCGGGCCAAACCAACGCATATCACCCGTTGCTTTTATTATTGACCGGGGCGGCATCAGGTAAACCTTCTCAGGGCTTTATTTATGATGACTGAATAAATAATGCTCTCACAGAAGAATCATTAACAGGCTTTGAGAGAAGACGAGGCATTAAAAAGACTCTATTTTTGTTTCTGCCGGCTTCAATAAGCAGAGATCGAATAATAAGAGCACTAAAAAAAAGGCCGCAAAATGCGGCTTTTTTTATATAAAGAGCTGCTGGTTGAGGTAATACTGCAAGCTCCAGAATCACTTCAGATAAGGCTGCTGTGGGGCAATCGATCGAGACTCAGTATTCACATGTTCGCGGCCAAAAGTCATGTAGCGATCATTCTGATCTGGATCTGAAGGTGCATACAACGAAGCGAGAACATGAAGAATATTAGTCGGGCTCAGTGAACCAGGGCATGACCAGGCAAGCCCTGAATAAAGCGAAACTACGATCAGGAGAGCAATCAACGTGGTTTTCTGCATACTTGATACACCAGCCGGGTTGATATCCATAGTAATAAACTAGCAAACGCTGTACCAGCAGTTCGGCATTTTCTGCTATTTTATTTATACTTTGTTGAAGCGGGTTTTAGAATTTGCCCACCCAGGCAACATGTGTGTTTTTTTTATTTGTGCCAGAATTTTATCATTCACTGCCGAATTTTATGCCCTGATACAAACCATGACGGCAGAGAAATTCGTTGAGCTGACCTTGAAAACCCGCCTCGGTGATACCACCCCACCGGGGTGCAACCAGATATTCAGGCGGCACCCGGTTGATAAAACGTTCAAGATATATGGACGGCGAAAGATGGCTCACAAAACGGGCAGCAACTTCAAGAAAGGAATCCAGACTGTGCAGTTGCAGCGAAATTTCCTGACGCTCCAGCATTCCGGCAAGAGTGGTGCCGGCAACAACCTGCAGATGATGCAGTTTAACCAGAACCGCGCCTGTCTCCGACACAATATTCGCCGACTTTTCCGGGCAGCGGTCATCTTCTTCAGGCAGCCCGAAAATGAGATGAATGCAGGTTTCAATGCCGGCATGTTTCAGCAGCTGCAGGGCTTTAAAAGTCGAAGCAACATTATGGCAACGATTAGCTGCCTGCAAAACCCGGTCATTGAAAGACTCGACTCCCAGTTCGATTCTCAGGAAGGTTCTTTTGCCGAGATCAGCAAGCAGTTCGACAGTTGTTTCATCAATACAGTCAGGCCTGGTGGCTATTACCAGACCTTCGATTTCCGGGTTCAGCAAAGCTTCGAGATACCTGTTTTTCAAAGTCTCTGCCGGTGCCCAGGTTCCTGAATAAGTCTGAAAATAGGCCAGAAAACGATCACAACCATAACGATGCCGATAGAAAGCTATGCCGGCCTGAAGCTGCTCAGCAATCGAACTGCCATTCCCGACATAAAATGGTGAAAAACTGCGATTACTGCAATAGATGCAACCGGTTCTCGAAAGCGTTCCGTCGCGGTTCGGGCAAGAAAAACCGCCGTCGACAGGGACTTTTTGCACCCGGCCGCCAAAACGCTGCCTGCTGTAATCTGATGCGCGGCTGAATCTAAACAAGTTTTTTCTGGATTTCGGAGGTCAACACGACCAGGTCTTCGGCAATATCCTGTAATTGCTTTTTCAGAGCTGGAATAAGCGCCGCAGCATCGGCAAATTTGCCATCACGACTCAAGAATTCTATCTCCCTGGCAAGTTCAAAAGTGGCGTTCGCGGCAAGCATTCCGGCCAGTCCCTTGATTGAATGTGCCGTTTCGCGAAGATGCTCAAAACCGCCGGTATGCAGACACTCGTCAAGCTCCAGGCCCAGTATTCCGGAGCGCCTCTGATAGATGTCGTTGATCTGAACGATGTTTTCAGGCTTTTTCAGAACCCTCAATTCAAGCTCGTTGAGATTGATCTGTTTTAGCTCGAAACCGCTCTGTCTTTCTGCAGCAGAACCATTCTGTCGAACGGGTTCGACCACTGCTGCTTCAGAAATACCGCCAAGCAGATCCCTCAAAACGCCAAGCAGATCTTCCGGGAAATATGGTTTAGCGAGATAGCCATTTGCTCCGGCTTCCCGGGCTATATTCTTTTCCTGATCCGAGGCAAAAGCGCTTACGGCGACGACAGGAATGGTCGAACCGGTCTTTCTAAGTTCTTTGAGGGTGGCGATACCATCCAGGCGCGGCATTTGTATGTCGAGGAGTATGGCGTCGAAGCTTTCCCTGCCGAGAGCTTCGAGTGCTTCAACACCATCATTAACACAGGTTGAAACTCCCTGAAATCTTTCGATAATTGAACTGGCAAGAAAAAGGTTGATATCGTTATCGTCTGCAATCAGAAAACGCAGAGGCCGGCCGCCTTTTACCAGCTGAAAGTTTTCAGCTGGAGTTGCGTGAACCGTGGCCTCAACAGCAGCATTTATCTTGATCGGAATTGAAATCCTGAAGGTCGTACCTTCTCCCGGTTGACTTTCAGCTTTAATGCTGCCGCCCATCAGGTCAATCAGCTGCTTGCTGATTGACAAGCCAAGATTCCCGTTATGAGTTTCAGATTTAACATATGGATCATTGAAAACGAATGCGCCGAACAGGTTACGCTGCATTTCTTCCGAAATGCCCATGCCGGTATCAGAAACGGTAAACTCGACTGAGCTCTGACCGTTTTCAGGCGCAGAGACATTTGCAGTCAGACATATGACCCCGTGCCTGGTATAGCGAACCGCATTCGCCAGCAGGTTCATGAGAATCTGCCTTATCCGGTCAGGATCGGCAGTAACCATCTCAGGAAGCACTCCTGCTATTTTCAGTTCGGCCCGGACCGACTTTTTATCGGCCTGAAATCTGATGATTTCGATCAAATCATTAAGCAATAACGGCAGATTGAACTGAACCGGGTGAAATTCCAGTTTTCCGGATTCGATCTGAGCTAGTTCGAGAATGTCGTTCAACAGGCTAAGCATTGCCTTGCCGGAAGTTAGAATAAGCCCAAGCAGCCTTTTCTGCTGGTCGTCCTGGCAGGAAGCAGAAGCCAGTTCAGTCAGGCCGATTATTGCCGTCATCGGCGTACGTATTTCGTGGCTGGCGTTGGCAAAAAACCTGGCTTTGAGGGAATTGGCCTCTTCTGCAGCATTTTTTGCTTCGCGCAGTCTGTTCTCGACTTCGCAATGGGCAGTGATATCGTGAAGAATGATCAGCAGGGCCCGTTCGCCATTGAAATCAATTATTGAACCGGTTACTTCGGCAGCAAACACTTCACCGTTCTGTTTACGAAAATCACGTTGATGCTTGAACAGCTGTTTTGAGGCGCTTTGCCAGGAATTGGCAAGCATTTTTCTCGGTTCTGGCATCAGGTCGAAATATTTCATGCCAATGGGTGATTGCGCGAGAAGAAACTGTTGAATCATGCTCTGGTTGGCTTCGACGATACGCAAAGTCGGAAGAGAAACCACAAAGATGCTTTCAGGGGCATTGTCAAAGAGGGTTTTGAAACGTTTCTGGGCATTCTCTATCGAGCGCATGGATTCAAGATATCTGCTGAAACCGTTCAAAACAGCGAGAAAGATAATCACGATCAGTAGAATGACCGAGAGAATCCAGGCCTGACTGAAATTAACCTCGGAGTGCCTCATCAGCACAATCCTGCACTTCATGGTTTCCAGACTGCTGATAGCGCACAGCATCCGCTCAGAATCGATGCCGGGGATCACTATTCCAAGGTCCTTCAATAAATGTGTAGCTGAAGCAATTTCGAGAAAAGCCGGCAGCTTCATACGCAACATGGACTTGGAACTGGCCAGATTGACCGTACCCGACGCGTCAAGCATCATAGCCGGGTGAAACATCTTCAGCGTATTCTCGACGTCATCGAGGTTGCGTTTGACCGCACAGACTCCTAAAACCGGGCCACCAGGTCCTTTCCTGATCGGAAAACTGGAATAAAGACCGAGAGTATTGGTAAGCACCCCGATGTCAATTTCAAGGCCACGCCTACCGGCCATTGCTTCTTTATAATAGCTGCGAAAGGCAAGGTTCTTATTGAGAAAAAGCTGCTTAAGATCGGAAGAAGCCCTTACAATACCTGCAGAGTCAAGAACATAACAGATAGCGCCTGGGTTGGCAGCCGAAAACGTATCGACAAAACCGTTCAAATGCATGAGATTTTCAGAATCGGGGTTGGCCAGATAAGTAGACATGATTGGGGCGGAGCCCATAATGGCCGAAGAAGTCGAAGCGAAAGCCATTCTCTGGTCGATGATTTTGCTCAGATTTTCAACCGACTTTTCAAGTTGCGACATGGCATTTTTGTTCTGGTTAATCGCCAGCTGGTGACTGAGGTGCAAACCAAAAACGGTGGTCAATAATACTGCCGTAGCGATTGCCGACGGAATATACAAAGCAACACTGCTTTGAAAATGAGTTCTGGCAGCCCTTTCTCTTAAAATACCGGCCAGAAGCACCAGTATCATCACAGCAATCAGTGAAACAAGATCGAGATAGAATTTTGGCAGCCATTTCTCGTTCACCATTATGTAGCTGTCATTGAGCCCTGCAACCATGTAATGAGAAAATCCCTGAACGACGAGAGTTGGAATAGCGATGATAAATGCCGCGATGCCCAGGCGTCTACTCTCGGTCGGCAGTTGTCTCACCGCCTTAATGCCGGCAAGACAGGTGAGCAGTTTCAGGCCGCCGATTGCAATAATCAAACCCAGTGAGGCTCGACCGCCAGAAAAACCGTAAATGGTCATCAGAACCAGAAACAGCGGCAGATGCAGCAGCAGGCCAATCCTGGGCAGCAATACCTGCCGAATGAATTCCAACATGGAATGAGCAGCAAAGACCCTTAAAACTGCCTCAAACAGATAAAATATTCTATCTGGGAGCAGCGTGGAAAAGGCCATAAAAATTCGCGCCAGCCCGAGGGCAACTACTGCCGCAATCAGCCAGCCCATCTTCATGCGCTCACGAATACCGGGAGCTCTGGTGTTCAGGACTGCCCCCAGGGTTATGAAACAGATGCCCCCGAGAAAAACATAATAGCCCGGAAGCATAAGAAAAATATCAGATAATTCTAGCATTCAGCCTGTTTGCTTAGTTCAGAAAAGCTGGAAACCTGTCTTTTTTTTGATAGCGACGACAAAAGCCGCAAAGGAACCCAACAGACATCCAGCTCCAAGAATGAGAAAAAGAATACCCAGAGAGCCGAGAGCGGCTCCGGCAAAGCCGTAAATATAGTTTTCCCACTTCCTCATGACATCCTCCGTAAAGTTCAGAAGAGTACAGCTTATGTTTTTTCCTGCAAAAATGCAACCTGTAAAAAGCCGCTGGGCTCAAACTTCAGCCATGCTGCTCAGGCGTCGATAGAGTATCTTCTCGACGGTCTTCGCAGGTTGAAACAGCTTCTTCAGTTCTGCAAAAGCAGTTCTGGCCCGATCATGGCTGCCGCAGGTAAAAATGTCGATCTGCACAGCGCCAAATTCAGGCCAGGTATGCAGAGTTATGTGAGATTCGGTCAACAGAGCTGCGGCAGTGTAACCGGCAGGTTCGAACTGATGCGATTTGATCAGCACGCAACGCAGGCCGCTCTTTTCGACAGTCTGCTTGAGTATTTCTTCACCCTGCCTGCTGAATTCAAGCATATCTGGCCGGCAACCACTGAAATCAGCGATGATATGTATCGAATCAGGTGTATTCATATAGCCCCGGCCTTTATAATGACCATTTATCCCAGCCTTCTTCGTAATAGGTTCTTACGGCGTGTGTGTCGATAGAATTGACCCCGGTCTCGACATGGGCGATATCGGGAGGGAACTGATTCATCACCTTGAGATGTTCTGTAGTGATGAATTTTCCGGGTACGTTAATCACAATTTTCTGCCAGTCGAGAGGTGTGTTGGCAGCCATGACGAACCCCCAGTTGCCAAATGACGGAACATAGCAATGATATGCGTGTGGCTGCAGACAAATTGTTTCAGAAGCATTTTCGGCCTTGTAAAGAGGGTTTTCTACTTCCGCCATGGTGTTGTAAATACACCAGAACGCCTTGTGAGAATAGAGTGGCGAAGTGGCCTGAGTGACGATTTTTCCGCCTCTGGCAAGTTTTTGGGCCAGCAGACGATAAAAAGTCTTGGAGTACAGTCGGCTCAACGACAGGTCGTCAGGATCGGGAAGATCGATGATGATCACGTCATAGATTTCATTTGCCTTTTCCAGATATTTCCAGGCATCGTCGTTAACGATAAGGGTTCTGGGGTCACGCATCGAGTCCTTGTTCAGCTCGCGCATCAATTGATTGTCACGGGCAAAACCGGTGATGGCCCGGTCAATATCAACGATGGTCAGACGTTCAACATCGGCATATTTGTAGATTTCGCGGGCGGCCAGACCATCGCCACCGCCAATCACCAGAACATTGCGCCGCGAATGTGCCGATGACATGGCCGGCATGACAAGCGCTTCGTGGTAACGGTATTCATCCTGACTGCTGAACTGAATGCTGCCGTTTATAAACATGCGCACATCGTTGCGGGTTCGGGTAACCACAACTCTCTGATAAGGGGAATTGGCGGAGTAGATGATGTCGTCTTTGTAAAGCGTGTCTTCAGCATAGCTCGACAGGCGGTCGGCATAAGCGAAACAGGTGCCAAGCAGCAGCATGCCTGTGACAGCGAGAATCAGCAGATTTTTGCGTGCGTGCAGTCGCTCGCGAAAAACATGAATCGCCATGGTGGCCACAGCCACATTCATGATGCCGAACATCAGGCTGGTTCTTACCAGACCGAGCTGCGGCACCAGAACCAGCGGGAAAAGCAGTGAAGCAAAAAGAGCGCCGGCATAGTCAGCCGTCATTACGTTCGAAACGACTATTTTCAGAGTGTTGTGTTCCTTGACTATTCGCAGGATTATCGGCAGTTCAAGACCGATCAACGTGCCGATAGTCACAGAAACCAGCAGCAGAAATGGCGTGTAATTGTCGATCTTCGCAAAAGCCACGAAAAGGACGATCGAACTCATGCCGCCGGCAATACCGGTCAGAATCTCGACAAAAACGAACCAGTCATGCAGACGGTCGTTGATGAAGCGCGACAAAAAGGAACCCAACCCCATCGAACTCATGAAAAGACCGATTACCAGAGAAAACTGGTAAACTGAGTCACCGACAAGATAACTTGAGATCGTTCCTGCAAGCAACTGGTAAACAAGACCGCAGACGGCGATCAGAAAAACCGCTGTTAATAGAAATACCTGCAATGCTGTAACCTTTCAGATTTTCGTGACGGCCGAAAACCCAACATATAATGACCATACCCGATGAAAGCGGCAGTCTGCAATCCTGCGAAAACAGACGGGGCAAAATCTTCAGTGCATTGAAGAGGCAATGATGATCGAGAGACCGATCATAACTGAACCGATTATTATACCAAGCGAGGTGTTCTGATCGATTTCGATTTCCTTGCGCACCGAAAATGGTGATATTTTGCAGATAAGCCAGAATGCTACCATGTAAATGACCAGGCCGATCACCGAATAAACGATGGTTGAAAGAATCGGTCCGGCTGAAAGTTCTGCAATATTGTTTCCCATGTTTTTCTGCTCCAGTTGTATTATTTGTCAGGCCACGAAATGCGGGCCTCGAAAATTACTTGCCATGCATGAACCCGCGATGCCCACCTCCAATATGGACGCTGCGCTCGCGAATATTCTTTTCTTTTCTGACCGTCGGGGTCGTGGAATAGCCTTCCGGCCGCATAAAATCGGTGGCAATGGCCAGAACCGTCACCAGACTGAACACTCCGGCAAACATCAATACCATTTTATTCATCAGTCATCATCCTCATCATCATCGTCAGAATGCCATCTAGCCTGTTCGAAACGCAGATACTTTATGGCATATGGTGCTGCAAGCAGCAGACAAAGTATAAACCAGGTCAAAGTGTAATGCCCAAGTCTGACACCCTTGCGAATTGTAACATTAACATTACCAAGAGAGAAATTCGGAGTCGGGTCCTCACCGGTACCACCTTCGCCATCGACGGCGAGCTTGAAGTCGCCGGTTTCAGGAATCCGGAAATAAGAAACAACCTCGGTTTCACCTTCAGACCAGTATTCGCCCTCTTCATAACCTTCATAGAAAGAGAGGGCGGTCGGCATGGTGAACAACTGATTGGTCTCATCACGGTCGACTACCCTGACATCGAAGAAAGACCAGGCATTCTTGAGATTTGGTGTTTCAACCGAGATGCCGTAGAGCGAACCGGGGGTATCGACCTTGAATTCTTTTGAGGTCTCACCGTCGGCAAAAAGCTGATTACCAAAGCGGTGCTGAAAAACAACCGAGCCGTTGTTAGAAATCAGAAAGTAAAGAACGAATGCCAGAGCTGATGCAAGAAGCGCTCCTTTTGAGAAGGCCTCAAACAGCGGGTGCACCAGCATCGGTTGGCAGGAAAAAACCGTTGAAGGCTCGATGTTCTCGATTTTGAAAACTTCGCTGATTTCAGAGGTGGTGATATATTCGCCCCAGAAGAATTCCTGTTCTGAACCGCGCTGTTCGATCGAATACATGCACGGCGGGCTGACCGCATCGAGATACATGATCTTTTCGCCCTGCTTTGCCTGCCAGGTCAATTCGCCCTCGACATAAGAAATCTGGGCTCCGGAACTCTCAAATACTTTAAATTCGCGGTCACGCACCTTGAATTTGGTCTTGCGGGGGCTGAAAAGCTCTACCGGGGTCTCAGGCAGGTCTTTTACCTCATGAACAAGCACCCAGTGACCGTCTTCGTAGCACAGATAAACATAACCGTGTGTCGGTGAGAACATCAGGTATTCAAGCCAATGATATACCTCACCTTCTTCACGTTCTTCGTATTGCAGCACCCCGATGACGGTGAACAGAACTCCTTTGAGCTTGCCCGAGGCACCGATCTTGATTGGCATGAACGGCCGTTTGTTGTTAACGAATTTGTAGAGAAGCTGAAATTCATGCTTGGTATCGAGACACGAACCGCAATATCTGCAGACAATTGATTTAACATTATGCCCGCCGCGCAGTTCGATAGAACCGCCGCACTGCGTGCATTTGAGAGCTTTGAAAGTCGGATTTGCAGGAGTCTGAGCCA
This sequence comes from uncultured bacterium, assembly GCA_964474705.1. Classification (GTDB taxonomy): domain Bacteria; phylum Muiribacteriota; class Ozemobacteria; order Ozemobacterales; family Ozemobacteraceae; genus Rifleibacterium. The sequence goes on from CAYYUI010000010.1 coordinate 101,266, forward strand.
TGATCAAACCTCCTGAATATCGAACGGGTCTACCCAGACACCCCTGTAGCATTCTATGCCACCGGTCTGATATTCGATGGTAAACGAAGCACGTTTGGGGCCGAGCAGATCGACATAACCGTAAGTTTCACCGGGAACGACACGAAAAGGCAGCTCACCCTGGGCGCCGATCATCGTGCAGGTGTTCTTTTCAATTACAGTCATACGGATACGGTTGATAACCAGAATGCCACCAACGGTAAGCTTTTCAAAAGGCGGAACATTCAGGTTTTCCTGAACAAGGGTTTCGACAGCTATTTCACCCTCGTCGACTGAAACCCAGCCTTCTTTGCCGTTATCACTTCTGACGAACCATTCATCCCACCATCCGTCGCCGTAATCGTATCTGACACGGCCAACCGGTGTAAAACGCCAGTCTTTATGGCGAAAGGTTCTACCGATGGTAAAAATACTGGGAATATCAGTCAGCACAGCCGACTTACCGACATCTTCGAGCTTGCCGTTCTGCAGAAAATTTGTCGTATTGCAGGCTGTACAGACCACAATCTGCGGCGATCTGGTGATCTGAGTGATCTGATTGCCACATGAAGGACAGGTCAAAGTTAGGGCCATCCTCGCATCCTCCGGCAGATTGATATAACAATATTATAACTGATCAGCGGAAAATGTCCATGCTTTAATCAACGGCAGCATCATCAGAGGATTCAGCCCTGGATTTTGCGAAATCGGACGAGAGAAAGCGATGCAGCAGACAGACCTGAGCCGGCATGATCGTCAGCTCGCAGAACAGTGCGACAATTATGGTGAGCGACAGCAGCAGGCCGAAATAAATCACCGATTTGATGCTGGCAAATACCATGAACAGAAAACCGATCGAATAGATGAGCGAAGTCGATACGATTGCCGGTCCGGCCTCTCTTATTCCATCTACGACGGCTTCAACCGGCGCAAATTTCGATCGTGACGGATCATAGAACAGGTAGAGGGCATGAATTGAATCGTCAACAACGATACCCATGGCAATCGCCGCGATGGTGACCGTGGCGATATCGAGTTTCAGGCCGGTAACGCCCATAAAGCCAAGGGTAAAAATGATCGGAAATATATTGGGCAGAATTATCAGCACCATTGCCTTCAGGCGCCTGAAGAGAATGAATATTGCCCCGAAAACGAAAAAGAAAGCAGTTACGAAACTGCTGATCTGGCTCCAGGTGACGTAACTGATGATGCGGGCATAAAGGGGAACATAGCCGCCAAACTTCCAGGTGATTTTCGTGCCGGCGAAGTTTTTCTCAAGAATGCGGCTGGCCTGTTGTTCGAATTCGTACAAACCGGCAGCGCTGATCATCGGCACCCTTACCGTCAAGCGCGCTTCAGAATAGTCTGGATTATCGGTCATATAGGCAAGATCATTATCGGGATCTGACTCATAGAGCATCAGCAACTGACTTACCGCTTCGTCGCTGGCCGGGACGACATAAGTTTCTTCGACCGGGCCATTGCTCATGACCTGGTTCATTTTTTTCAGAACATCCAGGATTGAAGCGGGCTTTTCGACCCTGGGCAACGCGACCAGATCATTGATAGTCTGGTTGAGACGCCTGAGAAATTCAACCTTCTTGACGCCTTCCTTTTCGCCGGTCAGCAGACGAACTTCGAGAGGCAGATAATTGCCATAGGTGGCTTCAACAACATCGCTGTCGACTCTGATCGGATTCTGTTCGTGCAGAAAGCCCATGGAATAGGTGTCGACCTGCAGTTTCGCGATGCCATAAACAGACACAACACTCAAAATGGCAGTCACGACAAGAATATGAACGTAATAGCGCGGCATGCGCGGCATCCACCAGTTAACCAGGCCTTCGAACGGTCTTCTGATCTGAAGTTCTTCCTTGAGATCGATCTGACCGAGAAGAAAAGCTGAGACGATCATCGAAACGACATATTCGGCCATACAGGCAAAGGCTGCGAAAAGGCCGAACACCCTGAGCACGTGCAAAGGGCTGGTTACCAGAGCGAGAAAACCGGCGGAGTTGGTCAAAGATGTGAAAAGGCAGGGAGAAAGCACTTCATAGAACACGTGTTCAAGACCTTCTTCACGGTTCTTCTTCACATGAGCCGAATTGTAACAATAATTGTTATAGGCATAGGCAACGTCAGATACTGACAGAATCATCATCAGCGTCGGCAGAACGATGGTAACCATATTGAAGTTCTGCCCGAACAGCCCGTAAAAACCAAGAAAACCCAGGCCGCTGAAAAACATCGCTCCCAGCGCCATAAACAGAAAAACCCATGACCGATAGAGAATAAAGACCATCGCAGCGATGGCAACATAAGCGACCGCGTTGAACACTACCCCGTCCTGGACGCTGAGACGATTGAGTTCGTTATACATGACACCCATGCCGGCAAGACGATAGCTGAAGCCGGTCAGTCGGCTGCGCATCGCTTCAATGATTTCGGGCCGCCTTACGTCCATATCAGGCGTGGCAACCGGCTCAGCGATGATAATTGCCCAGGTGGAACTGGCGTTCTGAAGTATTCGCTGTTTGAACGGGTCATCCATGAATCGCCGCTTTATCGCTTCCGCTTCTTCAAGGGTATTGACCGGGCCACTCATAAGATCTTCAATGGTCAGATCATTGCCGTTAAGCCCGATATAAGGCGACAGACCGACGCTGAGAACCCGCTTGAAATTGCGGGTATCATCTTCAATTTCTTTTGAAGCCTTGTAGATTGCCGAAAGCATTGCCGGTGAAAACAAGCCGTCTTTTGTGCAGTCGACCATGGCAAGAATGACTTCATCGTTACCATACTTCGTTTTGAATTCGTTGTAGGCGGTGAGCGCCGGATCTCCTTCGAGAAACCACAGTTCAAGGCTGTTATCGAGGCTGATATTACGGGAAAAAATCAGGCCGCCGACAGAGATAATCACGAGCAACAGAAAAAGCAGTCGCCGCCGCCGGATAATGAAGCCGGCTCCCCATTTGAAATATGCGTCGGCAAATTTTTCGTTGCTCATCGTTGATTCCTCTTACTGGTATTTCAATGCCGGCAGACGTTCTGACAGCCTGTTCACAATTTCGACCGGCTGAGTCAGTGCAAATCTGACGTAGCCCTCGCCATGCGCTCCGAAACCAGATCCTGGTGTGGTTATAACCCCGCATTTTTCCATCAGATCGATGGTTAACTGCATCGAATCGATGCCGGCCGGACACCTTACCATCAGATAAAAAGCGCCGGCGGGCAGAAAACAGCTGAAACCTGCCTGGTCAAGAACCTGCACCAGTCGATCGCGCCGTTCGCGGTAAATCTGCATCAGATTGTCCGAACAGTCTGCCAGCTGCTGCAGAGCTTTGATTCCGGCCAGCTGAATCGCGTCAAAAACGCCTGAATCGATGTTGGTCTTGAGCTTTACCAGGCCTGCAACCAGATCGGGATTGCCAACCGCAAAACCAAGACGCCAGCCGGTCATATTGAAAGTTTTGCTGAATGAATGGTATTCGATGACCACCTTGTCGGCACCGGGCAGGCTAAGAACACTGTAACGGGCGGCCGGGTCGTAGACGAGTTCAGCATAAGCAGCATCCGACACGACAATGATCTGCCTGGCAACGGCCCAGTCGATGATTTTCTGCATCTGCGCCCTGGTTGCCACTGCGCCGGTAGGATTGTTCGGATAGTTGAGAAACATCACCTTGCTTCTGGCAGCAACCTCAGCCGGAATCTGATCGACATCGGGAACGAAATTGTTCTTTTCGAGCAGCGGCATCAGATAGACTTCAGCACCGGCAAATCTGGCTGAATTCGCGTAAACCGGAAAAGATGGATCAGGCACCAGTGCGATATCGCCGGACTCGAGATAAGCCCAGGAAAAATGCGCCAGCCCTTCTTTGGTGCCAATTACCGATGTAGCCTGCGTTTCAGGATTAAGATCGAGAGAAAATCTTGCCCGCATATAATCGCAGACAGCCTTTCTGAAGGCAGAACTGCCGTTGTAGGAAGGATATTTCTGATTATCGTTGAGGCGGGCCTTGCTGCAGAGCTCTTCGACGACGAATTCCGGCGTCGGCAGGTCAGGGTCGCCAATACCGAAATTGAGCAGTTCCACGCCGCGTCTTTTCAGTTCATTTTTACGGTCATCTATTTCCTTGAAAATATAGGGGGGAAGATTCAGTACCCGACTGGCGGGCATCATTTTCTGGTTTGGCTTCCGATCCATGGCTTTGATTCCTGGCTTATGCTGTCAGATTGAGTGAAAATTATGCAGAAATTGACGACTTTGGGTGGCAGTCATGCAATGATGCGAGGTCAGAAAACCCGAGCGATCGAATTTATCGAGAAAATACACGATCATCTTTTTCCACCACGGCCAGTCATGATTGACGTCGTAACCCCACAGATCGAGAAGCACTGGAACTCCTGCGGCACTGAGGTTATTACACATCTGAATCGCTTCGCCTGTCCATTCTTCCCAGGCTCCCTGGCCACTGCATACGACCAGCAGGTTGTCTTTAAGACAGTCGACGATTGCCTTGCCTTTAAGGTCAGCGCTGTAACGCATCGGGTTGTGCAGATGCATTTCATTGCTGTAAAAGCCCTGCATTGCGAACTCGATGTTGTAACAGCCGCTGAGAGCAATGCCTGAATCGAAGACATCAGGGTGGCGCAAAGCGAAGTTGGCAGTATGAAAGGCTCCAAAACTGCAGCCATGCGCAATTATACCGGCACCATCATGGCCATCTCTGAGAATATGACTGACGATGTCTTCTTTTACAGCCCGGTCATAATCATTGGCACGCTGCACCCGCTCAACCGGGTTGATGCGGGCAAACCAGCTCTCGTGATCGATGCTGTCGATGCAATAAACGTGCAGTTTGCCGCTCTGAATGTAGGGAGCGAGCACGTCGATCATGCCAAAATTCTCATAATCGAAAAATCTGCCTTCCTGCGATGGAAAAACAACCAGCGGTTTTCCCCCGGTACCATAGACAAGCATTTCCATCTGGCGACCGAGCACTTTGCTGGGGATCGTTCGGTATTCCCTGTTCATCAGGCCTCCCAGGTTATGTCGCGGATGACTTTCTTCAGCTCATCTAGATTGGCCGAACGCGCCAGATAGCCCCAGTGGCCCATAACATCATATTCAATCGGATTCATCGGCTGGCTGTGAACGATGCGGTCGCCCCATTTTGCGTACAGCTGATCATGCGAGTATTTGTAGGGCCGATTGTGCTTGCGCCCGATAAAAGCGCAATGGTAGCGACGACTGAATTCGCGCTTCGGGTTATGACCGGCCATAATTGATGCCCACCAGTCATAAACATCGATATCGCAGGCGAAATTGAACATGTGGGTGG
>CAYYUI010000011.1:0-86394 GCA_964474705.1 uncultured bacterium
TGAAGCGTGTGCGCGCCGCCATGCCCCGCTCAAAAAAGTAATTTTCAACCAGTTATAAAAAACCCTGACCCCGCTACACTGCGGGGTCAGCCATTTTATAGGCGTTTTCTGCCGGATAATCTCCCGGAATCTTCTGGCAGCTACCCATAAACAGCGAAGCAATCTGCAAATGTGCCTCCCGAAGACTGCCGGCAGGAATAAAAAAAGCGACTCCTGCCCGTATGGCAGAAGCCGCCTGCGATATTCATTTTTTCTAAATGATGACCGGTCAGTCAATTTTTATTTATAGCTGAGCAGCTGATCACCACGGTTGTCATACATAACGTTTACTGGAGTCAGCGTAGTTCCGTTCAGTTCAAAAACTGTCCACCAGTAACCCGGGCTGTTCGGAACATTGAATATGGCTTTGATTGCATCACCCTGATAGAGAGTGACTTTAGCGCCTGACTCGGCGAGACCATTTATTGAATTCATACTGAAGTTACGAACTGTATAACGATAGACCCCTTCGAGCTGCCTTATGACCGTAATTGTTTCAGGTCCATACATATAGGTGTCATCAACATCATGCTCGACGAGCATTTCACTCTGAAAATAGTAATCGCCTCCCATGTGAACATCGAACCTGCCGCCATCAGGAGTCGGGCCGGTAAGATAAGAATCAACATCAGATGGGGTTGCACCCCAGGTCACCTGAACTCTGAAGCCGGCTCCGGTCAGGAGCGAGGGCGATATCGATGTATTCTGATTTCCGGTCGTCTGGCCGCCGATAACGGTTATCGAGAAATGACCGGTAATATAACCCGTTTTGACAACCTCGGCCGTATACAAACCGGCTTCCAGACCGGTTATCTGATAATTCCCCGATGAACCGGTCGTGGTGGTTGCTTCGATGGTGCCGCTGACCGCATTGATTCCTTTTCTAAGGCTCATGTTCGCACTATCGACTCCAGAACCAGTCGTTGCATCGGTTATGATTCCGCTGGCGTTACCGGCACCGGCGTGTTGAAGGTCGATCTGCATGATGTTTTCAAGAATTTTGTTAATATTGGCTTCAATAGTGACATTTTCATAGGTTGCCGGCAGATAGCCGTCTTTCGAAAATTCAACACGGTAGCCAGACTGCGCGGTCAATGAAATTGAGTAATTACCGCCTGAATCGGAAACAACATTTGCAGACAGATTGTTTGCAACATCATAGACCTTGATTGCTGCTCCTGCCAGCGGACTCTGGGTAACGGCATCCTTGATGGTGCCGGTCAGAGTTCCAGAACCGGCCGGGGTAATCACTGCAATCGTGAAATCAGCTGCAGCGTTTATTTCACCTTCCTGGTAATTACAACCCAGAACCGACTGGCCATCAGCTGCCGGTGCTGTGAAACTCAATTCACTCAGGGTTCCGCCGCCTGATTTGATCGACCAGATGCCACTGACCGTTTTTGTTGAATTATCTGAGTAAGTCGCGGTTATAACGACATCTGCAAGATTGAAAACGGCATTTGGAACCACAGACGCCGATACCGGGTTCAGGCTGATCGCTACGAGTGTGAGTGCCGGAACTGCGGGGACCGCAGCCGTCGTTTCAGCCACCCGGTCAGCTTCGGCCTGTATAACCGGATCAGCGAGGGTTTTACTGCCGTCGATCGAGGTTCCGAGGGCGCTTTCGATCGTGGCCGCCAGAGCGGTGATCGATGCAGGAGCAGGATTGAAATCATCTATGCTTCTAGTGCTATTTTCACCCCAGGACTCGTAAGAAATTGCCCTTGCAGTTGTATTGAAGTCGATCGGAGCATTTTTGATGTCGTTTTCGTTGGTCTGGCCCACTGCAACCGTTGCCGTCGCAATTGTTTTCAGAACCGGATCGGCGTTTACTGCTTCGGAAGCGACGATTTCAATAGTCAGCTGTTGTTTGCCGGCACCAAGAGCATCAACGACTGCATCAAGCTTAAGGTTCTTCAAATCTTCAGAAAGGTCAAGGCTGAACATTCTTGGCCGGGCCGCACCGACCTTAATTCGAGCCGAGAATTTTCCCGCAGTTTCGCTCCTGAGTTCCGGGCTGATCGCCCCCTTCATGGAGGCTGATGCAAAAGTTCCCGATCCGGCACTGGCAACAGCAGAAACTTTTATGGCTCCTGCTGCCGGCACGGCCTCACTGTCGCCAACACGATGCAACCAGCAACCCGGAATTGACAGGTAACAACCCAAAAGAACCAGAAGACAAGCAATTTTGATGAATTTCCTCATGTTCTCCCTCCTGATTTGCCTTATTAGAGCGACCTTCAGACTTATGAGACAGAACAAAGGTCTTGAACATGACGAACAAGCTCCTGCATAAAATCTGCAGAAATGGCTCACAAAGCCGTTTTAGAGGGTTTGTATCCTCAAGATCCAGAATAATTTTTATATTTTATTAACCTAAATTTAGTCAATTAAAGTCAAAAGTCCACTCAATTTTTTCTAACCCCAATTTTTACGCAAACTACAAGAATGACGCAATCAGCGATACCATGCCGACTTTGCTGCTGAAACCGGAATAAATGCATTGAAAATCACGCTGGTCGTTCATCAGCAAAAAACTATTTTGCATTTGTCTTTATCTGTTGGAACGGCACCACTCGGCAAAGTGACAGCTTTATCTGGACATGTTATGCTTTTATGACGGTCTGATGACCAATCGCAATGGTTTTGCCAATGAATCAAAGGCTGAAACTGAATGAAAACCCGTCTGGCTCTGTTTGTCTGTTTTCTGGTCGTCATTATGGTCGCCTTCCTGGTTCAGCGGCAGTTTGATTACCAGGCCATTTCAGCTGCAGGCAGCAACGATTCAGCCAGATTACTGCACTTTAAAAATGCTGGCAGCAAGTGCCCGCGAACGCTCGCTGTTTTTTCACATGGCACAAATTCACACAAGGAAGTATTTCTGCCGATTGCACTGACCCTGGCGCTGCAAAATGTTGACAGCCTGCTGATCGACAGCACGATTCTCTCGACCGATGATGGTCTGCGCCTGCGCAGCGAGGAGATCGCTGCGATCAGAAGTGCTTACGAATGCAGCAGCGGCCAACCGGCCCGGGTTTTTGCCATTGGTCATTCTGACGGCGGCCCGCCATCTCTCGAATATATGGCCGATGCGGGTGATCCGACTGATGGGGTGATTATTCTGGGATCGCAGCTTTCGGCACGCATACCCGCAAAACTACCAACAAGAGGGTTCGTCGGAGGTTTCGACCAGATATTTCCGGCCGCCGATGTTATCGGCGACTTCGCCCGACTGATTCCGCCCCGGGAAGTGCTCGTTTCGTGGCTGTCTGACCACTTCACCGAACAGTATGACCCCATACTGATGGCGGCCATTACCGGAGTCATTTCAGGCCGACAATTATCTCCATGGCTGACAGCTGCGTGCCTGGCGCTTTTTGCCATGGCAGTGCTTTTCGCTCTGGCAACCGGCCTTGCTGCCGGCACCCCCTCCGGGGAAAGAAGCATCTACGCCTGGGGCTTTGCCCTGTCTCTATGGCTTATGCTGCTCTCAGGTCACGCACACCCGCTTCTGCAGATGCCGCTGCCGGCGGCCATACTTGTCTCTTTCAGCCTCGGAATATCAGCAGGTTTCGTGCCTTCCAGGCGTCATCTTGGCATCTTCGCAGTATTTTTCATGCTCATGGAAATAAATGTCGTTATCAGCACCGCTTTCTTTCGCGAAAACCTCACGGCGGCGCTGCCATGGCTGCCGGCATTTCTGCTGTGGTATCCGGTGGCCTGGGTCTGCAAACTTGCGCTGTTCGCCTTCTCGCTCACACATCGGGTTGTACCCGATTATCTGGGCGGCTGGCAGGCTGCCTGGCTGGTGCTGACTCTCGTGCCGCTGATCTTCAGACAGGGTCTGGCCGCAACAGTTGCAGGGATTCTGTGTCAGGTGCCTGAAAAACAAGCCATCTCTGACCCGGCAGATTCGGTTGAAGCCGGCAACAGCATTGGCCGAGGTCTCAACCAGAAACGTCTGGCCGTGGCATTGCTTGCGTCTATGCTGATTCTATGGGTAATACGTTTTTCTCAGGGCATGGTTCAGGCCGAAATCATGCAGGCGGTTGCCGGAAACTTCATCAGCACCCTGCTATTACCCTGCTGTTATCTGCTTTACATCCTGTTCCGTCGTCAACACAGCGGCTCAAACAGTAAATGAAGAGCTGGTCTGATAATTCCAGTTTTCGCCGTCAATGGTTAATTTTGTTCTGTAGCCGTAATTGCCGCTGAACAGATGGGCAAATTCAGCCACGGCGGCCCGCGGATCGACGGCATAGCGCTTTTGAAACTTCATCGATTCTTCCGCCATGGCCAGCATATCTCTGGAACTGCTTATTCCGACATAGAGATTGCGTAATTCAGAATTACCGTTGATGTGTTTTTCGATCTTTTCTTTATCGGGGTGATCGTTCTGGACTCTGACCCTGCCATCAGAAGCGATGCTAAGTTCTATCGGCGGCTGGGTAGAGACGTTCTCGCTGCGGATAAACCTGCTCAGGTGTTTCTGAAATATATCAGACGCAGCAGCAAGATTGGTTTCCATTTCAGACCCACTGATAATTCCATTATTATCGAGGTCCTGAAGCGCCCACATCGACTTAACGAGGGGCTGCAGAGGGTCACCGGGCCGGTGGGGTTCAATTCCGAATGCAGTTTTGAGATCGCCCTGAACCGCTGCATCGACCGGCGATAGTTTCCTGGTGCCTTCTGAAGCCTGTATTACACCTTCAGAGGCACTATTAGCAGCCGATTTAAGAGCTTCGGCCAATTCCACGGCAAACAGATTCTGTGAATTCTGCGATGCGCCTTTCTGACTGACGCTGGCGATCTTGCTCGTAGAGGCCATGCCGTTCACGACAGATGAGTACATAGTTTATCTCCATGGCGTCTTCTGTGACCTGAATTTTGACACTTTCCCCTGTCCACACTCAATATATCGGCATCTATGACTGATTTCTTTATGGGATCATATTAACACCGGCGCTTCGCCCGCCTGAATTTTCAAAAAGCGTTCACAGACTTGCAACCGCATCGACGTTCCCGCCCTCGGAACCTCTCGAAGACTGAAGATTTAAGCCAGTCACCGGAAAATCGAATCCCGGGCGGATTTCTCCGCCCGGAAAACAAAATAAGCAGGGTATGTTCGACAAGAGTCAATAACAGTGCCCTTTCGGGCTAACAATCTCGACGATTTTTTGAGTCAGCCGCACCGTTGGCCTCTTTGTCTCATGAGCCTTGAGCTCAGATAGCCACAGCCAAGCTGCATTTATGTTTAGGGCACCCTGCTTGATACCGGCTGAACCGGCACCGGATGTTAGATCTTTCTGAAGTATCCGGCTACTTCGAGAGGCATTTCGATAGCCAGCAGTTCCCCGTTGCTTTCGGCTATCTCGCTTTTGAGTTCAAATATTTCGAGTTCGGTGCTCTGAATCTGTGATTTGAGCTGAGCTAATTCTTCAGAGCTCAGGATGGTTATAGAAAGACCTTTTTTAGAACCGTAGTTGCTGTTTGTCGGACTGCCGAAGAGTTCTGAATAGTCGTCGTCGTAATAGTCGTCACGACTCAATTTCTTTCTTTGGCCTGGCTTGATTTTGGCGACCTTTCTTTTCTCTACCGCCTCCTTGAACTCTTCCGGGGTCATCATATCGGGATTCAGTTCCCTGATGATTCTTCTGAGCAGATCGCCGCGTTGCTTGAGCATCGATATCCTGGCAAGCTTGCAGTTTACGCCGTTCTGGGTATTCTTGCGGGCGATTTCGTTTCTGATTCTGATTCTTTCGTCCTGTAGAATGGCATATGTTTCGAGATTGGCTTTGAACTGGGCGATAGTGCCGATTAATATTTCATACTGGGTTTCTGCCAGGGCCCTTTCAACGTTCAGCGTCTTGTTATTGTCGATATCCCGCTCGATCTCCTTGATCGCCTCGGCCAGGCGCTCATCAGCCTTGAGCCAGCGCGCGACCGGCATTTTAATGGTAACTCTGGTGTCTTCAGATTGATTTTCCATAAACATCCTCCTGATAATGATTTGAAGCCTTTCAGCTTCGGGTTATATTAAATTTCATTTTAAGACAATTACCGGGCTGGCAGTCGTTTACAGGGCAATGTAATGACGCGCCCGCTGAAATAAAAGTGAGTAGCAAAGCACTACTGCTTGCGGTGAGCCGAAATGCAATGATTTATCTGCATATCCGCTTCAAAAAGAGAAACTTCAGGGGCTCCGAGGGTATCCCGGCTGAACCTGCATTTTTCGACAGTTATGCCTTTGAGACAGTGCCTCGGGGTCTCTGTCGTCCGGTGCCCTCTTGGCGCCGGACCGGCCGCGGGGGCTGCAGCCCCCTCCACCACCGGACCGGATTGAGTTGTCAAAGAGCAAAAGACAGAAAAGCAGCGGGCCATGATCCACATGCAAACAAAAAACACTTATCGTGTAATCTGTTTACAAGTAATTCATGGCCCGCTGCTGATCTTGCTCTCAGCAACTCAAGGCGCTCTATTATGAGCCTGGCATGCCAGTTTTCCTCCGGTTGATTACCTTTTCACTTTTCTACTTTTATCCTAATGATTTTTTCGTAACCGTCAAGACCTGCCAAAAAATCCTTTACAAAGCCTCTTATGGCGTATCACAAGGCAACATCTGCAATTCCGCCAGCATTTTTTTGGGTTTTCAATATCATTAAGTTTCTTTTGGGGCCGCCGTTCAAAAAAATTACCGTTTGTGTGAGGCGTCTCTTTTGATTTTGAGTCCCAGAGATTTTTCTATCGCGTCAAAATCTCTATCGTTGTGAATAAGTTCGAAACCATTGTACAAACAAAAGGTCGCGATTAGAACATCGATAGTTTTACGTATGGTGATGCCATTTCTGCGAAGCTTGCGATAGTTTGCAGCAGCCTGAAGTGCGATCTCCCGCCCAACCATGTCGCGATATTCAAGGCTGGACATCAGACGCCTGGCCTTCTGGTAATCTCTTTCGTGACGGAAGCCCTGCAAAAGCTCAGCAATAATCAGGTCGCCGGTCACAATTCTAGAATACTGAAGCTCGTCATCGAGCAGCCTGGTGTGAGGCGCATCGACTCCGTTAAAATAATCTATCCAGGCCGATGTATCGACGACAATCATGAATCGGCACGCATTTTGTCCAAATCGCCCTGCCACTGTAGTTTTCCTCGAAACAGACGAATGCCTTCCTGTTTTTTCATCTGGATCAACAGTTTGAGAGCCTCTTCGACCGTTTCCCGCTTTGTCTTCAACCCGGAAGCGCTCAACGCTTCCTTCATCAAATCATCATCTATAACAATATTTGTGCGCATGACTCCTCTCCCAATACACATTATTCAACATAAACATACACACAAATTCCGCAAATTGCAAGCCAGAAAAAAGGATGCATATTATTGCTACGGTGGCGGCGTGGATGCGGAAAGGCTTTCGTGATATAATGGGTTATGCCTTACGAACCGCCATTCAAAATACCGGCAGGAATCATTTCGTTGATTGCCGAAATCAGCGAAGCCCTTGGCCGACTGAAATCTGAAGAAGATTCAGAACTGCTGCGCCTGCGCCGGACGAACCGGATCCGCACGATTCAGGGTTCGCTGGCGATCGAAGGAAACACACTGAGCATCGAGCAGATCACCGCAATCCTTGAAGGGAAGTGAGTCATCGCCGTTCATTGAATTCATGCTCGAAACAATTCTGAATACAGTAAAGGCTAAGACCACCCCACAAGTCGCCCCACATGTCAACCCACAAGTCGCAGAACTACTAATGAAAATGGATGGCGAGATGAGTCGCCAGCAACTGCAGTCCCTGCTAAACCTGAAAGACAGGTTTCATTTCAGAGAAGCTTATCTAATCCCCGCTTTAGCCGCCGGCCTTATCGAAATGGCGGTTCCCGACCGGCCGACCAGTCGCCTGCAGAAATATCGCCTGACCGAAAAAGGCCGGCAATCTTCAACCTACGCGGCAACATATCAAAGTATCAGGGAAAATAATAAGAAATGTTGAAGTTGGCACTGCTGGTTTTTCAGATACTGCTGCTCGCGCATTACGCCAACGCGCAGACTGTTCAGACCCCCGGTTTTATGTGTTTCTGACATTCTTCGCAGATTGCCGGAACCGGCCCGGGTTTATGCAACATCAGCTTATGAAGAGGGAAATGCAGCCAGCAGAGCGGATCGAATACTTTTCTGCCGATTTTGAGCAGCCGGCGCAGTTTTTCCATTCCACGGCGCTGCTCAGAAGCTTCGCTTTCGGGGGCGACGGTAAATCTGCGGTGGCAGACCGTACATTCATACTGGATGGGCTGAGAATCAGAATCGATCCAGAAAGGCCAGTTAACCATGATAACCATAGCAGACCTCCTTTGTTTCTTTGCAGATGAGCTTCTGCAATCAATGAATTCTTTATTGCCACGCTCAATGACCGTTCTAAATTCAGAGGAATGTTGCCTGGAAGATCCCCACCGGCCACACACGAGATTATTTCTGTATCGGACTTTCGGGTCGCCGGTTGGTTCGGTGACCCGTCGACTTTATTTTTCCTTTGCTGCATGCGGGTGCTGTGACTCTCTACCGCTGCCCTTTTAGGGGCAGCGTCTCTGACGCATCTGCCGGGTTCGCAGCGCCCCGGCTCCGAGGTCAGGATTCAGTTGTCAAAGATCTTTGCGCGACGGGTCGCGTCTTAGCGGTTCTGTCTTTTCTTTTCCAGTTCCTGTTCAGAACGGTCTTCGTCGGTGAACTGAACATCGCTGGTAAGACCAACCCTGAAATCGCAGATGCTTCTCGAGATCGATCCCCACACAGAGCCGACCCCGGCAGCAGTTTTGTCGAACAGCAGTGAAGACGAGGCGGCAAAGCCGCTGGCCATCGCATCTTCCATTGCAGACAGATCAGCACTGAGAAAAACGAACTTCCAGCCGGCCTTTTCCTGCTTTTCGTTGATCATTGCCGTCACCTGTTTTTTGTTAAATTCACGGCTCGAGTTTTCCTGGCCGTCGGTTATAACCACGATTACTACCTTTTCCGGCACATTGCCCTCAGACATACTGTCGAGAGTCTGCTGCAGATGATTGATGCCGCGGCCCATGGCGTCGAACAGGGGCGTTGCAGATCTCGGCACGTATGTTTTCTCGTTCAGCTCAGGAATTTCGCGAATCGGTCTGCAATCATGAATTACTTCATAAGGGTCCTGGGCGTCGAACTGAACCAGGGTCATGGTGACATCACCGGGCTCCTGCTGCTGCTGTTTCAGGAATGCATTGAAGCCGCCGATAGTGTCACTGCGAATGGCTTCCATTGAGCCGGTGCGATCGAGAATGATTGTGATGTGGGTTTTCGCTTCTTTCATAAAGACCTCCGTTTAACTTTCTGATATTTCCAAGGGCGTAATTCACAGGCCGTTCATTTTTTTGTCACGACATTTTTCACACCCCCGCTATCTTTATTATCCTCTTATCATGACAAATGTCAAGTCAAATCGAAAATTTTCTTTATTTGACCTGAAGCGCTTTTTCGGGTATTGTTAAACTAGAGCCCATGACAAATGTCACATAATGACAGGTGAGGAAGATGCAAAGTCACGAAGAAATCAAAAATGCCCGGGAAGAATTAAGTCTCAGCCAGGAAGCCTTCGCCCGGATTTTCGACGTGTCGGCGCGCACTGTGATCCGCTGGGAGAATGGCAGTTCTGAACCGCAGGCCGGCGCAAAAAAGCGCGTCAAGCAACTTCTGGAACTGCTCAGAACCCCGGAGTCTGCCACGGCTCTCAAAGAAGCCGCAGGAAAATCAGACGGGCCCGAACTTCTGAGAAGCATTCTGAACCAGAGTTCTTCTTCGGGTTCTTCATGGTCTTCCGGTTCTTCATGGTCTTCGGGTTCTGCAGGTATCACCCCAGCGATCAACCCCGTAGTCAACGCACTCGCAGGCAACGGTTTGCTTGCGGGCCTTGGGGCAACAGTTGGCGGGGCAATCACCGCCTGGGGCATCTACAAGGAGTTGCACAAACGATTCGGAAGTAACGCAACAGATTCGGGCAAGACCACCATGCCAGGCTTTAAATGTCCGATCTGCGGCTGTAATGACAATTCAAGACTGTTGCACTGTACCGGCATGCTTGCCGAAGGAACCCCCTGCACTTTCGTTATCTGCCAGAAGTGCATCTATTCAAGCAGAGAGGCGCACGAAAAGCTGTCACCAACCTGCAACCGCATAGATATTCCGTCTTTCGAACCGGTAGAAGATTAGCGACCCGCGCCGGTGTGCCACGCTGAGAATAATCAGAGCGACCAAGGACATTGATAATTACTTTGCGCAGTATGTCGATTGGAATACTCCAGACATACTTGCGCTGAATCTCGGAAAAATCTGCACCGCGCATGGCATGTTGCCTGAGAAAGAGCATTACGCTTTCTACAGACTCGGGCAGCGATTCCTCAAGCTCGATTTGGTCAAAATATCACCCTTGTCATTGCCGATATAGCGGGCACACAGAACCCAGGCATCGGGGCAATTAAAAACCCCTTTGTGTCCGAACAACAGCATGCAGCAACGGGCCGGTACCAACCGCCCCTGTTCACGCTGCATCAGATTTATAGGTAATTCATGCTCATCTTATACCCTGAGCCCATAAATCAGACGAAAGGGCCAGACTGATTCTTCGACTTGCAGGAGATCTCAGGATACTGATTCACAAGCGCTCATGCAAAAGTTGATTCTACTTCGGCAGAGAATTCAGCAGCTCATCAATTTCTGCGCTTAGCGGTTCGATTGCTTTTTTCAGCTTGATGCAGGCCTGTTTCCAATATTCGGGGTCAGATTCCCGCGAATGCCAGCTGCCGGAAACAGCTGCTTTGGTGGCAGCCTTAAAATACTTTACCGCAAACTTCAGGCGCCATGACGGGAAATTTATGACATCGCCGACTCGGCTGGCAGTCATACCGGCTTCGTTACCCGCCTTGATCGCTTTGTCTGCTGCCTGACGCCATAAAGTTCTGGCCTGGCCGGCGTCAATTTCAGTCGGAAAAGTTGGCAACATCTCTTTGACTCTTGCAAGACCGGCGCTTGCGTTCTTTACCCAGACAATGTCGCCCGTCCAGACGGGTTCCGCTGTCTTCCAGCATCTCATTTCGTTCAATCCGACCGTGCATTCTTCGGCGAAGCTGCGGCACTGAAACTCATGCACCTTGTCGCTTTCGGTTTTATTGGGGTAAATCATAGTGCCCATGACGAAACGCTTGCGAAAATACATAGCTCCCAGTCGCAACTTGATTGGAAACTTACATTTTTCTATCAGTTCAAACATTATTCTTGAGCATTTGAAACAGCTTTCGGCAACCTTTCGGCGTATCGTTTCCCAGTCTTTGCCACGAAGTTCTTCAGGCAGATTATCGGGAAACCCCGACTCAGAGCTGAAAGGAGCGATGATCTCGCGGCACTGTGCAACCGCCTTATCGATTTCCTGTTGATAAAGCATCGGCCAGAGTTCATCAGCTTTGTTTACAGCTGTATTGTCAGCTGTTTCGTAAGCGTTGAACGGGCCAGAAGCAGCAATCTCTCTCTCCTGTTTCTGGATCAGGTCAACAGCTGCTTTGCCGGCTTTCGCCAGGGGAGTTGCTTCTTTGCCGGCTCTTTTGATCCAGGCATTTGCGGCCTTGCGCGCCTTAGAAATTTCGCGTGGATTGCTGAGGCCATTAATCAGATTCTGGAGCTTCTTTTCGGCTCTGGCAAGACCGGCTCTTGCTTCATCACCAGACATGCCAGCTGAGTCTGTATTTTCAAGCACATGCAAATGCTTGACGAATTCTTCCATACACGCGTCAAAAGAGTTAATGCTGAACGCGGCAAATGATTGAAGAGAAAAGCTGACAAAGCAGAATGTCACAAAAAACAGCAACAGTTTTTTCATAAAAGGTCGCTCTCCATAATTATTCAGACAGAATAGTATTACACCAAAAACATAGCCTGATATTTGTACGATACAACACCGCAATTGCCTGGTCAATAGTCAGCAAAGCTTCGATATCACTCGATGAAATATTGGTTCTGACCCTTCCGGCGGCGTTTACTGCAACCCCTGACAATGTTATTCACTTGTTCGACATCGCAATTAGCGGCTGCTAAGCAGCCTTTTGCCAAGGCCATATCCATTATTGGCGGGTTAATTGTCCGGTAAACCGTCAAAATCGCCGAATCAGAGAAAGCAAAAACCACCTCTGAGAGCGGGTTTTTGCTTGATTACGCTAGCAAGGGTCACTATCAAACATGCCACTGCTACCCGCACCTAAAGCCGATTTAATTTTACGGAATCGAACAGATAACCACGGTGCAATACCACGGTTAAAAATTTCGCCTCGCTGCATTTTTTTATTACATCTACCGGCCGCACATAAATATTCAACTGCATGAAGCTTCATCATCAAGAATCCATGGAAGCCAAAAAGGCTCTGCCAGCTTCCGTCAACCGATATTTCTGCAGGCGACTGTTCGGCTTATCCGGCAAGGTATATTCAATCAGCTGCTCCTCAGTCAAATCCTTGATCAGTCTTTTAAATGCACCAGTCTTGCTCTCTAATTCGAGCTTGCAGGCAATCTCAGAAGCAGACAGACTACCACTTTGCAGCGCTGTTAACACTAACTTCGACTGGGCCCTTGACTGGGCCCTTGACTGGGCCCCATCCACCAAACCAGTCCCCCCAGAAGTTCTAGAGCCAACCGTCTGCTTTTCAAGAATATGGGGCTTCGCCAGATAAACTGTGAACCTGACTCGCATGCCAATTTCCTGAACCAGCGGCTCGGAGAGCTTAAGTTCAGCAACAGCACGCAGGATATTACGCACACCGCTGCCCCACTGCTCGATCAGCTTCAGTTCACGAAAGACCCTGGCAATAAACGGGTTACGTATCTTTGAGACACCGCTTTTCATGTCCTCAATAGTCATGCCCGGCATCAGAATACCAGGGTTCTCGACTTCGATACGATCATCGAAGAAAGCGACCCGCACAGGAGCGCCACGCTGTGAATAGTCAGAATGAACAAGGGCATTGACAACGACTTCGCGCAATATGTCGATGGGAATACTCCAGACATCCTTGCGCTGGATCTCAGAAAAGTCTGCACCGCGCATGGCATGTTTCCTGAGAAAGAGCATAACGCTCTCGACAGACTCGGGGAGAGATTCCTCAAGCTCGATGTGGTCGAAAATATCACCCTTGTCATTGCCGATAAAGCGGCCACACTGCACCCAGGCATCGGGATGAGGGGCAAAGCAGGCTTCTACCAAACCACCACCCGCCAAAAGTTACCTGGTTACCTGAATGACCGAACCAGAAATTACGTCGAAAGCCAGCTCGTTTTACCAACTTTGCCGGCCGCCACTGATCAACCTGAAAGCCAATCGGCCACCAGTCAAGATAATGACAGCGCATAATAAGGCGCTGTCTTGTTGTCTGGTCGTCGTGCCACCAGGTCGAGCAGCAAAAGGCTTACCAGGGTGAAATCAACGGCAGTCTCGTATTTCCCGCCAACCGAGCTGCGGCAGAAACAAAAGGTTGAATCTCTTCACGCTCCCTCAGAGCTGGTCAGGGGAATTAGGAAAGTGGCGGCCGGTGTAGCCCGGCTCTGCGCCAGAAAACCTTCACTCTGTTTCGGTTTCCTTTCTCGACTTCGACCAGGCAGAAATAGAGAAAGAGGCTGAATCAGTTTTGTCATTGGTTGTCATCTCCGGACTTGCCCCGACAGTCGCGCTGTTTTTTCGGGCTGCGGCTCACGCTTTGCTTTTTAAGCGCATCAAGATCACTCTCCAACTCTTTCAGGCTTGCCTCATATTCGAGCTGTTTCTGTTTTTCGCGGTATTTCTCATATTCAAGATTCGATTTCTCCAGGGCTTTTTCGTGGCTGATTCTGCCGGCATGGGTAAGCAGCTCTCTGCCATTCATCTGAATAATAGTATCGAGGCGTTTAATCCAGTCGGCCATATACATCGGCGTTCGCTGCTGCGCCATTGCCTCTGCAAAGGCAAGATACTGTTCAACCAACAAACCCAGCAGCTTGATTTCATCTTCAGTCAGGTAGTTTTTGGCAACGCTGACATCATGCTTTTTTATCGCAACTGCGGTCTTGTCATAAGACTGCATACCGAGCAGCGGCAGGGAAGCGTCAGCCCTTCGGCAGACAAGCTCAGCTGCCGTCTGCCTGCTTATCGCCCAAAGCAGCTTATTTTGAACGATCTTGAAAAACTCTCTGGTCTTCTCATCGTTTGGGTCATAGTCAATACTGGTCGTATAAATGTCTTTGATTTTCTGGTAAAAGAAACGCTCTGAGAGTCTTATTTCTCTGATGCGTTCCTGCAGTTCGGCAAAGTAGTTCATCGAGCTGCCAGACTTGAAGCGCTCGTCATTCAGGGCGAAACCTTTAACAATGTATTCCTTGAGTTTTTGCGTCGCCCAGATTCTAAACTCTGTGGCAATCCTGCTCTTTACGCGATAGCCGACTGATATGATAGCATCGAGGTTGTAGTGTTCAATCTCGCGCCTGACCTCTCTAATGCCTTCTTTACGAACTAACAAGATTTTCTTGTAAGTTGCTTCTAGCATCAGTTCCTTTTCTTCATAAATGGCCTGCAAATGCTGGCTGATATTCTGCTGAGTAGTTTTAAATAATTTGGCCATGTCTGCCTGGGTTAGCCAAACCGTGTCATTCTCAAGCTGAACGTCAATCTTGATTGCGCCATCGGAAGCCGAGTAGATCAATATTTCGGAATTACCGGTCATGGTTTGCTTTCCCTCAACTGGTCAAGATAATCGGCCCATGTCTGCATCATTTCCCGCCGCCGGTCCAGATGTTTCGTTCGATTATAGGCCATGCCGTTTGCATCTCTTACAGCATGCGCAAGCTGGTGCTCGATAATCTCAAAGGGGAAGCCAAGAACCTCATCGAGTATCGTTCTGGCCATAGCCCTGAAGCCGTGACCGCTCATTTCTTCCTTGTCGAATCCCATGCGTCTGAGTGCCGCAAGAACCGCGTTATTACTCATCGGCCTGGCAGAAGAAAGACCAGGGAAAACATACCGACCACTGCCAGTAAGGGGCTGAATATCTTTGAGAATCCTGACAGCCTGGCGACTCAGGGGCACAATATGCTGAGACACACCGCTTCTCTGGGTTTTAGTTACCAGGTATCGCCATTCGCCTTTATCCAGATCGACATCTTTCCACTCTGCCTGGCGCAGTTCACCAGGTCGAACAAAAACCAGCGGAGCCAATCTGAGAGCACAACTTACCACAAATGACCCCTCGTAACCGTGAATAGCTTTGAGAAGTCCGGCCACCTGATCAGGCTCGGTGATCGCCGCCCGGTGCTTTCGATCAAGTGGGCGCAAAGCCGCCCTTAATGCCGCAGCCGGGTCTTCTTTTGCCCGAGAGGTGGTAACTGCGTAGCAGAAAATTTCGCTGCAGCGCCCTCTGATTCTGTGGGCTGTTTCGATCGCGCCGCGCTCCTCGACTCGTCGAAGAACGCTCAAGAGCATGGCAGAAGTAATCTCGGTGATCGGCGTGGCTCCGATAAACGGAAAGACATCCTTTTCAAGTGATGCAATAATCTTTTGCCGGTGCGCCTCGATGCGGTCTGCCTTCTTGATCATGAACCACTCGCGGGCAATTACCTCAAAACTGCTGGCTGTCCTGGCAGAGTCACATTCCTTTTCCGCCTTGCGCAACACGCTCGGGTCAAGACCTCGCTTGTGGGCCTCCCGGTGTTTCTCAGCAAGCTCTCTGGCTTCTTTCATGCTTACAACAGGCCACGCTCCCAGGGCGACGACTTTTTCTTTTCCCTGGTGTCGGTATCGAAAGCGCCACCACTTTTTACCATCTTCATATACCCAGAGGTATAATCCGTCGCCATCGTGGTATTTTGTGATCTTGCACCCCGGTTTTACCCTGAGATGCTTTATCTGAGTGGGGTTTATCATAACAAGGTGGTAACTCCGTTATAAGTTTGGGGCTTACCACCACAAGTTACCACCTATAAGGTGGTAAGTCTATAGTAAAACGAGTTAATCCGGCAAAGTCACCAGAAAGCAAAAACCCGCTTCATCAGCGGGCTTTTAAACTTTTTAGTCCTTACTGGACTCTACCTGAAATAGCAAGGGTCGCTATCGAACAACCCGGTATCGATGCTACTTTGAAGATTTAATCGACAAACTTTGTAACTATTTTGTCACCGTGACCAGATAGCCAAAGCAGACGATTTCCCCCACTTTTTCAAGTGTTCGAAATTTACTATATCACAAACATTTAATTATGCAATACCCTGATCTCATCGTCTTTTCAACCGCTCCAATGCGCGACATAATGGACATCAGAGAATTCCAGGATCATAAATGCGGTCGGCGGTTAAATTCCGTCAAACGAGCCAAACGGGCCGATACCTTTATCGCTGTCTTTTTTCTTTTTGTCGTATTCCTTTTTCCTGACCAAAAGCGACTTGTCGAACTCATCCAGACTGTAGCCTGAAAGTAAATATATGCAGGATTCGCGAGCCCATTGATGCTCTTGAAAAAAATCTTCGACCTCCTGCTGTGTCCCATAAACATAGGTCGGAATATCGGGTTTTGAAAACAGCGCAGTAGTGCCTCGTGGAAAAACGGACCGAATGATTGATCTCAGATGGCCAGAAGGCCGACCTCTTGCAGATGCGTAAGAGCCAAAAATTTCCTGCAGAAGATCAGAAGAACCATCGAGATATTTTCCGTCCACATAACTGCCGGCGTCTCTGTAACCTGCGTCTTCTTTTGGCCAATAACGTTTCATAACATCCTGGTAATGAGAAATAGTAATCTTTTTAAAACCAAAGGTTACTCTGGAAAGGAATGAGAAGGAATTATAGGCATAAGCATTGGCCAGAGCTTCCTCCAGAGGTCTGTGAACGTGCAATGACGGTGTTATTCGATAATTCAAATAAAGACCATCCCTATCTCGGTCCATTTCAGCAAGAATCAGTTCAATCGTGGTAATCATTGATTCAACGATATGATGAAAGAACTCATGATGAAAAATCTCGAAAAGGACAAACTCCTTTAATATTTCCCGGTGCAGCGACATTAAGCAACGAGACAGCTCAGACATCGCCTCCAAAAAATTGCTGAGATTCCGTGCATGGAAATATATGCCCCACTCATTCCATGGAAGAAGATGAAAAGGCCGATAAAAGGCAATTGCATCCATAGGCATGCGCAGAAATCTTAAGCCTTCGTAAAGCCGATCTCTATCAACAAATTCAGAAAAAATTCTTTCCTCTGCAGGCCTTAGAACATCTGTAAGAAGTTTATCCAAATGCTCTTTTCGACTGTCTTTGTCAGATTTACCAACAAGTTGAATAGGCTTCACACATAAACCAGAGTTTAAGCTAAATGGATCAGGCCTCTCATTGCCATATCTACCTGGCCGAATAGCATAGGTTCCGTAATCTTTAGAAAACCCCATGCTGGCCAACCATTGCATAAGGTCGCAAAAATCCGTCACCATATCTTTTGACGACTTGTGCTCAAAAAAGCTCTTTGGCCAGCGGCTCTTCTCTTCCATTACCTTATTAAACCGCTTTTTACCAACACATTGCAACCCATAACTTTTAATATTTTTGCCAGATCAGCAAACGACGTCGTTTCTACTGCATTCCTGGGGATAAGTTCATTCCCGGTCGGCGGTTAAATTCCTAAGCACGGGGAATTTAACTATACAAGAACGGTCGGTAAGATGCGTAATTTCTGTAAGAACACGTCCAGATAAGGGTTATGAATGACCTGGACAGGCGAAAGATAACTGAAAGTCTGCAAGAAAACTTTTCAGAATTCAGCCTCCTGGCAAGAACGCCGAAACCTGCCGAAATTTTCCGGCAGGTATAATACTGTATGGAAGAGCAAAAACTACCCAACCACAACGAAATGGAACTCCTGACCGACACCGGAAATTTTCTTCCGGCAATGCTTTCCGCTTATTTCCTGGCCGATAAGCCTGGCAATGAGAGACTCAGAAGCTATTTCAGCAACCCATTTAATATTCTCGGTGAGACAGCCAATGAAGTTTTCTTCCCTGTTCAGTTAGAAAACCAGATAATATCCGGTCTCGAAAGTCGCCAGATTCTTGATATTGACAGGAAGAAATTAGAATCGGCAGGTCTTGATTATGGCATTTTGATTGATAATCTCTGCTCGCTGACAGATATCAACGATGAACTGGGCATAAAGCTCCCGGTGTTCAATGCATCTGGAAACATCGAACACAGTCTTTTCATACCGCTTTCAGATCTTGAGAATCCAAGATTCATGATGTATTTCCCCATGCGCTTCAACCTGGTAAATGAAAATTGCTCCCTGCCCATCTTGATTACCTCAAATCCATTTTATTCAATGATAGCCCTTGGCGGAATGCAGTTTTCATTTGCCATATCCCCATACATTGTTGACCCGCGGCTGATCAGCAAATTGCCGACAAGATTTGCCGGGCGAAAAGTCAGAATCATGGGAAAAGGGTTCTCTGAAGAGTCAGCGTTTTCTCTGGCTGTGCAGCTGCTCGCAGAAGGCGCCGAAGTTTCATTTATACCAACACCGGCTATGAAAAATTTCGGAGCCTGGGCGCGTTCCAAAGATAGCCTTGAGACGGCGATGAAATTTCTCTTATCCCGATCTGCACCCTGGGAAACAATTTTTCACGCGAATAAAAGCCAGAACTTGCTGGGAATACTCAAAATAATAGATACAAGCCCGATTCTGCGGGATCAGATCATCGCAAAACTGTCTAGAATCTGGGAAGTCCCGATAAAATCAATTACTGAAGCCATCAGGGAAACACCACTTGAACGGGCCATTATTAACATATTAAAGAAAACTTGCGGCGCAACCTTCAGAGAAATACACAAAAGATTCAAGAATCTCGACAGAAACTGTCTCAGAGCCATACTCGAAAGCCTTGAATCCCGTAATTTCATTCAAAGACGTGAGAAAAAAGGCATCAGGGGGCCGCAGACTGAGTTCTATACTTGCGATCATAATCACTAATCCTGCAGCAGTGACTCGAAATCTGAGGTAAAAAAGGACCCGGGGGTCCTGATAAACAGGTATCGATCTAACCCGGCAGCCTCAAAAGCCTGCTCTCGCGATGCTTCATGAGGTTCTGATAGTATCGAACTCCAGCAGTTCCCAGTGAAAGGAATCGTTCACGTAAAATTGCCGTCTGCTGATTGAGCACCTGAACTTTTGCCCTAAGATTCCCTGAGTTTTCTGCTATCAGGGCGGCGGTATTCTGCACTTCGGCCAGAGATGCCAGCAGCGCCCCGCGATTTTCGGCAGGGCAGCGTTCCATGTCGTTCAGAAGCCGGCGAATGCAGGAACGAAGTATTTTCAGGTTTTCTCTTTCCTGCTTTAAAAAAGCCCATGTTGTATCGGCAACCTTTATGGACTCGATATAGGCAGCTTTTGCAGCGGCAAAGCGCACGGCATTATCGGCCTGCTGTTTTCTGGAAGCCATTCTTTCCCGACACTTTAAGATTGCGTCTGAATGTCTGTTTACTGTTTCCTTGTATGATCTGCTGGCAACACTACCAAGAACAGATGCTGCAGCAGCGAGCCCCAGATGCGCCAGAAATGTCAGAGCTGTAAACATAAAGCCTCCAGTCTCATGTCAGATAGCCGGTTATCGATTAACAGATTGAACATTCTGCCGCAGAAACCGACTTTTCTCTGAAAAGCTTGGACGATACTTCAATCACCTGCCGAAGCTGCTTTCGCTGGGCAGGTGATTGAACTGACCGCAGGCTTCTGCAGGCCCGATCAATCAGTTCCAGCAATTGGAGCCGGTTTCGATTGTTTTCTACCAGAAACTGTCTGATCTGAATAAACCTTTGCCCGATCTGAGCTGCCAGTTTATCAATTCTGAGAACCGCCAGCCTGGAGGCTCTCGCCATCTCATTACATTGCCGCCTGCTTTCATTTAACATGCGCTTTCTTTGCCGATGCAGTTCCAGGCTTTCCATCTGTAGTTTGACCGCTTCAATAACCACAGGCACAATGCCGATCGCTGGCAATATTGACCAGAGCAATTCACCAGCTCCTGCTGGTAGAGTCGCATTAAGACCAGTTTTAAACATTTGAATCCTCCTGCCCGACAGGATCAGATTTCCGTATGAACTTTTTAGAGTCCTGGTCTCCGGGATCATTATTGGGGGGATTGCTGTCAGCCTGGCCGTCGCAGATAACTTCGGTGAGAGCATGCAGCAGTTGTTTCAGGAAACGCCTGTACTTAGGTTGTAGGCTTTCCATGGCGTGTTTTCCTTTCTGGCCTTTTTGCCAGGCCGAGAATCTGCAGAACTTTCGACCAGATCGAATTGTCGGTATCATCCTGCGCCTGATTTTTTCGCCTGAGTAGTCGTTTCCCTTCTGCCTCAGCGAGCGGCTTCAGAATTGTTCTAAGCAGCCGGGAATTCTCGACGAATTCAATGTTTTCCTGATTGCGGCGTCCAAGCTCTTGAACAGTTGAATTCCACATGGTGGTCTGTTGCACCTGGCATTGCTGTTCCATTTGCTTTGCCTGGAACCATAGCTCGGCGCACTTTCCGGCGCACGAAACGATCTGTGCCAGCGGTAGCGAATGCAGCAGGCCAGAAGAGTTCTGGGTCTGCGAATCGCGCGGAACGATTATGATTTCGGTCATATACCTGCCTCCTGTTTTGATGAGAAATGGGTAAGGACTGTCATCCTTACATAAGCCTTATAACAGGAAAATAGCCTGTTTTCTGTTATAAGACTTTGGAGTGATCAACTACGTCATATTTTCGATATGCGAAGGTTGGCTACTCATGATCGTTTGGTTATGAAACAGGCACTCTGATGCAAGTTAATTTATAAAGGAGAAAGGTTTATGGAATTCAGGTTTAATGCCCTTAAAGAAAACAGACCCATGACTCTGCAGACCCTTGCAGAACATATCGGAATCGTGGAATCCCACGACAGGCCCGATATAATCACGAATCTTTCGGATCTCAAAATGAACGACGACCTCAATATCATCGTTCCGGGCGAAGGTAACTATGCCCTCACGCCATGGAGTCGAAGGCAGATTGCCAATCTTCTCGGTGTCAGATTTGACCGTTGGTTCGAAAACGCCAGCAATGACGAAAAAGCATACGAGCTTAATCGTCGCTTTGATCGCGCCATGGGGCAGATCAAGCTCAGGCTGACCGATCTCACAGATGCAAATGCTGACGGAGCGATTAAGGCATTTGTCAGCCCGACCTACAGTGCAGTATCAGACTCGATGCTCAGCAATCTGATTTTGCATTCGATTCAGCAGGGCGACAGCCAGATCCCCGTTATCCGGGCAAACTTTACCGACAAGACGGTATCGTATTCGATAAGAATTGGCGAGCCCGTTGATAACAAAGGCAGTTCAGCTGTTGGCACTATCTGGGGCGGCATTCTTATCCAGAATTCCGGGGTTGGCTACGCCAGCCTCAGCATCAGTCTTCACTTGATGCGCCTTGTCTGCACTAATGGCATGACGGCTCCCGTAGCGGGCGCAACTCTTCTCAGACGCCGCCACAGCGGCAGACCGGAAGCAGATCTCTGGAACCAGATTTCTCATATTCTGCAGCATGTTCCCGAAAGGCTCAGCATCGCAGTAAACAACCTCAGGCAGTCGCAGGAAAAGCGTATCGCCAATCCTCAGCATGCCATAGAAAGCATTATCAGAAACGCTCACATGCCAGCCAAACTTGTAGAACCTTTCATGCTCGCCTACAACAAAGAACCGCATGACACCATGTTCGGCGTTGCCCAGGCAGTTACAGATTTCCAGACCCATGAGCAGCTCGACCTTATACCCGAAGATCGCAAGCAGCTCGAAGACGCAGCAGCGGAATATATTGCCAATGCTGCGTGAATATTTCCGTTAGTCGGGGGAGTGGCCATC
Organism: uncultured bacterium; assembly: GCA_964474705.1. Taxonomy (GTDB): domain Bacteria; phylum Muiribacteriota; class Ozemobacteria; order Ozemobacterales; family Ozemobacteraceae; genus Rifleibacterium. Next base: position 21,981 of record CAYYUI010000011.1, read on the forward strand.
GAGAGCTGCTCCCCCTTTTATTTTCAGGAGGAACCATATGGAAAGAAGTGAAACAATCGGAAAATTGTCAGAGGCCCTGGCTAAAGCTCAGGGTGATATGAAACCGGCGGGTTTTGACGCGACCAACCCGCATTTCAGAAGCAAGTATGCGACACTTGCCAGCATCATGGAATCATGTCGCACCGCGCTCTCACAGAACCAGATCGCCATCGTTCAGGGGACTTCAGTAGTTGAAGATCGCGTTATTGTAACCACCATGCTTATTCACGCATCGGGTGAGTTCATCAGTGATCAGCTTTCGATGAACATAATCAAGGACAGCCCCCAGGCTATCGGTTCGGCCATAACCTATGCCCAGGCTCAGAAACATCATAAAAGAGCTGAATTTAAATTTCTTCATCATAAAACCTCATGCGGATTTGCTATGTCGAATACAGTACCAGAAGTATCTGAAAAAAAACAGTCTCCATCAGTTCTGGAGCATTCATTTATGGCGGTAATGCCCTCTTATAAACCCCTGGAAAGAATTAAAAATCTCTTTCCATAGCGGGTCACCGCGTGGCTTCTCAGCTGTTTTTGAGGCAGGTGTGGCGCTGAAAAGGCACCATAAAATTGCCGCAATAATAACAACCGTCAAAAAGATTTTGAAAATATCGGTCTTGTAAGATCTGACAACTGGCTGAAAAATTGATTTATGCCGCAGCACTGCAACGTTGTCACCCTGGCGTTGCGCAAGGTTTAAAAGAGCATTACGCGCCCCATCATCAAATGGATTCTGTTTCACAATAGATTCCAGACCAGCTGCCACCTTTGGATCTATCGAGCCAGATTTGGAGGACGCCAGTGCCAGCAAAGACTCTCGAATTGGAACTGAAGCCAGAGATGATATTGGCTGCTGGTCTCGAAGCCATGAAGGCTTGCTTTGCTTCGGGTAAAATTTTTGTATTCGCAGCCACAGACATTGAGCTCTTTCAATTTGCCCGGCCTCATGAGCAATCTTTGCATCTCGCAGAAGGCTCTGCAAAGATGAATGTCTTTGCTCACAATTCTGAAGGCACGTTTTATGAACCAACCGCGATGAAACTGTCTTAGCTACGGCAATTTCAGCAGATTGAAAAAAAAGAAGAAAGCTTACCAGAACAAGTTTTGTGACTTGCCTTTTTTCAAATAGCAAAACTGACAATGTTAAGTGCACCCTTTCACAAAATCCTTGTTCTATATGTAAATGCGTAATAAGTATTACCTTATTCGCGAGTGTATGTTAGCATGGCAAAAGAAAGATTTCTATGGGGACGTAAGATGATGATTCGGAGAGCCAATAAGGTTCTTAATTTAACAGCACTCAATTCTATCTGCGAATTTTTGGTTTCAAAAATTTATAAAGAACTTCTGGCATGCATACTGTTTTGTTTGCTCATTTTTTCGCCTGCTGTTTACGGTGCTTCAGCTTATCGTCAGGCCATCGAAGTAAATTCAGTTGCCGCCCTCACAGATTTTCAGGTTCTGGTAACCATGGACACGGCATCTCTGATTGCAGCGTTGAAAATGCAGCCAGACGGCGACGATATCAGATTCACAGACTCAGACGGCACTACTGCCCTGCCATTCTGGATTGAAACAGGGACTATAAATACTGTCGCCACCAAAATATGGGTGAAAATACCCAATATTCCGATCAATCCCCCCGATCCGCGCAAAATTATCCACATTTTTTATGGTGACCCGGCCGCAACCTCCGTTTCCAACGGCACAAACACCTTTATCTTCTTCGACGATTTCAGTGGCACCCTTGCTAAATGGACCAAACATAAAAGTGCTGCGAACATAAATATTGTTGCTGGCTATCTCAGCTGCTCAGGAGGAAATTTTAACAATCCTCCCCCTCCCCACCCCCCCTACCCTTATGGTCACACGGTTCTCGGGTCACAGCCAACATACAACAGTTTTACTGATGGCATTATTGAAGGCAGAATGTATCTTACCGGCGAGGCCATAGGTGAGGTTTCGTTTCGCGGCAACTTTGCCGCCAACACCGGTTATAAAATCCGCTGGGACTATCGCGCCAACAGAGGAATGGGTTTTTTAAAACCTCCTTATTTCGGCTGGGGGTTCTGGAACATCAACCAGACTGAGCCCCATCTCAGCCACCAGGATACCATCGGGTTTGCCATAAACTACTGGTTTCCGTTCAGGGTAGATGTGTCTGGCTACAATGTTAAAATGTATCAGGGCCCCACGACATACAGCCTGACCGACACCGGTGAAAGACCTGTAGGAGGTGTTCCTGTTTATCCCGGGCCTGGTGAAATTTCGCTGCAGAACCATTACGGGCCTGAAACCCGCTATGACGACATCAGAGTTCGTCGTATTACCCCCACCGAACCAACAACCCTGTTTCGTGGCCGGGGGCAGTTAACAATAAACAGTGTTACCGTGCCGCAAACCACCGTAAACAGGGGTCAGAGCGGCATATCGATTGCGATGCAGATACAGAATACCGGCGATGAAGCCATAGCATTTTCGACCGCCAGCCTTACTTTTACCCTTGGCAGTTATACTCAAACACTTATTGCCCCCGCTGCCGGCACCATAATCGCCCCTGGCGCAATCATTACAGCATCATTTGCCGTAGATATTCTCGGTGACAGCCCTCTTGGGCAGGCCACTATTGATGGCACAGCTTCTGCCACTGACATATTGACCAGTCTGGTATTAGAAGACAACAGCGCCTCCGTTACGGGTGTATGGACAATTCAGATACCCCCCGATCTGATAATCGAAAGCATTACCGCCTCTGCAACCGCCTATCGTGGTGACATCAACCGACCGGTACTGGTAACCGTAAAAAATGCCGGTGAAGCAACCGCCTACTGGAATTCCTCGACTTTGCAATTTTCTCTGGGCAACTACACCTCAATTTACCCACAAACAGCATTTCCGATTACTTTGCTGGGTGGAGCGACTGCCACGGCCATTTATGGCGTTGACATTTCTCAGAGCAGCCCCACCGGAACTTCAACAATTGACGCTGAGATCAGCGGCACTGATCACAATACTCTATACCCGATTCTGGTTTCTGGCGCGCTGCTCCCCTCAGAATGGAATATCCCCGACTCTTATCTCCTTACATACCAGGATTCAGGTCATTTTATCCCGTCACAAAGTTTTAACCGGCCAAAGGTGGGTTCAACCCACGTCTACGCTCAAGCACAAGGCTTGACACCAATCAAGGAATTTGTGGTGCGCTGGTATGATTCAACCGGAACCCAGGTAGCCTTTTCCAACCCCGCAATCACCTCAAATGGCTCAGGAATTGTTGCACACAGCTGCCCAATCGAGCTGACCTCCCCGCCAGGAAACTGGACAGTCAGGTTAACCAATTCACTCAACACCATAAATTATTGTGAAAACAACTTTCAGATCAAAGAAGGCGCCAGCCTGAGCATAAGCCTGTTGCTCCCGCCTCTGGTTTCAGTCGGGCAAACTTTTACAAGTACCATGATGGTTTCTAACAATGGCGATACTACTCTGCTGAATACCATCCCAGGGACTATAGACACTGGCGGCAGCGGGTTAGCAACTCTGGTCAGCGGCCCGACACCAGCTATTCTCAACCTCCCTGCCAACTCGCAGGCCACCTTTACCTGGACCTGGAGCGCTCAATCCCCTGGAACCTTTGAATGGTCAGGCATGGCCTATGGTTTTGATGCCAATTCGGGGGAACGCCAGGCGGCCCCACCACAGCCGTCAAGTGAATCACCAGGCGGTTTGCGTGGTGATTATTTTGATAATTTGAATTTTACCGGAACACAAATGGTCAGACTTGACCCAACCGTTGATTTCAACTGGGCAGCGGGCGCACCAGATTCAAGCATGGGAGTCGATGATTTCACTGTACGCTGGACCGGCTGGGTAATGCCGGAGTTTACTGAAGATTACATGTTTTATACCAGCACCGACGACGGGGTGCGCCTGTGGGTCAATGGGGTTTTACTCGTCGACAAATGGATTCTTCAGAGTGCCAAAGAGTGGAATGGTTCAACTATTGAGCTCATTGCCGGAGAAAAATACCCGATAACCATGGAGTTCTATGAGCATACAGGTCAGGCAGTGGCAAAACTCAGCTGGGAAAGTCCGTCAACACCCAAAACCGTCATTCCTGCCAGTCGTCTTTTTCCAAGCTCACTTGTTGATGTAAGGCAAAGCGCAGAGGTTAACCTGGCACCATCCGGTACGGGTTTTTACGCCTATTACTATGACAACATGGATTTTACGGCACCACGGAAGCCCAAAATTGACCCGGTGGTTAACTTCCCCTGGGGAAACTTTTCTCCCGAGGCGAGTATGGGCGTTGACACATTCACTGTTAGATGGAGTGCCTGGATAATTCCAGAGTTTACCGAAACCTATACCTTTTATACCCGCACAGATGACGGCGCAAAATTATGGGTGAACGATGAATTGCTGGTTAATAAATGGGTAAACCAGGGAACAACCGAATGGAGTGGCACAATAAATCTTACTGCTGGCGAGAGATACCCCTTAAAAATGGAGTATTACGAAAACACTGGCGGAGCAGTTGCAGAGCTCAGATGGTCGTCGCCGTCACGTGCAAAACAAATTATTCCGCAGGCACGGGCAGTTCCGCGACCATTTTGCCTGATTCAAAGCCCCCCGTCTTTGAGTGTTCTATCGGTTATCGCCACCCCCACCAAGGTTTTTCGCAATCAAAGCGATATTGAGATTGAAGCCGTCATTCAGAACAGCGGTGAAGCAACTGCCCAGGTTGAAGCTGCAAGCTTGACGTTCACCCTCGGAACTCTTACACAGGCGGTAATTTCACCGTTAATCCCAGTAGAGTTGCCTGGGTTTAATGCCACCTTCACGCTCCGATTCAGTGTTGATGTTGATCTTTTATCACCAACGGGTTTTTCAGACTTTTCATGCAATGTTCTGTCAAATGATACCAACGCGCCTGCCTCACAGTCATGGCTGAACCTTCCCAACCCGCATGACACCTGGGAAATTTCGCAAAATGGTCTGACAATTTCAGCTTTCCCATCTTATGCGCCAGACCAAAGTACTTTTAACAGAGGGCAAACAATTTATGCCAGCGGTTTTTACCGGGCATCACCACAAACAGGCTATATTCGCTTTTACGACAGCCAGATTGCCTATGCTCCGGCTGCCCCTGGTGGTGCCATCTGGACATCAGCACTTCTTACAGCCAATGGTGATGGTAATCTGCAAACAAATTACACTCTTCCAGTCGCAGCAACCCTTGGAACCTGGACAGCGCTTGTAGAAGACAACCTTGGGGCGGTTATGGCCATTCACACCTTTGTGGTGCAGTCTATGGGCAATCTTGTGGCAACCCTCACTCTGAGCCCACCAGAAGTGTATCTGGGCGCAACCTTTACCGCTGAGTTATCGGTAGACAACCGCATTGTCGGCGGTTCAACCATCTCGCCTGCAACTCCATGGCCATTAAAACCTACTGGGGCCAGTACCGGTAGTGCTACCCTGATATCAGGGCCAACGCCAGCTCAGGGGAGTATACCAAGTTTTTCACCAGCTACTTTCACCTGGGTATTTCTGGCAACCGAAGAAACGGGCACAGTTGGCAGTTTCTCACTGACTGCTTCTGCCAGTGCGGTTCAGAATTACCGTAAGCCCTTGTCTATTGTATCAACTCAGACAGTAAGCAACTTTCAGGTTCGACTGGTAATAAATACCAACGCATTGGTTTCTGCCGGAAAAATGCAGGCGGATTGCGACGATATCCGTTTCCGTGATTCAGATTCACAGACAGCCCTGAGTTACTGGCTTGAATCAGGGGCAAATACCGCCAGCACCATTATCTGGGTGAAAGTGCCAGCACTGACTGCAAATACTCCCAAAACCATTTATCTCTATTATGGAGACGCGACGGCAGCATCTGGAAGTGATGCAAATGCAGTTTTCGAATTCTTTGACCATTTTACAACGCTCAACCCAACCTTCTGGGACTTCACAGGACCATACTCTGTAGGGAGCAGTTTTCTTACGATCACAAATGGGGCAGTGTTCACACGGGCACCCGTAGGCAGTCAAGATGGTATGGCCGCTGAAGCAAGGGTTCGCTGGAACAATTTTTCGGGCTATTCCGGTCTGGCCGTATCTAATGCCCAGAGCAACCAGCTAAACAACGCGGGTTCAAACAAACTGATCAACCTGATGACCAATAATGGTGCTAGCGCCAATGTCACAGCAAGGGCAGCCAATGGGGCCGCAGCCTCGTATAATATCACCAACGCCACCACTAACCTGCTTACTGCAGCCAGCGGCACCATTTACATTCTCGGCCACGGAATTTTTGGCGGAAACGTTTACGCCCTGAGAGACCACACAACGGTTTTAAACTCATACCCCGGCACATGGACCGGCCAATTCTACCTGTGGCTGGGTTATATAACCGGTTCCCAGGCAGGCAGTGGTATAGATATCTCTGATCTGGCGGTTGACTGGGTCTTAGTAAGAAAATTTATTTTTCCAGAACCAGTTGTTTCTACAGGAAACGAAGAAGTCACAGTAATATACCCGCTTATTTCCGGAATTGATATCAGCACTGGCTTAGCCACTGATTCTAACAGCGGCATCTCAAACGGCATTCGTATTCTGCAGCGAGGCATAGCTCTTTCTTCGGATGTAATCGACCTTGGCACCATTCCATGCGGGGAAACCGGAACAGTTGGCAATTCAACCGCAAGCAATACCAGCAATGGTAGCCTGACAATGGTTCGTTGGGACCCTATGAACCTCGAATCTCTTGAAGGCATAATCATCGATAAAACCAGCATGTTCTTTTCGCCTGACCCGGTTGGGGGAATACCAGCAGGAACAAGAACCCCGGCATCGTTCACGCTCTCAATTCCACTGGGTCAGGCCACAGGCACCTATATTGCCACCATGGCAATCTATGATGATATCAATACTAATCTGGTCAGAGATCTAAGCGGGCTTGCAGAACCCGTCGATTTTTTCCAGGTTCGCGTTGTGGTTCCTGAAACACGGAGTATAGAGGTAGTCGAAGATCTTATAGACCTCGGCAACTGGGACGTTGGCATGACCACAACTGCTGTGCCCGTTCAAGCATTCAATGCCGGCAATGTTAACCTTACGGGGCTTGAGTTTAAACAAATACTTGGCACAAACTCTTTTCCAATAGGCATTATCCCGGCAACTTTTACAAGTCTGGCCACTGAAGCTTATCTTGTGGCTGACGTGGTAGCTACTCTTACGGTTGGCCCGGCCGACACTTACATTGCCACCTGGACCCTGTGGAATGATATTGACGGCGATCATGCTATAGACAGCAACGAAGCCAGCGATTCTTTTATGGTCAAAATCGAGGTGGGTGCGGCAAGCTTAACCATTTCTCCCGACACTCTTGACTTGGGTATTGGCACACCTGCGGTGACAATCAGTAAGCAGACAACCGTCACCAATACCGGGCAGGTATCTCTTGATAGTCTTCATACTTTACTGCATGCACTCGAAGATGGCTCTGGCAATAGTATACCAACCAGCGAAATCCTGATTACCCTTCAAACAGTCATCCCAGAAGGCGAATCACGCATTGCTACCGCGACTGTATCAGTACCATCAGGCACCATTGCCGGAACCTATACCGGTAAGCAGTGGATTTTTGAAGACCGGAATTCAAACAACCTTTGTGACGCTGACGAAGCATCGGACTCAGTTACGCTTTCCCTCGTTGTGCCTCAGCTTCGCAAAATTGAAGTTTTTCTCGATAACGTTAACATGGGCGGTATTGTCCCGGGCACAACCCGGACGATTCCGCTTGATTGCCGCAATATTGGCAATACAGAGTTACCGGAACTACGCTGGATCAAAACAAATCTGCAAGACGGGGTCAAGGTTCTGGCTGCCAGCAACGCCAGTTTCCCCCCATCAGAGCCATTTTCCATAGCCACAGGAGCCTTTTTTTCTCACGACATAAGCATTTCTGCACCTCTTTTACAGGCCAGCGGCACGTATCTAAGTAATGCACCACATTACTGGCTGTTCAACGATGATAATTCAGATGCTTTTCAGACAACAGGTGAACCAGATGATACCTTCACCCTGAGATGTCAGATCGGCTCAATGGTAATTGATATTGTTGAAACCTCACTGAGTTCTATCGGTGACCCTGCTCAGCCATCAAATTCAATTCAGTTTATGGTTAAAAACGTTGGCGATCTAATTATTACCAACGCAAAGGCAGTTACCAGCGACCTGGCACCTTTGGTTGCGGGCCCGCCAGATATTGTAAACACAGCCAATGTTGTAAACACAGCCAATGTTGTCAACCCTGTTCCAATCGGTGGGCTGTCTATTGGTCAAACAAAAAACTGTAACTGGCATGTTGAAATTCCTGATGGCTGCGCTCCTGCTACTTACTCTGGCACCCTCACAGTATGGGAAGACCCCAACAATAACAATCTGCTTGATCCCGGTGAAATGAGTGACAGCGTTAATCTGCTGCTTACTGTCAATTCAAAAAAAGTCATCAAGGTAATCCAGGACCCGCTTAATCTTGGCTGGACCTTATCAAATACCACTGTTCAAGGTGTTTTTGAAGTTGTTAATGTCGGCAATACCGATCTTGACCTGGCAACACCAGTGGCCTCACAAATGATAAACCTTGGTAACGTTATCCCCGCCAGCAGCATTTCATTTACAGCTCTGGGTTTTATGCCTGTTGGCACAGCAAAACTGGCAACTGTGACCCTGGTGGTTGGCTTCCCAAGAGCCGATGGCACATATCGCGGGTACCAGAGAATATTTGATGACTATAGCGCCGCCAACGGCTTGTATTCTGCAAATGAAGAATCTTGCCTGTTCGAGCTGATCGTAAATGTCGGTTACAAAAAGCTGTCTGTTACCAACCCGGTAGCTTTCGGCAGCAGAAACCCTGGGCAAACAGTTTCTCAAACCTTTTCAGTAAAAAATGAAACAACAGTTCCACTGACCAGCATTAAATGGTTACGTGGGCCCTTGGAATCTGGCGCTAATACGATTCCGGTTGCAAGTGTCACATTTGTTCCAGCAACTGCATTCGGGGTCGGTGGTGGTAATACCCGTAGCTGCACAGCCCAGCTTTTTCTTGGGCCAACCCTGCCTCCTGGGAACTACATCGGCACCCATACCGTCTGGGAAGACAATAATGCCGATGGCCTCATACAATCAAATGAAGCATCAGCTACTTTCAACACAACCCTCACTGTTAAACCTGTTTCAGGTCTTGATATTGTCGATAATATGATTGATGCCGGGCAAATTGCCGCCGGTTCCACTTCACCCTGGGTGGAAGTGGCGTTCATCAATACCGGCAATATTGATCTTACCGAAGCCGCACTATACTGGAGTTTTAACTCCCTTGGTGATGGGCTTGGCAACTCTATTGCAGCGGGCATCATAACAGCTTCAACCACGACCCAGCCTGATCATGTGCTTCCAGGCCAGACGGGCACTGCCTACTTTCGAATTGGGCCGGTGCCTGGCGCTCAGGCAAATGGAATTTATTTTGGCAGTCTGCAAACTCTCACCGATGGAGGTTCAGCAAGCGATGTTTGTGAATTCACCTGCGAAATTACCGCTGGTGGCGCCCAGAACTTTACCAGCGACAGCGTTTTTCAAAATATTGCCACAACTACTTTCCCGGCACCGGCGCAAAGATATTTCCTTTCGGCCTATGTTTGCCCGGCGACCGGTTCAGCAAGGCTGGTGCTGATCGGTCGTGACGAAGCGAATGTCAACACCACCCAGTCTCTGGGCATTGAGTTTAATTCAGACGCTACGCTGACTACCTTTGGCCCCGGAATAGTTAAAGCGGGTATTATTGATACCATTCAGCCATCAACTTCTCATCCATACCCATGGTATCGGGTTTATTTTGCTTTTGATTTTGCCTATGACCCTTTGATTGCGTCGCGCACCTACCTTTCGCTGGAAAATTCTTCACCAACTACTATTGCTTCACACGCGGTCTGGTTTGACGGGGTGCAGTTAGAAAGAAGTATCTTCATCAATCAGGAGTACCCGACGGCATTCCATCATGGAAAGAAAATTGTTTCACCAAACCAGACCAGAACAATAAGTGGTAAACGGTATTACACAGAATGGTAAAAATGCAAACTCGACATTATAACCGGCAAAGAGGAGCTGTATTGCTTTTGCTTATGGTAATGCTCGTAGTTGGCGGCATTGCTGCCTTGAAATTAGTGCCGCAGGAAGAACTTATAACATTAAGATCAAAAGAAAACTGCTTGAACCTTGAGCTAAGCCAGATACGTGAAGCTTTTGATCTAATGCAAATTGCCTCACCATCCTGGCAACCATGGGAAGACAATTTTGACCCTGCTCACCCCAATGCCGCCGCCTCAATCGCCATGACTTTGAAAACTTTGCATGAAAATGGTTTTCTTAGAGACAAAGATATTAATGACCCAGGGATAATGAGCCAGTTGTGGGGAACATCGACCAGCCAGATATTCTGGAAAGCTTCTGGCAACATTGCCTCAAACTCAAGCTTCCAAATTAACATGATGAACTGGGACTGGAACCAGACAGATACAGTTGCTGCTACCGATACTATTTTTCCTGAAAGCGGCGATCTCGATGACTACCCATATCAGAACAAACTCGGCAATTTATTAGACAACAGCGGCGCTTCCCTAAAAATTATCCGTTAATCAGAGCAAAAAAAAGCCTGCCGGGCTACATGAGCCGGCAGGCTTTTTTTGCGTGAATCAGAGCTTGCGGTATGCGACAACCTTATCGAAGGTCTGCAATCTGAAAGCTTTGGTGACATTATAGAGAGTTTCTTTGCCACCGATAAGCAATACGCCGCCTGGCACGAGAATATTATAAATATTTTCGGCCATGCGTTCTCTGGCTTTCTGAGAGAAGTCTGAGAACAGGTTGCGGCAGATTACCACATCGAATTCACCGAGTTCTTCCATGGCTTCAGCATTGAGGGCGTTAGCATATTTGAAGTCAACAAGGTTCTTGACCTGGTCTTTTACGCGCAGATCACCACGGTCATCTTCAAAATAAAGATCGGTATACTTCTGATCAACCTGTCTGAACATTTCGCGCTTATAAATAGCACGTTTAGCTGTGTTCAAGCAGATATGGGAAATATCAGTACCGACCACCCTGACCTTGGCCTTGTCAGAATGCAGGTCTTCAAGAACACTCATAGCCATCGAATAAGCTTCTGGGCCGAAAGACACACCACAACACAGAACTCTTATCTCTTTCGCGCCTTCTTTAACGCGGTTTTCGATCAGTTCAGGAAGAATTGTGGAGACAAGCACGCTGCTCTGTCGGGCTTCGCCAAAGAATTCGGTAACCGGGTTGGTAATCGAATCATAAAGACTGGCCAGCAAATCGCTGCCTTCTTCCGCGCCATATCTGAGGCTGTGATAATACTCGATCCATGATGTGATAAAGAAACGACCAAGGTTACGACCAAGTTTTTGTTCGAGAGTCTTCTTGTCGTGAATCTCCACGCCGCATTTCTGGGCGACGATCTCGCGAAGCACCAGAGCCTCTTCGGTATTCATACCCTTTTCATCGGGCTGAGATGCTTTAAGGCGATCGATCAGGCGAGCCTGCCGCGGTGAAACCACAGCTTTGAGAATCTTTTCGAGGAAATCTGACTTGTTCTGGGCAAAGGTCTGGATAAAGTAATTTTTCACCCAGGTATCGCGCAGGAAGATTTCTTTGATCTTCGCTTCAAGACCATTGACATTAGATTCGCCGTTATCTTTAAAAAACTTGATGGCAGCTATTACCAGGTTCTGGTCATGGCTGTCGAGCACTTTAAAAATAGTTTCGGCCGGTTTTTTGTCACCAATCTTTGAAATGGCAAGAATAGCGCGGGCCTTTACAGCGTTACTTTCATCCCTTTCAACCATCTGAGCAAGAATGCTGACGCTGCTCTGACTTTTGATGGTTCCAAGGGCTTTAACGATCTGGTATCGGACTTCCCAGCGGCCGTGCTTGATGAATTTCTGCGGCGATATTCTCTCGCCAGCCTTGCCGGTGTTGTATCAGATGAAGATGATGACGCAGAGGCAGCGATGCCCAGAAGCCAGGCGAAAGAGAATGCTCAGAAAGCAGCAAAGCCTGCGCAGGTAACCAATCTTGATGAGCACAAGAAAACCCGCATCAGCAACCCGAAAGCAGAATCAGCTGAAAAGGGTGAAAAGTCGCCCCAGAAGTCGGATAAAGTGGCCGAACAGACCCAGAAAAGGGTGCAGAAAATCAGAATGCTGTTTAATCTCTCTGCGAAACTCGGCCAGACGCCTGAGGAAATGAAAGCCGTTATCGGCAATCTCATCGGCATTGGTCGACCCATCAAGGAATCTGCCGAGATCAAGGATTCAGATATCGATACCATCATCGATGCATTCAGCAAAGACCTTGAAATGAAGGAGGCTGCCTGATATGCAGATCACCAACAAGTTCAATCTCCCGCAATCTATCGTTAACGCGATCAGAAATGATCCTTATACTTCCGGGCCGTGTGACATCAGCGTAACCCGCTTAATTTCGCCGCCCAGAAAAGTTGCACTCGAAAGGGCGCATTACAAAGACCTCAAGGAAGACGCCGCTGACCGGGTATGGTCATTTAAATATTGTACCTATTTTGTCACTAAGACTTTATGATTCGGTCGGACAACATCGGAAGTCATAGCACCGGGAAAAACAAGAAACCCCGCTTTTAAGCGGGGTCTTGCACGATATAGCACCGTATAAATCTGTTGTCCAATAGCAAGGGTCGCTATCTAACGGCCCTGTATTATTCACGCTTTCACCGTCTACAACCGCGAATTTGTAACCTAAATGTAACCAAATAGCCATAAACAAAGCATTTTCAATTTTTCGCAGTCTCTAAACCAACTCCGGAAGTATATCATACCATCGGCAAGAATTATACCGGCCGCCACCAACTCAAAAACATCTGCTTTCATATCCTGCTAATGCTAATTCTGCTAATTATGCTAAACGGCCGCGCCGATCTGCCAGCCATGGCCGCGCCTGAAAGTTGAAAAACGGCATGCCTTCCCCGCTCCCTGAAAGCTGGTCAGGTGAATTAGAATTGTGGCGGCCGGTGTAGCGGGCTTCTCACCTGCAAACCTTCGCTGCCGCTTCGGTTTCGCTGTCGGTAACTTCGGCAAAGAAAAAACCCCGGCCAGTGCCAGGGCTTTCAATGTTCAGTGCTTCGGTTTCGGCTTCGCTTTCGGTTTCGGCTTCGCTTTCAGCTCAGGCATTTCGTCATACTCAGGAGAAACATCAACATACTTTCGAGCTTTGCACCATGTTCTTAACAGTCTGTCGTTTTCTTCACCCAAAATTTTCATAATATCATCGCGGGTCTTGCCTTCGAGCAATGAACCTAGCCGGTGTTTGTATGATCTGAAAGTAGTTCTCAGGTCAAAGGCTCTTGCTACAAGCTCCTGTTCTAACTTTTCGCGTTCAATTAACGCCCCCTGTCGTTGCCTTCTCTCCATTCTTGCCAGGAGCGCCCGCTCTTTACGATATTTTTCGAGCCACTTCGACGCTTCAGGGCTTTCTGTCGCCGGTGCCTGATCTGTCGCAACCTGCCCGGCTCTCTCTGCAAGTTCAACCCGCCATGCGATGCAGTCGCCAAGGTCAAAGCGCCCGTCACCACGCCGGGGCATTCCATCGGCCGCCCATCTGGTGACCGTTCGCGTGGTCACTCTGAAAACCTCGGCCAGTTCTACCCGCTTCAGTGCTTTAAAATTCATTGCTTGCCGCCTTTCTGCCTGTAAAGCTCTTTGAGGAAGTCGAAAACTGCTGTTCCCGCCAGGTATGCAAGCTCTCTTTGCTTCGAGTCGAGAATCAGTTCGCCAGTTTCAATTTCATAAATAATGTCACTAATTGAATCAGCCGCTTTTTCTGCCTGATAAATAACTTTGCTCATTGTGTTTTCTCCTGTTGGTAGAAAGGTAACGCCGAAAAATTGCCCGGCTTCTGAGTAGTTAAAGAAAGCGCCTCCGCGGCACCCTTGTTCTGACGCCTCTTTCCGAGAACCTACAAGCCTCATCAGTAGCGGGTTGCCGCGCGTAATACTTCATAATACCCGTTTCTGTTTTGAAACATGGCACCCACGGAAAAGCCGCGCGTCTGTCGCACCCTTGCGCTGCAATGCTCAAAAGATAGTTTAACCCGCTTCAATAAAACATCTTGCATGTATGGCACCCCGCCCGCCTGCATCATCGCCAGCGCTGCCAGTTAAGCATCTCGCATAACGCAAGGGCCACGATAAACAGCATCAGCTTAACCATAAGCAACACCCCCGCATGTTTCCCCCGGTGCAAGCTGCCGGGCATCATCGACCACTGAGCGCAACACCTCCAGGGCAAAGTCAAAGCTCTCCTGGTCTTCTGCGTGTTCTGCCTCATTAAGTGTATTGATAGTCTTAACCAGTTCAGCCGATGCATCGGGCCGTAACTTATCAACAAGCAATCCTGCATCTGCCAGGAGCGATTTATCATCGTCTGAGCAATGAAGCGCAACCGCGCCCCCTGTTGCGTTCGTTTCTGGCATGGCAGGCGCAACTATGGCCGGGCATGTTTCGACCTCACCACGGGGCTGCAATAGCTCCATCGGTTCGGGCCGATCTACTTCGTTTTTTTTCTCTACTTCTATGTTTTTGTGGGTTACTTGGGTTACCTGGGTTACTTCGGCATCAGTAGCGGTTTCTGTTGGTAACCCAACTTTTTTAACTTGGGTTACTTGGGTTACCGCTTGCCCTGGTGTTTCAGAAAAAGTAACCCTGGTAACCCTTTCGTTTTTACTTGGGTTACCAATGCAAGCCGCATCATCTGCCGGTGTAACCGTAGTAACCGTGGTAACCCTGTTTTTTGATGTTTCGAGAAATGAAAAGTCTAATTTCACGGCTCAGACTCCCATACAGTGCTATTGAAAATGTAAACCTTGCGCTTAGTTATAATCTTGCCGCCTTCATCTGCTCCGCCTGCCAGGTGAACCAGTTGTGCCGGTTTCTCTTTGCCTGGCTCGAACCAGCCGCGCCTTGCAAGTATCTTTAGTGCCGATCTGTAATCAAGGCCCTTGCATATTTCGTTTTTAAAGGCTTCAGGCAAAACCAGGTATTCTTTATTGTCGCCCCGGTAGCGCCAAAACCCTACCCGGTTTATAACCTTCTGGCCGTCATTGCCACCCAACTGCTCGAACCTGCTGCTTTCGTGAGCCTCGAAAAAGGCCTTAACCTGCTGTAAAACGGTGGTTTCTTCTCTGCTTACATGCCCGCCATAGTTGGCCAGCCAGGAAGAAAAACATTTTTTAGCCGCCCGATCTGCTTCACCTTCTGGCCATCCGGTCAGGCCTAACGCCGTTGCCGCTTCGCCTGCTGCTGCAACCAGGGCAAAGCGCCGCGCAACCCTGCCAGCCTGTGCAGACTGTGGCGGCATGTTCAGTTCTTCAACAAACTGCCTTATGCCATCAACCAGCTTTTCAGCAATTACCGGCCGATATTTCACAACCTGCCGCAAGAACTCAACCCCGGCCGCGCCATGATACTTTTCGGCGTTACTCTTTATTTCAACCGCGAAAGTGCCAGGGCTTGCCATGCCGTGAATATTCTCAAACATGCCCATACCAGAACCGGCCTCAGCTTCAATATCGGCCATTCTCAGTTCTTGCCCCGCGTTCGATCTCTTTTCTGCTTTGGCCATAAGGGCCGATAAGGTTTCTTCCCCTGCCGAAAGAAAGATAACCCGCCATCTGTTGGCCTTTCTGGCCTCTCCGTTTTTATTGGCTCTGGTTTTGCCCTGGCCATTTGCCAGCATATAAGCCGCCGCGCCCGCTTCTCTTGGCTCGATCTCTGAAAGCTCGTCAAGAACCAGTAAGTTATCATTGTGAATGGCCGCTATACCCTCAAGGCCGTTGCCCGTGGTTCGCCATGCCCGCCTGAAAGAAGAGCCGCCCCATACTGAACCGGCCACGATAAGCGCCGTTGTTTTGCCTGTCGAAGAGCCGCCTCGAAAGTGAAAGCCGCCGCCATCAGTGTTAACCAATGCCGCCAACGGTGCAGCAAAGGCCGCCGATATAGCGAAAACAACCCGGCTGTTTCCTTCTGCCAGGCAGGCTACATTATCCCGCCAGGCTTCGACGCTGCCAGAAACCGAAAAGGCAGGTTCAACCGGGCTGATATTCTGAAAAACAACCTTTTCTGAGTCATCGCCTATAACCTGATCTGGCATAACATAAACGCCATTGTGCCAGCCTGGCCGCTGTGTGCATCTTGCCCGCGCCTGAACCGGCCACAACTGCAAGTAACTGTTGAAAAGGTTTCTGGCCTTTCCGTTGGTTGAAATGTCAGCGCCGCCCGCTGCAAGATAGGCCCTAACTTCGTTGCCGTCACCCTGTAACAATTCCATCGGCATGGCCCACTCATGCAGTCTGCCGTCTTTATCTGGCCATTCAATAAGCCTGCCCCATTCCCTGCCGTTGGTATCTCTTGTCAGCGCCTTAATGCAAACAGGCGAACATAACCAGAAAGGAGCTGTTTCGTTGCCCTCTTTATCAAAGGCAATGTGAAAAACTCCGGCCGGGGTTAACTTGAATATGCCGCCGCCGTAAGAATGTTTTGGGTCTGGTATCTCTCGCTGATCTGCCAGGCCTGCCGAAAAGCCACTTTCAAAGGTCGAGTTAAATTCTGCTTCAGTCTTGGGCGAACCGGCCCGCGCCAGGTATGCCCGTCTGAAAGTCTGCTTAACCTTTTCTTTCTCGAATAAGCCGGTATTGTAATAATGTGCCAGCTTCAGGGCCGCATTATTCAAGGCGGTATTGCCCTGGCCTCGATCTGCTTTATCTATGTTTTCAAGTTCAGCGCTCAGAAGGCCTGCAATAAACTGTCTGTGGTATGCCGGGTAAAAAGAGTCAATAAAAGCCTGCTCCTGTTTCGTTGCCGCCTTTCTGGCCGCCTTTTCTGGCAGAGCTTCCGGCTTCGCTTCTGCCTCGACGGCCGCCACTTCATAAATGAATTGAACCGCATCGGGGCTGTAATAGGCTTGAGGGTCATAAGAAACATAGCAGAGCCGGCAAATATCCTTGCCTGTTGGGTCGAGCGTTATACCGTGGGTCTCTTGCAAGTATGCCGCAATGGCCCGCCATGCCTGTTTAAAGGTTGCGTCATCGGTAAACTCAGCAACAAAAACAGCTTTCAGGCCATTGCCAGAAGGCGAAACGAATAAAAGTGCAGTATGCGGGTCTGCCATCAGCCGGGCCTTAATGCTTGCCAGCTCTTGCCCTTCGACGTGGTCAATATCAATAACGACAAGCCGCGAAGGGGTTATCAGTGCATCTTTCTTGCGCTTCGAGAACGTGCCACCAAAGGCCGCCGCCTGCAAGTTTCGCTTGTTCTGACAATATTCTTCGGCGTTCATGGCCCGAAGGCGTTCAACCTGAGCCTGCCACCTGCCGCCGCGTGTATCTGCCGCGAATTGTGCCAGGGTAGTTTCTCCGGCCGGTTCAGTGTCAAAGCTGTTGCGAAACATGGAAAAACTAGCTTTTAACGCGGGTTCTGTGGTATAATTTTCTTGTAATTTATTGTCATCGGCCGGGTTCAGTGCCCGGCTGTTTTCTTCGGGAGTCATTTTGAGTCACCCCCGCCGATCTCTTTTATAAAATTCTGAATGTCGGATTCTTTCCAGAATGAGCTTTTCCCTGCTTTGATTGGTGCAGGGAATCGCCCCTTGCTGATCTCCCGGTATATCTGAGCTTTACACCACGGCACAAGTTGTTGAACCTGTGGCAGTCTTAAAAGCCGATCATTGATTGTTAAGCTATTCATCTATAGCCCCCTTTGTAAAATAGGTTATGACTATAGAATAGCCGCCCTTTAGGGCTATAGGAATTCGCGTTTCGGCGCTGTTGTCGCGAAGTTTTTACTTTTTCCTTTTTGGCGCTCTTTTTCTCGTGTCCTTTGTAAGCCTTCCGGGGTTAAAACCATGGTGTTTTCTATAATAGTCATAAACCTTGCGGCCTTTTGTCGCTCCCATGCCGTATTTTTTTGCGGTCTCTTCAATGGTTGCGTCAACTTTCGCCGCCGGGTCTATCTGTAGTTGCTTGTAAACGTCAATAACAAACTGCATGCTTTCGCCGCTCAAAAATTCTTTTCTCATTCCATCGGCTTTTCTGGTTGGGTATGGCTTTCCTATGGCCTTTTCAGAATCCCAGCTTGAAACGTCTGCAAGGTAAACGGGCATGAATCGCATCAGCATTTCATGAGCCAGCCAGAAGGGGGCAACTAGCCCCGCCTGCATCACAGAGTTAACAAGCCCCATAAACGCCAGCCCACCAAGGTTGCGGATATTTGGCCTTGCCTGCGTTATGCTTTGTGCATTTTTCCGCTGCTCAACTGCTGAAAGGTGATAATACCCTAACTTGTGTCTGGCTACGTGCCAGCCTTCTGAGCCCTCTTCATGCTTTCGGCATTCTTCTGCGAGTGCCTGAATTATCGGCGCTCTTCTTAAATCTTCGGCTATTGCGTCATCTTCCGAGTCAAACCATGGGTCGAAGGGCTGGTTTTGTTGGTTATTCATATTTCCGGCACCACCTTTAGCAGAATTAGCACGTTTAGCATTAGCAACCCGTCAAGGTCGTGGTCACTTTTCCTCATAATTCAACCTTGTATTGCTCCGTAAGTTCTGCAAGTTGCCGCTTCAGTGCCGGTATGTCTGGCTTTCCAGCCTTCAACTGGTCAAGATAGTCGCTCCACGTCTGAGCAATCGCCCGTCTGTGAGCAAGATACGCGCCACGGTGATAACCATACTGGTCAGAGCTTGCCGAATGACTCAAGGCATGTTCAGTAACATTCAGTTCAACATCAAACAACTCTGAACATAGGGTTTTAAAAGTCGATCTGAACCCATGGCAAGTCGTTTCTGTAATCCCCATGCGTTTCATCGCAACATTCAGAGTGCCGTTCGAAATTGGCCGAGTTATACTGTCCTGGCCAGGGAAAACCAGTTCTGAGCCGCAAGTATAAGGTCTCAAGGTCTCAAGGAGCTGAATAACTTGCCTACTTAATGGAACAACAAAATCTTTTTCCTGATCTTGCACCGAACTGTCAGAAATTGATCTGCCTTTAACCTTGCTTTTGTGCAATCGCCAGAGCTTATTTTCAAAATCAAAATCCTGCCACCGGGCCAGACGAAGTTCCATCTGCCGAACAAAAATATGAGGTAGCAACTTCAAAGCTGTTTTAACCGTCATGGTTCCAGGGGTTTCTTCAATAGTCAGCAAAATCTCTCTGAGCTTTCCAGAATCAGTAACCGCTTTGAACCTTCCCCTAATTACCTTGGGAAGTCTCTTCTTTATTCCGGCTGTTGGGTCGAACTCTATTTTCTCAGAGAAAACAGCATCATCAAAAATTCTTTCCAGCCATGCAATAACGCGTCTTGCTGTATCGTTCGCTCCCCGGCTGGCGACATGATCTGCGATCAACTGAATGTCAGCCTTCACTATTTCACTCATGGGTTTATTGCCAATTATAGGAAAACAGTTTTTTTCGAGAGATTGTCGAACTTTATCGCAATGGCCAGCGGTAAACTCTTTCTGTTTAGCAATCCACTCACCCGCCGCCACCCTGAAGGTATATTCTGAGCGGGTTCTAGCGTGTAACCGCGCCTCTTCTTCTTTGTGCAACTGATCTTTCGGGTCAACCTTTTCGCGTTTTCTCAAGTCTATGAATTTTTTATAAGCTGCTTGGGCCTGTTCCAAGGTGAATGAATTTATGCTATCCCCGTTCAGGTCAAAATCTCCGAGTGTAACCACGGTCTGTTTTTTGTCCTCAAGAGTCCTATATCTGAACCTGAAGGTCTTTCTGCCAGTACTGCTGATCTGAATAAATAGGCCGGTGCCATCATAAATTTTCTGCTGATGCGTGATTTTTTTTCGGTCGAGCGGGTTAATGTTCCCGACCTTCAGTTTTTCTATAAGGTCATTAGTGAGCTGTTTCGCTTTCGGGGCAAGGGTTTTCGGTGTCATGGTTACACAAAACCTCGCTTTTTTTAAAAAATTGGTAGCGTATAACCAAAGTGTAACCAAAAAACAGAAAAAATGTAACCAACTATATACTTGTATATTCTCAGGGAAACAAAAAACCCCGCTATTAACGGGGCTTTTGGGCGGTTATAGATTGTCATAAATCTATGTCCACTAGCAAGGGTCGGAATCGAACCGACGACCGCACGGGTATGAACCGTGAGCTCTGACCAGCTGAGCTACCTTGCCGGATAAAACAATGGCCCGAAATAAGTTTCAGGCCATTGCCTTGCGGTTGCGGGGGACGGATTTGAACCGCCGACCTTCGGGTTATGAGCCCGACGAGCTACCAGGCTGCTCCACCCCGCGTCGTTATAGTTGCCGAGAGCCGGGCTTGAACCGGCACGGGTTTTACCCCACCGGATTTTAAGTCCGGTGCGTCTGCCAATTCCGCCATCCCGGCTGATCGAATTGTATTGTAACAGTTGAAAAGCGCAAAGTCAAGCAAATTTTAGCAATGATGGCAAAATTATTTTTCCCCGGGTGATACTTGTGTAAAGGGGTTGGTTGCTATATCATGTACATAAATTTCCGACTAATACAAGGCGGGGCAGATGAAACAGCGTAGAGGCGTCACCCTTCTCGAGATAATGTCAGCTTTGCTGATTCTCGCTTTTGCCTTTTTGCCGCTGATCGGTGTCATCGGAACCTCTTCCAGCGATTCTGACGTTGCAAATTCGCATGTTTTTGCCCAGACGGCGGCCCGCAACATTCTCGATACTCTTCTCGAAGACGTTCCCTTCAATTCCGTCAGAGTCGCATCCGGCAAGGTGTCAGATCTCGACGGCTCCAACCCCCAGGACAACATAGGCGAAATCTTCAATCATGGAACCTTTGACCGAACCTCTTTTTTATCACTGCTGGGCAACGCCAGTGGCGATAATTACGCACGCGGCGAAATAACCGATGAGCGTGGCATTATCTATAAAACCCGCATTTACGTTTTTCCCATTCCGGTCAGCAATCCCGTCGACCGGGATAACGAACTGGCATTTTCCTGCTACCCGCGCCCGGTATACGAAAACCAGGTCGACAGCAACGGCCAGAATTCCTGGTATACTTACACCGACCCTTATATTCCTTCAGGCGTGCTTTCACCCTATCACGAAGATGGAGTTAAGGTTCTGCAACCTGCGACTTCGACGATTGGAGCGATTGAACTCGGCGCCGAAACCGGTGCAGCCGGCGATCACTGCGTCATGAAAAAAATTCTTTTCAAAATCTCTTGGCAAAACCGCAGTGGTCACGAACGCACTATCGAACTGTTCACCATGAAAGCGAATCTCGATTGAAAGGCAACCTGATGCGAAGACAAGGCATGGCGATTCCGCTGGTTCTGATTTTTGCAACCGTTCTCGGGCTGCTGTCAACCTACATCATCAAAAATACCCAGCAATACAACCGTTCAAACCAGATGAGCTACGCTCAGCTGCAGGCGCATTTCGTCGCCAGAGCCGGGGTCGAGCACGCAATGCTCAAGATCAAGTTCCTGCATCGCGAACTCTACGATGCCATCTGTCTGGCTCAGGGCCGCAATCCACTCTTCGACTTTACCCAGATCAAGAATCTCGACGAGCCTGAAAAGGCGATTTCCAAATATAATCCCGGGCCGATTTTTCTCTACCGGCAGGGCGAATTCACCAACAATCGCCTGCTGACTCAGAATTTTTCAATCGATGGCGGCACCGAAAAACGCTGGCTGAATGAATTCATGGCCGACATCAGATCTGGAATCACGCCGACCGCCTCAGGCGACACCAACGGCGTTCTCAGCATGATGCCACTGCCGACGCAAATCAGCAGCCTGATGAAGGAACCTTTCAACAAAGCTCAGTATGGCATAAAGGCACTGAATATCGCCGCCCAGGAAATTTCCGAAGACGGGGCGGCAGGCAGCAAGGTACATAACACCGCAATAATTGAGCTTGTCATCAATTCAACCATAGAGACCGCCCGAGGTGAATCCTGGGATTATGATATCAAAAAAACCGTCAAAATCAGTCGGGACTGAAAAAGAGAGCTTGCATCGCTGCGTTCTTCAAAGTTTCACTGCGAGGAGCGAAGCGACAAAGCAATCGTATTCTGCAAGCTTCAGACTGCTTCGCAGCGCCCTCGAAGGCCATGATGGCCTGGTGTCGGTAAGTCGCTGGGATGCAAACGAACCGACCAGTTACAACTATCTGCCAGGCTCAGAAAAAAGCCGGCGCGGCTTCACCATTACCGAAGTGCTTATAGCTTCGGGCGTTCTGTCTATTTTTCTGGCGGCGCTCTTCGGGCTTTATTCCGGAGGCAGCCGCATGAGCAGCCAGACAATGTGGACCCAGAACATAATCAACCAGCTGAAACTGGCCAGCCGCCAGATTAACACCTCGATCAAGAAAAGCTCATACCCTTCAAGCCTGACATTTCCCGGAAACATCATTGAAAATGAGAAGGCTGACTTTGCTCTGCACTATTATCAGAGCCAGCTGCACGCAACCGAGTCAGCCGCTCTCTCCAGCAGTGTGTTCGGGGGCAGCAAGTTTCTCGCGGTCACGGAATCGACGCCGGCCAAATCAGGTTACAGCACTGCCGACAATACCGATGCTGAACTAATTTACCACATTTTTTCGTTGACAGATGAGGGCATGCTTAACTACGCCCGTTTTCGTGAAACCGTCACTGCCGACACGGTTAAAGACCTGGCCAGAACCACTATTCCGCCGGGCGGCGCCGATGGGGTCTACCGGACCGTTCTCGCCCGCGACGTCGAATCGGTTCTCTGCCAGCCGACTTCAGCCGCTGCCGACGCTCCCATGTCGGTAAGAATCAACTGTAGAATTCCCCGAGGCAATACAATGAGATCCGAAACCGCCATAGGTACACCCAATGTGGCCAAAGTGGCCCATAACAGCATAGGAGGATGGTAAATGAATTATAACCGCATGTTTCTGCTGCTGATCGCCGTCGTTGCTTTCTGCTGGCCTCTTGGTGCCCAGGAAACCGCCCAGTTCGGCTATGTCAACGTTGCCGACGCGGTGATGCTGCACCCGCTGATGAAAGATTTCGATCCGGCACCGAAGCGCTTCAAACTGAGCGCCATGAAGAATGTTCCTGAAAACAGGGCCAGCGAAAACCGCGAAAAGATTGCCGCTGAACTCAAAACCGTACAGAGCGAAATCAAAAAGCTCAGCGAAGAAAAAGAAAAAATCGAGAACAGCTATCTTGAAGATCTGAAAAAATTGCGCCTGACAAAAAATCCCGAGGGAAAAACTTCCGGAAATTTGCAGGAACAGTATAATAGAGGGAAGGATGAGCTAGATTCCGGTTTTTTTCGCAACGTCGGAAACCTGAACCAGGAAATACAGAAAATGCAGGCCAAGGTTGTACAACTTAATCGCGAGTCTGAATATGCTGCAAATGCATCTGCAGAAGAAACCCATCAGGTTTTTTCGCTGATTCTCGACGATGTTTACGAAGCTATTGAAGCTGTTTCGAAGTTCTACAAGATTTCGTTCGTTTTCAACAGTTCCTTTGAGTTTGCCCGCATTTCCAGCCATATCTCGACGCCCAACCCAATGCCTGATTTCTTCGCCAATCTCGACAAACACCTTCAGGAACAGGAAGAAGGCAAACTTACCATGGGCGCGAGTCTCAATGCCTGGCTGATGAACCGTAACGACAACCTCGTCAATTGCAATGACCGGCGCCTTTCGTCATTCGTTCTCAAGGGCGGGCTCAATATGACGCCTGCCGTCGTCGACTACATTTATCAGAAGCACGAGATCAGCAAATCGCATCGTGATTTTATTCAGGAGTATTTCAAAAAGGCCGTTTCCAATTGACGGTCGGGTGCTTGAGTTAGTTCGGGGGAGGCTATCTATGAACTTAAAACGCTCCGTTAAACTGGCCGCTTCAGCCATGTTGCTGATGTTTGCAGGCATTACAGGCACCGTTCAGGCCGAAGCCCCGGTAATGAACGGCATCTCTTATGTACTGCTGTCAAAAGATTTCGACAATCACGGCGTATTCCGCATGAATGACTACGTCACCGGGAACCCGCTGCTGACAAGCGAAAACAAGCTGTTCAACCTCAACGGTCTCGAGGGCAAGGTCAGCGGTCTGGCGGTCAACCAGCAGAAGCAGATTTTTCTGCTGTCTTCGAAGACTGCCGGCAACTGGGAAGACGCTCCCGTGGGCTGGCTGCCGGTCGGCATGTCTTTCGAGCCTGACTCACCCATCTATCTCAAGGTAGTTCACCCAACCCAGGATGGCATCTCCCAGTATATCAGGCCGGGCACCCCTCACATGAGCAATGCAACCACCGGCTCTCACTGGAAACGCAATTTCGAAATCGCCGGCAAACAATATGAATATGCGGTAAACTTTGGCGGACCTAAAGAAGTCAAATTTCTCAACGCTGTCGACGGCGCCATAGGTACCCCGATCTGGGATGGCAAATTCACCGGGTCTTCCGGTATTGCTCACCCCACTGACAACAACAAGGTAATCGTTCCCTCTCACTTTGCCGGTGTGGCTTATTATGCCTACGGTACCACTTATCACCCGGAATTTGCCGGCGAAGCACTCGATGGTACTATCGGCAAAAACAAAAACCTGAAACCATTGAAATTATGGTCTGAGGGCGCAGCTGGCCACCAGGACAGCCCAAACACCCTGTTTTCGTGCATTGTCAAACGTATTTACAAGCACCGCAAGAAATCTCTCGACCTATATGGCGCTACCGACAACAACCCATGTTCGGCTTTGACTCTTGAGAGTTCCGGCATGTTGTCTTCACTCGATGTCGACGTGCGGGAAGCCTACGGTAAATATTGCGGCGACAACTGCATTCCCGGAGGTTCGATAGGTCAGAACAGCATTCTAACCAAGCTTTCGACCGTAACGGTCGTCACTTCAACCAAGGGCAGCCGCTACGGTTTCAACCCACAGGGTCAGCGCAAAGGGCCCTTTACCCCGACCACATCGATCAATGCAGCATTAAGAGCCGTTCTTGCCAACAATATTTCCCAGACGGTGGCTTATGATATTTCCACCGATGATGATGGGCAGGTTTTCTCGAGCATCGTCACCAATGCCGCCTATCTTCAGAGTCTTGGCATTACCCCGTCCAATCTGAAAGTAATCGGCGTTTCTTCCGACTTCAGTAACAACGGCGGCCTCGATTATATCTATGGCTCCGACGCCGACATGTTCGTCGTCCAGGATTCCTGGTGGGGCCGCGGTGGTGTGGCTTACGAATATTACAAAGACACCGGTATGATCGTTAAGCTCGATTATGTCAGCAATCCGTTCCCGGTGCCTGAAGAACTTGGCATTCTCAGCGGTTACGTCGACGATATCGGCATCGACGGCGATGGCTACCTTTACGTTCTCCGTACCGAAAAAGAACCTGCCGATGATTTCATGGCGACCTGTGTCATTGAAACCCCGGCCCTCGCCACCTGGAAGGGCGGTTTTGCGCCGAGTATCGATATCACCAGCCTGGTTGCCCTGCCGCCAAACGTCGATTCAGTCACCAGCACCGGCTGGAAACGCCGCGTCGTAACCTATGTCGCCGGTGATCCGATAACTGAGATCGTGGATATATTACCCGGCATGCAGCAGCCTGACGACTTCGTCATCGTCACTATCAAGCAGCGCGTTTTCAAGACCCTCAAGAGGTACCCGCAGGGCACCGGTTCGCTTGGTGCCGAGGAAAATCGCGGTCGCGTCAAAGCCGGTTACGACGAATGGACCAGAGAAGCCGTTCTTCAGTCTGATGGCGGCGTCCAGTGGCGCAGCACGACCTGGGCCGTCGAAGCCGATGGCAGCAAAGACTCTCTGATACCAGGCGAAGTGGCGGTTGTCAACCTGGCCAAGATTCCAACCAACTTCGAAGGCACGACTGATCATTATATCGTCGTGACCAATGGCGCTCCCGACAACTCCTTCAGTTCGATCAGCGACAATCCCTCGATCAATGAGCACGATTCTCTCACCTTCAAGATCGAAGGCTACAAACCCTATATCGACGGCAAATACCAGAGCTTCAAACCGATGGGTGATATCGTTGATCCGACAACAGGCAACAAGCTTCACGCCAACGTCATGCTGAACTCGATTCCGAACGCCAAGGGCGAATTCAAGCATGATGAAAACAATGACAACAAATCCAGCGGTTTCCCGTCGAACATGTTCGAAGCAGCCGGCCGGCCGACAACGGTTAAATGGTCGGTCGACTTCGTAGAAGGCAACACTGCAGCCGTGGCTGAAACCAAAGTTATCCAGAACCTTGTATCTGCCCAGGATGGCAGCGGTGATCTCGCAACCTTCACCTACAAATTCCCGCACCCGGGCAACTACCTGGTCAGAGCGACAGTCACCTACAATTATTTCACCTTTCCTACCACGCCGAATTCCCGCCCGCATGAGCTGGTGGCGAACTCTGCGACCGTTACAACCGAATCTTTCCTGGTCAAGGTTGTCGCCAAAAGCCTCAATCTCAATCAGAGCCCGAGCTTCATTTCCAACATCAGCATGAAACCGGTCACCCGCAAATATATGCCGGACGTCGCGGCATCAGGCAAAGGCTCGTCCTCGAAGATCGACTTCATTGAAGATACCGATTTCAGCGGCATTGAAATAAGCTTCGACGCCCAGTTCGTTCGCGACGCCAATTTCGTGACCAACGTAAACTCTGACCTGGAAACCTACGATGGTATCGGCGTCTGGGATTACCGCTACTACGCTCACCTCTACAACGAAATCAGCAATGTCTTTCCGGCAATGCCATATCGCGCTCCCGGTCTGATAACCGGCATTTCGAGTGAAGACCCGCTGGCACACGTCTACAACTATGTGCCGACCGGCATCAAGAGTGACATCAAGACCATGCTCGATGCCAATGTCTACAACCCGGCCCGCGCTAAAGGCGCTGATATGCGCTGTGACAACGGCACCCGCCTCGACCAGGATCCGATCGACAAAGACTGGGCATTCATTCAGTGGGCGCTCTATCTGAGGCCGAACGGGCCTTACAAAATGGCCACCGCCACATCTTCTCTCGGCAGCGATATCCGTCACGAACGCGGCATTCTGGTTGCCTCAGGCACCTGTGCTGACCCGGGCGTTTCTACCAATCCTCTCGGCGACCGCAAGTTCGGAGTAAGCCTTATCGTTCCGGCCGGAGCGATCAAAACCATCAAAACGCCCAAAGACCCCGAAACCTACAGCCTGAACCTTGAAATTGTCTATCCGAGAGTTTCCTGGGTTTCCAACGACCTCGGCGACAACAAAGGCGAAAAGCGTTTCAGCAGCATGGTACCGCTGTTTGCTGACGAAGATTCACTGAGCACCAACCATTCGGCAGGCACCAACCCCATTCACGTGCTTGGTCGCATGCATCTCTCGAACGATGGCAGCGAACCTTCGGGCAACTATATCCTCAACCAGAGCTGGAAATATAACGGAAGCCAGTTCTTCAACTCCAATGGCGATGCGACTGAGGTTCTCGCCCGCGATGTCACCCTGCCGATTCTGGTTCAGTCAGTCGGTGACAACCCGACTCCGGTTATTCAGACCACTGGCGATGACGTTACTGACGTGACGGTAAGTTTCGCTTCCTATGACAACAACCCGTTTGCCGAGTTCAAGGATTTCTTCGCAGCTTACCAGACCCTGAAAAATGCCGGCAGTTTCCTCGACAACACCGAAGACAACAAGCAGTTCAAAGCAGAAAGCAAGATTGCCGGTTCAGGGGTCAAAGTCGTTACCGGCCCGGAAGACCCGGGCTATTTTGCAGACAACAGCTGGATCAACGGAGCTTCGTTCACGACCACTATTCTTGAATACGGCCCGGCTGGCCCCTTCCAGAAAGGAAAGGCTTACGAAAACTGGATCGGCACTCTGAACTACACCGTCATGGGCTCAGTCTACGATGGTATAGGTTCTGACGCCAAAGACATCACCCATCAGTTCTATCATGAAAAAGCCTGCCAGGATCTCAGCATGACCGTCACCGACGCAGAGAAGATTTTCGTCGATAACGGCCTGGTCAAAGCAATCGAACGTTTCGACAACGACCCGCCGAGCCTGGAAATCGAAATGGTCTCTCAGGTCGACAACCGCCGCTGGGTTTTCAAACTCGATGAAAATATTCGCGATGAAGGCCCGGTTCCGACCGAAGTCGGCAAGCTCGGCAAATGCACTTTGTCAGCCAAATGCTTCAACCTGCAGGGGAACACCGAAGTCAGCAGTTTCAACAATGACACCATCCCTGGTTGCGCCGGTTACCCGAATCAGATCGGCGAAAACAGGATACTGGTCACCGATATCTTCGCTGATGCGGTTCCGAAATTCCGCAGAGCCAGCCGCCTGCTGGTCAACATTCACATCTTCGACAATACCGGTTTCAGAGCTCTTAAAGAAGCTACTCTGGTGGTCGAAAATAACGACGGTGCGTTGACCCAGAGCCTGTTGCCTGCTAACAGCCCTGAAATACCGACTATTCCGTCGCTTAACGTGAACGGCGCGGTAATCAACAATCTTGATACCAGACCGAGAGCCAGTTATGCCGTCGATATGCCGATGAAAATCAACGGCGAAAAGCAGGTCAAGATCGAAATCAAGGCGAGAGACAGCGATAATAACGAGCGCATCCTGACTATCCCGATTACCGTCGTTGAAAGCACCTTCGAAACTCGTGTTCTTGAAACCAAGGAAAACAAAAACTGACCATAAAACAACAAACAACGATGCCCTGAAAATGGGCATCGTTGTTTGTTTTACGGCCATCTTATTTCTTTCTGCGCAACCATTACAGGGTTGCGACATGTCTGCCTTCGTTCAGAGCGATTTTGCGGCACGCTGTCAGCTGCTGCTGGATCTTGGTGAGAAGGCAGTCATCACCAGACAGGTTGGGCACCCTGACACACAGAAACATGCCGGAAATCTCAGCCGCGAATGGGTACGCTTCTTTCTGGCCCATGGATCGGCAGCGACCCGGCCGCCAAGCCTTTCCTTCATCGCCAGTTCGACCTGGGAAACCTCTATCCGCGACATAGGAATGGCTATTGCCGCGACTACCCGCGGCGAAATCGATCCGGCCGGTTATGAAGTCATGCGTTTCAGAATAGGGCTGTTGAAAGATGCCAAGAGCCTTGAACTGATTCAGAAATCACTGCTGGCGACCTCCAGCTTTGAAACAGGCAGCAGCGTTGCGTGGCTCGAACATGAACTGCTTGGCCCCGGAGCGGTAATTGCAGAGCATCTGCAGGCAAACAAAACGCTTCTGGCCCGGCTCGAGGCGACCGCGGCCCTGCATCTGACCACCGCTGAAAAAATCGACGGCATGGTCGCCAGCGAATCAGCTGAGATTGTCGCAGCATTTTCCGACAGTTTCAGAAAGTCAGTCAAAGAAGATCTGCACTTCTGGCAAAAGCTGTTCTTCTGTGAAAACAGCCTGTAGCCAACTCATTCTTACAGCATGCGATTTGCGCTGTGCCAATCGTGAAGGCTGATTGACCAGGGCAAGCGCAATAAAACGGCTTTGATTTGCAATTGTTCTGGGGTCAGCGTGTCTTTGCGAGGAGCGCAGCGACGTGGCAATCGCCAGTCAGACCGAAATCGAAGCAGGCCCTGTCATTCTCGATAACGACAAAAGGCACATGCTTCATCCGTGTCAATCCGTGTTCATCCGTGGGAATCTGTGCCACGAACGCAGACCAGTATCAGAGAACGACGTTGTAATCGCTCTGTTTGGTCTTTTCGCTGTCATCGGCAAACAGGGCTTCGAGAAACTGTTCAGGGTTGAACGGCATCAGGTCGTCCATTTTTTCGCCGACACCAATGAACTTGACCGGAGCGCTGATCTGCTCTTCGACGGCAAACAATACGCCGCCCTTGGCGGTGCCATCAAGCTTGGTGACCACCAGACCGGTAATCGGCAGAGCTTCTTTGAAAAGCTTTGCCTGCTGTACGGCATTCTGACCGGTGGTAGCATCGAGAACCAGCAGGATTTCGTGAGGTCCGCCCTCGCTTTCCTTTTCGGCAATCTTCTCGACCTTTTTCAATTCTGCCATCAGATTGGCTTTTACGTGCATGCGACCGGCGGTATCTACGATCAGCAAATCGGCTTCGCGCTTTTTGGCGGCGTGAATGGCATCGAAAACCAGCGCGCCAGGGTCACCGCCCTCGCTGCCTCTGATTACTTCTACGCCGACACGTTCACCCCAGATGCTCAGCTGATCGATTGCTGCAGCTCTGAAAGTATCGCCGGCAGCCAGAACCACCTTCTTGCCTTCTTTTACGAAGCGCCGGGCAAGCTTGGCGATGGTGGTGGTTTTGCCGACACCGTTGACACCAATGATCAGATATACCGTCAGACCTTTGGGGTTGAACACCGGCTCTGACGAATATCTCGTCAACATGCCCCGAAGTTCATCGCGCAGCAGAGCGTATATTTTTGCCGGATCGGTGATTTCTTCCTCGTCAACCTTCTTGTGCAGGTATTGCAGTAATTCCTGAGTGGTTTTAACACCCACATCGGCTTCAAACAGAGCTTCTTCAAGTTCATCGAGCAGATTGTCGTCAATTTTGGTACTGCCGAGAACCAGACGTTTCAGTTTGCCGATAAAGCCGGTGCGGGTCTTGGTCAGACCGGCAGTCAGACGCTGAAACCATGAAAGCTGCGGCTCTTCTTCGATAACAGGCTCTACCGGTTTAACAGCCTTCTCGACCGGCTTTTCAACCGCAACGCTCACCACTTCGGGCGAAACCGGCTGCGTCGTTACAACAACACCGGGTTCGGGTGCTGCTTTCTCAAGTATCTGCGGAGCAGCCACGGGCTCAGGCAGAGCTGTTTTAATTTCTTCTTCATCGACTTCTTCTTCATCGACTGGTTTGGCCTGCTCAAGCTCTTCGAACGGAACGAGCCAGGCGAAAAGAAGCATGGTGACACCAGCGAGAGCAGTCACTCCAGCAACGACCGCCTGAGAAATTCCGGCCTGGTAATAAATCAGAACGCCCTCGATCAGCAGTGAAAGGCCGATCAGCAGGACAATCACTCTCGATTCATCCCATTGGCGGGATTGCGTGACAACAGATTTTTCGACGTCGGCGGGTTTCTGTTCTTCGCTCATTGCATTTTCTCCTCCATAGCAGCACCGGCAGATCCAATAGCGTAGTTGCGCTCTTTCATACCGGCTTTGCTCACGGTGAATTCCTTGATTTTATCGTCATCTTCGAGTCTGATCGAAATTGGGCGTGAAATGCCCGATTTCTGCAGCGTTATTCCATAAATTACGTCGACTGCCTGCATGGTTTCCTTGTTGTGGGTAATGACCAGGAACTGTGTCTTGTCGGCAAAACTTCGCAGCATGCGGGTGAACCTTCTGACGTTCGCTTCATCGAGGGCTGCCTCGACTTCATCGAGCAGACAGAATGCCGGTGGCTTGACCTGAAGGATTGAAAACAGCAGTGCCAGCGAAATCAACGCCTTTTCACCCCCGGAGAAAAGTTCGAGAGTCGAGAGCTTTTTGCCCGGCAGACGGCAGATGATGTCAACATCACTCTCGAGCGGCGTATTGGGATCGGTCAGCTTCAGCATGCCGCTGCCACCCGGAAAAAGGATTTCAAAAATATCATTGAAGGCAACACTTATCTGGCCGAAGGTTTCGAGAAAACGTTCGGAAGAAATTTTCTCGATCTCGGCAATTACCTGCTCGAGCGAATCGGCTGCCTCAGTCATATCAGCAATTTGTGAATTCAAAAAGTCATAGCGTTCTTTCGTTTTTTCGTAATCTTCGATGGCCAGCGGGTTGACCGAACCGAGAACTTCCTGTTCGAAACGTCGCTGGTTGATGCGGCCGGCCAGTTCATCGCGGCTTTCGTATTTGTTGCTCTTATGATCGAGCCCGTTGATATCGAGATTGAATTCGCCGCTGAGAATGCCTTCTTTGGTAGTTATATGCGTTCTCACTTCAGCCATTTTGATATCGAGTTCAGACAACTTTTTGCGCGTCGAATCTTCGATGCGAACGCGACTCTGATAAGCATGATCGAGCTGGTCGAGCTCTTTAGACATGCGGCGATGCTCGTTCTGAATGGCTTCCATCGCCGACTCAAGAGCTTCTTTGCGTTTTTCGAGATCATCGATGCCCCGCTGAATTTCGCTGACACGGCTTTCGCCATCGCCAGTCAAACCTTTCAGTCGCTCAACTTCCGCCAGAGCCCTGTCTTTTCGTTCTGCGGCATCGCGGCGGCGACGGGTGGCGGCGTCGATTTCTTTTCTGATCGCCTTCTTGCGTTCGACGATCTGGGCCATTTCAAGTTTGCGCTCGCCAAAAATGCTGGTAAGACTGGTCAACCTCGCCTGGATTGCGCCTTCCCGGCCGCTGAGCGCATTAAGGCGCCCCGATAGTTCTTCATGCTGCTTCTCGATAGAGGTAAGTTCAGCGCCGGCCTGCAGGAGTTCCTGACGTAGAGATTCGAGACGCGCAGTCATTTCGGCGCGATCGCGGGCAATGTTCGAATATTCCTCGCTGCGGGCTTTCAGCTCCTGGGCGTTTTTGTCGCGATTGCGCTCAAAGAAATCGAGAGACTGCTCGCGCCGGCGCACCGCATCTTCACGCTCGCGGGTCGAACCGATAAGCACCTGGCGTTCTTTGACCAGATTGTTCAACAGGCTGCGGAGCTTGCTTTCCTTGCTTTCAAAAACCTTCAGTTTTTCTTCGAGTTCTTCCTGTTCGCGTTTGCGGGAAAGGATACCACCGGCTTTGCGGGTCTCGCCGCCGCCGGTCATCGCCCCGGAAGATCTGATGATTTCGCCATCTATGGTGACGATGCGGTTGAAATTGCGGTTCTTGCGGGTATACTCAACGGCGTTGTCGAGATTGTCAAAAATGAGAATACGACCAAGCAGGTTGCTCATGACCGTATAAAATTTTGCGTCGAACTCGATCAATTCCAGAGCTGCGCCCAGACAGCCGCGGGCCTCGGCCTTGCCAAGAGCCGGTGGAGCGGTCATGATATCGAGAGGCAGAAAGGTAGCCCGCCCGGCCTTATTCTGCTTCAACATGTCGATTGCAGCTTTGGCGGTTTCGGCATCCTGAGTGATGACATCCTGAATGCTGCCACCGAGAGCGGTTTCGATAGCTACTTCATAACCGGCAGGCACTTTGATCAGCTCGCCGACGATGCCGTGAATACCAGGCAGACGACCGGTTTCCTTGAGAGCCAGAGCTGCCTGCACACCACGGAAAATACCACTGTCACTGCTGTGTCGCAGTTCTTCAAGCAGGTTGCTGCGAGCACGAAACATTTTAATCTGATCGGAAATACCGGTAAGCTCTTCTTCGGCCTTCTTCTGGTCTTTTTCGACCTTATTGAGCCGGGTCATCTCTTCAGAAAGCAGGGTGCGGTTCTTCTCGATCTCTGCCTTCATGGTGGCGATTTCGGCTTCGACACGGGTGTTTTCATTCTTGAGCTTATCAACGTGGTTCTGTGCTGAAGCGACATCGCCTTCGCCTTTTTCAAGCTGGCGTTCAAGAATCTGTATCTGCTGATTAACGGTTGTAATACGATTTCGGCGATCTGCCAGCTTAACGGCGATATTGAATGCCGACTCTTTGTCGCTGGTCTGTTCGCGCAGATGCTTTTCGAGCTCGGTGCGGACCTTTTCGACGTTACCGTCAATCTCGGCCATCACGGCTGCAAGCTCAATCTCACGGGTTTCTTCGTCTTTAAAGCGGTTTTCGGCATCACTGATTTCGTTGCCGCCGTCGAGAAGCATCGTTTCGATACCTTCGATCTCTTCGAGAATCGCCTGACTTCTTGCCTGCTGGCTCTTGATGTCTTCGCGCAGCGCGGCCATCTGGCGGCGACGGTCGTCTACCTGGGTAACCACGCCTTTGACTTCTTCCTGGCGAGTCTGCAGAACCGATTCGAATTCGGCAAAACGTACCCGGGCATCGGCTTTTTTGGCGTCGACTTCGGCAAGAAATTTTTCGATTTCCTCGATTTTGGCGAGCAGTCCGAGGCGCATCGAATTGATATTTTCGAACTCACCGTTCAGCTGATTGAGATCGTAAAGAATCAGATCGATCTCGAGTTGCCTGATTTCAGCGGCAAGCGCCTGGTATTTGCGGGTTTTTTCGGCCTGTTCGGCAAGCGGCCCGAGCTGACCTTCGATTTCGGAAGTAATGTCACGCAGACGGGTGATATTGGTGCGAGTGTGGCCGAGCTTGGTCAGAGTATTCTGTTTGCGGTGTTTGAATTTGGTGATGCCGGCGGCTTCTTCGATGAGGGCGCGTCGTGACTGGGTGCGCTGAAAAATGATATCGTCGATATCACCCTGCCCGATGACCGAGTAGCCGTCTTTGCCGATCCCGGTGTCCATGAGCATTTCTTTGATGCTCGACATCAGGGTGCGGGTATTATTGACAAAGTAATTGCTTTCTCCGGAGCGGAAAAGCTGGCGCCCGATGCTGACTTCAGAATAATCCATCGGCATTGCGTGGTCTTCGTTGTCGAGGATCAGCTTGACCTGAGCGAAAGCAGAGGCCTTGAAATCTGCCGAACCGGCAAAGATAACTTCCGACATTTTAGTGCCACGCAGGGCTTTGGCACTCTGTTCGCCGAGAACCCAGCGGATTGCGTCGCACACATTGCTTTTTCCCGAGCCATTTGGCCCGATTATCGCGGTAACACCCGGAGTGAAATCAAAAACCGTCTTGCGGCCGAAAGACTTGAAGCCCATCAGCTCAAGTGACTTAAGATACATTAAAGTTTGCCTGACCTTTGATTAATATAGCAACGGGCTGTGACCAGCCGTATTTTCTGTAATACCGGAAGCAACTTCCCGGCGATGAACAACCTAAATATATGCCACAAATCGCAGCAAAATAACAGTCATCCGCTTCACTTTTATCTGTCCGGCACAGTATTTTTTCATCATCAGACACCCAGGGTGCGTGTTGCACTGGAGTGTTTGTTTGTGATAGTCTGCGCTGGCGACAAATTACGCCGGAAACGTTCTGGTAAGGAAAACCTGCTTCGACTAAGGAAAATTCATGGAAAACAACGAAAACAGCAACAACAATCAGAATCCGAACCCGTCAGATGGCATAGGCCAGAAGCTTGTTTTCTTCGTGGTCGCCATCATTCTGCTGGTCGGGGCCAAATTTTTCATCGGGTTTTAAGCCGACACCGCACCAGTCTGTATACTGCTGCAATTGCCCGCTTTTTAGCGGCATTGTAATAGCGTTTGAAAGCGATATTTATGCAAACGCCCGACCTGCTTGAAGCTCAGATTGAAAGATAATAAATGAGCGTTTACCAGGGGAAAGCTTAAAATCTGGAAACTGATTGCAGCATGTGGTAGACTGCAGAAAAAGCAGAACACCTAGCAGGAGGTTGCCATGCCGGTAGTTGGTGCATCCATGCCACGCAAAGACGCTCTCGACAAATTGAGAGGCGTTGCAAAATATATCGATGATTACAGTTTTTCAGATATTCTTCATATCGTTACCGTCAGATCGCCCCACGCATACGGGCGGCTGATCAGCATCGACAAAGCCGAAGCCGAGAAGATGCCGGGCGTAGCCGGAGTAATTACCGCGGAACAGATTCCCGGCAAGAATTATGTGCCGCTGGTTTTCGATGACGAGCCATTTCTTGCCTCAGGGTTCGTGAAATTTCACGGCGAACCGGTAGCGCTTGTTGCAGCAGAAACGCTTGAACAGGCTCAGGCTGCTGCTGCGCGCGTAAAAATCACCATCGAGCCCATGAAGCCGGTTTTGAGCATCAGAGAATCAATCGCGGCCGATGCGCCACGTATTTACAAGGAAGACAACATTTTCAGCCGCTACACTGTTGTTAAAGGCAGTGCCGAAGAGGCGATGAAAACGGCGAAGCATATTTTCGAGCGCGAATACGAAACTCCATATCAGGAACACGCTTACCTTGAAACCAACGGCGTCATTGCCGTGCCGGGCATCGAAGACTCGATGACCGTCTATGGCAGCATGCAGTGCCCGTTCTACGTTCACGATGCAGTAGCCGTTGCGGCCGGCATCGACCGCAACAAGGCAAGAGTAGTTCAAACGACTACCGGCGGAGGCTTTGGCGGCAAAGAAGACTTTCCTTCAGTAGTCGCAGGGCATGCTACCGCCGTCGCCAAAATCTTCAACCGGCCGGCAAAGCTGGTCTATAAAAGAGAAGA
The DNA here is from genome assembly GCA_964474705.1 of uncultured bacterium. Classification (GTDB taxonomy): domain Bacteria; phylum Muiribacteriota; class Ozemobacteria; order Ozemobacterales; family Ozemobacteraceae; genus Rifleibacterium. The sequence continues at coordinate 58,333 of CAYYUI010000011.1, forward strand.
AGATATCATTGCCAGCTCAAAGCGTCATCCGGGCCTGATAAAACTGAAAATAGGCACCGATGAGCAGGGAAAAATCGTTGCCGCCATCATCGACTACTACGTTGACGGTGGTGCTTACGCAACCCTGACCCCGATCGTTCTGTGGCGGGGCACTGTTCATGCTCTCGGGCCCTATGAATGCGAAAACATTACGGTAAAATCATATGGGGTCGCTACCAACAAGGTTCCGTGCGGTGCTTACCGCGGCTTTGGTTCGCCCCAGGTAATTTTTGCCGGCGAATCGATGATCGACGAAATCGCTGCCGAACTCAACATCGATCCGCTTGAAATCAGACGCAGAAATGGTTACCGGCTTGGTTCCAAAACGGCCACCGGCCAGCTGCTCGACCAGTCATGCGGTCTTATGGAAACTATCGACAAAGCCGGAGAACGCTCAGAATGGCAGAACAAATGGCAGAGCCCGGCTGAACGCAAAGGCACCATCAGAAAAGGCATCGGCATTTCTTCGGTTTATTACGGCGTCGGGCTTGGGGCCGGCGGCAAACACCTCGATCGCGCCGGCACCAGCATGACCATCATGAAGGATGGTTCGGTGCATTGTGCCATCGGTAACGTCGAAATGGGCCAGGGAGCCAGAACCGTACTTGCACAGATTGCTGCCGATGCGCTGGGCGCACCCTTCGAACTCGTCAATCTCGTCGAAACAGACACCAATCTTGTACCTGACTCTGGTCCGACCGTAGCCAGCCGCACTACCCTTATGTCAGGCAATTCCCTGATGCTGGCAGCGGCAGAATTACGTCCCAGACTACTTCAAGTTGCAGCCGACCTGCTCGGGGCTGCTTCCATAAATGATGTAGAACTTATTGACGGCAATGCTTTTCTTAAAAGCAATCCGGCTGCGAAACAAATCGGTTTCAAGGAACTGGCTGCAAAACTTTATGCATATCGCCTGATGCCCAGTGCATTCGGCTGGTTCATCGCTCCCGAATCTTCTTATGACAAAGAAACCGGCCAGGGCAATGCCTATTTCGTCTACAGCTACTGCACCAATATCGCTGAAGTCGAAGTCGACATGGAAACCGGCGAATACAAGGTAGTGAGAATAACTTCTGCTCACGACATGGGCAAAGCGATCAACCCACAGCAGGTTGAAGGGCAGATCGAAGGCGGCACTCTGCAGGGGCTCGGCTATGCAACGATGGAAGAAATTCGTCACGATGCCAACGGCCGAATGCTCAACAACGCCTTCGCCACCTACATTCTGCCGACCACCGAAGACACACCCGAAATCGATCCGATAATCGTTGAACACCCATACGACCGCGGCCCTTACGGAGCCAAAGGCTTTGGCGAAGTTCCCCTGATGGGCATTGCTCCAGCAATTGCCAACGCCATCTTCAATGCAACCGGGGTCAGAATCAGAAAACTCCCGGTCAAGCCAGAAAAAATCCTGGGCCTGGAAGAGTGATCGATGGTTGAATCAAAGCAGGCCGAACTGCCGTCAAACGGCCAGGTAGAATGGAACCGAATTGCCGCACTGGTTGCGACAATCGCGGTGCTCTTCTTTTTCACGCGTTCGGCGCCTTTTCCGGCGCAGACATTCTGGGACCTGACTCTGGCGCGTGACTTCGACCTGTCGATCGGCTGGGTTTTCTTTCCCGAATCGATAGCCCTGACTATCGCTGATTCAAGCGCTTCACTGCTGGGGCTGAAGGCCGTTTTTCACATTGCTTACTTTCTGCTCTGCTGCATTCTCTGCACCTGGGTATTCAAAAGCCGGGAGATTTTGCCCGGCATCATTTTTCTGGCCATTTTTGCCCTGTCGATGCAGACATTTCTGAACCTTCGTATGCTTCTGACCCTACTCTTCGTAGCCGCAACCATCACCATTCTCGACAATAACCGTCTCAAAAACCATTTCGGTCTGGTGCTGGTTCCGATTACCGCAGCGGCAAGCGGTCTGGGCATCAACAGCTGGCTGCTGGTGGCACTGGTAGGCTGTCATGCCTTTTACAACGACAACTATAGCCCCACCCTGCTGCTCTGCGCTGTTACCGGGCTGTTCTTCTTCCCTGAAGGTGCAGCCAGTTCGGTTGACCCTGGTTCAGTCCTTGCCTGGAATTTCATGCCCGAGGCGGATATGAAAGTCATGTATCTGCTGTCAGGAATTTTCCTGCTGATTAACATGGCAATGCTCGGGCGGCTCACTCACGAAGATATTCCGAACCTTTTCTTCTACGCAATTACCGGGTTCATGGCTCTGATCAGCCCGGCATCGCTGCCGGTATTCGTTTTGATGGGGCTGACCCTGCTGCTGAAATGTTTTGCCGAGATCGAGCCATTAGCACTGAACTATCATCTGGTTGGAATCATGATTCTGACAGCAATCGTCCACCTTTTCCTGTTCGTAAACCCGTTCGGCTTCAAGCTGAACCCAACCGTTCGGGGGCAGCTCGGGAAAAATCTTTCGCCGCTGCTCGAGGGCTATATCGACGAACAGGTGATTCTCAACCATGAAATCGGCGAACTGGTCTGGAAAGGCCTGGTTGCGGTCAAGCCCGAAGATCTCAAACGCATAGCCATAATAAGAGAATGGAAACTTCAACGTTCGGTGCATGGCAATTTCGACCTGCTGCCCTCGCTGCCGCCCGCACCTGCCCCGGCCGAAACTTCTGAAAGCCCGGAATTGCAGCAGCAGTAATAATACAGCAAACAAAAAACCCGGTATCCAAAAGAATGGACACCGGGTTTCTTATTTTTAAATCAGATCAGCGGGCGCAGCCACTGCAGTTTGCGCAGCCGGTTCATTTTCTTGACCGTTTCACTGTTAACATGATCTTCAGGGCCGTATCTCTTAACAATGCGGCCTTCGCTGTCACGTTCAAGTTTATACTCGATGATGTTCTTCTTCATCAGGTTAAAGATGCGGTTTCTGGTCATCTGAGCAAATGGTTTGTCGTGGATGGCGGCAACCACTTCAGAATTGACCTGTTCGCTGAGCGGGTCCATGTTGTAGGAACCAACGATGGTTACCAGACCGTCGAAGACGAAGATCTTGGCATGCAGGCGCTCATTCTGGCTCGGGGCCACAAAAATGCGCGCGGTCGGCATTTCGGTCAGAAGTCTTTCCCAGTCGTTCATCAGGAAAGCCTGGGGAAACAGCGAATCGGTTGAATCAGCACTGTTGGTATGGAAAACAATCTTAACACCACGGGCTGAAGCGCGTTTAAGAGCGGCTTCAACATCTGGAGTTATTACCAGATATGGATTCTGAATGATAACTTCGCTCTGGCAGGATTCGATCATTTTGAGAATCGACGGGGTGATACCGTTGAGCGGGCCACAATATGAATGTTTGTCGAGAATTTTGACGGGCTTTTCGCGTTCGCCTCTGAAAAGGTCGAAAGCAGCGATAGAGGTGATGTTCTTGAACATGGAAATTTCCTTGTTCATTTCAACCAGTGCTTCGTTGAGGTCTTTTGAAAGATTGAGCTTTTCGGGGGAAAACAGGCCACGCCCCTGCATATAGCGGCTCATGACCCTGTAAGCCAGATCAACTCTGGCCAGCTGATTCTTGAAATTGATTGCATCAGCTTTGACCACTGAATTTTTCAGGTAATTCCATTCTTCTTCGAAAGCCTTTTTAAGCTGCTGGGCGACGTGTTCACCCTGCATCAGCACATCTGCGTCATTGTATACGATATCGTTTTCGCCGTTCTGGGCGAAATAGTCGGCACCGATATTGCGGCCGCCAACGATAGTGGTATAGCCGTCGCAGATGATGATCTTGTCGTGATTGGAGGCGACAACCTTCTTGAGATCTGTAAAAGCGGAAAGCAGTGATTTGCTGACCGAGTTGTAAAGCTTGATTTCGACGTTCGGGAAAGCTGCCAGTTCTTCGATTTTGTCGGGCATCTTGCTCATGTAGGGCATGCGATAGACACGGCCGTCGATCATCAGACGAATCTTGAGGCCCATGCGGGCTTTTTTGAGCAGCAGGCCGACGAATGCCTGACCAAAAATATCCTTGTCGACGATATAGTAGGTACAATCGATGGAATCGCGGGCTTCTTCGATCATTTTCCAGCGAACATACCAGGCTTCATCGTTGGCAGTTATCAGACGAACACGGGTTTGCCCATAGCGCCCGTCTACTTTGATACTTTCGAAAATTTCAGAAAGATTACGATTGTCAGGGACCGGGCGATAAGGCGTGCTGGCATAAACTGCCGAAGCAAGCAGACAAAGCATCAGGGCTACAAATAAAACCGACCTGAAAATATTTTTCATATTGTTCTCCGCGTCGAGATTCTTATAATTTTAATTATTTTTTGCCTGTACAGCAAGAGAATATCGCACCAGATTACAAATCTAACCCAGGTAACTCATACATGCTGATTCCTGTCATATGGACACAATCGTGATCAAGACAAACGCAAACTCCGTCTACTTATATAGTGACAGTTTGCAAGGTATGAAGAATTTGCCTTAGTAACGACTGCCGCGTCGCTTCGCTCCTCGCAGTGACAGAATTGAACGCCGAAATCGGCGAATCGGTTGCCGGGTCAGGCCAGGGAAATGCCGTGGCGCTGGAGTTCGGCAGTGAAAGTCAGACCGGAGACCGGGATTGTCCGGATACGAAGAACATGCACCCGCATTTTTTCGGCCAGTTTTTCTGGAATCTTGCAGCGATCCTTTTCGGTGCAGACAACGATCATGCCTCTTTTTTCAGCGCGGGCGGCAAGATCGAGAAGTTCTGCCCCGGTGAACCGATGATGGTCTCTGAATTCAGCCCGGTCACCAATTTCCAGCCCCAGACCTCTCAACTGGCTGTAGAATCCTGCCGGGCGCCCGATTGCCGAAAAAGCCAGAACCGGCCCGGAAATTGCACCAGAAGCGAGCTTGCAGCCGCGCCAGTCGAACAGCCCATCACAAACGGTATGAACTCTGATCACCGGAACCTCGGGTGCCTGTTGTGCCAGCCAGGCCAACCAGCTCTCCATAGTCTCACGCCCAACCGACTCACAGCGGGTAAGAAGAATTGCCTGAGCCTGCTGCAATCGCCAGGCCGGCTCACGCAGCCGACCGGCCGGAATGAGCCGTGCTTCTTCAGGTGAAGTCATGGCGTCGAAAAGAACCAGATCGACATCTTTCGCCAGGCGACGATATTGAAAACCGTCGTCAAGCAGCATGATCTGAGGATCACAGCGTTTTTCGGCCATAATTGCGGCATGATGACGATTTTTGCCGAGAAAAACCGGAACCTCTGGAAATCTTGAATTTAGCAGCAGCGCTTCATCGGTAAGTTCAGCCGGATGCGGGCCTGTGCCCTGCAGGTGATAGAAACTTCGTTCCCAGGGGCTGCGATAGCCTCGCGACAGCACGCAGAGACGATTTTCGGAGAGTTCGGAAAGAAGTTCGAAGAGTACCGGGGTTTTGCCAGTGCCACCCATGCTGAGATTACCGACCGAGATCACGCGGGCCGCCGGACGGTAGCGGAGAAAATGACAGGCCGAAAAAAAGCGTCTTTCCAGGCTGGCAAGAGAAGCATATAAACCGGCAAGCAGTAACTTCATTCTGCCAGCATCCCGACAAATGCCTGCCGCATCGATTGCAGCCGTGCGGAATTCTCTTCACAGAAACCCGGACGGGCACGGCGAAAATCGGCAAGCCGGTTCTGCTGCAGAGTAAGTACTCCGGCATCTTCAGCAAGCCAGGTTACTTTGTTGTCATACGCTGCGAGCTTTACCGGCAGGCCGGCACGCAGCATTGCCAGACCGGCATGAAACCTCATGGCCAGCCCGAAAGAAAGATTGCCGCAGGCGCCGGCAAACTCGGTAAATGAGGCCGGACTGATTATAGCGGCCGTCGGGGCATGCGCCCTGATCGCCCTGATATCGTCACGGCGGGCCGCGAGGCCAATTATACGCCGCTCGTTGTGCCGCAGCTGGTGGGTGAGAAGTTCGGCAAAGTTTCCTGATTTCCACGGCCGGAGATTGAGACCAAAAGGCGCATTTTCCCGGGTTTCCTGCCAGGGAACCGGAAACAGCCATGACCAGTCGGCTCCATACCGGGCTGAAATCGGACCCAGTTCGTCGAACAGTCTGACCGACTCAGGATCACGTAACCAGGCGGCCGAAACATGTCGTAACGAACGTCTGACGACATGACGGGCCCAGAGACTGCGAAGCGGCCCGAGACCGGCACCCCACAACGAAACCCGGCAGCCCATGATGCCGGCTGCCATAAGTCTGAGAGCAAACCAGGTAACCCCTTCAAAAGACCAGTCCTGAAGAATGCCGCCTGAAAAAACAGCATGATGACTCGATGCCGCAGCCTGCAGGTATGCCGGCCAAGACAGAATGCCTCGACGTCTGACAGGTGCAGCGGGGCCAGGAACCGGAGAACCGCTGGTTACGGTCGCCGAACATCCGGCGGGCAGACAATTGCAGATTGCCTGAAGAATCGTTTCATCGCCGAGATTTCCTTCGCCAAAAAAGCCGGTTAACAAGATTTTCATAAGTCAATCTGACCGCAAAGAGGCCATTCTGTCAAGAATTGTCTGCAATCTTTCTGACCATACCGGAACCCGGCCCGTGAAAATTACCGGCCGGGTGTGATAGTGCCGCAAAGCCTCAGCAGCCGACTCTGCCCCGCCGACAAATCTGGCGATCATCTGATTGGTCTTGAGCGATTGCAGATCGGGAGCCCAGATTTCCAGACCGGCAGCAGCATATTCATATGCTTTGATCGGGTCGACACCTTTGATAAGTTCAAGATCTCTGAAAGGAATCAGGCCGATGTTGCAGCTTTGCAGAAGATCACGCAGGCCTGGTGGTTCAAGCAGGCCATGCCAGACGACATTGCCGCGACCGATCAGGCGATTGAAGCTCTCGCCACGGCCGGTGCCGGCAATGTGCAGTTCTACATCCGGTAAATCGCTGAGCATTCCGAGCCAGTCGCAATCGACCCATTCATAATGCGCCCCCGCTGAAACCATTCTGACTGTATTCCTTCCCGAGAAGCCGTGTTGATGATTACAGACCCTGAACTCTGCAGCATTTCCCATGCTGGTCAAAAATTCTTCAGAACAGGCATTGGGAGCCAGAACACAATTTTCAGAAAAACCATCAGTCAGATATGGGTGTGAAACACTGATAACATCTGCTCGAGCTGCCAGCAGTTTTTCATATCTCAACCAGGCCTGCCGGCGCTGGCCGGGAAAAGCCCCATGCAGGTCGCAGCGGTCATAAACGACCCGATGCCAGTCGAACCGGCTCAGAGCTGCCAACGAAGGCTCAGCAAGCCAGAGAATAGTCCGGTGCGATGACAGGCCCGCTTTCCTGCAGAGAAGAGAATATGCCAGGCGAGCGCATATCTGCTGCAAACCAGGGTATGAAGCCGCCCGGAACGGAACTTTCAGACGGACTACCCGCAGCTGGGCAGCTGCCGGAAAGACCTGTAATGACCAGCCCGGGCTCTGCAACGGTTCAAGAAATGTCACATCGAAACCTCGCGCAGCCAGACCGGCTGCAAACGCCTGATGCCGCTGTTTCAGATGTTTATAAAATACCGGGGCGGCAAAAAGCACTGAAACAGCCATTTCACTTCCCCAATTCCCGTTCAAGAATCTTGACGAACTGCGCAACCATCTGGTCGTAATCGTTCACCAGCCTGAATCTTTCAACTGCGCCATGGCTCAAACGCTCATAATCCGGCGCGTTGCCGATCTCAGCAAAGGCGGCGGCCAGAGCGTCAGTATCGCGAGGTTTTACCAGCAGACCGCTGTGCTCATGCTCGATAATCTCTGGAATACCACCAATATCAGTAGCAATTACCGGTATGCCAAAACGCATCGCTTCGAGCAGACTGAGCGGAATTCCTTCGCCAAGTGAAGGAAGCAGGATCAGATCTATTTCCGGGTAGAGCTGGTCGGGATCTGGAACAAAGCCATGAAAGACAACCAGATCAGTCAGGTTGAGCCGCTGACAGAGCTCTTCAAGGTTATGGCGTTCCGGGCCATCGCCAAGAAGATGAATTCTCTCGATACCGCAGCGACCGGCATGTCTACCAATCGCTTCCAGAGCCCAGGCATGGCCCTTGTTGGCATGAAGCTTTGCGGTTATGGCTACACGCAGGCGCGACCGCAGCAGCTTGCGGCTGCCGACCGCCGGCCTAGGAATGCAGTTTTTGACGATTTCCATTCCGGATGGATCGAGACCCTGATCGAGCAGATGCCGGCCCACCGCCTGAGAAACCGCGATCTGGCAAGTGCTGAACCGATAGTAAATTTTCTGATTCAGACCATGCACATGCGAAATCACCGGAATTCCAGTGATTCTGCCAAGCAGGCCAGACATGAGGCTGGCACGGTTCAGATGCGAACTGATGATGCGCGGGCGAAGACAGACGAGATCATGCAGAAGCCGCATCAAAAAAAAGCAGCCGCCGGCTTTCATATCGGCAATCGAATGCTCGATTCCTGCCGAAGCAAGCGCCTGACTCAACGGCGCACCGGCACAGGTAACGGTTACCCGCCAGCCAAGTTTATTCAGACTCTGCATCAAACCGAGAGCCAGACGTTCGCCGCCTCCCAGCTCACCCGAAGAAACGGCAAAATGCACGTGTTTTGGTCGATCAGCCAGAGCTGCAAAAATTTCGAGATGCTTTTCAATGCCAATCTGGCGGTTAAAGGAAGATTCGACTCGCCGGCGCGCGCTAATGCCTGCCTGATGTGCAAATTCCCGGTCAAAAATCAGCCTCTTCAGGCTCTCAACAAGACTGTCGCTGCATTCAGGATCGAAAAGCAGCCCGGTTTGCCCGTGCTCGATCAGTTCCGGTATTCCGCCAACTGCAGCGCCAACGACGGGCAATGCTCTCTCCATGGCTTCGCAGACATGAATTCCAAAGGCTTCCTGCCGCGATGGAGCGACAAAAATATCGAGACCATCGAAAAATACCCGCTGATCACTGACCTGACCTACAAAATGGCATTCCGACTCGATCCCGAGACGCGAAGCCAGACTCTGCAATTCTTCCTTGTGCCGGCCGGCGCCGCCAATGAGCAGTTTAAACTGTATCTGCCCGGCCTTGAGCCTGGCGCAGGCTTCAATAAGCCTGTCAATCCCCTTCACCGGGTGAAGACGCGACAGAGTGCCAATTCTAATTACCCCGGCACCAGGAACATGCTGATCGGCAGGTCTGATGTTGACCCCCGGGTAAATCACCCTGCATTCATCCTGGCTAAGGTTGCGAATGCGTTCCTGATACCAGTCGCGCAGGAAACGGCTTGGGAAAATAATATAGTCGGAAAGCCGGCTCATAAGCTTTTCCAGACGGTGGTAAGTTGCGGTTTCAGAGCCATGCACCGAAGTAACCAGTCTGCAGGATGGGAACATGGCACGCAGCAACCTGGCCCAGAAGCTGGCTCGAAACAGGTGAGAATGCACAATATCAGGGCGAAATCGTCTTAACAGCAGAACAAGACGTGCAAAAGCCGGCAGATCAAGAAGTCTTTCCCCGAGCAGATGCACCTGAAAACCTTCCTGGCGCAAAATCGCCCCAATCGGCCCGTCCCGGAAACAGGCGATTTCGATTTCGTGGCCTTCGCTGCGGGCGCGGCGTGCCAGGTCGAGCACCACGAACTGGGCACCGCCCATGGTGAGAGCATTAATGATCTGAAGAATTCGCATTGCCTGGGTTTATCGGCTTCAGGGCTGCCGATAGCCTCTTGTTCAGATTGATAAATTCTGCCTCTGAAAGAGACAGAGTCATACGCAGGGTCGAATTCTTGAACACATCAGGTTGTCCGGCCAGGTCGCGAATCTGGCCGGACCACTTGCTTATATTCTTTGGTTTCTCGCGATCTTCAGCACTCACCATATTTTCAAGTCGCGAGCACAGGCCAATCATAGCGGTTGCATGGCTCTTGAGGCCGTCGAGGTTCTGAGCAAAAAAAGCTTCCCAGAGATGGTCGAAACAGCTGGTAAATTCAAGCAGCAGGCGTTCGCGATCACTCATGGGCATGTATTCATAAAGCCCCGAAAGACGGCGTGAGAATTTCAGCATTTCTTCGTGAGCGCCGATTTGATCGGTCACCAGCCGGCGCCTGATTTCACCGATGATACGGCCGAGTTCGCTGAATTTGGCCTGCCATTCAGAGTCGTCTTTGCCCCAGTCGGGTGGATGCTGACTGAAAGAACTTGAAAAATCGACCCAACTGTTCATGAAGGCTAGCAAAAGCTTCTCTGCAGCATCATTATCAGAATACCCATCGCCAAGCTCTTTAACAGAGCGGGCAACCCTGGTTATCGACTCGTTAAAAGCATCCTGTCTGGTGGTGCCGGCAATGATGGCAAAAAGATTGACATCGCAGGCGCACAAAGGCATGACCCACGAAATAGCCATAACCAGCAGAATCAGCAACCGCATAAAAGCCTCCGGCAGATCGACTGAAGCACATTCTACCATTGCGCCGGGCGAGGTTCAAAGAAAACCGCTTTCAGAAAAGCAATTACCGGCGAGAATCTAATTATATGATCGCTGTCGTTGCCCAGGTCGTTGTCGAATCAGCAGCACAAGAGACAACAACCGACAGAATGAGTTATGTCAGTGAGTAAGATTGAGCCCGTTGGAGTCGGGAGATGATTCAACTGCTGGTGTTACAGGCTCTTCAGGGGGCAACCGTTTCAGAACGACGCGGCTTACAACCCAGGCGATCAGAGCCCCGATCAACCAGCCGGCCGCCACGTCTAAAGGAAAATGCACCCCGACATAGACCCTCGACCAGCCCACCAGAAAAGCCAGAACCGCAAGCGGCAGACCTGCCTGCAATCCGCAGATCGCCCATGCCGTCATCGCAAAAGCGGCGGTATTTGCAGAGTGATTTGAAGGAAACGACCTGCTGGTCTTCAACGGCAACAGAAGACGACATCTGAAGGCCTCGTTCTGTTCGAGCGAGCAGGGCCGGGTTCGACCAACTACAGGCTTGACAACTCTGGCACAAAAAAGATCGGTAAAGCCAACCGAAAGAAGCAGGGCAAGAGCGAGCACCCTCAGACGCTTTCCACCGCGTGCCATCATGACAAACCAGACCAGAAGCACGAATGGCATCCAGGTCTGCGCATTGGTAATGAAAGGCATGAACCAGTCAAGCATACCGCTGGTCAAACCTGAATTCAGCAGCATAAAAAGCTGCCGGTCGAACCCTGTGATTACGTCAAGCATCAGTATTCGGTATACACGGTTTCGAGGTTATCGAAACGGGCAAAATTCTCGTTGAAAGCCAGTTCAAGACTACCAACCGGGCCGTTGCGCTGTTTGGCGATAATGACCTCACCCTTGCCCTTGCTTTCTTCCTTCTTCGTGTAATACCAGTCGCGGTAGAGAAACATCACCACGTCGGCATCCTGCTCGATAGCGCCAGATTCGCGCAGATCGGAAAGAACTGGACGGCGGTCGGTGCGCGATTCGACAGCACGTGACAACTGCGACAGACAAATAACCGGAATGTTCAGTTCCCTGGCCAGCCCTTTCAAGTTTCGGGAAATCGCCGATACTTCCTGCTGGCGGCTTTCGGGTTTTTCGCTGCCCGACCATGAAATCAGCTGCAGATAGTCGATAATGATCATGCCGATTTTGTCCTGAGCATAGGCACGACGGGCCTTGCTGCGAATCTCGAGCAGACTGGCGTTCGCGGTGTCATCGATCAGAATCGGTGTCTGCTCGAGAGCGCCGGCGGCATGCGAGAGTTTTACCCAGTCTTCGTCACCGAGAAAGCCGCGTCGCACTTTTGAGCCGTCAATGCGGGCTTCGGCGCAGAGAAGACGCGTAACCAGCTGAGTATGCGACATTTCCAGCGAAAAGAGCATAACCGGGGTATTGCCGTGATAAGCGGCGTTCTGGGCAATATTGAGACAGAATGCGGTTTTGCCCATTGACGGGCGGGCTGCAAGAATGATCAGATCGGATTTCTGAAAACCGGCGGTATATTCATCGAGTCTGGTAAAGCCGCTGGGCACACCGGTAACTGCCTGCTTATTCTCATAAAGCGATTCAAGATAACTGAAAGTCGGTTTAACCAGATCCTTGACCCGAAAATATGGCTGAGTACTTTGAAACTGGCTGAGCCGCATCACCTGCTGTTCGGCCTGACTCAGCACCAGGCTTGCCTGAGCCTGGGGGTCATAAGAATTGGTCATGATCTCGCCCGAAACCGTAATGAGACTGCGCAGCATCGACTTTTCCTTGACAATGCGTGCGTAATGCTCGGCATTGCGCGAAGTCGGCACCACATTGAGCAGCTGCGAAAGATAGCTGACTCCGCCTATTTCGGCCAGACGCTCCTTGCTGCGCAGCTCTTCCTGCAAAGTGATGAGGTCACAGGGTCGCTGGGCGTTGAAAAGATCGAGCAGTGCCTGAAAAATGTGGCGATGGGCAGTCTGATAAAAATCTACCGATTCGACGATTTCAAGGGCGGTTGCTACGGCATCCTCGCTGAGCATCATCGATCCGAGAACACCCTGTTCGGCTTCAAGATTGTGAGGCGGCACCTTGTGAAAAACGTCTGACATTACGGTTCTCCTTCATTTTCTTCCATTTTGCCGCCGAACAACGACAAAATACGACGTTCAAAAGAGCGCGAATAAACAGAAAGGTAGTGAGCGGCTTTGCCGCTCACTACCTTTTTCAAAGTCAGATCAGTCCTGCTGCTTTTCTTCGGGAACGATTACCACTTTGAGGTGGGCTTTCACTTCGCCGGTGAAGCGGATAGTGACGGCATGTTCGCCGACTTCTTTGATGTGATCGGCAACAACCAGTTTCTTGTCGATTTCGACATGAGCCAGTTTGTTGATTTCTTCAGCAAGTTCGGTGCTGGTGACTGAGCCGAACAGGCGGCCCTTGTCGCCGGCTTTGCGGGTAAGCTTGAGGGTAAGGCCTTCGATTTTGGCGGCCATATCCATAAAAGCCTGTTTTTCGCGCACAGCCTGTTTTTCCCATGAGTTTTTCATGAGGTTGAGGTGTTTTCTGGCGCCTTCAGTGGCAGGAATAGCGTAGTTTCTCGGGAACAGGTAGTTGCGGGCGAAACCTTCAGTAACTTTTTTCAGTTCGCCTTTTCTACCAACCCGGGGGACGGTATTGATCATGAGAACTTCCATTATCTTCCTCCTGGGGTATTATCGTTAAAAACCGTCATCAGAATCATCTGACGACTTGAACAGCGCCGGTTTCGGAGTTCTGAAGTCAGCCCAGACATCGATGATGCCGAACCAGACGACAGCCTGGGTAAAGACCAGCGCCAGGCATGTCAGCCCCATGCGGGCAAACACACCGATCCTGTATTTCTCGAACATGAAGAACACCAGCGACAGACCGGCAATATAATACAAAATGCTGCTGATAGCCAGACAGTTAGCCCCGGCGGTGCGGGCAAATTCCTGCATCGGCAGAGCTTCGACGTTACCGGCGGCATAATAGAAAGCCCAGCCGGCCACGAACAGCCAGATCAGATTCCAGTCGAAGCGCCATTCAGTGAATGGCGGCAGCGTGGTGATCTGAAAACCGAATTTTGGTGCCAGCCGCACCGCGCCGGCATAGAAGATGCCAAGCGTCAGCAGATGCCAGACGAACAGAAAAGTAGCGGGAATGAGCAGCAGGGTATAATCAAAGACTTCGCGAAGGTTCTCGCGGGCCATATCGATCGCTTCCTGGCTTTCCTGCCCTTTTTCCTGAATTCTGTCGAGTTGTTGTTCAATAACCGCAATCTGCCTGGCAAATTGCTCGCGAACCGGCAGAAGACCCTGCTGGCTGACGCCATTGGCGACGGCCCAGGTTCCGGTCGAAAACAAAGTGGCCGACAGCAGTGCCAGACACAATGCCTGCAGAGGTGCCAGACCAGCTTTTACCGAACCGTGCAGAAACGCTGCCGGCATTATAACCAGCGGCAACAGCATCAGAGCGGTGGTCGGCGTTGCGATCAGGCCGGTAAGGGTCAGGGTCAATGCTGAATAAAGCAGAAACCACAGGCCACCCCAGGCCAGAATGATCACAAAAGCAGGAATTGCAGCAACTGAGAGCATCAGCGCGCCGATAAGAGGCAACTGGGAGGCGGCAAAAAGCCCGGCCATGGTGATAATTACCATGACAGCCAGACCCAGCGTTCTTATGGCGTTCGGATTGCTCATTTATCAGACATTGGCGAACGGCAGCAGAGCCATGTTGCGGGCGCGCTTGATAGCGGTGGTGAGATGCTTCTGATGGGCAGTGCAGGTACCGGTCGATCTGCGGCTGGTGATTTTGCCGCGATCATTGATATACCTTCTCAGGCGGGAAACGTCTTTATAATCGATGAAAGTCACTTTATCCTTGCAGAAATGACACACTTTTCTGTGTCTATGTCTTTTGAATTCAGCCATTTTTTTCCTCCGTTGGAATGCTGTTGGTTATTGCCCGTTCTCAGAACGGAACTGCGTCATCGTCGCCACCCATGGGACCGCTGAAATCAGCGCTGAAGCCCGGATCATTGCTGCCGGCATCTTCGGCTGAATCGCCACGGCCGCCACCGAGAAACTGAACGTTATCGGCAACGATTTCTGTTACGGTGCGCTTCTGGCCTTCCTGGGTCTCGTAGCTGCGATTCTGCAGACGACCTTCAACGAGAACCGGGCGGCCTTTGGTGAGATATTTCGAACAGTTTTCACCAGACTTGCCCCAGACGATGATGTTGAAGAAACTGGTTTCCTTTTTGAAATCACCGTCATTGCCCTTGTAGGTGCGATTCACGGCAATACTGAAATTGGCCACCGAAGTGCCCTGGGCAGTGTGCCGTAATTCGGGGTCTCTGGTAAGATTACCGAGAAGAAATACCTTGTTGAGGTTACCGGCCATGGATTACTGACCGCGAGTGGTGGTCATGAAGCGAAGAATCGTCTGATTGATCAGATAGGTTCTTTCGAGTTCTTTAAGCGCATCACCGGTAGCCTGGAAATTAACAAGAACGTAATTGCCATCGATGTGCTTTTCGACCGGGTAAGCGAGGGGGCGTCTGCCCCATTTGTCGATCTTTTCGATCTGGCCACCGTTTTTGGTGATAGCATTTTCGACTTTGCCAATGAGAACATCAAGGGCTTCAGCTTCGATGCCGGGTTCGGTGAAGAACAAGGTTTCGTAAGGTTTCACTGATGAAAACCTCCCTTCGGATAAGTTTCAGCCTCTGCCACTTTTCCGGGCAGAAGCAGGGATGTACCCTGCAGCATATCATTGTCGGACTGCAAAAGCAATAGATTTTTGCTGATACCGGCAATCTGGTAATAAACCAATCGATTTCGTGCAAATCGAACAATCTGTGGTAAAATTATACTGTGAAAGCAGCGCAGTTCTTTAGAGCGGCCCGATTAAATCAGAGCCGACAGCCGGAAGATACAAGAGTACACAAAGATAAAAACAAACCTGATTCTGGCTGTAAAAATACTGATTCTCAGGGTTCGGTGAAACTTATTCAGTTTCTCTGACACGATCGCACAGGAGGAAACAAATTCAAGAAACCTGGTTTAACCAGTTGATCAGCAGCGCTGTTTTTGGGTTTCCGTATCAGCAGTTGGGTTTGCATGGGCAAAAAAGGGAGGCATTATAAAAATGGGAATTATTTAAAAACTTACAATTGGTGCAAAGTTATTTTTGAGCTTCGGAATCATTCTTGCTTTAATGGCTGTTCTTGCCTATAACGGCTATGATGGAGCCAAAGTCCTCGGAAACAAGCTTGATAATGTGCTGAAAGTAAGAATTCTCATCACCAACATGCTGTTGAATTCAGACCGTGACCTTCAGCAGCTGCTGGTCTCAGAAAGAACTCTGATGTTCACCGAACCCGGCACCGATACGTTCAAAAATCTCGTCAAAGATATCGAGAGCAATCTGGGCCAGGCCAAAGAACGTTCAGAAAAAGCATTTGCAGTGGTGACTCATCCTGACGGTCTCAAACATGTCGCCAAGTTTCGTCTCGATCTTGCCGACTGGGAAAAAGACTCGCGCCGGGTTGTCGAAGTCTGCAATGCGGGTGCCGCAAAACGGGCTGAAGCTATGGCCCTTTCAAAACAGGCGGCCGCAAAGTTTGAAACCATGCGCGAAAACCTCAACAGCCTTCAGGAGCTGAATGACAGCATCATCGCCCAGACTGAAAAAGAAGCAGCGGAAGTATACCAGAGAGTTTTGAGAAGCATCGGCCTTATGCTTACAAGCGCCTTTCTGATCGCTCTTTTCATGGGATTTTCGCTTTCACGCAACATCGACGGCATTCTTTCTGCACTCAAGTCTGAGATGCAGATGCTCATCGAAGGCGCAGTCGCCGGCAAGCTTTCTCTTCGCGGTCGTACCGAGCTGATCAATTTTGAATTCCGGGCGATTGTCGAGGGGGTAAACAAGCTTCTCGATGCTCTGACCGGGCCACTGAAAGTTTCGGCCGCTTATATCGACCGGATTGCCAAGGGTGACATTCCCCCAAAAATCACTGATAACTACTATGGCGATTTCAACGAGATAAAGATCAACCTGAACAACTGTATCGGCAACGTTTCCTCACTGGTAGCCGATGCCGAAATGCTGGCGCATGCAACTCTCGATGGACGGCTCGAGGTTCGCGCCGACGCAACCAGGCATCAGGGCGATTTCCGGGCCATCATCGACGGGGTAAACAAGTCTCTCGACGCAGTCATTGCGCCGCTCAAAGTTCAGGCAGACTACATCGGCAGAATTTCCCGCGGCGAAATACCCCCCGAAATTACCGACACCTACAATGGCGAATTCAACGACATCAAAAACAACCTCAACAACTGCGTCAAAAACCTGACCAATGTCGCCATGGAAATCAAAACCGCAGCCGACAACGTCGCCAACGGCAGCAACGAACTGTCAGCCAGCGCCGAACAGCTCTCGAGTGGTGCCAACGACCAGGCCAGTGCCGCTGAAGAAGTCTCTTCATCGATGGAAGAAATGGGCTCGAACATTCAGCAGAACGCCGATAACGCCTCCCAGACCGAAAGAATTGCCAAAAAAGCCGCCGAAGATGCGCGAGCCGGTGGCAAAGCGGTTGCCGAAACCGTTACCGCGATGAATGAAATTGCTTCTAAGATCGCCATCATCGAAGAAATTGCCCGCCAGACCAACCTGCTCGCCCTGAATGCCGCCATTGAAGCTGCAAGAGCCGGAGAACACGGCAAGGGCTTTGCCGTCGTCGCTTCTGAAGTGCGCAAACTCGCCGAACGCAGCCAGCTGGCTGCCGGCGAAATCCGCAATCTTTCTGCTTCAAGCGTTCAGATTGCCGGTCGGGCCGGCGAAATGCTTGCCCAGATCGTTCCAGATATCCAGAAAACCTCTGAACTGATCCAGGAAATCAGCATTGCCTGTCGTGAACAGAATTCCGGTACCGATCAGATCAACAAAGCAATCCAGCAGCTCGATTCAGTCATTCAGCAGAACGCCGGTGCGTCCGAAGAACTCGCATCCACTTCAGAAGAAATGTCTTCTCAGGCAGAGCAGATGCGGTCAGTCATCGCCTTCTTCAAAATCCAGGGGTCGGCGACAGCACAAAGAACCAAGTCTCCGGCTAGAAGCGCTGCCCGCCCGGCTGCTCACCAGAGCAACCCGCATGAAGCGCATGGAAAACCCGGCAATGCGAAACCCCAGGTGAACAAGAGCGGGGAAACCGGCATGAAAAAGGGCGGAGTAAGCCTGAAACTAACTTCTGACAGTGACACACACGACACCGACTTCGAAAAATACTGATGCCTGCAGCCTGCTCCCGCCAACGGAGCAGGCTGGTTTATAATTCTCCGGAACCGGAAGTGATTTACGGGATAGTAAGAACAGTGATGCGCAGCTTTTCTTCACCGGTCAGCTGGGTTTCAAAAACCACCTCAGTCTTCAGGTTTGCCAGCTCAGCCGGAATGGCCGGCATATTTGAACGCCCGCTCCTGTAGTTGATTGATTCGACGAGAATCAGACGATTATAGGAAGCCAGATCGAGCATTTCTTTGATCTTTCCGGCCTTGTCGACCAGATATTTCGCACCGACGGCGCTATAGCGCAACGGAATATACATCGTCGGCCGCACACAGACCAGAATACTTTCTTCACCGGCGTTCAATCTGACAAGTTCCTGCCTGACCCACCTGAATTCACGGAAAAGCGCAATCCAGTTGGTCACCCTGCTTCCAGAAACGGCAGGCCAGCTGGTAATCAACAATAGAAAAGCAACACCGACGGCAACGATCGATTTTTTTCCGGCCGGGTTTTTCCATGCCTGGATGCCTGCCAATGCATGCAGAAAGAGTATTATAAGAGCAGGCAGCAGCATTACCACCAGCCTGGAAGTGTATGGATTAACCGGATTTCCCTGCGTATAGAAGAGTCTGGCAAACAGATGCAGAGCGAAAAAAAGACCGGTCGCAACTTCCAGAATGCGACGCCGGCCGATTTTTGCAGTTTCAGAAAGCGAAACAAGCCATAAAATAAGCCCTAGCGGAAAAACCGCCAGCAGCAACGGCCCGATAAAACGGCAATACTCGATCGACGTGAAGTATTCGATCCAGCCTGACAGATTTGGCAGAAAATTGGCCGCAGAAAACGCATCTTCGATATTTTTGACCTGAAAGCTGCCCTTATCGAAGGTCAGCCGCCGCAACCAGATTGCCGGAACAAGAAGCAGCGGGAAGGCCCACCTGATGGAAAGCACGGGATATGAATCTGACCGGTAATACATAATGAACGGCACGAAACAGACGACACCCAGTATCGACTCGTAACGGGAATAGGCCAGCAGAAGCAACAAAGTTATGACAAAGCCTGCGCCAACCCGCCGATCGGCAAAACAGTCGACAGCGACAAGCAACGCCAGGCCCAGTGTAAGATTGTAAATTTCAAAACCTGCGGAACAGGCTGATTGAACGAAAGCTGGAAAAGCAGCCAGCAACAGCATAGCCACCAGTCCGTAAATCCTGCCGGCATGCTTCTGCACCAGAAGGTAGAGCAGAACCAGAGCTGCCCAGGCCAGCAGAAGATTCAGCATAAAAGGGTTTGTCACCCGATAACCGACAAGCCCGTGCAGCAGTGATAGCGCAAAGGGGTAACCGGCAGGCCGCATCTCGGTCTTGAAGGTAATACCGTCACGCAGCCCATGGTAGTAATACAGCGCTTCAAGCGGCAGCCGGGTTTTGAGATTCTCGTGCATTTCGAGTGAAACCCCCAGCAGGTTGGTCTCATCGGCGAGAATTCTGAAGTCAGGCGGGCTGACCAGAGCAGCGCCGCCGATAAGAAGCAATGCAAGCACGCCTGCCGGCCAGTGCCGTCTGCATATCTGACGCAGATCGAAGGCTGAATGGACAGAAATCAGTGATACCACAGCAAGAATCATAATCGCCAGCATGAAGAACCAGGTCAGATTCTGGTATAGAACCTCAGTCTGTGCCAGATCGGGAAGAATCCCGGCCAGAATAGCCATAATCGTCGCCAACACAACAACGGCCAGATCGATTTTCATGCCCGACTCATTTCTGGAATTCCGGCACATATCTGGATATGCGCAGAATCCGGTTTATCGACAGCTGAGATTCATAAAGTTTTTCCAGTTTCAGGTTGCCGGTAATGCCTGTGTTTTCTACGGCCTTACCAGTATCGGTTTCCAGTTTCTGCACAACCAGCAGATATCTCCAGGTGCGGTTCTCGAGGTCACGCATGATACTGTCGAAATTGGCGTTGAGATGAGCGATGGTAAAAGAGTTGTAACTCAGGGGTACCATCGCGTTCGACTGATCGGTAACGATGATGTAATCCTTTTTATCAGTGAATTCGCGCTGCAGGAATTCTCGAACCGTTTTGAACTCACGATAGAAAAGAATGTCTCTGACCGCCAGATTCTGCCCGGCGGCCGGCCAGCCATGAATCAGCAGGAGCACCGCCCCGACCGCCGCCCATGATCTTCTCAGAGCCATAAGGTCGGTCAGACGCCGCAACAGATAGACCGACAAAAAGGCCAGCAACGGCAGAAAAATTATGCCGAGACGTGAAGTGTATTGCAGGGTCATGTCACCCCAATAATAGGCGAATCTGGCAGCCGCATGCAGTGCAAAAAACAGGGCGGTTGTCATCAGAAACAGGCGATCGCTGCAGAAGCTCTGCCGATCGGATTCCGGGCGCTGAGTGCTGCGATGGCGGGCCTGCCAGTCGAAAAGCAGAATTACCAGACCGGCCACCGCCATGAAAGCGACGACCGGAATCATGCCATAAGCCCGGCTGCTGCCGGTAAAGAAAGGCAGCGCTCTGCCGATATTTTTCACAAAAAGATCGAACCCGAAAGCCTGCTCGATATCTTGCACCTGAAAAGCCTGCTGACTGAAAGTAATTACCCGCAGCCAGGCGACGGGCAGAAAGAGAAACGGCCAGAGCACAAGCCTGATGCTTAAGCGACTGTATTCTCCTGCAGAAAGCCGCCACAAAACCACCGGCACCGCACAAAAAACTGCCAGCGCCGATTCATAGCGGGTCTGAGCCAGCAACGGCAATAACAGCAGCATCGATTCGGCATTTTCCGCCACCGGCTGCCTGATGAAATTGTCGAGCAGCAGCAGAAAAACGAGAGCAAAAGCCAGGTTGAAGACCTCGAAGCCCGCTGAAGTCATATAGAGCACAAAGAGCGGAAAGGCTCCCATAAGCAACAGCGCTATCATTCCCCAGAAACGACCGAAATGTCTCTGAATGAGAAAATAGAGAAGAAACAGGCTGGCAAACCCGGCCAAAGCGTTCATCGCAAAAGCATTTTCGGCGCGATAACCGGTCAGTGAATGCAGAGCGCTCACCGAGAATGGAAAAAAGCCCGGCCGCATGTCGGTAACCCTGCTGATCACGCGCTTCATGCCGTGGTAATAGCTAACCGCCTGAGTCGGGTTGTAGCAGGCATGGTCGTCATACATGGCCATTGACATACCCAGCAGGTTCGTCTCGTCGGCAAGTATTCTGAAGTCTGGCGGTGAGGCGAAAAAACCGGCAGCAACCAGACCCAAAGCAGCCAGAAGCGGCAACACATGGCGCTGCAGGCCGGCGCGAACCTGCTCAACAGTCGGCATTGCCAGCTGCTGCAACCAGAGAAGCAGCGCCACCGCCAGAAAATACCAGGTATAATCGTTGTAGAGTGCTTCCATGCGGGCACGGTCGAAACCCCAGAAGCCATAATATATGGCATTTGCTCCCGCCAGGCAGGTCAGCCCCACAATAAGTTTTTCTGACTTGTTCATGAAACCAAGATTACCACGACCCGGCGCCGGCCTGCGACAGAAATTTAACCTTCCGCAACGACTACCGCCATGCGGTGCATGGCTGACAACGAAACGTCTGAGCAGGACTGTGAACTTTCAGCTCCAGGGCGAGGAAATGACGATCTCGACCGGGGTCGAAACGCCTTCGGTCGCGGCAGTCTCGTCAGTCAGGCCATTGCCAATCTGGCCGGCGCTGTTGTCGCCGACTGCATAACCCTTGCCGGCAGACACCGAATAAGAGTTTTCGTCGCCGCAACCGGCACTGCTGACAGCAGTCATATTAGGGTTCAAAACCGGGTAATTGCGTGATTTTATCGTCAGAGCCAGCCCCAGCTGGCCATTTAGATTGTCGCCAAAAACATATACCGAGCCACCGGAAGTTACTACCAGGCTATGATTCGCGCCGGCAAAAAGCTTTTCGGCGCCACTGATACCAGAAGCCTTGCCTGGAGCGGAAATTATAACGGTTGTCGTTGCCAGACCGGTCTGCCCAAGAAAATTGAAACCCCAGGCGTAAACATTGCCATCGGTGCCAAGCACCAGGCAATGCCCGCTGCCTGCTGCGACCGCAGAAGCCGTAACCGGCATGGCAATCTGCCTGAAGACTGGCGAAAATTCGAGGGTTTCATCAGCAAGCTGCAGCATAGAGTTTTCGCCAGCAGCCCAGACTGAACCATCACTTTTAACGAGCAGACTGTAGTCTGAACCTGCTGCGACAGCTTTGACACCCGTAAGACCGGCAACTGCCTGCGCCGCGACTCCGGCATCGGAAGTGGTTCCCAGGCCGAGCTGCCCCCGGTCGTTTGCACCCCAGGTATAAAGCTGCCCCGTCGCATCGATGGCCAGAGCATGCCGGTTTCCGGCAGCAATTGCCGTGATATTGCTCAGGCCGGGCACTTCAAGAGGATACGCCGAAGAAACCGCGCCGCTGCTGCCCAGCTGCAGCAGTTCATTGTTGCCGCAGGCATAAACTCTGCTGTCTTCGCAGAGCAGCAGTGAAAAGTCATCTCCGGCCTCTATGGCTTTTACACGCCTGGTGAATGGTGAAAACCTCGGATAAAGACTTTCGGAACGGTCAGGCATGGCCAGTTGCCCATAAGCATTGTTTCCGAACCCGGCCAGAGTGCCGTCGTCACGCAGTGCCAGACTATGGGTCGTTCCGCCGGTCACAGCAATCAGTTTTGCAGCAGTCATTCTGTTCTTGTAAGCCGCAAAAATCTTATCGGCTGACAGGCGGTCAGCAGCAGCGGCAGCAGTGAACACTTCGCTGAGATTGGCGAAAAGTGCCGAAGAGATGCTGTTCATCGTTGTGAAGTCATTAACTGCCAGCAGGGCTGCCCCGGCAATCACGTCTTCAGGCTCGGTCGAGCCGCTGGCAACGATGACTACCTCATTATTCTGCCCGGGAATCAGGTCGGCACCGCCATGAAAACTCTGATAGCGGGTAGCGTTCACATAAATAGCCGCATTTTCGAGTTCAAGTGAAGCGATGACCGGCACTGCCGGCACTGAATGAAACGACACTGTCGCTGAACCATTGACAACTGCAACGGTTTTTCGCATCAGGGTGGTCGGCATCGTGCTGTTACCACGATTGATCAGTTGCAGAGAAAATACGGCTTTTGCCTCATTCGCAGCTCTCAGCGCTGCCCGCAACGATTCGTCATGCAGACGTAACCTGATGCTGACCTGCGCGGTTGCCGCCGGTGGCAGGATTTCAGTTTTGTTATCGGCCAAGACACCCGCCGGCTCGGACCGGTCAGAAAAGCAGCCGGCAACCAGCAAAGTAAGCCCCAGACAAATTATCAGAAGATTATTTTTCATACTGCGTTATCGTTTGCGTACAATCATTTTCGTCAGTATAACCAAAGTGACAGATTCGAGGCAACAGACACAGAAACCGAAACAGCGGAAAAATCGATGAAAGCGTGCAGATCACCGGTGCAGCTGAAACAGCGATATCCCGGAAGGCAGCGAAGCATTGACGGTCAGGTCTTTGCCATTGCCGCCGATAACCTTTACATACGACGCGGCGTATGGCGCAACCAGTGAAGTTCCTGAACTGCCGGCCAGAGAAACGTTGACCAGCGACTTTTTTGGCCCGGTCAGTGTTACCGGCGACCAGCCGGCACCAAAAGTGTAGGTTGTCGTCAGATCGAGCCCTTTAAAGCCGTAGGTTCCGCCGCTCGTATCGTTGACAGCCATTGCCAGCATGAATTTAGCGAACGTTTTATCGAATGTCTCACCAGTAAAGGCTTCGACAGCAGCCTTTTCGGTCGACTGAACCGAGAGCAGGTTCTGCACTGAACCATTGCTGCCGTAATTCTGCGCCAGCCAGATGCCAAAAAGAAAAGCCTTGCCGTAGTGAGCGCTGACAACCTGACTTGAGTCAGTTTCAAGATGCCATTTTTCGACTCTGATGCTGCTGATCCGATCGAAATAGTAATTTGCCTGTAGTGCTTTCGATTGGTTTTTCTGGTTTTCGATGCGATAACCGTTGGCGTGTTCAGCATAACCAGACATCGCTTCTTCGAGCCACGGATCAGCTTCAGGCAGCTTGCGTTTCTGCCAGTAATGAATCATGTGCTGAAATTCGTGGGCCATGGTAGCCGAAATATCATTCACCACGCGGGTGATATCGCTCAGATCATCATGCAACTGCATAAAGAAAATTTTCTTGTTATTACCATCGGCGGAATCAGGAAACAGGTCTGCAGACCAGAAATAGCCGGCAGTGAAAATACGGCGGGAAATCAGGATATAGAGGTCGGTGTTGCCGTAATCATCGAGATTTGAGCTGTTGAAGGTGCCGGGTGGCTCTTCACCGAAAATCAGGCGGTTGTTGTCATATATGCCGCCTGAATTTTTCCAGGTATCGTATATGGCGGTCAGAATGCTGTCTATACCGGTTAACGCAGCATCATCGACATCGACGAAAAACAGGGTTTTTCGACCGTTTGCATGCTCCGCAATTTTTTTGCAGACGCCGGTAACCGTAGCGAGTGTCATCGTATCGTCGAGATATGCTTTGAATGACAGCGTATCGTTGATCGCCACCGCGCGCACTGCTGCTTTCAATTGTGCCGGACGAGCAGATGAATTCGCAGAAACACCGATCATCGGTCGATATTTCCGCAGAAACAGCTGGAACTTCTGCCCTGGAGTTATCGGGTCTTCATTTTCTGCAGATACTTCTGTCTGGGCGGCCCTGATCGAGGCAGCAGCAGCTTTTGGCACCGACCAGCTTGGCGACAAACTTGAAGTATTGCGGTTCATCAGCAGCACCCAGGCTTCTGAAGCTGCAGCAAATGCTGGTATTGTCAGGCTGACGCTG
Organism: uncultured bacterium; assembly: GCA_964474705.1. GTDB lineage: Bacteria > Muiribacteriota > Ozemobacteria > Ozemobacterales > Ozemobacteraceae > Rifleibacterium. The sequence continues at coordinate 82,972 of CAYYUI010000011.1, forward strand.
CTGTCTTTTTTGGGATATGCCAGTGATGCATAATCAGAAGGCGGCATAAATTCGGCATCGGCAGGAACCGGTGTTGGAGCGTAAGCAGCGTTGTAGGCCAGCAGAGCCTGTTCGTAAACGGTCGAGGAGTTAAGATCGAGGCCGGCGACGATGCCATCGACCTTTTCGAAAATCGGCAGCGCCAGGGTCGCCACATTGGCGGGCGCACCAATGAGGCGGTCGAGAAGGTTAACCGCTACGTCGGTCGCGCTTTTATCGCCGGAACCCACAAGGGTTACCGTATTCTCGGAGGCGGCGACCAGATCTTTTTTGCCGACCCATATCTTATAATTCTGCCCGCCGGCACCGGCCAGATAACCGCCGTTAATGCTCATGCTGGCAACTGCAGGCAGTACCGGAACGTTCTCGAACCTGGCCGTTGCGGTATAACCTGTTCCTTCGGCGACAACCTGCCCCTGCCTGACCATTCTGATCACCGGCATCGTGCTGCTGTTGCGATCGAGAAGGCGCAACTCGAAAAAAACCTGCGGAACAACACCGGTTTCGGCTCTGAGATTGCCGGCCGGGGCCGGAGCTGCGATTTCGAACCTGACACTGGTCGTCTGCGTTATAGCCGGGTCGGCCACCGGCGCAACAGAAAAAGCATTCTCACCGCCACCGGAGCAGCCGGCGAAAAATGCCGCAATTACAAGCAGAACAGCAATACCAACCCTGCATTTACCCATAAAAACTCCCGGGTATTTCTCTATATCTTTAAATCTACAGGTACCACATCAGATTTACAACCAGAACCTTAACTCTCATCAGGGTGGGCGCAAACTTCGACGAAAAATGGTTAACGATTCTGCAAAGACGATGCAAAGATACTACCTGATGAACCTTTTCTGTTGTTCGGGTAATGCAGATGGAGTTCTGAATTAGCGCATCTGCCCTTCGCAAAAACATTTTTTCCAACATGAATTCGTGTTAGGATTTTAAGAAACACTTTTTAACACAGAAATTTTATAAGCATTTGGGGTTGCGGAGGGAACATGAACCGGAAAAATTTATCGATAATTCTTTTTTCACTAATTTTTGCTGTCATGGCCGCATTAACAGGATGCGGCGGTTCTGTGGGCAGCGACCCGCTCCCAACAGCAATAATTTCCGAAGAAAAGACCGTATGGCAGAACAATCTGCCACAGATTATCCAGGCGATAGAAAACGACCCTAATGCAGACTGGGTTGCCGGTGAAACCTGGGTAACCAGAACCTTCAGCACTCCTGAAGCAGCACAGGTTCTTCTCGGATTGATGACCGGCGGGTTTCCAGATTATCGATTCAATCAGTCACTTAAAGACACCATCGAGAATCCAACCGGGCAGGAACAACAAAAACCACTCATGAGCATCAGGCCATCAAGATTTTCCTGGCTCGAAAAAGATGGCAAGAACTGGATGACTTCGGTTAAACAGCAGGGGCAATACGGGACTTGTGTAGCATTTGCATGTTGCGGAGCCTTTGAAGCCGCTTTGAAAATCGGCAACAACAGCCCGGATTCTGACTATGACCTTTCAGAATGGTATCTCTGGTACAAAATGACCGATAAACGCCCCCCATCACCAGGCGGCTGGTGGATTCACCGCGCATCAGAATACCTGGTGAACAATGGAACCGTCTTCGAGTCTGTTACGCCATATTCTCTCGTCAGCATGTATCCGGCATTTCAAGAACCTGTAGCTTCGGCAGAATTCACACGACTGCAGTCATGGAAATGGGCGAACAACTCAGATGAAATCAAAGAAGCCCTGCTGAGCGGCCCGGTTGTTGGCGGCATGACCGTCTATGAAGATTTTTTCAACTATGCCGGCGGCATCTACCGCAAAGTATATGGAGCAAGCATGGGTGGGCATGCGATTATTATTCTTGGCTATGACGACAACGGGCAATACTGGATATGTAAAAATTCCTGGAGCGACCAATGGGGAGAGCAGGGCTATTTTCGCATCGCCTATGGAAATATCGAGAATTATGCACTTGCTTACAAACCGGCAATTATTGACCGGGGCCTGCCACAGATAATTGAATTTTCACCGGCCGAGAATGCCGCCAATGTTTCAGTTCAGACAAAAATTGCAATCAGGTTTAATGAGACGGTTGCTTCGGCAACTCTTAATTCCAGCACCTTCTCTGTCGCAAGCGGTGCTGTGCTTATCCCCGGCAGCATAAGCTTCAGCAGCGATGCCAAAACTGCGACTTTCACCCCGACCATGGCCCTGCCATATTCGAGCCTGATCTCGATAACGGTTTCCACAGGCGTAAAAGACCTGGCCGGCAACGCCATGGCTGCCAACAAGACCTGGTCGTTCAGCACCGCAGCCGCTTCTGATCTTACCGCCCCAACCATCATTTCAGTGGTGCCTGTCGAAAATGCCCTTAATGTTGCCACAAACTCACTGGTCACCGTAAGTTTCAGCGAAGCGATGGCAACTGCAACCATCAACACCGGCACCTTCACGCTGGCAAGCGGTGCGACCGCGATAGCCGGCAGAATCACCTGCAGCGCCGATGGCAGAACCGCAACCTTTACCCCGACTTTGCCACTGCCATATGGTGCATTGATCAGCGTAATGATTACCACCGGCATCAAGGATCCGTCAGGAAACACCCTTACCTCCGGCAAAATCTGGTCATTCAAGACTGAAAATAGCCCCGATTCAGTTCCGCCCACCATTTTATCAGTGATTCCCGCCGAAAATGCGACGGAAATCAGCGCAAATACTCAGATTTCTGTGAAATTCAGTGAAGCGATGGCGACAGATACGGTATATACCGGCACATTCACTCTGGCAAGCGGTTCAAACGTCATTGCCGGCAGTGTCACCATCAGTAATGACGGCAGAACCGCGACCTTTACCCCGCTTCTGCCACTGCCATACGCAAGCCTGATAAGCGCGACAATCACTAACGGCGTTAAAGATCGCTATGGTAACGCCATGGCCGCTAACAAAACCTGGTCATTCACCACGGCCACAGCACCCGACATCACCGCCCCGACTGTCATTTCGGTCGTTCCGGCTGAAAACGCACTCAACATCGCTACCAGCACCTTGATTACCGCCTATTTCAGCGAAGCGATGGCGACTGATACGGTTTATACCGGCACATTCACTCTGGCAAGCGGTTCAAACATCATTGCCGGTAGTGTCACCATCAGCAACGATGGCAGAACCGCAACCTTTACCCCGCTTCTGCCACTGCCATATGCAAGCCTGATAAGCGCGACGATCACTAACGGCGTTAAAGATCGGGCCGGTAACGCCATGGCCGTTAACAAAACCTGGTCGTTCACCACGGCCGCAGCACCAGACATCACCGCCCCAACCGTAATTTCGGTCGTTCCGGCTGAAAATGCACTCAACATCGCTACCGCCACCTTGATTA
>CAYYUI010000011.1:86494-93114 GCA_964474705.1 uncultured bacterium
ATTTCGGTCGTTCCGGCTGAAAATGCACTCAACATCGCTACCGCCACCTTGATTACCGTCTATTTCAGCGAAGCGATGGCGACCACAACCATCAATACAGGCAGTTTCACTCTGGCAAGCGGTGCAACCGCGATTGCGGGCAACATTTCCTGCAGCGGCGACGGCAGAACCGCGACCTTCACCCCGGCCTTCGGTCTGCCCCCAGGAAGCATCATCACAGCAACTCTTGCCGGCACGACAAAGGACACTGCAGGCAACAGCCTTGGCTCAGACAAAGTCTGGAATTTCACCACAGTAAAAGACAGCATTTCCCCATTTGTAATCGGCACCATTCCGGCTGATGGAACGCGGCATCTGGCCTCCGGAACCCATTTTCAGATAATTTTCAGCGAACCGATGAATTCCGGCACTATAACTGCAGCAAACATTGCCATAGCCAGCGGCACTGACATTCTCTCAGGTTCTTTCTCTTTGTCGGCTGACCTTTGCATTGCCACATTCGTACCCGACCTGCCCCTGCCCTATGCCACCCTGACCGTCACCATTAGCTCGGGCTGTCAGGATATCTCAGGCAATCCGCTCACGCCTGAGATCATTGCAACAATCACAGTTGCACCACATATCATTTCGATATGCGGCGGCCTGAATCACAGTGTTTTTCTCGCTGAAAACGGCCTGGTCTGGACATGTGGCAGTCATGACATGGCACAAATCGGCGATGGCAACATGATCGCCTACAATAGAAAACGCCCTGTGCCAACCTTGATGACTGATTGCATTGCCATCGCTGCCGGGGCATATTACACCCTCGCAATCAAAAGTGACAATACACTCTGGGGCTGGGGCCACCACCAGTCCGCGGAACTCGGCATTGCCACGGGCCCCTACGAGGCCTATTTCGGAATCCCCTTTCCGGTTCAGATTGCCAGCCTTACCGCGCCTGTAATAGACATTGCCTGCGGACACGATCATTCGTTTGCAATTACCTCAGATGGCGTTCTTTGGGCCTGGGGAAAAAACGAAAACGGTGAACTCGGCCTCGGCGATTACGAAACCCGCTGGTTCCCGGCCAGCGTACCGGGTCTTATAAATGTCATAGACGTTGCTGCCGAAGAAGAGGGTTCGATAGCTTTACTCCAGGACGGCACAGTCTGGTTCTGGGGTGGCCCAGGCGATATCGCGACACCGACACAGGTAACCGGGCTCACCGGCACTATCAAGACTGTCAACCCCGGCTCCACCTGGGGTGGCAGCAATGCCGCCTACAATCTGCTCAAAACCGACGGAAACGTCACCGTTAAGAATATTTATACCGGTGGTCCAGAAGACATCGGCGACCCTATAACCGGCATAACTGAGGTATTTTCAGTATATACTCCCTTTGGTGGTCATTGTATGTTCCGGAATAATCAGGGGAAAATTTTTGCACGCGGCACCAACATGGACGGCCAGCTTGGACTGGGGCATAACGCTGAGGTCTGGGCTGAGGAAGTAACCTCGATGGCCGGTGCAACTCTCATTGGAGTTGGTGGTGCAACGACTTTCTTCGGCAAATCTGACGGCACAATCTGGTCTTGCGGCGATAATGGTATGGGCCAGCTTGGTAACGGCACCACTACCGAAACCAACATTCCAGTCATGATTGATTTTCCCTGAATTGAACGGGTATTTGCCGATCCGGCCAAACCATGACCTTTAAATAATTAAAATTCACCGGAATGGGCGTGCAGAAGGGCGCAAAACTGCGTCGGCTTCGACCATTTTCCAGCTATCAGCCTTCTACCGGCGCCTTCTGAGGTGTCATTGCGAGGTTCTGCTCGACAAGGTATTTTTCGCCGATCAGCCAGGCGGCATAATCATCGACCGGTCTGGGCGGCAGCTGCAGCCCAAGAGGCACCAACCGCCACAGCCCGGTCGGCGGGTGTTCCATGAAATAGCGGCCGCGCGCCTTTTCGGTTGTTCTGTGTTCTTCGGCAAAATGAACCGGTATCTCGAGGTTGAGGTCGTTGTAAAGCCGGCAGAGCACCCCGGCAGCGGTGCCGTTTCCCATGACGACGGCCTGCGGCAAATCAACCTGCCCGGCGGTGCAGAAACGCCTGAAAACCCGCTGCATTTCAGACAGATAGGCAATTCCGAGCTCGCCGTGGCTGAGATCGTAATAAACGACGGCAAACCCGACCTTGTCAGAACCAGGATCCAGAGCTAGTATCCACTTCTTCGGAGTCGATGCGGGCGCAATTACCTCGTTCATAATTTGAGAGCGACGAAGCGTTCACCGGTTCTGACCGGCCCGCCGGCCAGAACGATCGTAAAAATGCCTTCGCGCGGCATGACGCAATCGCCGGCCTTGTAATACACCGCGCATTTCGTGTGGCATTCCTTGCCTATCTGCGTAACCTGCATGACCACACCGTTTTCGCACCAGACAAGGCTGCCTATCGGCAGTTCGTAAAGGCAGACGCCAGAAGTGGCGATATTCTCGGCGAACGAGCCAAAATCGACGCTGAGGCCTTTGGCGCGCATCTTTTCGATGCTTTCGACCCCGAGCATGGAAACCTGCCGGTGCCAGTCGCCGCCGTGCGCATCGCTTTCGAGGCCGAAGTTAACCTTGAGAAGTGCTTCATCGCAAGGGTCTTTCGGGGTGCCTTTGCCTCGGCTGGTCGCCAGTTTTTCGACTCGACCGGTTTGAGCCCCGGCCGCCAGCCATTCACCACTCTTACCGCCGGTTTTGCACACCAGCATCGCCTGTTCAAGCCTGGCACCCTTTTCGACGCCCTTGACCATGTCATACATGTTCAGCATTGCAGTGGTGGCCGCAACCATCGCTTCCATTTCGACCCCGGTGCGGTCGAAGGCATGCGCGGTTGCGAAACAACCGATGCGGTCTTTGCCGAACGGGAAAAGATCGACTCGAACCGCGTCGAGTCTGATCGGGTGGGTCAAAGGAATGAACTCGGAAGTTTTCTTGGCCGCCATTATCGCGGCAACCCGTGAAGCCGCCCAGGCATCGCCTTTGGCGAGCTGACCACTTTTCAGCAGCCCTAAAGCGGTTTCTCCGGCAAACATGGAAGAGAAGGCGGTTGCCGCACGCATTGTCGGTTGTTTGTGGCCGACATCGACCATTTTAACCCGGCCTTCATTGTCCTGATGGGTGAGAGAAGCAGACTTTTCCGCCTGTTGTTTTTCGTTCATTACATCACTCCTGGTATTAAGCGGCAAGATCGGGCCGCACAAGAAACCCTTTTTTAATATTTCCCGGTATGAGGGGCAAATTACCGCATCGATCACGCCTTACCGATACTTCGAAAAGGGTAAAAATCAGTTCTGCGGCACGGCCATGCGGTAAATATCACAGCCCAGCTGCCTGATCGTCTGAAAATCTTCAAGCGGTGCCAGCCATTTTTCGGGAATTGCGCCAAGACCGAACCAGGCACCGAACATCGCACCGGCCATGGCCGCGATCGCGTCGGCATCGCCGCCACCATTGGCAGCACCGATCATCATTTCGTCGAACCGGCCTTCTGATTTTAGAAACCAGTAAAGCGCGGCCGCAAAAGAATCGAGACAGTAGCCACTGTTACCGATGTTTTCAATCGCGGCCCGGGCATCGAGTTTCAGCGAGTCTTTAACCGCTTTCATTTTCTTCACCATTTCGGTTGCAAAAGGCTGCGACTTTTCGATGGCGCGATTCATGATGTAATCGGCTGAAAATTCACTGCCTTCAAGGCCGAGGGCAATGATCGAGGCGAACGCAAACGCCGTGCCGACAACCTTCTGATCAGTATGGGTCAGACGGCATGATTTATCGATGGCATTCTTCAGCAGCGGCAGCGAGCGGAAATATGCCAGCGCATATGGTACGGTGCGGCAGACCGCATTAACGCCGGCCGACAGGTGGCCGGCCTGGCTCCATGGAACCCCGGCCGCCAGCTTGCGACATGATTTGATCAGCGTATTGCCGGGAAAGCGCCATTCTGAGCGCTTTTTCTGGGCATGAAACCAGTCGACGAACTTATGGGTCAGGTCGTCTGCAGAAAAACCGCCCTTTTCGACCAGGCTGCGTGCCAGCAGCAGCATAACCTGCGTCTCATCCGAATATTGGCCGGGCTTCAGATGGCTGACCGGGTGTGACGGGAAAGCCTTAACATAAAAAGTGACCGGCTCGTCGCCTTCCTCCGGGGAACGATAAACATCTTCAACCGGCGCTGCAAGCGCATCGCCAATGGCATAACCAAGCAGACTGGCCTGGAATTTATCGATCATGGTCTTTTCCTTGCAATTCAGGGATTCTGAATTGTATCACGAATCCTGGCTTCTCTTAAAGACAAAAAGACGCCGGGGTTCTTTTCAAGAAACCGATAAAATTCCATTACATCCATGGAATAAACGATCGAAGGTTCTGAAGCCACGAGAGAAAAACGGTTGACACCGCGCCGTGGCGTTGCATAGACCTTGGTGATAAAACTGCCGCGGCCGGCCCGCAGAACGGTGCGGTGCGAACGTTCGAGCGAAATTGAACCGGCATCGACGAGGTAGTGATTCTCGCGGGTGGTTCCCTGGCCGGCAAGCACGTCGCCTTTCTCGAGTTTTACCCGGCTCATGATACCCTGCAGCTGGGTTCGCTGGGTCGGAGAAAGAGTCTTCAGCAACGGCGAGGCATCGAACAGGCTCCAGGTATCGTATTCGCGGTTCTGGGCAATAACCTTCATCTGCCTGGCAATTTCAGAGCCACGGATAAAATACAGGAAGTCGTATTTGTCCATGACCAGAACTTTCATGTCGGTTTCGGCAATTACATCGGCGTTGCGCGGCGCGTTGAGAATCATCGAGGTTTCGCCGATGTAGTCGTTATTTGAATAGGCTTTGATGATAGCGCCGTTGCGTTCAACGCGCGCCCTGCCGCTGACGATCATGAAAAACCGGTCACCAACCGAATTTTTGCGAATGATCAGGTCACCCTGCTTGAAATGTTCGACTTTGACCAGCGTCAGAAATTCGCGGGCTTTTTCGATCGGCAGCCCGGTGAACAGGTCGATGTGGTTGAGCACATCGAGATATTCGAGGGCTTCGTTGCTTGCCGGTGCGGTGACCGGAATGACAATCGATTCTTCGCGGCCATCTGGGGCTTTTTTAAGATTCGAGCCTTCTGGAATCGACTTCTGGGCCAGATGCATCAGGAAAATGCGTTTTTTTACGGCATCGGGCAACTCAACCAGGTTCTGCATCGGGGTATGCAGCGGTGGAATGCCGGCTTCGTGGAAAATAACCGAATGATGCCAGGGAAAGTTGGTCAGTTCGATCATGCGGTAGCGGTTGACATCGCCGCGATCGAAAAGCTTTTTGAAGGTATCGGGGTCATAGAGGGAATCTGACGAATTAACGAAGCTCTTGCCCTGAAAGTAGACTTCGAACCCGATGGTCGGAATCGAATGCAGCGTGTAGAAAAATCTGAATTCACCGCCATTGATGCGGATCGGCACCTGCAGACTGATCGGGTGAAAATGGAACAGGCTCATGAAAGTTTTGTAATTCAGACCGGTAAGCGCCTGATATTTGCGTACAAAGCTTTCCATGATGGTTTCGGTAGTATAAAGGTTGATTTTCTTCTCTTCGAGAAGCTTCTGAAGAATGCCCGAATCGTGGTCGGCATGGCAGTGAGTGAGAATACAGTCATCGATCAGACGCGGGTTTATATCCATCGATCGCAGCCAGAGTGTCGAATCTACGGGCGGGTCGACAAGAATGCCGCGGCGATTGAGCCAGATGATGAAACCGCTGGTAAGTTCGCCCGGGTCGAACCCTGAACCTGAGCCGATGACAGTCAGACCGAAAAGCGGTGGCTCAAAAGGTTTCGGCGAAAAGGGCTTTTCGGGGGTACCACCGAACGCGACGTCGAGAGAAACTTCGGCGAGCACGTTCTTGCCATCGACGACACGCAGACTGTCTTTGTTGCGTTCGAGAGCCATATCTCCGAAAGGCACCCGGTTATCGGGGCCCCACGGAATGCCGACCGCCATGTCAGACAGTTCAGCCTTGCGCTTGCCCGACAGGCTCAGCGGTCGCAGGTATTCCATCTCGGCGCGCAGATTCGGAATCAGGTCGCGGTTGATGCCATAGGGGTATTCGCGCACCAGTTGGATGTTATCAGGCCCCAGCACTGCTTCGCGCACAACCGGCATGACGGTTTCGAGCTGATGCCGATGGCCGATAACCCTGATCGAACGGCGTTTAACGAAGAAGTTGAAATAGGCGGGAAATTCAATATCTGCCAGTGACACGCCACGTTCGGCAGAAAACATGCGGTTGGGAATTACAAAAGTATCGGGTACATCACCGAGGATCTTCATCGTATCCTTGATGGTTTCAGGCGGAGCGCCCACCTGCAGTGCTCCGGAAGGGGTCTTGATGAGAGTCCCCCCACGCGCCAGTTGAATAACCTCTACTGCCATATATTTCTCAACCTGTGATTTTCCTATCAACACAAAAAGATAATCAATCCTCCTGATTTATGCAACTGAATTTATTAAAACCAGGGCAAACGGATTCTTTTCCTAGTTGTGAAGCATGTCAAGCAGGTCAGTCATTGCAACGCTCTGCAATCTTCGCGCTCTCATAATCTC
>CAYYUI010000012.1:0-31845 GCA_964474705.1 uncultured bacterium
CCGAAGGCATGAGCGACGAATTCATCATGAAAACCACCGGTCTCTCGCCCGAAGAACTCAAAAATTGCCTCAAGACCGGCTGACACCCTCGTCATCCTTTTCCTCACCGCAATCTAAGCCAGCCTGAGCGCGAAGTAAATTGAATAATTGTCTGCCCCGGCTTTTCAACCTCGAAAAGATTTGAAAACCGGGGCAGAGGTTGAACTATGGCGCAGGAATCAGAATTTGGCTACCTGAATCAGCATTCCAGACCGTGCCGTTGTTTTTTAAATAAAAACTCAAACAAATTTGTTTTAAATCCTTTATTTGAAGTTGCGTTGGAGTTTTTCTGTATAAACTAACACCGTCAATATGATTTATTTCCACCTCTTCGCCCCAGTGATAAGCATTACCATCCTCCAAAATAGCCAAAGAAGTGCGACCAAATGCCGAAAGCTTTCTGATGCCTAACTGATTGAATAAGACCTGAACAGGTATATAACGCGTTTGATACGAGCCATCGCCTATCTGTCCTATTGAGTTGTCTCCCCAAGCCCAAAGAGTACCATCTGTTTTTTCGACACACACATGATTTCTTCCGGCAGCTAATTTAGACGTGTTAGACACAATAAAAATAGGATGTTGGTGAGCCAATGAATCTGGAGAGTCATTGGCTAATTCGCCACTGACATTCCCGCCCCACCCCCACAAAGCACCGTCGCTTTTCAAGGCAAAACTTGAAGAATATGAAACAGCAATGTCAACAACTTCTGAAATACCATTTATTTTATGTGCATCTTCTTGCCTGCTGGATATAACGCCACATTGGCCGGCAGAGCTAAAACCCCAAGCAAAAACACTGCCATCTGATCTGAGTGCTAAAACATGCGAAGAAGGTGAACTTACCGCTATTTTTGCAATACCCAGAAGCAAGCCAGATGGATCCAAGCTATCTTTAACTTGTATGGGGATCGAAGAATAAGCAGTTACACCAGTCCCCAAGACACTTGTGACATTGTTACCCCACGCCCAAACAGTTCCATCTTCTTTTAAAGCAAAACTAGACTCATGACCGCAACCAATTTGAATTACGTTTTCCAAGCCAACAACCTGCACGGGTTCATAACGATGCGCATAAGTACCGTCGCCAATTTGACCGTTCGTATTGTCTCCCAAAGCCCAGACTGTGCCGTCATAACGCAAAATTAAAAGATGGCCGCCTCCTTGTTCAATCTGAATGGCTGATCCAACTACCGGCGCATTAATCACTTTGAAAGAAACGGCTTCTGACCAGGCCCCGGCATTGTTGTTCGAATCGTAATAACGGCACCTGACCCAGTAGGTCTGGCTATAACCCAGTTTCTGGGTTCCAGACAAAGAGTTCTCGAAAGTGCCCAGCATTCCGGTGATCTGGGTCATAGTGCGGTTTGACACGTCGGCAAGTTTGTACCAGACTCTGTTGGCAGAGCCCATGGCGGCGTTGTCGTATACTTCCCAGTCGGTTTTCAGATGGGTGTCGCCAGCATCCGGGTCTGAAAATACAGAAGTGTAAACGATCGGGTTTGCCGAAATGCCTGTGGCATCATTTGCCGGGCTGACAATCTGTGGCTTGACAGGCGGAGCCGGCACATTTGTTGTGGTGAACGAAATAGCGCTGCTCCAGGAACTGACGTTACTGCTGTTATCGTAATATCTCACTCTCACCCAGTGCTGTTTATTATAGGCCAGACCGTTCTGGCCGACCCGGGCATTTTCGAAAACACCGCTGGACCTGTTGACAGTGATCGATATGAGCTCTTCTCGCGAATTCAATTTCGACCAAACGCGGTTAACCGGGTTCAGGCCTGCATCGTCATAGATTTCCCAGTCAGTGGCGAGATGAGTGTTGCCCATATCCATATCCGAGAATACCGAACTCTGAAGAATCGGCACAGTCGAAACGTTTACGGCGGCTGCCACAGGTGCACTGATTGACGGCTTGTCAGGAGGGTTCATACCGTCTGTGGTAAAAATCTGGTCTGGTGAACTGCCTTCGTTGCCACTGCTGTCTTTTGAGGCGGCCTGAAAGTGATATGAGGTGCCGGGAAGCAGGTTATCTAGCAAAACCATGTGATCGTGGGCATATTCCAGACCGATTGTTGTTTCGTTGCCATATTGTGAAGTCAGGCCGAAATAAACCTGGGCTGTAGAAGATTCATTTGTGTGCCATGAAATAACTGCCGAAGAAGTCGAAATTGCTTGAACAAAAACTCTTGAAACAAATGGAGCCGTCGTGTCAGAACTTCCGAAACCTGATTCAACCAGAACGCTCCATTCCTGGCCATTCCAGATATAGGCCTTCTTTTCATTACTGTTGTAATAAGCCCAGTTCAACGTCGGAGATGATGGCGCTGCCGGCAGAACTCCTTTCCAGATGATTCCGATGCCATTGGCACCGGCGGGGCCGGGCAGGCCCTGAGTGCCGGTTGCGCCAACAGGTCCTTGCGGGCCGGCGGGGCCCTGTGGGCCGGTGATGCTCTCGGCGAGAATCTGCCAGGCTGAACCGTCGAAAATGTAGGCTTTTTTATCGGTGCTGTTGTAGTAGGCCCAGTTCGGCTGCGGGCTGGCCGGGTGGGCCGTCTGGGTGCCTTTCCAGGTTATGCCGATGAAAAACGAGTTGTCGCGACTGAGGGTTATCAGCGGCAGAGTCGTCGCCTGTGCGGCGCCCACCGAGATATTGTCGACGCGGCCCTTTGCCAGACCGGGCGCCGAAAAAAGAACTGAATAACTGCCGACCGGAACGCCGGTTATGGCAAAAGCACCGTTTTCATCTGTATAAGCCGCATAAGACGTGCCGGGAACAAAGGCAACGACGCCGCTGCGACCGCTGAAGTCGGCGGGCACCGATACCTGGCCGGTGATTTCGCCGGTAGCGGTCAACAGCAGTTCAAGATCGGCGGGCATGGTCGATGCCTGCAGCCCAACCGCCAGATTGCGGCGGATACCGCCGATGTTGCGGTCTTTGCGGGCAACAAGGTTGTAGTAACCGGGCGTGACGTTCTGAAAAGCGAAGGCGCCACTCTCATCGGTCACGGAAAAATACAGCTGACCGGCCATAACCGCGGCTTCGGCCGCAGCGCGTAAGCTACCGAGAGGCGGCACCTGGGCGTCAACGCCGACCAGATAAACCGGAACATTACCCAGATCGCCTTCACCGGCCAGACGCCCGCTGAAAAGAACTCCGCCCGAAGTCGCGGCAACCGGGTTGGCAGAGCCACCCGAGCTACCACCGCCACAACCAGCTGAAATCATGGCGCAAAACATCAGAAGAATAATCGTAAGGAGCCTGGACTTAATCAAAACGAACCTCCGGCACGGTTTAACCGCAAATAACAGCATTTTTTGAGAGATTCGAAGGCAGATAAGCAATCAGGCAGATGCAGCAGCGCAATTCAAGCCCTTGATTACAGGCATTCCGCATGATTTCCCCGTTATGCGACTTCAATTTCTCTCAAGATTGGCTCTACTGTCGACAAGTTGTGAAAAATTGTTAAGCCGGCAAAAAAGTTTTCCCTTTTCTGGTTTTCATTTGATTTATCTGTAGAAGCAGTGCACAAAATTCTCTGCTTCTGAATTTAAATCAGGGAGCAGCCCGTGAAAACTTATTCTATGCTCAACGATCTTGCATTTCAGTGGATCTTCAACCAGCCTGGGCACGAAAAAATTCTTCGCAGCCTGCTGAATGCGCTTCTGCATCTTGAGGGCGCAGACCGGATCGTCGAAATTCATTATCTCAACCCGTTTAACCCGGCACGCTTCGTCGACAGCAGAAAAAGCGTAGTCGATATCAAGGTAAGAGACGAAAAGAACAACTGGTATGAGGTTGAAGCACAGGTCTGGCAGCGCAAAGGTTACATTCAGCGCACCGCCTTTTATGTGGCGGCTCTGTACGCGGCCCAGGCAAAAAAAGGCGAAGAATTCAGCGAACTGACACCGGCTATCAGCATTTCGATTCTTGGCTTCAACCTGTTTAAAGAATCAACACGGGTTCAGGAAATCTTCGACTTCCGCAATACTGACAATTCTTTGACCTTGCCACCGACAATGTCGCTTCACTACATCGATCTGACGAGATTCAACCGGAAAAAGCCGCACGAGCTGCAGAGCCCGTTCGAAAAGTGGCTGCATCTGATGAAGTTTTCCAAGGCCTATGCTAGAATGAAAATAGACCTGACCAAAGTATTTCCTGACGAGGAGGAGATGGCCATGGCACTTACTGAACACACAAAACTGCACGCCGACGAAGCCATGCGCATCCGCATGGAAGACCGCGAACGCGCCAGAATCGACGAAATCCTTCTGCGCAACGCCTACTTAAAAGAAGGCCGCGCCGAAGGCAAGGCTGAGGGCAAGTATGAAAAAGCCAAAGAGATCGCCAGAGCCCTGAAAACCGAAGGCATGAGCGACGAATTCATCATGAAAACCACCGGTCTCTCGCCCGAAGAGCTCAAAAATTGCCTCAAGACCGGCTGACACGGAACTCCAAAACAGCAACAAAAGCCAGGCATGAAAATGCCGGTTCTTTCAGATCTTCGTTGGACCAGAAAGAACCGGCTGCAAAAATTCAGCCATTATTAGATCGCAGAACCAGGAACGCTTATACTGGCCTTTAATACTTGATATGCGCAATTTCGCAACCATGGATAACCTGTATCTGGAAGTTCAGGAAAGTTCCATACTTCTGAAAAATCCCAGTTCCAGAAGGTGTCTTTATTTTTCATTTCAGCGGTTGTTTTCCCTTCGCCGCCATCAGAACCGGGTTTTCCAGAAGTTTCCTTGTTCCAGTAACTGTTCAAGACGAAGCAACCGGTATTTTTGCCGATAAGGCCGCCTGACTGCTTCGCATTAGTGTCGACAGCAAGAATAAAACCGGTAGAATAAGAATGTTTTACCAGACTCTGCCCGCCAATCGTGCCAACCAGCCCCCCGGCCTGAGTGCTGTCAGCGCCCTCGACGCTTGCGCTACTGTGACAATTTTCTATGGTTACCCCAAGGGCGCTGCCCACAAGACCACCAACGCCTGCGGTGCCGGAAGCATAGCCAGAACTGGCACATTCTCTGAGAATACTCCCCTCGTGACTGCTGCCAACCAGCCCGCCCAGGTTTGAGCTGCCCGCAATTTGCGCGTAACTGGCACTATGCTTGATAGTTCCATAATTTATACCTGCCAGACCACCGATGTAGTTTGTACCAGCGGCGTTCAGCCCGGCAGAAGAGCTTGATATCACACCCCCATCGTTGATACCGACCAGGCCGCCAATTTTTTCTGAACCGTCGGCCGTAAGACCTGAAACTCTGCAGTTCAGCACGCTGCCCCGATTAACTGCAACCAGGGCGCCTATCATATTACGCCCGCTGATTTTAGGATTGAAAAGATTGAGGCCATCAATTTTGGCAACATTGTCGATAACACCAAAAAGCCCGACCATATCTGAATCAGGGCGGTTTATCTTCATGTTCGACAAAGAACCACCCCTAAAACTTCCCCTGAATGGGCTGGCCTGAGTGCCGATCGGTTCCCAGCCTCTGCCGGCATCATACCAGTCATAAATACCGAGCGCAGAGTCATCAATACTGAACGACGCGACCATGCTGAAATGACTGCTCAAATGGTAGCGAACATTGTAAAGCTGATCTGCGTTATAAATTATATATGGATCATTCAGGCTGCCGTCACCTGCAGCAAATATATGGGTTTTTGCCGAAACTTCTGGTGAGAGAGCCGATTGACCTTCACTATTAACCGCCATGACCGCAAAGTAGTAGGTGGTATTTTTCTGCAGACCGTTTATAGTAGCCGGGCTTGTCATGCTTTCCAGCATGGTGCCATTTGTCGGCGAAACCCCGGGGCTGGTCGAATAATAAATCTTATATGTTACAGCCCCATAAGCTCTCGGCCAGGTGACAGTTACATTAGTCTGACTGGCGACGGCCTTTATGTTTTCCGGAGCAGAAAAACCGAAAACGCCGGGTACCGCAGAAAATTCAACCGATTCGAAAGACTCACCGCCAGGCCCCACTGTAGTTATCACATAGTAGTATCTGGTTCCGTTAACCAGATTGATGTGGTTGTATGTACTGGTGCAATTTTCGATTTTTGTGCCGTTTTCGCGTGTAACACCGGGAACTGTGCTGAAGTAGATATTGTAAGACAAACCCACCCCAACTGACCACGAAACGGCGATCTGGGTTGAACCAGCTGTAGCCGTCGGGTTCAAAGGCGGCAGCGGAATAGGCAGGGCGTCACCATCACGGCTGAGAAGCTGCCACTTGCTGCCGTTCCAGACGTATGAGCGTTTTTCGTAGCCATTGTAATAAGCCCAGTTCATCTGGGGGTTCGCGGGGGGAGAGGCCAGGGTGCCTTTCCAGACGAGGCTGATGCCGGCGGGGCCCTGGGGGCCGATCTGGCCGTCGCTGGCGAGAACCTGCCAGGAAGTGCCATTGTAGATGTAGCTTTTGCCATCTGCGGTATTGTAATAAGCCCAGTTAAGGGTCGGGGTGGCCGGGTGCGCCGGCAGAGAACCCTGCCAGGCAATGCTCACGCCGTTGGCGCCGGCAGGGCCCTGTGGGCCGGTGATGCTCTCGGCGAGAATCTGCCAGGCTGAACCGTCGAAAATGTAGGCTTTTTTATCGGTGCTGTTGTAGTAGGCCCAGTTCGGCTGCGGGCTGGCCGGGTGGGCCGTCTGGGTGCCTTTCCAGGTTATGCCGATGAAAAACGAGTTGTCGCGACTGAGGGTTATCAGCGGCAGAGTCGTCGCCTGTGCGGCGCCCACCGAGATATTGTCGACGCGGCCCTTTGCCAGACCGGGCGCCGAAAAAAGAACTGAATAACTGCCGACCGGAACGCCGGTTATGGCAAAAGCACCGTTTTCATCTGTATAAGCCGCATAAGACGTGCCGGGAACAAAGGCAACGACGCCGCTGCGACCGCTGAAGTCGGCGGGCACCGATACCTGGCCGGTGATTTCGCCGGTAGCGGTCAACAGCAGTTCAAGATCGGCGGGCATGGTCGATGCCTGCAGCCCAACCGCCAGATTGCGGCGGATACCGCCGATGTTGCGGTCTTTGCGGGCAACAAGGTTGTAGTAACCGGGCGTGACGTTCTGAAAAGCGAAGGCGCCACTCTCATCGGTCACGGAAAAATACAGCTGACCGGCCATAACCGCGGCTTCGGCCGCAGCGCGTAAGCTACCGAGAGGCGGCACCTGGGCGTCAACGCCGACCAGATAAACCGGAACATTACCCAGATCGCCTTCACCGGCCAGGCGCCCGCTGAAAAGAACTCCGCCCGAAGTCGCGGCAACCGGGTTGGCAGAACCGCCCGGGCCACCCGAACCACCACAACCGGTAAACGCCAGAGCGCACATGGCCAGAAGAACGATCAGATACAACCTTGATTTCATAAATTCAGACCTCCCGCAGTCTGTAACCATAATTTCCATTGTTAATTTTTACTGTAACGATGCCTAAGCGGCCTATACATGCCTGAAAAACTGCCGACCGGTCAGGGGCAACCCGGCAACGACAGGCTTTTCCTTATGATGCCGGAACGACGATGCCTGAGTAGGTTCGCGTCTGATAGCCGTTTTTCGTGGCGATCAGCGTATAGGTGCCGGCACTCAGGTCGCAAAACTCAAAATAGCCCTGCGCATCTGCGATTCTGTAGATATTGGTTCCGGAAATTGCCACGACCGCCTGTGGAATCGGCAGGCGCGTGCCGGCGTCAAGAACATGCCCGGCAATAAACCCGGGGCGAACCACGATCGGGTCAGCAACAACCTGCACAAAAGCTGATGCAATGACCGACAGGGGGCTGTCACCTATTTCGCTGACCCGGCAGCGGATTTCATAGACACCGGTCGCAAGCGGCGCGGTCCAGGTCGCCATACTGGCGGTCGAACCGGAAAAATTGCCGGCCACAGGCACCACCGACCATTCGTAGCGCAGAAAATCAAGATCTGGGTCAGAGGCGATTACTTTGACCGACAGCGCCTGCCCGGCGATGACCGAAGCACCGGCAATAATTTCAGCAACCGGAGGGTGATTTACCGGCGGTGGCAACGGCTCACCTGACCCGGAATGAACGTTCAGAGGGTGCTGGGCTGCGCCGTTCAGGCCAGCACTGTCATACACATCGATCAGAACCTTGTAGTTTCCGGGGGTCGGAGGAGCCTGCCAGAAAACCGGAACCTGACGGGCCGTTGCCCAATCGACGTTTGGATGACGCCTCTTGAGGTCTTCAGGAAAAGCAGCGGCACTCGAAGCCAGCGTGCCACCGGTGCAGGCCCATACCAGGTTCATTGTCGCGAGGTCTTCGGGGTTTTTATCGACATACACAGCCCAGAGAGTCACTATTTCCCCGGGGTTAATCTTGTCGCCCGACTCTTTAACCGAAGTCAGCCAGACATTTGGCGCCTGGTTTTGCTGATCCTTGCCGGTAATAGTCTTTTTTATCTGAGTCGTGCCGTCTCCGGAAAAGGCGGCAACGAGAACAGTCTCAGAATTTTCACCGGCGGCGCGCAGCAGCACTTTTTCGAGCTTTTCAGAATCTGGCAGCGGCGGGCTCAGGTAGACGCCATCACCGTCAAATTCAAACTGTTCGCCCCAGAGAGTGAGCATGGCGTTGTTCAAAGGCTTGCCCAGTTCGTCGCGCAGAATTATGCGCACCCGATTGCCGGCAAATGCCACCGCAAGGCCACCCACATTCCGTTCCGGCGCCTCTTCGCTCACATTCACTTCGGTTGAACGGGCTTTGTAAGTCTTATTGTCTCTGGTTCTAAAGCTGCTGACCACCCGATAACTGCCGAACGGAACGTTTTCGAGAACGAAGCTGCCGTCTGGCGCTGTGGTTGTGCGAATCTCCGGGTGTTCCTGCAGCCAGACAGAAGCATTTTCGATACTCATCACGCCCCGCAGGCCATCAGAAGCGCGCAACCCATCTTTAATCGTCTCTGATGCGATAGTTGAACCGGAAATTCTACCTGTTCCTCTGTCTGCATGGCCTGGCCAGATGTTGATGCTGCTCGACCCTGTTGAACAACCGGGCAGCAAAGTTACGATAAGAGCAGCCAGCAGCGAAAAGATGATTCCCCGTTTTATGAACATACCCTGTCTCTCCTGAAAGTGTTAAAAGCGACTGTCAATGCCCATTACAGGGCCGGAAAAAATGGTCTTTGTCGTTTGCGCACCGCTTTTTCCGTGTATATACTGGTAATACCAGCCAAGAACCCCGAACCATTCTATTTCTGAAGGGTTTTGCCGGTAATCTCTGCCAAAAACCAGCGCCAGATCTATATCTGACAGGCGATTCAAAAAGCCGTCGCGTTTCCAGCCCGAATACCTGACAGCACCCCGGCAGGAAACGGCCGGCGTCAGTCTGCTGGCACCGCCCAGGCCAAAATATGCCTGAGCTATTGTCTGATCGAGTTCTCCGGCACGAAGGCCGCGCGGCATAAAATAGTTCAGCCGCGTTAAAACATGGGTGAATCGCGCCCCCAGAAGAAGTTCGAAACTGCCGTCTTCACCTTCCGACAGGCGATGCGCCAGGCCGGTATCGACATGCCTGGTTTCGACTTTTACAGAGGTTCCGGCGGCATAGCGCAGGCGGTCGAAAAGCATCTGCCGCTGCAGACTGCCATTATGCTCAAAGGCGAAATAATTGAAAAGCAGGCGATTATTCGGGTTAAACTGCCATGCGGCACCGAGCTTCAAGCGGTTCTGCATAGAAAAACCGGCATCATTACCAAGGTCAAGATTCATGCCCAGGGCTTCAACCCTGCCATCAATGCCGCTTCGCCAGAGACGCGCCGAAACTTCAACCGGGTTATTCTGCTCATGCCCAGACGCTTCGTTAGCGCTTATGCCGGCTTTGTCATCGGCGGCAGGCTGCATGGCTGACTGAGTTGTGATAACCGGTTTTCGGGCCGGCGCAACTGGCATAGTTGGCGCAGTTACTTTTTTACGCTCAGAATAAAGAATCTGCGAAGTTTCCCCCGGCATAGGCGGTGGCGGAACCACAACAACTTCTGCCTGTGAAACTTGCGATAAAGCACGCGAGCCGCCGACTGCCGCAGAAGATCTTACCGGTTTTAATGAAGGGCGACCACGCTTTACTGCTGCTTCATTGAAAATGCCTGCCAGGCTTTCGTGTACCGACCCGGGCCGGTAGGCGGCCATGTATAAAGCGTATTCTTCGAGCTTATTCTCCGGGAAAGATGCCATCAAGGTTTCACAGACGGTTTTTACCTCTTCAAAGCGCCCCTGAAGAGCCGAGGCCTGCATTATGCCATAATAAGCCTGCGAAGTGTCGGCAGTGCCGCTTCTGATGATCTCGCTGAAAGCTTTTTTCGCCCGCTCGAACTCATTTCTTTCGAGCAGGAAATCGCCCATAAAATAAAGGGCGGTCAGCCTGCCGGTTTCACCTGCTGATGATTCTGCGGCCTGACGAAACAGACTGACTACCTGATCGACGCTGCCGGAATCGCGCTGGCTCATTGCAAATTCAAGATAGTCTGCGGCCGGAACAGCAGCCACCTCGCCTGATGAACCCACAAACAGTCCACAAGCCAATATTACGGCTTTTAAAGAACACTTTGCCGTCATAATTCCCCTTTTGTACAACTTCATGTTCTCTCAAATTCGAAGCTGCTTTCGGCAGACCATTCTGATTTTTTAATCATAAAAAAAATTTTAAGCAGAACAAACATCCAGCAAAGCTTCAAGAGCCATTCAGAAATTTATGATCAGCGGAGAATCGGGTAACCCTGACCCTGTCGCCCCAAGAAAAGACTTGATTTAACGCCGGCCGGCATGATAGAAATGCTTATAGCGCCGGAGTAGCTCAGGGGTAGAGCAACGCCCTCGTAATGCGTAGGTCGCGGGTCCGATTCCTGCCTTCGCTCTGCAGAACAATTTAACAAGGTTTAATAAAACCTACCAGACCCGCTGAACAAGCGGGTTTTTTATTACTCGCAAACTTGCTTAGATTTAATCAGACCTCTTTTGACTTACACCTAAAACCTGGTCGACAATTCGTTACCCCCGTTGATTTTTCCATGGTAATTTTTTTGCCACCAGGCCTGGCGATTCTTCGACCAGACAACAGCCGGCGCATAATAAGCGCCGGCTGTTGTCTTGACTGAGAGGCAGATCGGCGTATATTGAATAAGTGGCGGCCGTTGCATCTGAGCATGTCTAAAATGGTCGAACGATTCCGGGCAAGGAATGATAAATAATGACAAAACTTATACAGAGCGGCGGTGAATACCTTGAGCAGAAGATTTATCAAGTCAGGGGCCAGAAAGTCATGCTTGATTCCGACCTTGCCGAGTTATACGGAGTTGAAACAAAACGCCTTAATGAGCAGGTGACACGTAATATTGAGCGGTTTCCCGCTGATTTTATGCTGCAGCTCACAATCGAAGAAGCAAACACTCTAAGGTCGCAAATTGCGACCTTACCGACTGGCAGCCACTTTCGACACAAACCGAGAGTTTTTACAGAACACGGCATATTCATACCGAAATTGTTGCCGCGCACAAAGGAAGCGAGAATGAAAAGCACGGTATTAACAACAACGCCTGACGCGATAGAGAGGAAGATATTTGTGGTTCGCGGTCACCGCGTTATGCTCGATTCAGACTTGGCAGAGCTGTATGAAGTCAAGACAAAGGCTTTGAAACAGGCGGTAAAAAGAAACATCACAAGATTTCCTGATGATTTCATGTTTGAATTGTCTGTTAAAGAGCGTGACGAACTGGTCACAATTTGTGACCTGTTGCGGAAATCTCTGAAACACAGCTCTGTATTGCCTATGGCCTTTACAGAGCATGGCGTTGTAATGCTTTCGAGTGTTCTGAGAAGTGAACGCGCTATTGAAGTGAATATTCAGATTACGAGGGCATTTGTTAAGCTCAGAAAGCTAATCGCCAGCCACGAAGAAATCGCACGGAAGCTGCAAGCACTGGAAAAAACAGTCAGAGGCAACAGTGCAGACATCAAACTGATCTTCGCAACGATTAACTCGATGCTGAACCCCAAAGCGAAGAAAAAACCGCAAATTGGATTCAAGCCTGTAAAGTGATTCACCTGCCGGGCAAAAAACGATAGGGTAAAACAGGGCGCCAGCCTCAAAATGTTGTAACTCTCGATAGCCGAAAAGCAAAACCCTTTAATAATGCAGAACACCAGAGCCATTTTAATTCCCGCCTTCGCCAGACCAGCTCTCTACCAGCCCTGCCCCGGTTTGCCGACTCGATAGGTTATCAACGGCTGGTCACCCGAATATTCAAGAACCAGCCGTGGCAGTTTGACATTAGGCTCGACAAATTTCTTGCCGACAAAGTCGCTGATTGTACGTGCCAGTTCGACGTAGTGTTTGAATTTGTCTTCTCTGAAGGCAAGAGTGACCGGTTCAATAACGCTCGTTTGCGAGACGACAACAATTTTAAATTCCCAATATGAGCCATATTTTGCCCGTGTCCACTTTCCTTTCAGCCCAATACCAGCCACCTGATCGAACGACAGCCGGAAATCTTCCTTATGGTAATTGCCACAGCGGGTTTCCTGCCAGACATCACGGTTTTTGCGGTCAAAAATTACCCGGTCAGTGAAATAATACTGGCCAATAGCCGTCAGAACCAGCGAAAGCACAAGAAAGAAAATACCCATCGGTAATCCGCATACACCTTGCTGCTGTTCTGGAAACGCCAACACCATAAAACAGTAACCAGCCGGAAGCAAGAGTAACAACGGCAGTAAACCCAGAAACGACCGGTTGGCACCGAAATCAATCACCAACCGATCATTAGCCGAATCCTGACCAAAGCTTATCTCCGGGTAAACCTGCATACTCTGCCTTCTCCTGCCTGCAACTTCTGCTGCGCAAAGAGCTCATTTTTCAATGGCTGTAAAATATTAGCACAGAGCAGCATCAACCCGAAAGCACAGAAAGCCAGTCTCTCCCAAAGAGAAGAATCGTTGCCAGGCCGGTCATGGAGAATAAAGCATGCGGGCCAGGATGGCACAGAAAAGCAGCCCGGCTGATAGCCGGGCCATCGAATAAACTCTGCTTCGTTTTTGCAGGATTCAATAATGCCCTAGAATCTGCCTTATGGCAGGTTCTGCGTTTCAGGAAATTTGATTTTTACCCGCTTAAAAAAAAGCTGGAATGCCTGCATTTTATATGCTACTATTTTCATAGCATTTAAACCCCTATTGGAGGAAAAAAGTGAGAAAATATTTGTATCTGCTGCTTGTTGCCCTGGCCATGTTCGCTCTTACCGGATGCAGTCTGTCTGGCGATGATGACAAAAATTCCGGTCCGGTCACCGTTAACCCGCCGGCCGATGCCGCAGCCTTCAACGGCGCCACCATCAGCTTCAACCCGTCGATCGGTTTTACAAGTAACGGCACAGTTAACGAATTCACTTATGTGAACAATCTCAATGATGAGAGTCTGTTTCCCAAGTCTGACAGCGGTGCCCTGACCGGAAGCTTTACCTACTCGGTCATCGACAGCAGCAAACGAAAAATAGATTTTGTCTTTGCCGATACCACCAAAAACTTCAGTATCGAACTGAAAGGCTTTTTAGGGGTCGGGCGTCTCATCACCAATTTCCTGGTAACAAAGGTTGGTGACTCCTCAAACACCGTTTACCCGACGACGATCGTTTCAGGGTCGTTGAATGGAGCTGAAACTTCGACATCGACTTCAACTTCGACCAATACTTCGACGTCAACCGACGCTACCGGCGGACAAGCCGCCACCACCCCCGAACTTCTTCAGGGAAAAGTCGTCGATCTGACCTTTGCCGATGCTCCGACCTATTCAGCGACACCGAAAGTTCCGACCAGCTTTCCCTACAAAAATGGCGATATTGTTAAATTCAGCTTCAGTTCGAGCAGCGACCTGATGATCGGCAACGATTATCGCAATCTCGGAAAACCCAGAAAATACGCCGGGTCACCCGAATATGTCTGGTATGACGCAACCTATAAGATCAATTACTGTGTCACCCTGAAAGAAGACGGGACCCTCTATAAAATCAACGTCAGATCCGAAAGTTACACCTATTCGACCGATGATACCCATTCCGGCTATTACGGTATGTTTTATATTCCGATCTGATATCGACAGATTCTTCCGAAATAAGGGGGCTCTCCCGAATGGGATGGCCCCCTTGCTGTTGCAAACAGTTTATGTTTAATGAACCGGAAAAGTGCATCGATGAACACAAATGGCTAAAATGTCACATACTCGTTGCGCCTGAAAGATCCGGCGAGAACAATTCCGACAAAGGTTTGCGGCAGATCCGGTGAGTTTTCTCTGGCTGCGTCTGCTGATTACAGGCCGATCAGGGTAATCTCGTTGCGATCGTAATATAGATGCCTGACCAGCAGTCTGGAAATGGCAAACTTTTTCTGCAGTTCGCTTATGGCAGTCAGAATGCTCTCCGGCTGCTTGCCCCTGAATTTGACGTTAACGACAAAACGACGACAGGCTTTCGCTTCTAGCCAGCGTTCGAGCAGGCCCAGCGTTGCCATCGGTCTGACTATCATGTCACAGAACATCCAGTCGACAGTTCGCGCCGGCATGAATGAATAGCCGTTATCACGCGAATGCTCGCAGTGGGGATGCTTTTCAACATGATCCTTGAGATCGGCAAAATCGACGGCGACAACCCTGGCACCACGCTTCAGCGCCGCCCAGGTCCAGCCGCCGGGAGCGGCCCCAAGATCGATGCAGGTTTCACCGCGTTTCGGGTAAACCCCGGCCTGCAACCAGGCCTCTTCAAGCTTGTAATAAGAACGACATGGTGCCTGAGAATCTGTCGGAACAGGGCCGCTGCTACTGCGCCAGACCAGAGGAACATAGCGACCGCCGGCAGTTTTAAATCGTTTGGTTACGCTGACCCAAAGTCGGTCAACAGCCACGAGCACAGCCTGAACCAGAAGAAATGGGCGCTTCTCGTCGACATCCCTGAGTTCTGCGAATCTTTCGAGGGCGCGGCGCCGATAGGTGCCCATGCGCTGCATGAATTTATCGTGCAGCAACGAAGGCCGGCCGCTGAGAAAGGCGTAATGCTCGGATTCTTCGGTGAACAGATCTGGGGTATAACAATGCAATGTCCAGGGTATCGGGCTCTGGTCGAGATAAGGGTCGACAACCTTGCCGAGTTCCTGAATCAAATCGGCAATTGAGTCACCCTGGATCTCGATGCATTCAGGAAGCCACTGACGCGCAAAAACCGGCTCGAAACGATGCAGTATTGAAGAACTTTCGCCGACAACCAGGCCGGCAGCCGGTGAACTGAAGCGGCATCCGGAATCGATGGCGGTAAGTTCACCACAGAGAGCTTCTTCCCAGCCATTACCACATAAATACCCAGCAAACGAGTTTTTCTTCGCCAAACGCCACCCCACAGGTTAAAACCACAGGAATAAAAACGAAAATTTGTGCAAAAGCAGGTTATAACAAAGACCATTAATTTTATACCAAAACTTTTTCCGGGCAATAAAATCACTGTGAGTAGCAAAATCCCCCACAACAATGAACTGTAATGAGCGGCAATGCAAATGACACTGTTAATTCCAGATGAAATCTTATACAATGTACTCGCAGAAAATTAATACAGGGAGGGCTGCATGGCATTCTTATTTGGCTGTGGAGCGGGATTTGTTGTCTGGTTCCTTTATAATTACCTCTGGTCAGGCATTTTCACCGTCGACCAGAACGAACGGGCGGTAAAAACCGTCTTTGGGCGGGCACAGCGCATCGAAGGCAAGACGACCCTTTCGCAACCGATGGCGCTCAATCTCATCACTGAAGAACGCGAACGTTACGCTTACCCGCAGGTAGTCGTGATTCCTCCAGGCGGCCCATATTTCAAATTCCCCTGGGAAGAAGTCCACAAGGTCAATATTTCGACCCAGACCATCAACATGGCCCTCGACCCCGAAGATCCGACCGCCAACCATTCCGGCCAGTATCTCGAAGCAGTCACCAAAGACCAGCTGAATACGGCACTTGCCGGGCAAATTCGCTATCGCATCAACGACCAGAATCTTTACGCCTATCTTTTTGGCGTTAAAAACCCAATTGTGCATGTCATGGCTTACTTTATCTCGGTTCTGCGCGAACGCATCGCCAACTTCGAAGCACAGAAAACCGAAGAAAACAGTGCCACTGCAGGCGTTTCCATCAATGATCTGCGCAAAAACCTGCACGAAATCAATGAATTCATGCTCAAGGAATGCACCCAGTCGTCTGCCCGCTACGGCATCACTCTCGAAGCCTCGCTGATCACCAGTATCGACCCGCCCGACGAAGTCGAAAGCGCCCTGGCAGCAATCAATACAGCTCACAACGAAGTCTCGTCTGAAATAAGTCTGGCCCAGGCCTCTGCCGACCAGAAAATCGTGCAGTCAAAACGGGCCACTGAAATCGAAACCCTGCGCGCCAAATCTGAGGTCGAACCGCTCAAGAGCACAGCTCATCAGCTTTCCGAACTTAAAAAGAGCGGCCCCGACGTTTTGCGGGCCTATGTTCGCAATGTCAAACTCGCGCTGTATTCGAAGGTTAAACAGGTAATCATGGAGGTCGAAAAATAATGGACGAATTCATCATCGGCTTTATAATGACCTTCATCGGCACCTATATCTGTCTGCCGATTTTTCTGTGGTTCACCCGCTTCTGGGGTTTGTACACAGTTGTTTACGAAGGAAAATGCCACATTTACATGCTGTTCGGCCAGGTTATCGGCGTGCTCAAGGAACCCGGTTTCTATTTTCTGCCCTGGCAGCTCGGGCTCAAAGCGCCGATAGTGCATCTGCTCGGCTCATGTGAAGTAGTGGACACCCGGCTTGACCAGGAGTATCTGCGAAGCCAGCCGGTCAATTCTGAAGAAGGCGCACCCATGGGCATTGGCATCTGGTATGAAATGGTAATCAATAATCCGGTCGCCTACCGCTTTAAAAACGCCGACCCGCGAACTTCGCTGTCAACCAACGTCCGCAGCGCTTCGGTTCGCTGCCTGAGCAACATGAAACTCAACGACATGCTGGAAGACCGGCATACCATGAGTCAGAAAGTCAGACAGGAAGTCTCCCCCCAGGCTGCCGAATGGGGATACAAGGTCGGCTCGGTCTATATCCGCAAAGTGCATTTCCGCGATGCCCGCATGATTGGCCAGATCCAGGAAAAGGTAGTCAACCGCCTGCGTCAGGTCACCTCGGCAATCAAGCAGGATGGCGCGAACCAGGTCAGCATCATCACCAGCACCGCAGAAAACCAGGCTGCCGCTGAATTTGCCAAGGCGGCCGCCGTGCGCCCGAAAATCGTCGGCGAAGCCCTGCAGGAAATATCGCGCGATCCGGAAATCTCTTCGGCGCTTTTCGAAATCCTCGAGGCCCAGAAACTCGCCGAAGGCAAATCGCAGATCACCATGATTCCTTCGGGAAATCCGATGTTGAAGCAGATGCTGGCCGCCGAAACCATCGATGCCGAACCGGTGCACGAAAAGGCACCAGCACGCCTCGAACAACGCCAGCCTTCAGGCAAAAATAAATAACGACAGCCGTTCAACTGTTACTGCTTTCTGGCAATATTAGGCATAAACGCAAGTATTTGACTTGTCGTATGGTTTTGCATAGACTGCCGGAAGATTTACTACCCATCTTTGAGGCATTCTGCAGGAGTTAAAATGAAACTGAACCATCTGCTTACCGGCTGCTGTCTGGCTGCTGGTCTCACTTTTGCGCTTCCGGTGCCCGGCGATGCCGTCGACCTGTCGGCTACTGAAATAACCGGCATTGAAGGCCGCGTTGAGGTCAAAAAAGGCGCTGATGCAGTATTTAAAAAGCTTCACAGCAATCTAAAGCTTTCCGGGGCAATGAAACGCCTCGATGGTGGCGACAAAGTCAGAACCTATGTACAGAGTTCAGCCGAGATGGCCCTGAAAGACACCTGTGTGCTCGGAGTCAAAGAACAGAGCGTCTTTGAGGTGCCACGCACACTTGGTCAGGCCGCGATCGCAGAACTTAAAGCCCAGCAGGGCGCCCTGCTCTTCAAGGTGATCAGCGGCAGCAACTTCCAGGCCCAGACTGCCGATGTCATTGCCGGCGTCAAGGGCACTCTTTTTGAACTCGACATCATCGACAATTTCGACTGCCTGCTCGAAACCCAGGGCCTGCAGATCGGCACTCTCGTGCCAGGTGGCACGATGGTCAATGTCTACAAGGGTGAGGTTGAACTGACGCACGCCAAAACCGGCAAAAAGCGCACTCTCAAGGCAGGTCAGGGGCTTGCAGCTCTTGGCAGTCAGCTTCTTAACATCGACAAGACATTACAGGAAGGCTTTACGCCGCTGCGCGAATTCGACCCGGCCGCCCTGCTGAGCGAAAAGTTCGGGGAAACCGCCGTCGGGCTTCTCAATACCAACCCGACCGTCAGCGGTCTGACAGAATTTGCCGGCTTCAATGGGGTTCCGGCCAATCTGGGCGACAACCGCTTCACCGAAATGCTCTCGGGGCTTGGCGAACCCCTGATCGAGAAATTGCAGGCACTTGAAGAAGGCAGTCGGACAGCTGGTGGGTACATAGATGCCGCAAAAGAGCTCGATCAACTGAGAAAAGACCTGGTCGGCGAAGAATTCAAATTCGATTTTGGCGAATTCACCCCCGAAGACCAGCCTTTTTCCGTTTCTGACCGTGATTTTCGTGAAGTTTATCTTGGGCACAATACCTTTGCCAGCTGCAAAGCCGTTTCTGGCAGCAGATCGGCAAAAATCGAACCAAACAGCGAAGGTCTGATGCTCAACAGCGGCAATGGCGCCTTCAAGTTCCGCAGATATAAAAACGTCACTCCGGTAATTGAATTTTTTGCTGCCTATCAGCAGAACGACACCAGCCTGATTACTACCGTCAGAGCGGTTAAAGGCGATCTTTACGGTCGTATTCCCGGCGACATAAAGTATTTCAAGATTCCATCAGGCGAAATGTCTTATGTTTTCGACCCGGCAGCAGGCACGGGCAAATGGCAGAAAGCCGCCGCCGGCACGATTTCAGAAGACCTCAGCAAACACATCATGAATATCGAAGAACGCATCGCCCGGGAAAAGGGTGATCACGACAATGAAACCAAAGAAAAACAGGTCGAAGCGGCCAAAAAAGTCATCAAAGACCCGGGAAGCCTGCTGCGCCGCTTCAAATTCTGATCGATGAATAAAAAGACGCAGATTGCCGTCGGCCGGGTATCCGTTTCCGGCCGACGCGCCTTGCTTCTGCCGGTTATAATCTGCCTTCTGGCAATGCTGCCGCCAGTGAGACAGGCTTTTGTCTGGCTTGAATTCAAGTTCACCGATCTGCTGTTTTCGCAGTTGCCGGTTCTGAACACGATTGCCAGGCAACCCGAACCTGCTCCCCCACCCGTCCTGATCATCAACAAAGATCAGACGTTTTTCAGCCGCTTTCAGCGTGACCCCGACCGGGCCGATTTTGCGGCCCTGCTTGAACTATTGCGATCTTCAGATACAGCAGTCGCAGCCTTCGATTTCATTTTTGCCTCAGCAACCGATCCGCAGAAAGACGGAGCTCTGGCCTCCACTCTTGCGTCTTACCCTTTTCCGCTGCTGGCACAGCATTTTATCGGGCGCGGCACCCAGACTTTCGAACGCTACGATTTTGCCGACGCGGCTTCAAACCGCCCCCCCTGGCCGATTCCTCTTGACGATGGCATTGCCGGGCAGGCTGCCGCCAGAGGTCTGATCAATGTGGCCGCCGACCTCGACGCAACGGTGCGATTCGCCCCCCTGGCCTTTCACCCTGATGAAATGGAAGAATTCCTCCCGACTCTGGGCTTTTCAGCATGGATTGCGACACTACTGGACAGGCAAAGCGAAGGAATAAAAGCCTTCGCCGCCAGTTCCCAGGCTCCGGCCGGTGCTGACGCAACCGAACTGCTTGCCGCAGCAATAGCCGCCGGCCCATTTTCTTTCAGATCGACAGGTCACGCAGGCATCGACCTGATGGCACGTCGCCTGGAACTCCAGCTGCTGGCAAGGCTTTTAAGCTTCAGCTTTCCCGAACGGGCCCCTGCTCTTAAGACTGCCGGAGACTCGCTACCGGTTAAAACTCTGCCGGTTTCTACCTGGCTCGAAATGCCGGCACAGCCACTGCCGGTCATTGGCGACTATCATATGCCCTGTCTGCGGCTGCCATTCTACAAGACTCCACCACCTCTACGCAGCGACGGCATCGAAACCATGTCAATGGGAACTCTTCTGGAGACGGAAGAAGACAAAAATTCGCCGCTGCTGAACCGCCGAAATCTCCTTGATCTGCAGCCAGACATCAGCAATTTGCGGGTACGTATCGGTAAGCCGACCGCTGCTCCCGGCAGCGCATCTGTAACCGGCCAGACCAGAACCGCTTCAGGACTACCTGTATCTGGAGCTGAAGTCCTGGCAATGTTCCCAGATACCGGCTTCTGGCAGCAGTCTTACACTGATGCATCCGGAGCTTTCACAGTCAGCAAGCTTCCCGACGGACTATGTACGATTCAGGTTACCGCCCGCAACCAGACCGGATGGCAACGCGGTATCGCAAAAATTGAAACCGGCCGGCCCGGCAATGCGTCGCTGCCACTTCTTATGTTTGCCGACGCCGCCGCCAGCCAGTTGGTCGAAAACCCCGCTCTTTCAGATGCTTCCGCAAGCATTGCCGTGTTTGGCGAACCGATTCCTCTTATTTCGAGCGATGAAAATGGCAAAGTCGCGCTTCAGAGTATCCCGGAAGGTTTTGCCCTCGCAGCTTTCGAAGAAGAACATAGTTTCGTGCTCGCCTCCGGCACCCTGGTAACCGACAAGGGCGAACCGGCAGCGCACCAGACAGTCGCAGTAACCCCTGAAGAAAATATCTGGACCCTGCGCTTTTTCAATCGACAGCCAATTTCCACCGGCACGACGACAACGGTTCTTGGCGGCCTGCCATGTTCACTCGACGCCCGAATGGCTGTCCTCAGCGGCATCGCCACCGCAACATCACAGAATACCATCGATTTGACTCTACTCCCTGGCGCACCGCAAAAAGTTGCCGGCTGCCCGGCTCCATCACATGAAAACAGGAAGGGCATCGACTTAACATTTTCCTGCCCTGGTGCTGAACCTCTGGCGCTCACCCTCATAGATGAAATCGGGCAGATAACTTCATGTCGCAGCGACAGCGAGGTCAGCGTTCCGCATGGTCGCTATCTTATTCTGACAGAATTGAACGGTTTACGCGGCCTGTTCCGCAACGACCGGATCGGCTGCAGGACTGTATTTATCGGCAGTGCTCTGCCATCAGACCAGGATTTCATCGTGACTCCAATCAATTTCATGGACACCGGCTTTCCAAGAATACCTGGCGTGAATCTGCATGCAAACCTTTTTTCGGCGTTAAGCCGGCAGAGTTTTATCCGTGCCCTGCCATTCCATGCAGACCGGGCACCGGTCGCCTGGCCGATGTTGCAGCTTGCTCTCACCATGCCGTTTCTGCTGCTTCTTAACCTAATATTTATCAAATCAGGCGCAATCTGGGGCGGCCTGGCAACTGCCGCTTTTATTGCCGCCACTCTGGTATCAGGAATTGTGCTGTTTATGCAGCAGACCCTTATGCCGGCAGTTTTTCCGGCTATTCTGGCCGGCAGCTTCGGCGTCATCAGAGGTTATCTGGCATGGGCAATTACTCGACGTCAGGAGCAGGAAACCCGCCAGACCTTCGGACGCTTCATTTCTTCAGCGGTCGTCGATGAGATTCTAAAAACCCCTGACAGCCTTAAACCTGGCGGAGAAAAAAAGGAACTGACGATCATCTTCACTGACCTGGCGGGCTTCACAACCATTTCCGAAAAACTCGCACCAGAGCAGCTGACTGAGCTGATGAACGAATATCTTGACGAAATGACCCGCATTTTATTCAAACACGGCGGCACCCTCGACAAATATATCGGCGATGCGATCATGGGGTTCTGGAATCACCCGGCCCCGCAGCCGGACCATCCGCAGCGGGCAGTGGAATGCGCGATCAGCATGCAGCGCAAACTTGCAGAATTGCGTCAGAAATGGCTCAATCAGGGTTTGCCCAAAGTGGAAGTACGCGCCGGCATCAATACGGCAATCTGCATGGTAGGCTTTATCGGCAGCGACATTCAGATGAACTTCACCTGCCTCGGCGATGGGGTCAACCTGGCTTCGCGGCTTGAAGGAGCTAATAAAGCCTACGAAACCCTGATGATGATTTCCGACAGCGTGCACGAACGCATCGATAGAAAGCTGATAAGCACCAGATTTCTCGACTTTCTTGCCGTCAAAGGCAAAAACAAACCGGTGGAAGTTTTCGAAGTTCGCGGTTACCGTGCTGACGAAACTGAGCTTTGGCTGAAGGCAGAACCTGGCTACAATGAGGGCATAAAACTGTATCTAAACCGCTGCTGGCCTGAAGCAATCGCCGCTTTTAAAGGGGTACTCGAACTCGTGCCCGATGACGGGCCGGCAAAGGTTTACATCGACCGGTGCGAGCATTTCAGAAGCGAGCCGCCCCCCCCCGACTGGGATGGCCGCTACATTTTGAAAAGCAAGTAAACTGGCATAAACTTTTTCAGTTCCCGGTAAGTATTCTTATCTGGTTATGAACAAATCGAAGAATGCTGTTTCGAGGGCAAATTTAAAGGCCCGACAGCAGAGGAGGAAACGGTGATGAAAACGCGAAACTGGTTTTTCGGCTGGCTTCTGGTATTGTCGGTGTGGGTTACAGGCCCTGGCAGCGCAGTGCTGGCACAATCTGCCGCCGATGTTTTCGGCGAAAACTCCGTAAAAATTTCCGAAAACAGCAGTTCAGCAAGTGTAGCCGGTGAGGCTGACAAGACTGCCACCGGCAAAGGCACCCTGATCGGCACCGTCAGAGTCGATCCGTCTCTCAACGTCAGAACCGGCCCATGGGGCGAAATCATCGGTTCTCTCTACGATGGCAACAAGGTTGAGATCATCGGCACCAGCGGCGACTGGTATCAGATAAATTATGGCAGCGGCGTAGCCTATGTGCATTCTGATTACGTAGTCGTCGGCGATGCCGCCAGCTCATCCAGCACTACCAGTTCAACCGGCACCGTTCATGTCAACCCGTCGCTCAATATCCGCACCTCACCATGGGGCAATGTCATAGGCAGCTTTTACGAGGGCGATCAGGTAACCATCATCGGCCAGGAAGGCGATTGGTACAAAATAAGCTGGAACGGCCAGACCGTTTATTGCCATTCAGACTTCATCACCAAGTCAGGTTCAAGCAGTCCTGCCGCAACTCAGCCTTCCACTCCCGGCAGTGTTCAGACAGGCGCTAATGGTCTTATCAAAATGGATGTGCCCAAACAGTGTCAGGGCGCGGTTAACTGCCCCTATCCATGGTCAGCATGCGGCCCGACTTCTCTCGGCATGGCTCTGGCCTATTACGGCAAAGGCAATGCCGGGGCGCTGGCCTCCAATCTCTGGAACGTCTGCGGCTCGACCGGCGATGCAGGCACCAACCACGCCGGTATGGTCAGAGGCGCAAATCATTATGGTTTCCCCAATGCAAAATGGAACTACAGCGTCGGCGCATCGTGGGTGAGAGAACAGCTCAGAGCCGGCAAACCGATTATTGCCAACGTCTATAATCATTATGTCTGCATCACTGGTATAGACGACAACGGCAATATTTATTACAATGATCCCGCCAAATGGGATGTCGTGCAGGTTAAGTCCTTCGATTCATTCTCGGCCTGGTGGAACGGTGGCGGTTGCCACCATGCCGCCATGACACTTCAATAAGCGCGGAGATGACAATGTATAAACTGATCGGCCTTTTACTCAGCATCATTATGACTGTTCCTGCGGCTTTCGCCGCCGACAACGCCAGCGGTATATTCGTGCCCGGCAGTTTCAAATCGCTCGCCGGCGCTGCCGATGGCTCAATCTACCTTCTCGAAGAGAATCATCAGATTGTCCGTATCAAACCTGACGGCAGTCAGTCGACCATTCCCCTGCCCCGCATTCAGGAATCGAAAGCCACCGACCGCCTCTGCGACCTCTCTGTCAGCGACAATTCGCTCGCCCTCTGCGGCTTTCCCTTCCCGGTCATTTTCCTTCTCGATCTCAAAAAGCCTGAAGCTTTCAAGGTAGTCAAGTCATCAGACCAGGAAGCCGCCTCTCTGCATCTTCTTAACATCAGCAACGATGCCGGCGGCTGGCGTGTACGTGACGCAGACGGCATCGTCTTCAGAATGCAGAACGCCAAACCCTTGAGTCGCCTGCCGGAATTCGCCGCCATCGAAGCCGATGAAGGCGGCAGAGCCATCGTCATGCCGCCTCCGCGTAATGAAAACGGCCACCTGATTACCGGGCGCGTGCAGAAGGAAGACGGACGCCTGCTTTGGGTCGCTCCGGCCCCGGCAGCGCCAAAACAGGTCATGTCAGTAGATTTCCTGGGCGTCGATAAAGAAGGGCGCCATAATTTTGTGGTCATGACCGCCAGTGGCGAGCTCGATTCAGAATTCACCGTCTATGCTGTCCGACGTGGGCAGATTGTCGCCTCCGGAAAAATTCCCGGCCCCCGTGGCCTTGAAATGCAGCGATTCTGCAGGCTTTCCCCGGATGGCTCGATCATCTACGCTCAGTCTGCCGCTGATAACCGTCAGGGCATCATGGTCAACCGCCTGAAGCTCGAAGAAACCAACTGATTATAACCGGAGTTACTCAATACGCCAGCCGTGAAAACGGCTGGCATTTTTTATATCCATTTGCCGACCGCAAAGATTGCATAATAATGAAGGATGTGGATAGACTCATGACCGCCGGAGAATTAGCCAAAGCAAATTCTGCATTTTTTTTGTAACGCATTATCGAAATTGGCAATTATCGCGGTTTCTATCCTCTCTGCCTGCGGGGTTTTCACTTCGACCGATATTGCAGCAGCACCGCAAAACTGCTAATATAAATATGGAACGTATTGTTCACCACCACCCTGAATACCAAAAAACCTCATTCAGAGAGATCAAACATGATGCACGGAAATTTAGCACGTGAATTCAGCAATCTTGCGCTGGCCGGTATTTTCCTCTTCTGCTCGCAGCAGGTTGTCGCAGGCTCAGATAGCAGCACGGTTCTCAACAAAGTTCAGAGCCTGATGCAGCAAAAGGATTATTATGCCGCCAAACTTCTGCTTGCCGGCGAATTGAAGACAGACAAGAATTCATGGCAACTCTGGATGGCTTTGGGGGATGTTTTTGAAGCCGACCGTCAGTATCGACAGGCGATAGCGGCTTTTAAACGTGCCGCAGAAATCAAAACAGGCATAGAAGGTCTTGCGGCCAGAATAACCCGACTCCAGGAACAGGCAGAGCAAAACCCTGAAGCGCCTGAACCTGAACTTAAAGCCGAAAACAAGGCTCTGCAAATGCTGCAACAGGCTCAAAAACTTGACGAACAAGGGAAAACCCTCGAAGCCGGGCGCCTGTTCGTCGAAGCCGTCGAACTCGACCGCAGCCTGCTTGCCAGAGATACCTCTCTGCTCGATCGCGCGTTAACTGCATGCAAAAAAGGTCCTTCGGAACCAGAAAATCTCTTTTACCTCGGAGCCTTCTACTTTTATGCCGGGCAGTATTCATCAGCTGAAGCGACTCTGGCTGACTTCGTCGATAAATATCATGACAGCGAAAAAATTGCCCTGGCCCGCAAGCTACTTGCAGAATGCCGCGAAATCATTGCGCAGGTAATGGCAGCCAACTCAGCAGCTGCAGAAAATGAAGCTGCCGCTGCAACCGCCAGGCTGAAAAAAGCGAAGGCTGCAAGACTGCAGGCAACCGCCACGCCGGCTGTCGCAGCTGCCGGTTCTGAACCAACGCCAGAATTTTCCAGTGAATATGAGTTTCATGACCAGTCCTCTGACGAACACCCCGCGTTGGTTTACGCCCGCAGCAAAGCCGAGGCACTCCTTGAAGAATACTCGCACGAAAGTGACGAAGACAGAAAACTCGGCATTATCTGGAACCTCGGCAAACTCAGAATGCCCTCTCCTGAAGTAATGAGCGGTTTTGCCGGTTTTCTTGAATCCGGTAACGTCGATACGATTTTCGCAGCTCTCGAAGCGCTGGAAAAAATCGATCAGCCTGGCGCCCAGGCCTGCATGGCACAATTATTTCAGCTCCTCGGAGCTGAAGATCCACGAATCGTTTACCGCACCATCAAGACCTTTTCCAGACTGCCAATGGCTGCTGAACAGATAGTTCCCAGAATTTTCAGAATTTATCAGGGCGAAAAGGTTCAAATCCGCAGGCAGGCAATAGTTAACACCGTCAAAGCCTACGGCCAGGAATCAATACTGATCCTGGATACGATGCTCAAGCAGGCTGAAACCGTCAACAAACGCCCTATTGCCGAACTGCTGAGCGCAGTGACCGGCGAGGACGTCGAGACTCTGATCAATAACAGTTGAAAATGCAAAATATGAACGAGAGCCGCAAAAACGGCGTAACCCTGGTAGAGATCATGATTGCAGCCGGCGTTCTGGCATTGCTGCTTCTGGTCGGATTTCGCGTCTTCCGTGGCTTCTCACAATCTTTTCAGAAAGGCAGCTGGTCACTGAATACCCAGAACCAGCTGCGTAATGCCCTGACTTTCGTACGCGAAGAAATGCAGAAGGCGACGGCGATGACCGTTGTCAGCATCAGTGGCACGACGATAACCGAAGCCAGTTACGAATTTCAGCTCAACAGCAATGACACCCTGACCGGAAACGTAACAGTTGCAAGATGGGCAATCTGCATGCCATACGTTAACTCAGACCCTGACAGCCCGGGAGCAACCTTCAGATGCGAATTGAAGCTTGAAAACGGCGTATTGCTCTATGAAAAAAAGCTTGAAGACGGCTCTGACCCAAAGAAAAAGGAAAAGCTCTACAGTGGCTACAAAATTATCGACAATGTCGATGAAATAAAGCTGACCCTCGAGCCTTTCGACCCCGACAATTCAACTGCCGGCAGCCTGGTGGGTATTGCCATGAAGGTGGTACACCCCGACCGGGTCGCGCAACCTGAAGCCAACGTCACAGCCCAGACCGGAGCCAAGGTCGAAGTAAGCGTCAAGCGGGATTTATGATCAGAAAACCTACAGCGGCCATAACCCTGACCGAGATCATGATTGCGGTTGCAATTCTCGGATGTGTAATTCTGCCCATTTTCGGCCTGCTCAACTATACCAACCGGGGAACCCGTGAACAGGATTCCGAGGGCATTGCCGCCAATCTCGCCAAAGAAGAGATGAATCGCCTGATGTATGTTATCAGTCGCGACAATCTGCTGGCAGGCGCCGGAAACCCACAAACATGGTCATTCGGAACCGATTACGAAGTTAAAGGTAACAAGTTTACCGGTGCCTATACGGTTTTTCCGTTTACCAACGCTGAATTGGCCTTCACGGTTCCGGCTTTCAAATTTCATGATCCCATGGGCTGCAGCAATGGTCTTGAAGCGGCCCCTCAGAACGCGCTCGACACACCCAAAACCATGACTCTTGCTGAGGTCTACCCTGACTCTACCGACAGATGCCGACTGGTAGACATCAGACTTGTGGTGCGCTGGCATCTGCCAGGCGGCGATTACAATTCAACCAGCCAGTTTCAGCTGCTGGCAAGGAGGGCATTCATTGACAAAGAATAAGGGAATCGCTCTGCCGCTCGTTCTTACCTTCGTCGTCTGCATAATGGTTTTTGCGGCATCGCTCGTCTATTTCCGCAAGGAATCGAAGCAGCAGAATCTGACGAATCTGCATTTTCTGCAGGCAAACTTTCTTGCCCAGTCAGCAATTCAGATGATGCTGCTGAAATTGAGCGCTTTTCCACAGGAAGCCTGCGATTCCGGAGTTCTATCACTTGGCTGTTGCCCGTTTCGGGGCATAATTGCCGGAAGCAACCTGACTGCCAACGCGGCTGCCGGCAATCCTCTCGGGCTTGAACAGTTTTATTCAGACTGCAACACGACGAAGTTTCCCTGGAAGGTGCCTGGTATCACAGCCTCTGACTGGAAATTTTCGGTTACCGACTTCAAGGTAATCAGTGCTTTCACCAATCCGGATGAACGTCAGCTGATTATTTCAGCCCAGACCAAAAGTGTTGGCGAAGCCACAATGAACCGCAACAAAATGAAAACCCGCAAGGAAGAAATGACCAAAACCGTGAAACTGACGAGGGAAAACTAGATGTACAGGGGGGCCGTATGCTCAAGAAAATTTTGATCGCCATGCTTTTCATCGCTCAGACAGCTGCAGGTCTGTTTGCCTGTTCGCTGCCCGCAGAGCCCTGCGCGGCAATTGTTCCGATCAATGCTGCAGACAGCGGCATGCAGTTGATTACCGATGGCAACACCTTTTTCTATCTGGTACCCCAGGGCGCTACCGCTTCATTCAAAGTCGTCTGGGATCCGGCCGCCCACAATACCGGCGGGGCGCTGAAGTCAGAAAAATATGAATGGTGCGTTAAAGCTGGTATTGACAAAGAAGGCGGTACCGATGAGCCAAATGGCTTCGGTTACTTTCCGATCAAGGCCATGGCCGACTTTTTTACTGTCAGCGGCAACCGGAACAGTATTCAGGAAGCATTTGCCCGCGAGAACAACATGTCTACCGAGGATACCTTCATGCCCTCCATCACGGGCGCTTATGACCTGCTGTCGAATATCGTCAAGGGAGGCCAGATTGGCAAGGTAACCAACGTTGGCGGCAGCTCTCAGGAGTATCCTGATGCCGGGGTCTGCAAACTCAAAGCAATGACTGACACAATGGTCAACAGCGACATAGACAAAAATTTTCCCACCGTCTTCTGGATGAAGGATGAAATACCGGTCACAGCCGATAAACCACCCGAAATGCTGACTGTATATCGCAAAGGCGACGAAGCTGCAGTGATCAGCGCTGAGGGACTTCTGATCGAAGGCCTGGAAATGTCGATCACCAAACTCGAACCCTCTGATTTCAAAGCTTTTATCCGTACCGGCAACCAGGCTTCCCAGATCGAAGTGCAATCTGACCCGGCGATAAAATGGAGCGCCGATGGCGTGGATGGCACTCCCGGCCCCGATTTTAGCATCACTTTCAACACACCGAGCTTTGACGGCGATTTGAGCAGATCACGTATTCAGCTCAAAGTCTGGTCGCCAGGAGCCGGTTACGAAATTACCAACATGTTCTGGGCCTGGAAAGAAGTAAAATATACCAAATCTTCAAAGCGTGTCGTTACCCAGGCAGAAGTCCGCAACGCCAAAGGCGAAGTTACAGTGCCTGAGAAATCGGAAATGCGCGAAGTCTGGGTTACCGACGGCACCCAGAAAAAGTGCAGCGAAGAAATTCTGCTTAAACTCATCAAGCCTGCTGATGAAGCAGGTTCTACTGACTTCGTCGTTTATGACACCCACAGTCCAATCGCCTCTAATCTCAAAATCACCACAACTCCGGCACAATTCAAACCCACCGGGGCAACTACTTTTGATTTCAAGCTCAACGTTCTCGATACTAATCCATATTTCGACAAAGCTTTCTCTACAACCATAGGCGGCATCAATCTGGTTCAGAGCTCAGCAAATCTGGATCTGCAGGTATACTACACCTACCCGCTCTATGAATATAACGCCAAAACCGGCCAGAGTATCGAGCAACTGCAGGCTGACTACGCCGGCATCGCCGATCTCGACAACACTGCCGGGCTGCCAAGCCTGAAAAGCTACAAACATGAAACCAGATGGGCCTGGAAAAAGGCTGAAGTTAAAGACCTCAGCATCGGCGCCGCAACGAAACTCAGTGGTTCAACCGGAAAATTTGCCGGCTCACACGCAGAAATCAGCGGCAAAATGACGCTTAAGCAACCCAGACCATGGCATGAATGCAATGACGGCAACGGCAAGAGTGCCCCCGAACCGATTTTCAAGGTTTTTGCCATCAGCAAAGATTCGGCCGGCAATGCCCTGAGCTTTCACAACAGCGTAAAAACAACGGTCGGAGACAGCACAATCAATGATACTGCCAAGCCCGAATCTGGTTCAACCACCGAAGCTTTCAGCCCCGCCAACGGCAGCAAACTTCCGTGCGGAGCTTCCGCAGGGCAGGTAAGCGGTGGTAGTATCGACAAAAGCCGTTGGAGCAATATCGAGCTCCTCAAGGTCAAGGATGAAATCGGACCGGAAATTCAGGTGATCGTGTTTGATACCCGCACCAATCGTTGCCATATGTTCGGCACCAGGAAAAACGTAGCGGCAGGGTTTTCCAATTTTGGAAGTGAAGGCCTCAAAGACGACTATTCAACCGGCGATGTGCCCTATCTTGGCAAAGAAACCGAGATATCGACTGCGCATAAATTCACCGATCTGGGTGACATAAACTCTCTTTTCGATCGTTACCTGCAGGGGCCGGACGCCGTCTCAACCGTTTCAGACGACAGCAGCAAGGGCTTCGTCTGCCAGCAGAACAATCGCCTGGTTTTCTATATCAGGGCCGTCGACAATATCAACAGTTACCAGATAGACAAGAGTTTCGGTATTGAGAAACTGACCTATACGCTCACCGACAAAGCCGGAGTGGTTAAGAGCGAGTCGATTTCCGCTGCCAAAATGCTTGATCCGATAGAATACGTTTTCAGGTTTGAAAATGTTGATGACAGCGGCACCGTCAGCCCTGAATACTCTCTGGTGGTCAACGCCACCGACAACTCGGGCAATAAACGCGAATTCAAACTGGCTATCGCGGTCATGGGCCGGAAAATCGATATCAGAACTCTTGAAGAACGCCGAGAGCGCATCGACTGAGATGATTCCCTGGCAACAGCGCTCCTGTTGCTGAATTCTGCAAAAATAGCTGGCCCGGCTATCAGCCGGGCCAGCCTTTTTTTTATGCAGTTATCAATAATTGCAGCGCTGCTGTCTGGTCAGGTTGCCGCGACGGGTTCTGGCATTGATTCCGGTTAATGAAAATTGCAAAAATGGCCCCATATCGCGAACTGGCAGGTCAGTATTTTTCTTTGCTTCAGAAGAACAACGAAGTGTCAAAATTTTGCGGATATTCGAGATCCCTCTTTTCAATTCTGCCAACATTTTAAATTCCTCGCTGGTAATAACCAATCCTGTTAAATTTTGCATGTATATGCGCAGCACAGAATAGCAAATTGTATGCCAATGCACAATACCCCTTTTTTTTCTTTGTAAAAGGCTGTTGATCGCAATCGCCAAAATTGTGCACGCTGATGGCTGCCAGATTTTTACACCCCGGCTGCCAGAAATCGTGCAACGACTCGGCACGTCATTGCGAGGAGGGCAACGACGAAGCAAGCGTAACTTCCGGGCAGTAATCAAATTGCAATGTATGCCTTAGCAACGACTGCCACGTCGCTTCGCTCCTCGCAGTGACATTTCTCAGCACGCCATTGCAGGAAGTGCAACGACTCGGCACGTCATTGCGAGGAGGGCAACGACGAAGCAATCGTAACTTACGGGCAGTAATCAAATTGCAATGTATGCCTTAGCAACGACTGCCACGTCGCTTCGCTCCTCGCAGTGACATTTCTCAGCACGCCATTGCAGGAAGTGCAACGACTCAGCACTGTCATTGCGAGGAGGGCAACGACGAAGCAATCGTATTCCGGGCAGTAATCAAACTGCAATGTATGCATTAGCAACGACTGCCACGTCGCTTCGCTCCTCGCAGTGACAATTTCTCAGCACGCCGTTGCAGGAAGTGCAACGACTCAGCACTGTCATTGCGAGGAGGGCAACGACGAAGC
>CAYYUI010000012.1:31945-90497 GCA_964474705.1 uncultured bacterium
TTGCAGGAAGTGCAACGACTCAGCACTGTCATTGCGAGGAGGGCAACGACGAAGCAATCGTAACTAACGGGCAGTAATCAAATTACTGCCTTAGCAAAGATTGTATCAGAGAAGCTGTGCCTTCAATATTTTTTCAAGCTCCCGGTTGCTTGCTTCATCATCGGCAGAAGCCTCGGCGACATTATCTTTGAACAACTGAACAAGGGCACCCGTCCAATGCTGATAAATCGCAAGACCCGGGTAAGCTCTGGCAGAAAGAGTAGCACGCGGGGCACCCGTCGGAATCGGTGCATCTTTCATTTCCTGCCCCAGGCCGATTATGAAACGATTCAGGGCGGCGGCGGCCTTCACCGAAGACTTGCGCAGGAACCTGCCAGGATTAGCGGCGCTGAAAAAGGCATCACTATCTTCGGCAAGTCTGACTTCAATCTTCAGCCTCGAAGCCCCCTTGATGAGCTCCTGGGTCGTTTCGGCAAACCACTCGGCAGACAGACCGGTCAACTCCTGAAACTCGGAATCCTGGCTCAAACAGGCAAGCTGGGCCTGCCAGCGGGTTATCACCGCCCGGGCAAAAACCTCGCCCCTGCGCACCGGAGCCTTCTTTGCTGCGACTCCTTCTGCGGAAGAAACTGGTGAATCACCAACCGCAAATATTGATTCATCAAAAACTGAAGTTTCCGGAGCAACCAGCGAAGGCTCGGATGCAGCGCTTTCTTCACTTTCCATAGGGTTAACAACCGAGTCAAAAATCATTCCGACCGTTTTGTCAGAAAGCGAAAATCTATCGAGATCGAGAATTCGCGGCAGCGAATAGCGGGTCGCCATGCCCCTGCCAAGGGGAACCAGAAGCTTTCGGGCTCTTTCTTCAGCCATTTTACGGGCCTGCGAGATGTCGTCACCGATAAAATAAGGCTGCAGATGAGTTTTTATTTCTACAAAAATCTGTTTAAGGTTGGTCTGCAGCTGCCGCACTTTCGCGCCGGCTTCAATTCCGGCCTTCAATTTTTCGATCAGATATTGAATGCCAGACTGCCCCGGAGTCGCCGCTTTCTGCCAGGCTTCTTTCGGGTCTTTGAAATGACGCCGCACATTCTCGTTGCCCAGATATTGTGCCATGATTTCGCTCAGCTGCTCTTCATCCCGGACAAATTCATGGCCTTCCTTGTCGCGGCCAAAAACCGTCTGCTGCACCCCGGGGTTTCTTACCCAATAACAGTTCTGAAAAGCATGCTCGTCGTCCCATTCGGTGACCCAGCTACCCGCCCGGCCCATAAAATCGGCAAAATTTGTTTTCAAACGGCTGTCCCAGCGGACCGCAGGATCTTCACCGCGCTTTCTCACCAGATCCATGTCGAATTTGGTAAAAACATGGAACAGCAAAGGCTCTCGGCCTTTGCGCTGCACAGGCTCTTTGCCCTGACTCCATTCAACCCACTTGTTGACCATGTAGGGCAAAGACTTGGCCTCCTGCGGCCCGCCTTCCTGACAGAGCAGCAAAGCTGTGACATCACGATCGTCTGAATAGCGGTCGAAAAGGTAGGCGACTTTGCCGCGCAGATAAACTTCGACCAGCGCTTCGTGATCTGCTGTCAGACGATTCTGGTCGAATACCTGCGCCCGGGCACGTGCCCCCGGAAAATCCAGGACGTCAAAACGACGCAGCAGCGAGTCTTCTCCTGCGGTCGGAGCCTGCAGAATCAGCTCTGCGGTCAGTGCACACAGCGTCGAAGAATCCATGGAAACCTGACCGCCACTTCCCAGCGCCAGAGCCACTTTTCGGTTTCCGACCTTCATCAGCTGCGAAAGTCTCTGCACATCGATGATACTGCTTGTCCTCGGCAGAAGAGCTTCATCGTAGATGCCGACGACTTCGCCGCCCAGCTTGCCGAGCTCACGAATGAGAAATCTGAACAGCTCGGTTATTTTCGAAAATTTTCCCCAGAGCCACTCCAGATAGCTTATCTGCTGGTCGGCTGGTAAAAAGCGGATCTCATCTGCAAGAATACCCCAGTAGTTGATGTCTTCGAGCATACGCAGAAACTGGTTGTGAAAATGCCGGCGTGCATAGTCCTGAAGATCCCAGACGTCGGCCTCGCTCAACAGCGGTGTGGCACCAGAACGCCCGGAACTCCCACGGAAAGAATAACGCAGTTTCTGCAGTTCATCTGCGGTTGGCACAAAATCTGACTGACATTCAAACAGATAGCCATTGAGAAAAATCTTGATCAGGTCAGCCAGCGTCAGAAGACGAATAAATGCTGAGCACCCTTGAACAGTTCTGTATGGCCTGGTAGTAAACCGGGTTACCAGAGCGGTACTCTCACGACCGCCGGCCGGGTTGATCTCTTCAAGATAATCACGGCCGGAAGGGTTTTGGTTAAGCCCGTTAAGCATTACTGCCAGCGCCGGCTCCCCTCCCCTGACCAGTTCTGAAGTCAGATAAGACTT
Organism: uncultured bacterium; assembly: GCA_964474705.1. Lineage (GTDB taxonomy): Bacteria > Muiribacteriota > Ozemobacteria > Ozemobacterales > Ozemobacteraceae > Rifleibacterium. The sequence goes on from CAYYUI010000012.1 coordinate 34,394, forward strand.
GCCACACTGACTGGCACCAAAAACACCCAGAGCCACCGGGCGTTGCGCTGATTCGCGGATACGTCTAACCGTTACCTGCTTTTCCTGAAGAATTTTGTCGATGAATTTTCTGATCGCTGCATCTTTGACGAACCCCGCAGTCCACGAAGAACTGCTGTTCAAAAGCTCCGCAAGCTGGTCAGCCATGCTGACTATCTGCTGTTCTTCAGGTCTTAGATTTACCTGGCTCATTTGCTGTCTCCTGATTTGACCTCTTCAGCTGCCGGTGCAGCCTGTGGTGCCTGCTCATTATTATGACTGCCGCCTGGCTGACCGCCCTGAGCCGGCTGATTCTTCGGTATGGTATGCCCGCAGGTCGGACATGGCGTTCCAGGAGCCGGGGCCTGCTGCCCACCACCGCCACTGCCGCCCTTGCCGAGGCCTGGCATTCCACCCCCACCCCCACCGCCGCCGCCACCACCAAGCAGATCACTGAGATCGCCCAGCCCACCACCGCCTCCTCCACCAATGCCTGGCGGCAATTGCGGAAACCCACTCTGTGCTGACGGAACGAAGCGCAGCAGCAGCAACAGAAGAATGATTATTGCCAGAAGTATCGCCAGCCATTTTACCCATATGTAGCTGCCCAGACCGCAGGCCAGAATACGCTTGGGCTTGTCTTCGACTGCCGAAACCGCTTTTTTATCAGCAGCCGGTTGTTTTGCCTGCCGTTCAGAGGTTTCTGTTACCGCTGCCCCAGCTGCGACAGCTGCCGTTGCCGTCTTAACCCGCTCTTTTTCGACAACCGGTTCAGGTTCAGGGGGAGGTTCAGGCGGCAAAACAATGCGTTCCGGCTCTGCCGGCTTCTTGCCGGCCTTGCGCTGGATCTCGGCGATAAAGTCATCCCATCCGGCATAGATTCCTTTGCCAGGGTGACTGCCGTCTTCGCAGATAAAACCCCAATGCACCAGCACCGGCTGGTTCTTAATCAGAAAAATCTGATTCAGATCAGGTGACACAGCCACAGATTTAAGATACTCGGCATAATCTTTTTCTTTTCCGGAACGCCCCTGCTTGTCTTCGGCGTATTGCCTGATGCGCTTCAGAGATTCACCGATCTGTTCAGCAACCGCCTGCTGTTTTTCAGAAGGCAGATCCTTGAACATGACCTTATCACCTTCAATGGCGCTCGACCATTCGATTTCACCCGGAATTGCCTGACCATCGGCGGCATACTCAGGCCGGGCAAAAAGATTGTCGTATTCACCGCCCGGAGCTATTTCGCGCAAAACCGCCTGCAGATGCCCATAAAACTGGTGCACCGGCTGATTGCGAAAAAAACTGACCCGGAAACCCTTTGTATGTGTGCGTGCGATTATGCCCATTCTGCGCCTCCGATCGAATCTCTCATGTCAGAACCTGTCCGAGACGGATAACCCTGCGGCTGTCGGTTGTGACCACCAGAAAACCGTGCATTTCCCGAACGATTTTTCCGGAGGATGCAGCACCCGCAACCCGCTCGTGATACTGCAGATTAAAGGGCTCGCCTTCCATGCTGAGAAACGAGCAGGATTCAGAAACTCCGGAAAAGAAGCGGCAAACAGCCTTGAGAAGCTTTTTGCGTACCGGGTGCACGAAACCCGCCAGCCCGTGCAGGAACTTGTCGCCAAGCACGTTGAGAACGAACAGTTTCTGCTCAGGAGTAGCGTTACGCAGGAATTTTTTCAGTGGAAAAAAGCCGGCAATGCTCCAGATTATCTTCAACAGATCGTCGGCGTCGACAATTTCGCTGAACAGCTCTTTGAATGTCTGCAAAGCTTCGATTTCAACCGGATCAGAAAGTTTCAGCTGACTCCAGAGCATTGCCAGACCACCATCGTCCTGCCGGCTTTCTGTTGCAGGCACCACCTTCGCTTCAGCACCGGGAGTTTCAGAAGGTGCTGGGTCAGGAATTCCGTTTGCAGCACGATAACCGGCAAGCATCTGACGCAGGGTTCGCAATTCTTCGTCATCAAGAGGCGGTTCCCCCGGAAAAGCCGGCAAACCGGAATTTTCAGACTTTCCGGCATTTTCGTCAGCTTCAGCGCCGGATTCAACCGGAAAAGGAAACAGTTCGCTATTCTCGTTCATGCTTGCCCTCCATCAAAGATCGAAACAGCCACTATCAAGCCAATACTGATCTGAAACCATGGTGCGCAGCCGCAATTGCACATTTCTGACATTGCATTTTGCGCCTTTTTCATCGAGCAGTTCGACCAGATTGACACATTCACGATTGGTGTTGTCCTGGCTGAGCTTGACCGTATAAGAACCGTTACCCTTGAGCGCATCATGGTCGAGACTGATTTCCCATAGAGGATTGACCATGCAGACCTCTGAATCTATGCGACGGACGCCGAGCAGGGCTGCCCTGCTTACCTGCAGCTGCGCCGGCCCCGGGCCTGGAAACAGGCACTGTTCCATGGTCATGGCTTCACGCCCGAATGTACCGATAAAGCATTCGCGCAGGCCGATCAGACTGCCATCGGTTGTCAGGCTAAGCCCCTCGAGGCAATTGAGTTTCTCGGCGAAAAGCCAGACAGCAGCGCCCATGACACAGGTGGTTTTCGGGTCGGCGATGCCGCCGCCACGCTGCGAAAAGGGATACCAGGTGCCGACCGGGTATCCTTTCAGGCCTATTATTCGTGCAGGCTGCACCGGCATCAGCCTGACGAGCATCTCACGGATAATCGGCAGCGAGGAGGGCTTGCCACCAAGAATAAGGGTATCGCAGTTAAACTGCGCAATCACTTCTGCAAATATCCTCAGAACGTTTTCGAGAACATTGCCAATTACCGCATTGACCTTCGCTCTGGAAATCTGCCACGGAATTTCTGCAAGAGTAATGTCGCAATTGAAATCATGGCGCATGTGCTCGGCGAAAAAATCAAGAACCCCGGCGCCGGGCATGCGGTTTGGAAAAAATCTGTCGAAACTGAGCTCGATATCAGGATCGTCACTGTCAAGTTCAGCAAATTCAAGGTGGCGGTGTGCCATTGGAATCCAGAGCTGGCGGCACATCTCGGCCTTCATATCATTGAAGCTTTTATCGCGGCCGCCACGTCCCGGCCCAAAGAAAATTTGAAAGTCTTCCCAGGAAATGGCGGGATTCTTCTGCTGAGCGTAGTTGAAGATACGCTTCAAAATTAGTTTTTCGATAACCCTTTTGGCTATTTCATCGCCGGCCACCGAAAAACCTTCAGAAAACAGCATGCGCTGCCTGATAAGTGTCTGCCGGGTTTTATCGGCCATATACTCGGCAATCATCAGATCACTGGTACCACCACCGATATCGATGCTGGCAACGCGAATCAGGGATTCGGGAACATCGGCGCGCGGCCGGCCAAGCGTCTCGACTGCCTCAGCAGAACTGCCGAGGAAGCGGTGCATTACTTCCCCATACAGCCATGTCAGCTGAACCGCGGTCGCTTCATCGAGATCGAGCAGCAGCTCGGGTTTAGTATCGGCAGATCGCCCGGTAACGTGAAAAAACAGATCCAGAGATGAAACAATTCGATCTCTATAGAGTTTTTTTTCTGGCAAAGACATACCACAGGGCGTGGTAATGACAATATTCCGGAGATGGCGCCCCGCTTGACGGTGCCCCCGGGAACGCCGATAGGAAAATGAATTTATCTGAGCATACACATGACAGAGTATTTCGGTCATCAGAAAGGTCATCAGTGAACTGGCCGGGTAACAGGGTTCAAATGGCGGCGTCGCCTTTTCGCCCATGAAAACGCCGTTTTCATCAAGATATTTGAGAAATGGTGCCCCGATTTTTTTGCCAAGACCATCGCCCGGCAGGTTGAAATACCATGGAAAATGACGCTGCTGTTCATCCCACAGGTAGCGCTTCGGACTCGACATGCCTGTATCGCCGATATCAGAAGGTTCCTGTCTGGCCGCTTCCTGGCCGAGACGAATGATGCCCGGCCAGGCAAAACGATTGCCTGAAGCAGGAATCTGATAGTCACCGGCGCCAAAAAGCGGGGGCTGAAACTTGAAGCTTGTATCGAAGGGCTCGGTATAAACAGTGCACGGCTCAAGAAGATCACGAATCTCGAGCTTGCAGCAGGTATCGAGATTGACCGCCTGACCGGGGATCTGTTCGACCAGAACACCGCAGGCGCGGCTGTTGCCAAGATCGAGAACCAGACTTACATCTATGGCCTCACCTTCAGGGCGAAGCATGGTCACTTCAGGCAGCAGCGAAGCCTGCTGCAGCCCGTCGATGAGACACATGAAAGCCGCCAGCGAAGCGGCATACGGCGGCACCTTTTCGCCGCCATCAGCGGGAACATTCGGCAGAGCATTTCTGATCCAGGTGTGCATTGCTGGAGTCTGCCAGAAAGCGAGACTACCCGGGTTTACCTCAAAAGTCAGGCCGACATCTTCGGCAAGCAGCCCGCTGCCGGTTTTCGCATCGGCTGCCTCAGGAGTCTGACAAACATTTGTATCTACGGCAATCGCATAGTTGATGATATTATCGTCAAGCTGCAACGGCGGCCGATGCAGAAAAAGCCTCGCCCAGTCGACACTTCGCGAGCTGCCGCTGCCATCATTGGACTTTCTCGTGAATGGCAGAGGCAGCCATTTGCCAAATGCAGCGGCCAGAGCATCAGCAAAAGTGATCGACAGGCCGCCGACGTCCTTCAGATCGGTTCCTGAGGCAACGGCGTTGATGATCGGCTCAGTGCCGAGCTGCAGGCTGATCGCCGAACTTGGTGACTGCAGTACCCTGAAATGCCACTTTTTATTCAAAAGCATGTCTGAGAGACGCATCTCGTTTTCGGGAGTGTAAAACGAAATGCCGGTCGACACGAGAAATTCGATCTTTTCCATAGTCTATCGGCCCTCTATCATCGGTTTTTCTTCAGCATTCATCTGGGCTTCAGGGGGAGCCTGCCAGTCCATAGCGGCCTTGATCGGCCAATACATGATAAAAGCCGAAAAAACGAGAAGAGGCGATTGCATCAGTGAGGCAATCACGAAGATTTCGACAATTACCACCGCGCACCAGATCAGAAGAGTCTGATTGATTACCTTTTCGTTTTCCGCCATTTTTAATCTCCTGGCAGGGCTAAGCCTGCAGTATTTCCTTTAGAAGAGCTCCGGCTTCCTTGTGGCCCTGGCCTGCGGCCTTCTGCAGCCATTCCTGTGCCCGGGCCAGGCTGAACTCTACACCCATGCCACATTGGTAAAGCGTGCCGAGATAGAACTGCGCATGGGCATCACCAGCCTCGGCTGCCAGTCTGAACCATTTGGCCGCAGTGGTAAAATCCTGTTTCAATCCGAGGCCTTTGTGGTAAATTTCGCCGATCATGCGTTGCGCCGGAATTGAACCCAGCTTTGCCGCCTGTTGTAACATCTGAACTGCTGCAGGCACATCTACTCTGGTGCCATATCCCGGAAGCAAAGCCCGCGCCTGAGCGCAAAGCTCTTCGGCGCTGCCGGTAAGAACTGCAGGAGTTGCCGGCGCGGCAGCAGCCGGGGCCAGCCTGGGTCGTGCCACGGGTTGCGCGGATTGAACCGGTTGAGACGTTTTTGTAGCAGCTGGCTTCGCAACAGGTCTGGTCGCCTGAGCGACAGCCCCGCCGCCGACAGGTCGTGAAGGAGCAGGCACAACAGCCGGCGCAGGTAGAACAGCCGGCTCTGCAGGCTTAAGCTGCTTTTGCGATTTGCGCTGGTTCGCCGGCGCTGCGGCAAAAAGAGCAACCACCGGCTTTTCGGTCTTGACGACAACTGCCGCCAGACCGGCACTTCCGGCTTCAGCAGCCGGGCGCCACCAGGATTTAAAGACCTTGATCACCCCCTGGGGGTCACTGCCGAAAACTATTCCGTATCTGGACTTCTCAAAGGCCCGTAAAGCCTCAGCATTAACGACCGGCAAAGCGGCCGCTGAATCTGCCTGCTGAACAATACCTGCAGCGGCAGGCTTTTGCACCTGAGCTTCAATTTTCAGGCCCAGCGAAATCGCCCAGGACTCAACCGCCCAGAGAACCAGCTCCTGTGGTTGCTGATGTTTACGGCTGATGGTGGCAGCCAGAGACGAGACAAGCGTTCGAGAAACTGGCCCTGAAGCGCCTTTCTGGAGTTCCCAGGGGATTCTTTCCTGAAGTCCGGCCTTGAGAGCAGAAATCTCGGGCAGCTGCTGCCAGCCCCCAATTTTCTGGAGATTGCGCTCAAAATAATCAGGGTTCTGGAATACCGAAGCATCCTTGCGCCCGACCAGCTCACACAGCGCCTTGAGAATTCTCTCTCTTGAAGTATCCACGGCTGCCACCTTTGTAGATTTGCCCCAGAATAGCAACTTTTATGCGGCTGGTCAACAGTCAATGAGAGGCGACAGCAAGCATCATTACTACTCAGAAAACCGCTTCAGCATTGACGGCCGGCAATCAGGCACTTATCTTCTTCATCAGCCATGCCATGTTTTTGCCGAGCACCCGCATGGTGTTCAACCCCTCTTCGTCGCCGGCAACTGCCCCTTCAGCGCGTCCCATGCCAAGATTCCAGTAAACTGAACCCGGCACAATCATTTCCTGAATAAAAAAGAATTTGTTTATCGCATCGAAAGCATCTGTCGAACCGGCACGGCGCACTGCGACTACTGCGGCACCTACCTTGCGCCTGAAAGCACGGTCGTTGGCAATGCCGACATAACCCGCCCTGTCGATCAGGGCTTTGATCTCAGACGTGACGTTGGCGAAATAAGTCGGTGAACCGATGATGATGCCATCTGCCTCGAACATTTTTGCAATCACCTTGTTCATCATGTCTGTCTCGATAGCGCAGCGACCATTCTTATTTTCAAAACATTTACCGCAAGCCAGACAGCCACGCAGCGAATTTCCACCGATCTGAATTGTTTCGGTCTCGATACCCTCGCTCTGCAGCTCGGCAAAAACGGTGTTGATAAGCATTTCGGTGTTGCCGTTGCGGCGGGGACTGCCATTGAGTGCCAGTACTTTCATACGAACCCCCTTGATATTTTTCAACATTATACACCAGAGAAGCGACAGACCTCTGTTGTTTTTAGTTGAATGAGCATTGATCAACTGCAAAAATCCGTCTATGATGTTTATCTTAAAACATATTTCGAGGTCCTTTAATGAAAAATCGTCGACCCGACCTTTCTGCCCACGAGGCAACTCCAGGTTTGCTGGCCGGAATTTTCCCGCAACTGGGGCCGATAAGCTGGTTATTTGAAAACGACCGGACTGTATACAATCGCTCCAATGCTCCAGTTGGTTTATTGAAAAATTTTATCCGCGCCTTTGCAGCAGCAGCGTTGTTCATGGCTGCTTCCATTCTTGCATCCAAGTTTGCACCGTATCTGCCGGGCTCTGGCAAAAATAATATCCTGATCAACCTTACTGCAACCTTTTTTGGCCTGCCCATGATGCTTATAATCCTGCTGTCTCTCAACCAGAGCTTCGATCTGTTCTATCTAATGATAACGGGCAGTGAATTCGCCAGAACCGGATCAGGCATGGAATCAGTGAAAATATTCATTCTGGTGCTTGGATTCGTCGCCAGTCTGACGGCTGCCGTTTTCGCATGGTTTGGAATTGAAGGCTATTTCAACAATTTCAGAAAGTCCCAGGAAATGCGCGAAGAACAGAAGGAATACTTCGCCTTTCTCGACAAGGGGCGGGCCGCCTGGAACGAATACATAACCTCGAGCCCGAAACATAATATCAGCTTCAGCGGCGCTGATCTGTCGAAGCGCACCTTCAAGGGGTTCTTTTTTGAATTTGTCGACTTTAAAGGCGCAAACCTCAGCGAAACAGTATTTGAAGACTGCTCCCTCAGCTATGCCTGTCTCGACGAAACCACCTGCCACCACACATCTTTTCGAGGCAGCTATCTTGTCGGCGCCGATTTCAAAAAAGCAGATTTCGTCGATACTTCACTCAATGATGCTTTTGGCAATCCTGAAGATTTTGCCGGAGCAAAGATTGATGCCGGCGAACTGAAAATAATTCAGAAGCCCGAGAAGTGCCGATGGCATGGGGTTTCCTGGTATGATTTCCGTTCAGCCGAATGGCTGAAGCAAAGAGGCTGGTGGGGCGGCGGCAAAGAACCGCTCGGCCTGCCGTTCTAGCCTTATTCTGACTTTACAATTTGCCTGCCGGCAGGTATCATTAACAGGCAGATAAATTGCTTATAGAATGAGGAGTCTGAATTTGCTCAAGCAGGCAGCCCAGATAATTCTTGAAGCCAAAAGAGTTTGCGCTTTTACCGGCGCCGGTATTTCCGTCGAGAGCGGTATCCCGCCTTTCCGCGGCACCGGCGGCCTCTGGAATCAGTATAACCCCGACTGCATCGAGATCGGTTATTTTCATCGACACCCAACTGAATCCTGGCGACTCATCAAGGAAATCTTCTACGATTTTTTCGGGAAAGCCCGACCGAATGCAGCACACCATGCCCTGGCAAAACTCGAGAAGCAGGGTATCATCAAGTCGGTCATCACCCAGAATATCGACAACCTGCATCAGGAAGCCGGCAGCAAAAACGTATTTGAATTTCACGGCACAGCTCACCGTCTGATTTGTCTAGACTGCAATGAAGCTTTTTCCGTCAGTGATATTTCTTTCGACCGACTGCCCCCCGAATGCCCGAACTGCAGCATTGGCCGTCTCAAACCCGATTTCATCTTCTTCGGAGAAGGAATCCCCGAACCGGCCCGCACCCTCTCTTTCGCCGAGGCCGAAAAATCTGATGTTTTCATAGTTATCGGCACAACCGGGGAAGTCATGCCCGCCTGCATGATTCCATATCTGGCACGCGAAAACGGCGCCCGTATCATCGAGATCAACATCGCACCTTCCGCTTTCACCAGCGGAACCACCGATATTTTCCTGCAGGGCCAGGCAACGACCGTCATGACCGGCCTGCTTGCAGAAATGCAGAACCTCCAGCTCTGAAGCAGATGCATTCCGAAAAAAGTGCTTCCGATGAGCAAAATCCTTTTGTCAAAGGACGATTCAGAATTCATAACCGCATGACCGGTGACACTCTTGGCCCCTTCACCTGGCAGGAACTTGTCGATCTGGCGCGCAGCGGCGATCTGCACCTCGAAAGCCGCATCGCATTCGTCGAGACCCCGGAAAAGCTGATGAAGCTTGCTGACACCCCCCTTGTTTTTGAGCTGCCGCTCAGCGTCGAAGATCACAGCTGCGAACCGGTCGTTAAAAAACCTTTCAAACTGTCACACCGCACCCGCGATTACCTCTGGCTGCTTGTGCTTGGCAATCTATTAATCATTGCCATGTTTTTTGGCATTGCCATCAATGCCATGAGTCTGATGTTTCTACTCGGGCTTGCAGTTATTTACAACACCGCCCTCGCCTGGATCATCTTCGGAATTCTCAGGCCCTACTGATTCGCAGCTTCAGATCGGCCATCAGCTTTTGCACCGCCAGTTCCTTCGCCTTGGCTTCAACCTCGACGGTAATGGCCAGATCAACCCATTCTTCAGGAAAATCTGCAGGATCGATATAATCATGATGTCGATGCAGACCAGAACCCTGCCAGCCGTCGAGAGGGCTTGACAGATGAAAAAGCGGTTCACGGTTCCAGGTTTCAAGTGCTGCAGCCGTTGCCGCAGAAACTGTCATTGCATCAGAATGCACCCGGTGGTGGTGCACGTCATACACCAGAGGAATCTGCAGTTGCCTGCAGAGCGGCAAAAGGTCAGCAGGAGTAAATGTCCGGTCGTCATTCTCGAGGGTAATCAGACGCCGCGCAGGTTCAGAAAGGCGATCAAAGCCCTCTGCGAACCGCTGCAGAGACAAAAGCTTGTCACCGTAACCGCCGCCGGCATGAATATTGACCACATCTGCCCCGATCCAACCGGCCACTTCAGCCTGATACTCGATTTCAGCAAGCGAACTTGCGACCACTTCCGGGCGTGGGGAATTGAGAACCACGAATTGATCAGGGTGCAACGATGCCCGCAAACCATTGCTACGAAGAAATCGACCGCATTCTGCAAAAGCATTCTTTATCTCTTTGCCGTCAGGCAGGTCGTTGATCTGGTAGCCTGCCTCAGGATGGGTTTTCAGAGGCAGAATCTGACTGTTGATGCGAAAACAGCCAATACCTGCCTCATGACAGAATTTATAAGCAGCCATAAGAGCCCGGGCATTTTCGTGGCACAGTTCCGACAGGCGCTGCAGTCTTTCCGACTTACTCTTTTTCAGCAGATGCGTGGCGGTTGTCGTTCTGAATTTGATTGGCTGTGCAACGAAAAGACAACACAACCCGAATCGCAATTTACCTGCCATTGGCGAATCGCTCCGTATTGTTCAAAAGGCCTTGCGAACCTTATTATATTACGATAACCCGGCGCATAAACAAGCGGAATGCTTCTTCCATATCGGGTCACAAGGAAAGAAAAGTAAACCATGGGAAAAAAAACCAGAGATGCTTAACGCTATCATTGCCCGGTTTCGCTATCCTGATGCAGGCGATCTCTGATGCAGGCGATATCAGAATGTATCTGCCTGAAAGCGCTGACCACAACCGGATCGAAATGGGCTCCGGAACTCTCAAAAATGATATCGCAGGAAATTTCGTGATTGAAAGGTGGCTTGTAAGGTCTTTTCGAACGCAGAGCATCGTAAACATCAGCCAACGCCATGATTCTCGCACTTAAAGGAATTCTTTCGCCCGCCAGCCCGTCAGGATAGCCGCGTCCATTCCACTTTTCATGGTGTGACCTGGTCAGATCGATTCCCATGCTGAGAAAATCGTTGTCAGGGTATCGCCCTCTGATGCTTTCCAGTGTGTGAACACCAATCATCACATGCGTTTTCATGATCTCAAATTCTTCAGGCGTCAGCTTGCCGGGCTTCAGAAGTATGTGATCCTGAATCCCGACTTTGCCGATGTCATGCAACGGGGCCGCAAAGTAGAGATTGTTGATAAACTGGTCGTCAATCTGCCCGGCATAAACCGAATTCTTACGCAATTGCTCGGCCAGAGCACGACAAAAATCGCGGGTTCGCTCAATATGCCCGCCGGTAGCATCGTCACGTGACTCTGACAGGGTTGCCAGTGCTGTTATCGTCGCCAGTTGCGCATCGGATATTTCCTGGATCTTTTCTCTGACAAGCTCTTCCAGGTGCATGCTGTGTTTAAGCAGTTCAACCTGCATGAACTGCAGACGCAGATGAGTTTTTACCCTGGCAAGAACTTCTTCGACGTTGAATGGTTTCGTAACATAATCTACTCCACCGCCTGAAAACGCCCTGACCTTTTCTTCGAATTCCGTAAGCCCACTGATAAAAATTACGGGGGTTGCCTTGAGGACTTCCTGATTTTTTACCTGCTCGCACAACTCGAACCCGTTCATTTCCGGCATGTTGATATCAAAAATAAAAAGATCGGGAGGTCGCTGCAGAGCTTCAACCAGAGCCAAGCGACTGTTTGACATTGCCGTAACATCAAAACCGGCATTTTCAAGCATGCATTGAATCAGATCCAGGCTCTCCTGTGTGTCATCTACCACCATTATGGTGGCCATTCCAGGTTCCCTCATATCCCTTCGCCTCCACTTCTTTTTCTTTATTCTAACACATCTTTATTTATTGCTGCATAGTGAATTTGAATCAGCAGAGAAATCGAACTCAGTCCATTTTCCTGACGGTAAGCCTCTTTGCAGGATTGTATAATGCTGCACCTATGAAATGTTCGTGGCCATCAGAATTACTTAACGAAGAATGATTTCCAGCTATTTGTATGATACAATACAGGTATTCGAAAAAAACATAAATCCTGTGTCTGGATTCTGAGGTGAAATTGAAGAACCCCAATTCAAGGCTCTTGTGCCGTTTTCCTTTTGCATTATCCTCTCTGCATGCTTTTTTTCTGACAACCCTGCTGATTTTGCTGCCGACAGTCGACTCCATTGCAGCCAAAACCGGCCCGGTCAAAATCAACCTGCAGCTGAAATGGAAACACCAGTTTCAATTCGCCGGCTATTACGCGGCCATTGAAAAAGGCTTTTACAGTGAAGCCGGTCTCGATGTTAACCTCATCGAAGCCCCGGAGTCAGGAGAACCTGCTCTCGAAGTGATCGAGGGCCGTGCTGAATACGGCGTAACCGGCCCCGATATCCTTCTGCAAAGGGCAAAGGGGCACCCGGTTGTGGCTCTGGCCGTAATTTTTCAGCATTCCCCAATGGTTCTACTTGCCAGAAAAGCATCTAACATCAACAGCGTTCACGATCTGAAGGGCAAAAAGGTCATGATAGAACACGCTGCGACCGAGCTCGAAGCCTATCTTCAGGTCGAAAGACTGTCGGCAGATAATTACACAAGGCTGCCACACACCCATTCTCCTGATGACTTCATCAGCGGCCGGGTCGACGCAATATCCGCATACAGCAGCGATGAACCATTTCTGATCGGCCAGTCCGGCTGCGAATACCTTACTCTCAACCCAAGATCAGCGGGTGTCGACTTCTACGGCGATCTGCTTTTCACTACCCAGCATCAGATAGATAAAGATCCAGATCAGGTCAAGGCTTTTATCGCTGCCAGCAAAAAGGGCTGGGAATACGCTCTAAAACATCCGGAAGAAATTGTTGACCTGATTTTGAACCGCTATTCGAAAAGACACAATCGGCAGCACCTGCTGTTTGAAGCCCTTGAAACGCAACGCCTCGTTTTTGCCGATATCGTCGAAATAGGCTACATGAACCCGGGGCGCTGGAAATTCATTGCCGACACTTATGCGAGTTTGGGCATGATTAAGCCAAATTTCAATCTGCAGGGCTTTATCTACGAAGCAAACCCCGTTGTCGACCTGAAATACTACTACAATCTGATCGGCAGTTTCATGATTCTGCTGGTCATTCTTTTCAATATCGCACTGTCATATCTGGTTAAAAAGCGGACACGCCAGCTTTCAATCGCCCGCGACAACGCCGAAGCGGCCAACAGAGCCAAATCACAGTTTCTTGCCAACATGAGTCACGAATTGCGCACCCCCCTGAACGGCGTCATTGGTTTCACTGAGCTGCTGGTAAGCTCACCCCTCGAACAGATTCAGCGCCAATACGCCCAGAACGCCAATGTTTCGGCGCATGCGCTTCTCGGAATCATCAACAATATTCTTGATTTTTCCAAGATCGAGGCCGGGCGACTCGAACTCGACAACGTACGTACCGACATCATCAAACTTCTCGAACAGACGATTTCAATCATCCGTTGCCAGGCCGAAAAAAAGGGTATCGAGCTACTGATAAACATTCAACCGGATATTCCCAGATTTATCTATACCGATCCCGTTCGTCTTGGCCAGGTGCTTGTCAATCTGCTCGGAAATTCTGCCAAATTCACTGAGGCCGGCGAAATCGAAATCAGACTCGAATTCACTGCCGGACAAAACAGTTCAGGCAGTTTTTCGTTCACGGTACGCGACACAGGCATAGGCATCAATCCAGATGACCGCAGCCATATTTTCAAAGAATTCTCCCAGGCTGACAACTCGTCAACCCGAAAATTCGGCGGCACCGGCCTCGGGTTGACAATTTCGAGAATGCTTGTCGATAAAATGGGAGGAGAACTCGATTTTGAATCGGTTCCGGGGCGGGGCAGCCGCTTCTTCTTTTCTATCAGCAGCCAGTTTGAATATGGCGATCCTTACGACATGAACAGCATAAAAAATATTCAGCGCCTGCTCGTTGTCGACGACAACCTCGAGAATCTTCTCATCCTGAAAAGAACCCTGGAAAGCTGGAAAATACCGGTAGAGACCTGCACTGGCGGCAAAGAAGCTCTTGCCAGACTTGAAAAGGGCAAAACATACGATGTTATTATCATAGATTATATGATGCCAGACATGAACGGCATCGAGACCATCAGACAGATTCGGCAGAAATTTGAAAAAAACAGTTCACGACAACCGGTTATCCTTCTCTACAGCTCTGTCGATAACGTCATCGTTCACGAAGAATGCAAGCATCTTAATGTCCAGCTGAAACTGATCAAGCCCGTCAGAGCAGAGGATCTCTTCAGCAGCCTTGTCCAGATCAAACAGCATCCCGATGCAGCCAGACAGCGGATAGAACCACGCCCTGTGGCTCTCGCCAACGTCAAGAATTCACCGCATGTGCTGGTTGTCGAAGATGTCGCAATGAACAGAATCTACGTCTGCGAAATGATCAAGAAGCTTCTGCCCGAAGCGGTGATAGTCGAAGCTCAAAATGGCGGTGAAGCCATTGAAAAATACAAACAGGAAAAGCCGGATCTGATATTCATGGACATTCAGATGCCGATACTGGATGGTTACCAGGCCAGCCGTGAAATACGGCGCCTTGAGAATGAACATGGCGCCGCCAGGTCACCGATCATCGCACTTACCGCCAGCGCCATCAAAGGTGAATACGAAAAATGTATCGCGGCAGGCATGGACGAATTCATTACCAAGCCAATCGACCCGCATCATTTTACCCGCATCTTTCAAACCTATCTGAAACAGTAAAAACAGACAAAAAAAGAACCGGGGCAATAACCCCGGTTCTTTTTGTCTGAACTTTTTTTAATTCAGAGACTGCCGTGTACCTGCAGAAATTTGACTCTTTCGTTAAGAGAAATTTCTACCTGATGGCCAAGATCTCTGTAGGTTCCAGTGCTGGCTTTATATGATTCAACGACGGCGCGTGCATCTTCGACTTCTTTTGCGGTTTCGATGCTGCTGATTTCGGTGGTGATAGTCTTCCAGGCTTCGCCAAGACGTTTGTTCATTTCAGCGAACATCGGGTTTGTCCAGGGCTTGGGCATACCGGGATGCATCAGATGGTTCAAATATTCGCCGGCATAGGCTGCTGTATCCATGGCTTTCGACAAATTGGCGGTGTTGAGAGCAAAAGCAGGCAGAGTCATGACCACAAGCAGAGCTACCAGAACGAGACGAACCAGTTTATTCATTTTAATTCTCCTGATAATGATGATGGCGCTTCTTAAGCAAGATGTGTACCAACGCTAGAACACTCTATTCATAGATGTTTCTGGCAACTGACCTGGCAGATTGTTAAAAAATCAACAACCTCGGTGGCAAAAAATTGGCACAGGTCAGCCATATTGACTTTTTATAGATTTTATATTATAATATCTATCAATATGCCGATATTTAACTATTAAATCTACAGGTGAACAATTATGAAAACCGGTTTTGATTTTCTCGATCTACCACTTAACGCAATCAAACATGGATATCTCGATCATGTAAAGCACTATGAATGCCTTGCCTGCGGCCGGGAGATTGAAAAGGGGCTGATCTATCGTGATGGCGAAATTCTTTTCGAAGCTCAACGCTACATGGAGCAGCACATAATCAGGTCACACGGTTCGGTGTTCTCTTTTCTGATCAATCTCGACCGAAAGATCACTGGACTTTCAGAGCATCAGATCGAACTTCTCAAAAGGTTCTATGACGGAAACTCTGATCAGCAGATACAAAAGGAACTTGAAATCGGCAGCATTTCGACTATTCGCAACCACCGATTTGCACTCAAAGAAAAAGAAAGGCAGGCCAGAATATTTATGACTATCATGGAGCTCATGCGCGAACACGAAAACGAAAAACCCCGCTATATTCAGCCGCACGAAACGGCAACCATGGTCGATGACCGCTATAAAGTCACCGAAGAGGAAAATGCCAGAATGCTGAAAAAATACTTTCCCGATGGTCTGAATGGAAGACTTTCCACTTTCGCCATCAGGGAAAAATGCAAACTGGTCGTGCTGCGGCACATTGCCTCGCGAATCGAACCCAACCGGATCTATACCGAAAAAGAAATCAATGCGGTTCTGAGTGAAGTTTACAGCGATCACGTAACTATCAGACGCTATCTGATCGAATACGGTTTTATCGACCGGAAGCCAGACTGCAGCGCCTACTGGTTGCTGAGCAACAGCCAGGCCGGAAAACGCACGCCGAACTTCTGAACCTTACTGGCCGGTTTCTGCAGCACGCGGAAACCGGTCACCCCTTTTTCCTGCCGGTGAAACGCTCGATGCATGCTTGCAGAGTTCCGATGCTGACCGGCTTGGTGATGTAGTGATTCATTCCTGCGAGATTGCCCATGAGCTGATCTTCCTGCAGAACCGAAGCCGACAAAGCGATAACCGGCAAATCCGGCGAAATTTCCCTGCGAATGATCGCCGTCGCGGTCAGTCCGTCCATTACCGGCATCTGAACGTCCATCAGACAAAGATCGTAGGTTTTTTCTTTCAATCGGTCGACCGCTTCCTGGCCAGTGCCGACAAAATCCCATTCACAACCTAAAATCTGCAGGTACTCATTGAAAAGTTTGCGACTGCTGGCATCGTCTTCTGCAATGAGAACCCTTATACCGGAGCACGAATCATCCTGATGGTGCCTGAAAGTCAGATATGACTCCTCACTTTCTTTGTGCCCGACCGCTGATGCCAGGGCCTGATACAATTCATCGCGGGTAAAGAGAGCCGGAATCAATGCAGCAAATCCTCTGGCAGAAGCATCTTTGGCACTTCTGAATTTCCCGCCCATCACCGCGATACCGATTCCCCGTGAGCGCCAGCCGGCTACCAGTTCGAACTCTGCTGCCGATTCCGAATGCATCCCCAATATAATCAGTTCAGGATTTCCTCCGTCGAAACCTCTCCGAATAGCATCCTCTGCTGCTTCACAGCTTGTATATACACCGCAGACCTTCATTTTCGCGCCTTCACAATAAAACCGCAAAGTTTCTCCGCGGGTCAATCTGTCTGAGACAATCATTATCCGACGGCCCTCAAGTGCCTGCAGAGCAAGATGCCGGGGGCGTTCTGCAGGGTCTGCTTCACTGGTCCTGAGCTTAAGGGTAAAAATGAAATCGCTGCCCCTGCCCTCTTCCGATTCAACCCGAATACTGCCTCCACAGGCATTTACGATGGCCATGCAGATCGGCAAACCCAGACCAGTGCCGCCATATTTACGGGTCGTCGTTGCATCGACCTGGGTAAAAGGCTGAAAAATCATCTGAAACTTGTCAGCCGGAATTCCAATGCCGGTATCAACGACATGAACAAGCAACGAAACCCGTCCATCAGCTGATTCTGAAACATCAGAAAGAATCTCGATCCCGATTGAACCCCGGCGGGTGAATTTGCTGGCATTACCGACCAGATTTACCAGAACCTGCTGCAGTCTGGTCGGGTCGCCTTTGAGGCTTGCCGGAATTTCCGGGTGAATCCTTATGTAAGCCTCGATATCATTGTTCTCGAGTTTTGGAATAAAAAGTCTTAAGGCCTCGACGCAAATACGGTCAAGACTGAAGTCGATTTCTTCGAGCACAAATCGCCCCGATTCAAACTTCGAAACATCGAGAATATTGTTGATGATTTCAAGAAGCAGTTGCCCGCTTGTCTTGATGATATTGAGATACTCAGCCTGTTTTGCAGATAACGAAGTTTCTTCGAGCAGGTCGGTGAAACCAAGAACAGCATTCATCGGGGTGCGAATTTCATGTGACATGTTGGCCAGAAAACTGCTCTTGGCGCGGGTTGCCTCTTCGGCGGCCTCCTTTGCCTCCAGAAGTCTGGCTTCAATCTCCTTGCGCCTGCTGATATCGAAGTCACTGCCGCAATAACCTGCCAGTTCACCCTTTTCATCGAGCACAGGCAGACCATTGGTGACAAGCCACACCTTTCTGCCGTCTTTGGAAAGAACACAGTTTTCCATATTTCTGAAAAACTGCTTCTGCGCAAAAATCTCGAGCATTCTGGAACGAAATTCATCGCGCCCTTCCTGCGGATGCAGATCGAAAAAGCTCTTTTTCCCGATTATTTCATCAGGCTCATATCCCAGACTGTCTTTAACCGATTGACTTATATAGGTATGCATGCCAGTCGCGTCGATTTCCCAGATGGTTTCCCGGGAGCATTCTGCAACCCGTTCGAAACGGTTCTTCAGCTTTATCAGCTGTTTTTCAGCAAGGCGACGCCGGGAAATTTCCCGATCGAGAGGAATATATACGGTAATTCCAAAAATCAGGCCCACAACGACGAGGGCGATGTTGAAATAATGCATGACATTAAGGCCGAAGCTCGAAATCTCACGCGGCATTGAAACTCTTAGAATCAGATCATTCAAGCCTGCAACCGAACTGATTCTCGTAAATCCGGAAATCAGATCTTCGTTCACAACCTCGATGAAGCTGCCGTTCTCTGGCTTGAAATTGCTGAGCCCGTCTGCAGAGTTAGATTCTGCAGCAGGTTTTATATCTATCACCACTTTCACAATTTCGCTGAGACGCTTCATCTCGGCCTTGTCGAGGAACTTGGCAAAAACGACAGTCCCGCGAATCCGCCCCTTCCCCGTGCTTGGCAGAATCGGCCGAGACGCAACCAGCATCAGCTTGTGCGGCAAAATCATTATGCCAGTCTGGGCACTGGATTCATCGGTATGCGCAATGAATCTGCTGCCACTGCCAATAAGAGAAGAAAAGCCATCGGGAAGCGGAGAGTTGTCTGCATCGGCAACCGTAGCAGATTCACTGTTCCTCGCGAACACGATTTTGCCCTGCAGATCGATGAATACTACAACATCGACCTTGAGAGTATCCAGAATGTTGGCCGGAAAGTTGGCAGTTATATAAGTACTGTTGCGATCTTCGATAAATGAACAGGTGTCATCCCAGAAGCCCCAGTCAGTCAGCTGAACGATCATCATTCGCAACCGGTCAGCAACGGCCTCCTGAGCCCTCTCTATATTGCGCTGGACAATTCGCTGCTCGAGACGGTTGAAACCTCGCATCACCGTCAGCCATGACACAAGACAGATGGCGGCAACCAGGATCGAAACACTGATTATAATCCAGAAAACCGCTGTTTTGGTAAATCTGACTGCAGCCATAAAACATCTCCGCTGCCAATTTGCTGATCCTGGAAGATAAGATCTGATAACCTGATAAAGACGTCTTTATTCAGGAAATTTTGCATCCTCATTCCACGGTGATACTGTAAGTATTGTAGCAGATTGGCTCAGCCTCTTCAAACTCGAAAAAAGATCTCAACAATCTCGCTTAAATACGCGCCACCGAAAGAAAAAGCACGTGCAGAACCGTAATCATAACCACAAAAATACTGCGTGCCGTTGTTCTGCCCGCGAAGGGCAACCAGTAACCGATATGGCCGCCATGACATATCGAGATACAATCGCCACACAGAGTGCAGGAAGCCCCGACTCGACGCTCCCTGATGTTTTCAGGTTCCAGCGCCGAATATCGGCAGATTTTTCGACACTGCATGCAGCTTGTACAACTGCTGTCGATCTTCATGCGCCAGAAAGAAAGACGTCCAAGCCAGTTACCAATGAGACCGATCGGGCAAAAAACCGTACAATGAGCCATCAGTCCAAGTTTTCGTGATACCAGTACCATGATGGCCGCCCCCGCCAGCCCGAAGCCGGCCGCAAAAAGAAAGGCATACCAGGAATCGATTCGCAGAAATCTCAATAGAAGAGCGAAAACAACCACAGACAGCAGTATGATAAGCCTCAGTCTGGGCCACCATGCTGGCAGCCGTTTGATATCAGGCCTTCGACGACTGAATAGATCATCCCAGGCACCGATATAGCACAGATGACTGCACCAGGCCGAACCTGCAATCAGCACAGTTACAAGAAACATGATCGGCATGAAAAAATCTTTGCCGCGATATAAAGGCCCGGCAATGATCATTGCCGGCACAGGCAGGTGCAGTTTGCCTGTCATCAGCATCTTTTCGAGCCCGGCCAGCCCAATGAACAGCTGGGCAAAAAATACCAGCGAAAACATCAGCCAGATACGAGGCCTCAGCCTGTTCGCCTCAGACGGCTCAGCAAGCCGCCCGGCAAGCCAGGCGGCATATACGGCCAGCTAAGAATTTCCAGCCAGCCGGCTCCGGGCACAAAACGCTCCGCCAGCAGCATGGGCTGCTTTGGAACCATCTGGACAAGGACCAGCAAAACCAGACAAACAACAAAAGCGACGATGCCATGCCGGCTTTCTTTCATAACGGCTGTTTTCGCCAGAAAAAACTAATTTCACTGCTGAAAGACATCAAAGCGAAATACATGCCTGCCGCCTATTCTGCGGCTTTGAAATTTGCATCGTTCATGGTGTGATAGCCAGGCCACTGTATGGTTTTGGCAATGCGGGCATCCGGGTTAAGCTTCACCCCTTCAAGAACCTCGTCCCTGAAAACGTTGAAGCCAGTCCGGTCGACTATGTAGCCGATGTGTTCCTTCGGCAGGCAGCGAAGAATATAGCGGTCAACATATGCCATGGTGTTGGCAATAACATTGGCAACAACTTCTTCATTGACCCGGTCCAGAAAAGGCATGGCCAGCCGTGGGTTTTTCTTGCCGGTTCTACCCATGATCACCAGACGAAAAAATTGCCCTGATTTGCGCGTCCAGGCAGAGGTCGGACACGCCAGAACACATTCACCGCAACCGATGCAGCGCCGCTCGTCACGCACTACCTTGTTGCCACTCATCTTCAGCGCACCGGTCACTTTTCTCTGGCAGGCTTTAACACAGGCTTCACAGCCAATGCACTGGTCGTATTCATACTCGGGAATACACATGCCGATGATGCCAAAATCCTGCATATGCGCCTTGATGCAGTCATTCGGACACCCGGTGACGGCAATTTTGGTGTGAAAATCATTCGGGTAGACAACTGCCTCGAGACGTTCCGCCACAGCGGTCGTGTCTATGTTGGCGAAAGGGCAGACCCGATTGCCGATACATGCCGAAATATTGCGCATACCGGCTGCCGGATAACCCGCCGCCGGATTGGCAATTTTTACGCCGTTATCGAGCTCGAACTCCTTGATCAGCTTCTGCAGCGCCGCGTTTACCTCGGGCATTTTTTCGAACGGAATATTTGGGATTTCAAAGCCCTGTCTGGTAGTGATGTGCAAAGTGCCATCACCGAATTTTTCAGCAAGGCCGGCAATCTCAGCAATCTGTGTCGCATTCAGATGCCCGCCCGGAACCCTGATCCTGATTGCCGTATGATTGCGCCGCCTGGTGATTCTAAACGCATTCTTTGCGACGATTTTTCGATTCAGATCGAGTGACATCGATAACTCCTTAGTCAATTAGAGTCGCAGCATGCGACAGGTTCATCACCGGCCCGTCAAGACACACATAAGTGTTATCGATCTTGCAGTGCCCGCACTTGCCCAGACCACAGGACATGTGCCGTTCGAAAGAAACCCAGATATTGTTGACCGGTATGCCGAGAAGCCTGAATTCAGCAGTGCTGAATTTCATCATTACCGGAGGGCCCACGACAACAACCTGATAATCTTCTGGAACTTCGAGTTTCAATCTGCGAATATGCTCGGTAACCAGCCCGGTATCACCATCCCAGCCGTCCTGGGGTTTGTCGATCGTCAGAGTAATCTGGCAGCGCTTTTTCCATGTTTCGATTTCACCGGCAAATAGAATGCTTTCTTTTGACTTGAAACCGGCTATGAGATGCAAAGATTTTGCCGGAATGCGTCCGGCCAGAATCTGACTGATCAACGGCCTGACCGGAGCGACCCCTGAACCGCCGGCCACTATGATCAGATTGCTGTTGCAGAATCTGTCGATTGGAAACCCTGTTCCATATGGCCCGCGAATAAAAAGATTCTCACCGACTCGAAGATTTTGAATGGCACTTGTCAGACGGCCGACAGCCCTGATCGTGAACTGCAGCCAGTCTTCACCGTAATTACTGATCGAAATTGGCGCTTCACCGATCTTTGGCAACGAAACCTGAAAAAACTGCCCGGGAGTCATAGCGAGTCTGGCCTCAACGGTCATGGTGAACTCACAATCACTCTCGTTTACAATGCTGGTGATCTTCACCGGGAACGGAAGGAAAGCATTATCTGTCATTTTTGCCACCGCCTTTCACAGCCTGAGTCAGTTTGTTGATGCAGTGCGAAAATGAGATGTATTCAGGGCAGACATCATCGCAACGTCCGCATCCAACACACATTTCGACTCCAAAACGCCGACGGTAATCGTATACTTTGTGAAAGGTTTTGAAACGCATGCGCTCACCCTTGTTCTTGCGAAACGAATGTCCTCCGGCCATATCAGTGAAACCGTCGAGGTGGCAGCCGTCCCAGACCCGCCGTCGCTCTCCGCACTGACGGCTGTCGGCATAAAAAAGATCGATAGTGCTGAAACAGCTGCAGGTGATGCAGGAAGTGTTGCATCGGCCACAGGCGATACAGCGGCTGTCGTATTCTTCCCAGAGTTTGTGGGTGAACATTTCAGCAGGCATTTCGTCGACTTTTGGCAATTCAACCTGCTTCTGGTTTCGTGCAACGAACTCCGGCGAAAAACTGCCGGCCTGGCCATGCCCGGCAAAAAATGCCCGAAAACGCTCATCCTTAACCTGCGCCTGCACCTGTTGGGCCTCAAAGCGCAACGCCACCGCGAAATTGTCGGTAGTGCCGGTCTGCATCGAGACACAAAAACAGTTTTCGAATGATTCGCGACACTCGATCATAAAAAAAATCAGGCGGCGACGGCGGCGCTGGTAATAAAAATCCGGTTTGCTGCCGTTTTCAAGAAACATCCGGTCGAGACGAGCAAAACCATTTATATCACATGGGCGCAGCAAAACGATTATGTCGCGATCCCAGTTCAGTTTTGGCTCTGAAAATTCGTTTTCATTGAAATGAAAAATCGTTTCATCAGGCGGAAAAACCAGAGTCTTGGGTGACAGACTGCTCTTTTCTGCCAGTTCAAGTTCATCTGGTGAGCTCAACGGAGCGTATTTTATCAGATCGGTATTTGAGAAACGGCCCTTGCCGGCAAAACGCTTTGGCCCGTAAATCGTATAAGCGGCACCAAGCTCAGAAAAAAGAGCCCCAAACCGGCCTTTATCAATGGTGAAGGATTTCATCTGTATTGCCTTTCAGCGATGGTGTTTGCGCCAGGACACCAGAGCATCGTTCAAAGCTCTGAAATGACCGACTTCTTCACCGATCAGCCTGTCGATTTCACCCGCCGGCATGCCGGCAAGCAAGCTGTATTTTACCGATGCATAAAAAAAGACCGAATTCTTCTCGACAAGCATGGCTTTCTCAAGGATTTCCGGGTAAGTGTCGTCTTTCTCGATCTGGCATTCCGTCGAGATAATTCGATCTGAGGTCAGGGCTTCCAGATAGGCGGAACTTTCCTCGTTCTGCTCTGTTTGCCTGGTTGCTGAGGCAGATCTGAATGCAGCGAGAATCCCTGCAAACATTTTCGCATGACCGAGTTCCATGCCGGCAAGCTGTTCAAGCAGCTTTCTTTCGTTGCCTGATGCCAGCGCCGCCGCATCGGTGTAAAACCTGGTGCCGCGTTCTTCCAGCATAATTGCTGCCTGCAGAACATCAACGGTGTTCAGTTCTATCTGCATTTACGCCTCCACATTAATCATGATTACCTTCAATATAACCGAGCCTGAATGGCAAATTCAATCACCTCAGTGAATCCCTTGCCGAGGTTAATGAACGTACATAACAGCATAAGAACTCGGAAAACAACAGTTCAGCCAATAAAGCTTTTTGTGCAGGCATAAACGAAAAAAAAATGAAAACTTATTGAAACAACTTGAAGTATAATCAGCATAATCAGAAGGAGAAAATCCATGAAAAAATTAGTATTACTCATAGTTATGGTCTTTCTGGGCACCTGTTTCCAGCTTTTGGCTGAAACCCCGTTCACCGAGAAAACGGTTAAGCCGCAGAATTCTACGAACGTGGCGACAGGCGATACCAGCACCAAGGTAGACAGCAAATTTCCCGTCAGTGGCACTATCGAGGCAGGCAGCAACCTGCGACTGCGCTCATGGCCCTGGGGTGTTGTTCTTGGCAATTTCGGCCCCGGAACCACTGTCACCGTGACTGGTGAATCCGGTGAATTTTACCAGGTTGAAGTCAATGGCCAGAAAGGCTACATGCACAAGAACTACATCTCCATCCCGGGCGCACCCGCATCCCAGGAAGAGCCCTATTACCCCGGCGATACCCGCAACGGCGGCCATCTGTCGATGACGGATGGCAAAACAGCCTCTGATAGCGGCGCAAAAAATAAGACACCCGGTAATTCAAGCTCAAGCTCCAGTTCCAAGGTTGATTCAGGCGCAATTGCCGCCTATAAGGGTGGCAAGCTTTCACCGGCCGAATTCAGCAGAATTTTTGGCCCGGTTGCCCAGGAAAACATGCGCAAAACCGGCGTTCCCGCCTCGGTTACCCTTGCTCAGGCCGCCCTTGAAACCGGCTGGGGTTCTTCGAGCATCGGCGATGCCAAAAATATGTTCGGCATCAAAGGCACCGGCCCTGCCGGTTCGACCCGCGTATCGACCCAGGAATTCGTCAATGGCCGAATGATCACCATCCAGGATAGCTTCAGAAAATATCACAGCTGGCAGGAATCATTCGACGACCACGCCAAGCTGCTCACCAAT
Source organism: uncultured bacterium (assembly GCA_964474705.1). Classification (GTDB taxonomy): domain Bacteria; phylum Muiribacteriota; class Ozemobacteria; order Ozemobacterales; family Ozemobacteraceae; genus Rifleibacterium. Next base: position 58,899 of record CAYYUI010000012.1, read on the forward strand.
TCAAGATATGGCTATGCCCTCAAATATAACAAAGATCCGAACCGCTACGCTCAGGAAATTCATAAAGCCGGCTACGCAACTGACCCGAACTATGCTTCCAAGCTGATCAGTATAATGAAATCCAACAATTTCTATAAATGGGACGTTTGATTAACGAGGTAAAATTCAATGAAACGTATATTTGCTTCTCTATTCTGCACCGCTCTGCTGTTTACAACCCCTTCTTTCGCCGACCTGGTAGTGCCCGGCGAAAATACCCCTGTCCTCTCTGAGAATTCGGCAGCCTTCAATGAGGCGAAATTCAACATTGTCAAACGCATCGATAACGGCTCTGTGACTCTCAAGGTTTTCACGGCCGACGGCAAAGAATTCTGGACATCATCGCCGCTTGGCGAACAGGAAAAAAAGTTCGTCGTTGACGGCGCTGCCAGTCCGCTCGCCATCAAAGACCTGACCGGTGACGGCGTTCCTGAACTGATTACCGCTGCCATGACCGGTCTCGACAGCAGCGCTCTTTATGTATTCAAGTTTGACGGCCAGAACAAAACTTTTACGCCGATGAACTTCAAATACGAAAAAGAAAACCTCAGCCGCGATTTCCTGGTATCCGACATGTATCAGGAAAATGGCGAAGATCTCTTTTTCCTTCCTGAAAACAAAATCCGCGCCCTCGGCAAAATCTATTCAGAAGGAGATGCTCCGGTTCCCGGCTTTTATGTATTTTCACTGAAAGACAACGAATTTGTCTGCTCCGAAGTGACTCCGGTTCCGGTCGACGACACTCAGAAAGCCCCTGAGTCTCCAGATGCTCCTCCTGCTGATGAAAGCGCTCCGGCTACCACCGAAGGCAAGTAAAACATCTCCCGACGGCTTTTTTATCCGTCCCCCGCTCAAGCCTTTGAGCGGGGGATTTTTAATGCCCCCGTTTTTTCACATTCTGTGCCAGAATTCCCAAACACCAATCAGCAGCTGATCAAAGAACAATCAAAACGGAGCTCTACTATGAGGGAAACCGGTATTTAAATTAACCTGCCGACCGGAAATTCGCACTAAAAAATCAGGGGCCGCTTCATTAGTGCTGAAACGGCCCCTGGGCGTATAATCAGTTATATCTATTCAGGAATGGCAACCACGACGCCGTTCTGTTCTACGATTCTGAAACCGGCCATCGTTTCAGGCGAGTATCTGCCATTGGCTTCACTCACCTTGACCGCCCAGCGATAATGATGCCCCTTGGTCAGATAACCTTCATCGAAACCGATAGCACCAGTTCTGGTTGAAATTCTTTCCCAGACTGTTTCCTGGGTAGTCATGTCAAACAGTGTGATCGCGGCATAGCGGCTGGCGGTTTTCCAGGTGAAAACCGGCTTCAAAGTTGCACCTGCTTCTGAAAGTGCCAGAGCTGTCGGCGCTTCCGGCTTCTTGTCAGAAATCATGTTGCCGATCTGCAGTTCAACTTTAAGATTGCCGGCCATTGGCACATCCGGATGCTTCGGCAGTCTGACCTTAACATAATAATAATTAGGCGTAAGAATCTCACGTTCGATTACCAGCTTGCCCATGCGCAGATCAAGATTTCTGGCAACAAAAACCTGCCCCTGCATCGCGGCGGCTTCGGGAAGGTCGATACGGTGTTCCCAGCTCTGAGCCGGTTCTCCGATTTTCAGCTGATGGAAAAAGTTCTGTTCCATTGTTTGTGCCTGAACCATGCAGACTGCCAACGACATGACCAGGACGATTAAAGCCTTACAAATATTGCGCATTTGTGCCCCCCTCAGATTTGTTTTCACTATCAAATGTACGTCTTACGGCTTGCCATAGAAAAGGTTTTTCATCCGTCATTTTCCGGGAGCACAACTGACAGGCACGCAAATCAAATCAAGCGGCATTGCGTTACAATTTTTATGGAAACCCTCAATTCATTTACCCGTAAAACATTGCGAAATATCTGGCTACACCAGCATCAACAGAGAACTTCCAGGGCAAACCTCATACCGGTTAACTCTCAAAACATTGTCAGAAGCGCAAATTCACTCGTCAGCACTTGACAAATTCTACAAAAAAGTTTAAGATCCATTAAGTTCTGCTAAACCGACCTCGGTTGGCAGCTGTCAGCCGGTTTATCTGGTGGTTTGCCGGTCAGCAGCCAGGTTATTAAGCCACCATGGATATCTCGCCTTTAAGGATTTTTCTGAATGAATATTTACGTTGGTAACCTGCCCTACAGTGCAACCGAAGAACAGCTCAAAACCATGTTTGGTCACTACGGTGAAGTGACTTCGGCCAGTATCGTCAAGGATCGCGACTCCGGAAGATCAAAAGGTTTCGGGTTTGTCGAAATGTCGAACGATTCAGAAGCCCAGGAAGCAATTCAGGCCCTGAACGAATCAGACATGAACGGTCGCAATATCAAGGTCAATCAGGCCCGCCCCAAAGAAGCCCGCAGTGACAGACCCCGCACCGGCGGTGGTGATCGCGGCGGCTATCGCAGCGACAGAGGCGGCGGCGACCGTGGTGGTTACCGCGGTGGAGATTACGGCGATAAAGATCGCGACTATAACGACAGAGGCGACCGCGGTGGATATCGCGGTGGCAGAGGCGATCGCTTCTAAAAGCATCTGCAGATCAAAAGGCTGTCTCATCTGAGACAGCCTTTTTTATTTCACTCCAGCCGCAGCAGCATCTCCTGATGCCTGATGCCGGCTTCCATGAATTCTTCGCCCCTGGCCTTGAAACCCAGGCTTTCATACCAGCCCGCCAGATGCTGTTGCGCATGTATCAGTATCTCGTGGCCGGCAGAAGTTTCCCGGGCAAGCCGCAGAAGTTCCAGAACCACGCGCCTGCCAAGCCCCAGACCACGATATTCCTGCAGAACCGCAACCCGGCCCAGACGTAACACCTCCGGCTGCGCTGACTCCGGGAAAAAGCGCCCGGTTGCCACTGCTCTGCCATCTACGAACAGCAAGATATGGGTTGCCAGACGATCATATTCATCACGCTCGAGTTCTATCGGTACCTTCTGCTCCTCGACAAAAACCCTGGTACGTATTTCCATCGCCAGGGAAAACTGCTCCGACATCCCCTTGAACACCAGCCACTCTTCTTTCATGCCTCTCCCCCTCCTTCAGCACCATTGAATATACTATAAAACGCCACCCGCCATAAGGCAAACGCCAACTTCGTGGCACTTTTGCAATTTATCGCTAAAACTGCTATCATATTGTATCACCGCTTGGCAAAACAGTTTTGAATGGACAACGACAATCCGGTGGGTCCCGACTGGTTCAAAGCCCGTCTGAAAACAGACCCCGAAGGCAGCGAACCTCTTTCCTACGTCAACACCTGGAAAAACCACAAAACCGGCCTCTTCGTCTTCGGCGAAAACCTCGTCAAGGGGCACGGCTGGGGTGACCTCGGCGGCGACCAGCAGATAACCGTAACCGGCGTGCGCAATGGCATTTATCGTGATGCGGTTACCGGCAACGAGATTCAGGTAAGCCATGGCAACATCACCTTTAACGTCAAGGGCTGCTCAGCAGGAATCTACGTGCTGAATGGCCCGGGCAGAATCGGCGAAAACGGCGATTTCCTCCGCTGAAGCCTTGAAACTTCTCTAACACCAGAAAAACGAATTTAAACTGATTGTCAGCTTGACAAACAGTTTAAATTCACGTATAAACGACCGCGGACTGACTAGTCAGTCCGCGGTCGTTTATACGTGAATCCAGTTTGAAAGAGAAATAATGACAAGCAAAACCAGCAAAAAAGACCAGCTTCTTGAAGCCGGCCTCGAGATTTTTTATACCAAAGGCTTTGAAAAAGCCACAATCGACGACATTGTCAACCTGGCAAATTGCGGCAAAGGCACTTTTTATCGTTATTTTCAGAGCAAAGACGTGCTCTTTGACGAGCTGGAAAAGCGTTTCAGGAACACAATGATGGTTGAACTCCAGAAAACCTGCCCATATAGTCTGCCAGTGAGCGAATTCATCCGCTCGGCACTGCATTCGTTTTTAAAAATATTCAGAATCAATCACCGGCTCGGCCTGGTAAAAATGGCCCGCGATCAGGAAACCGGCCGGGCCACCTGTGATTATGATAAAACGCCGCCAGGCATAGCCTACGTTTTTGATTATTTGAAGTCAGCGGCCAGTAAAGGCCTGCTGAAAGATCTGAAGCATGAAGCGATAGTCTCCTGCCTGCTTGGATCAGTGCATTTTTTCATCTTTCGCGATTTCAAATTGTGTATTCCGGTTTCTGAAAAGGAACTTGATGATACTGTCGACATCATTCTGAACGGAGTCTTACCTCGATGAATCAACGCATTATTCTGTTTATGATATGTTTACTGGTTATCTGATCATCTGTGGCCCGGGCAGCCAATCTTGCCGAATTGATCGATCTGGCGGTTGAACGCAACCTCAGTCTGAAAATATCTGATCTTGAAATCGATCAAAGCTTTATCGATGAGAAAAAAGCTTTCAACGCCCTTGTCCCCGACGTCGATTTCGCCGTTAACAAGACCCATAAAGATTTCAAGGATAGCTACCAGAAGAACAGCCCGGCCAGCAACGACTCCCTGCTCACCTACTCATTGAAACTGACCCAGAGATATCCCGGTCTGGGCAGAATTCCGCAGATTCAGCAGGAAATCACCCGGCTCCAGACAAATATTAAGAAAACCCGCAAAGACAGCCAGAAAATCACGGTATTGCGCAATCTGATCCGGATTTACTTCAAAATGGTTCGCGACCAGGAATTGATGAAAATTCATGAAACCGATCTTTTCCTTATCGGTGCCCTGATGAAGGTAGCAAAATTGAATGAAGAACTCGGCCTCGTTCTGCACAACGATATTCTGCGTATCGAAGTAGAACAGTTAAATTCAAATTCTGAATTGATCAAGGCCAAGAATAGTTTTGGCGATTTAAGATATGATCTGGCAGCCATCCTCGACAACCAGAACCCTGAAACGGTGAAACTCGATCTTGCCAACAGTTTGAAGTTTGCCACCGCCAGTCACACTACAGAAGCTTTGCTGGCCGAGATGTTCAGGATCGATAACGAGCTGAACATGGCACGCAGTGATCTGGAAATTCTCAAAAAAGCCGTTCGCTCGGCAAAGAGCGCCTCATTGCCGACTCTGAGTATTGACGCCTCATACAACTACGGCAGAAAAATCGGACCGATCGAGGGCACCAAAGATTTCACCACCACCTTCATGCTGACAACTCCAGTCTACAATAGTAATGACATCGAAAATGCCGTGCGTCTGGCGAAAAAATCTGAAGAAATTGCCGGGTTAAGGATCGAAGATCTTACTAACAGCAAGAAGGCGGTTCTTGAAAAAGCCGTTGCCGATTACAACGAAGCTCTGGCCCGCATCAGCCTTGCAGAAAAAATGGCAGAACAGAGCTATGAAAACATGCGAATCGTATTCACCAGATACCGGGAAGGCGCATCTTCAATTGTTGAGCTGATCGATGCACAACGTCTGCTGACAAATTCCGCTAAAACGGCTATTGAAACCTATTATGACGAACGTGAACGACTGGCAGAAATTCTTCTTCTTATGCACCGATTCGATGAACTCAAACTTCTCGATCAGAATGCTTCGCCCATCAATACCGATTTCCTTCTTAAAACCATGAACATTGGAGAAGACAAATGAAACTATCACCCACACCTTTGCTGTTAGCCTTTCTCTGCCTCGCTACTGCTGCTTCTGCACAAATCAATGTCGTGGTCGAAACGCCCCAGATCGGCAATATCCGCAAGCTTCTACAGTTTACCGGCGAAACCAGGCCCATGCTCGAGGCATACGCCGCCGCCGATGTCGATGGCCCGGTCGCGAAAATAATGGTTGAAGACGGCCAGAAAGTCAGCCAGAACCAGATACTCGGGAAAATCGACGAAATCCGCTTTGCCATTTCCCTGCGCCAGATGGAAGCCGCTCTGGAAAGAGCCAAACAGCAGTTTGACGATAATGAGAAAGATTATCAGCGCAACAAAACTCTTTTTGACAACAAGGCGATCACACAAAAAAGTCTCGATGCGGCCCTGACGAACCTTATCAACGGCAAAACCGCCCTGAAACAGGCCCAGGCCGATTACGACAAAGCAAAGCTCGACCTGGACCGCTGCAGCATCAAATCACCGATTAACGGATATTTCGTCGACCGCTCGATCGAACTTGGCCAGGCAATGGGCAGGGGCCAGAACATGGGGCGGGTAATCGACCTCGATAATATCTACGTCGATGCCAGAATTCCCGAATCGGCGATCAGAAGTATCAAAAAAGGCCAGATTTGCCAGATCGAGGACTCATATGAAGGCAGCGTCGAACACATTGATCTCTATGCCGACAATTCGAGATCTTTCAAGGTTCGCATCAGAGTGAAGAATCCAAACCTGTTTTTTCGTGGCAATATGTTCGTAAAAGGCAACATTACTCTCGAAAAATACGATAACGTGCCCCTGTTTTCTTCGCAGGCAATCAGAAACTCCAAGGGGCAGCAGTTCGTTTATCTGGTAGTGAACGGCAAAGCGAAAAAGCAGATTATCAATCTTACAGCCCAGGAAGGCAACCTTTGCTACTCAGGAGAAATCGCTGCCAATCACCAGATAGTGACCGTCGGCCAGGACAACCTCGAAGACAGCAGTGACGTTGTTATCAAACCTGCCAATGGCAACGGCAACGTTGCAAGTCAAACCCAGAGAGAACAATAACCATGAGTATTCCGAGAACCTCAATTGCGCGCCCTATTTCTGTAACCATGCTGATGCTCGGCATGGCCCTGTTTGGAATCGGCGCGTTCTTCACTCTCAACGTCGCTCTGTTTCCAAACATGGACATCCCGGTTGCCTTCGCCCTGGCCCCTTACCCTGGCGTCGACCCGGCAGAAATGGAAACAATCGTCACCAAAAAACTTGAAGACGAAATCAATTCGGTCGAAGACATCGACAAAATCGAATCTTATTCTTCAGAAGGAATTTCGCAGACGGTAATCAGCTTCAAATATGGCACCGACATCGATCTGGCCGCCGTTGATCTGCGGGCCAAGGTCGACCAGGCCAAACGCAATTTGCCCAACGAAATGGAACAGGTCACCGTTTCAAAAGTAGATATCAACGCATTCGCGGTCTTGAACATCGCTCTGGGCGGCGACTTCGATCTGGTTGAACTCAGACGGATTGCTGACCGCGAAATCAAGCCGGCATTTCAGCAGATAAGCGGCGTTTCCAATGTTGAAGTTAAGGGCGGCCTTGAAAGAGAAATCAGGGTCAAAATCAATCCTGAACGCCTTCTTGCCTTCGAACTCACCATCGATGACGTAATTACCGCTGTCGGCAAAGACAACCAGAATACTTCTCTCGGCAACATCAACGAGGGTTCGTTCAAATACCTGTTGCGCTCCGATGGTCGTGTTGCCAACCCGCAGCAACTCGGCAACATCATCATCAAGGAAATCAACCGCCGGCCGGTTTATCTTTCAGAAATCGCTACTATCGAAGATCTCTACAAAGAAATCGAGAGCAAGTCACGCATCAACGGGCAGCCTTCGGTTACTCTGGAAATTAAGAAATCAGCAGACGCCAACCCGGTAAATATCTCTGATGCCGCGCAAAAACTTATTCCCAAGCTGATGGAAAAATACAAGGGACGACTCAATATCACCATCGGAACCGATCAGACGGAATTCATAAGAGATACAATTCAGATGGTTAAAGACAACGCCTTTATGGGCGGTATATTTGCCATCATCGTTCTCTTCATTTTTCTGCAGAATTATCGATCGACTGTCATCATTGGCACCAGTATTCCTCTGGCGATCATTACAACTTTCGGCCTTCTCAAATTTCAGGAAGACATAACCCTGAATCTGATGACTCTGGGCGGACTCGCCCTCGGAATCGGCATGATGGTTGACAACGCCATTGTCGTTATGGAAAACATCTATCGATTCTTCGCTGATAATCCCGGTGGTGACCGTAAAGAACTGGCAATAAAAGCTACCGAAGAGGTTTTGATGCCAGTTATCGCTTCAACCGCTACAACGGTGGCAGTTTTTCTGCCCATCGGCTTCATTCCAGACCTCATTGGCGACATTTTCTTCAACATGTCTCTGGCCATAATCTATTCGCTGCTGGCTTCGCTCGTTGTCGCCATAACTTTCGTGCCGATGCTCTGTTCGCGATTCATGAAAATGGATGGCCTGTTCCTCGAAGAAATCATTCTTCGCACTTATAAAGCCCTGATCGGCTGGCTGAAAAACCACCCGAAAAAATCGCTGGCCGCTCTTGCCGGTCTTTTTATCTTGCCGGCGATCGGCTTTTATAAAGGAATGAACAATCCGGCCATCATAAAAATGCTTGCCGGCACGCCTTTGGCCGGATATACCTTTAACCCTGGAACAGACAGCCTGCTTGCCGCTGCCGCACTGGTAATGGCAATAGTGATTCTGCCACTGCTGCTGGCTACCGTTTCATGGGTGTTCAACAAGTTCTGCACTCTGATCATTTTTCGTCTGGTCAATCTGGCTATGGCCGCCGGCATTGCAATATATGGAAAGGCTCTGCGCATTCTTCTGCAGCGCTGGTATCTGCGCCTTGGCTATTGTCTGCTGATCCTGGGCATCTTTATCTTCAGCGTAAAAATGCAACCGGCGATGACATTTTTCCCGCCGATGGATCGCGGCGAGGTGAACATTGAATTCGAAACTCCCGAAGGCACCAGCGTTGAAAAAACTGACGAAATTACCAGACAAATTGAGGTCATCCTCTTGGCTGTTCCAGAAATTCACACGGTCATTACCAGTTCATCAGTCGGTAAAGGTCTTCTTGCGGTAAAACTCAAACCTAACGACCAACGCTCAAAAACGACAAACGACATTATCCGCGAAGTGCGTGACCCGGTCAATGCGATTCCCGGCATTCGTACCATCAATTTCAAAGAACCCGGCATGGGAAAACCATCGCATGGAAAATCAATACAGATCGAAGTTATGGGCGATGACTTTGCGGTTATCGAAGGAATTTGCCAGCAGATTTACGATCGCATCAAAGACATGGATGGTATTAAAGACCTTGAAAGCGGTCTCAAATCCGGTCGTCCTGAAGTCAGACTCGTTTTTGACCGCGAAAAGATACGTGATATGGGGCTCAGCCTGGTGAAGATTTCCGAAATGGCTCGCAGCTACGTCTACGGATCGCTTGCCGGCAAATACCGCGAAAACAACGATGAATTCGACATCAGAGTCGAAGCGGCCGATCTCGCCAAAGACAAAATCGCCCGCCTCAAAGACCTTGAGATTTCGCTCGAAGATGGCAAATTCGTCAAACTGTCGCAGATTGCCGAATTCAAACCGGCCACCGGCTACAGTACTATCGAGCGCAAAAACAACGCCCGTCGCCTGATCGTTCAGGCAGACCCCGATCGTCGGGCAATCGGTGCCATTACCACCGATATTACTGAACGAATCAAGGATATCAAGGTTCCGCCCGGCTACATAATCAACTTTGGCGGCGAAAACGAAGATATGCTGAAAGCCTTTGTTTACCTGGCCATTGCCCTGGTGGCATCGGTGCTGCTCGTTTATATGATCATGGCTGCACAGTTTGAATCGCTGCTCTACCCGTTCCTGATCATGTTCACGATCCCTCTTTCCTATATCGGGGTGGTCGGCGGCCTGCGGGTCATGGGCTTCGATTTCAGCGTCACTGCAATGATTGGCATCATCATGCTCGCCGGCATCGCAGTTAATAACGGGATCATTCTCATCGAATACATTCTGCAGCTCAGGCGTGAAGAAAATGAAAGTGACATCGATGCCGCGGTCCGAGCTGGAAAACTTCGCTTCAGGCCGATTCTGATGACGGTATTCACGACGCTTCTCGGCATGGTACCGCTCGCTCTTGGCATGGGAGCCGGTTCTGACTTCTATCAGCCACTGGCAATCGTAGTGTCGGCCGGGCTGTTTATCTCAACCCTGTTGACGCTCACCTTCGTCCCGACTATCTTCGTTATGGCAGAAAGCATTATAAGATCGGTAAAATCGCTGGCAACGATCATTGCCCGTTAGCACCGGTCGTTTTGTCTCTACGCAAATTTCAGGCAGGTCAGTCGTTGCAACGACTGACCTGCTTAATTCAAGCCTCACAACTACGACAAAGTTTCTGTCTGCCCTGCCTTTTTATTTGGCAAACCCTCTATTGCATGAGATAATGTGAGAAAGAGGTGCTATGGAGAGTCGGTATTCAAGCAGCAGCCTGACCGAAAAATTCACGCTGTTTTTCATGATCGCTGCCGTCTTCGCATCTGTATCCTGGGGGCTCGAATCATGGTTTGAGACCCATATTGCCGCGTTCACGGCCGAACAGCGGCAAAATCGCCGGCAGCAGGTCGAAGATATCGCGGCCCGCACCGACCCGAAACTGTTCATCACCCGCAGCATTCTGCCTGTTCTGCGCCAGATCGGAGACAACCCCGCCCTCGACCTTCAGAAGCTCAGGTCTCACCATCAGAAAAAAAACCGCCTCGATATGACCCTCTACCGTTTCAACAGCCGGGGCGAGCTGACTGAAACAGCCCCGGAAAAAGCACCCAACCTGTGGTTGATGAAAAATCTCTTTCCGGTGCTGAAAGAAAAAGACATCAAAAAGGTTTCGCTGGCCCGCAGGAGTCTCGACAAAAAAATCGAGTTCGCCTTTGGTTTCGGCAAAGATCTCAACTCGATCAGAGAAAACCCCGAAACGATTATAAATACAGTTTCGGCCGGTCGCGAGGGCATGCTGGCCTGGACCAGCCGGCCTGAATGCGGTCTGATCGTCGTCTGCCAGGAACCCCCTGACGCCAGGGCAATCTTCAAGCTCCAGGCGAAAAACGAACAGATCGATGCCGGCCTGCAACAAACCGGACTTCTGGAACAAACCGGCCGTTCTGCTTCAGTAGCGGCCAAAGCGCATGCATTCCTTGCCCGGGCAGGCAATGACTCGGGTTTATTTGCCGGTCTTTTCTGGTCTTTTATCGCCACCAGGGATGCGCGCACAGTTTATGGCGCATTCAAAAACACCGACGGGCCGCTGACCCGCACCAGATATCTGTTCAGGCTGGTCATGGCTACAATGCTGACCGCTGTTTTCATTGCGCTTCTGATCGCCGGCACCCGGGTTGCCATCAGCCTCAAAAAGCTTGTAACCACAATGTTCTTTGCATCATCGCTGATTCCGCTCTCTGGTATAGCATTCACCACCATAGACAATCTCGATGTCTACCGTCAGATTCAGACAAACAAGCTGCGAGCCGCCAAAGAAGAAGCACTCGGCAACATGGTGCAGAACTTCAACAAATACCTGGCCTCCTGCTCGGCAACCCTGCTTAAACTGACAGCAGATCCTGGCCTGGGCGCGGGCGATGCGCGAACCATGGCGATGAACAAAGCCATAACCTCAGCATTTCCCGAGGCAAGAATCACTTTGAGAAATGCCGGTTCTGAGCTGCTTTTTCTCAACACACCTGATATTTCGGCTGGCCGCGAAATCGTTTTCAGATCGATCGCACGCCGTCTCGTCGAACGCTATGTTCCCGAACGCCTGCACGAGCATGAGTATTCAGGCAACCCTTTTTCCGACTCTATTGTTCGCAAAGACGACATGGGTTTCGGCACCCTGCAGAATTACCCGGGCCGCCTTCAGTTCGTCAATACCGGCAATTCCAGCATGATGCTCTTTTACAGGCTGCTGCCCGCATCTGCCGGTGACGCCACTATCGCCCAGGTTGAACTCTCAACCTTCTCGACGGTAAAACGCTATCTTCAGTCTCTACGCAGCTCAATCAGCGCTATCGACAACTCAAGCCTGGCCATTTGCGCCTTTTACCCGGCCGGTTACCGCTGGTCGAGACCACCGCTGCTCAAACACCAGCGCCAGATGCTTCGCCTCGCCGAGGTTGCACATGTTACCGGCAAAGCTCAGTTCAGACGTTTTACCGACGAATTGAATGGCTTCGCCCTCTGTGTTCCATCAACTGAACTCGCCGGAAACTGCCTCCTGGCCTTCAGTTCCGCCGAGCCACTCGACGTGGTTCTGTCAGCTATGAGGCAACGCATCCTGCTTGGCGCTCTGGTCGCTCTGGCACTGATTGCTTCAGTCGGCTTCTGGATTTCCCGGCAGCTCATCGCGCCTCTCGGCCAGCTGGAAACCGGGCTGAAAGCCCTGGCCGGGCGCGACTTCGAGGCCAGACTTGCCGTGCCCCCCGGTCAGGACGAAATATCGCTGCTGTTTCGCGCCTTCAACGACATGATGGCTGAAAGTTACGACATGCAGATCGCCCACAGTGTTCAGGAAGGCCTGGTTCCGAACACTTTCCCGGAAATTAAAGGGTATTCAATATTCGGTATGCTGCGGGCAGCCTCAGATCTTGGCGGCGATTGTCTCGACTGCTTTCAGCTGCCAAACGGCAACGTGCTTTTTCTGGTCGGAGACCTGACGGGCCATGGCGTCGGATCCGCGCTGATGATGGCCTTTGCCCGCGCCGTCACTTTTCACTGGAGCCAGGGAAGTGACCTCAGCCCGGCGGGCCTGACCGATCAGATCGACCGCATGCTGCGCGAAAACCGTACCGAAAGAATGTTCATGGGCATTATCTGCGGTGTTCTCAACCCCGAAAAACACGAGGTTGAACTGGTCACCAAAGGGCATATCTACCCCTTGAAGGTATCTGCAGATGGGACCTGCCGATGGACAGGTACACCCGCCTATCCTCTCGGGATAGCCAGACAGCAGTCGGCACGTTCTCAGACCTTTAAACTCGCACCTGGCGATGGGCTCCTATGTATGACCGACGGCTTTCTCGAAGCCTACAACAGGCATCTGCGCCCAATCGGATTTGAAGGTATTGAAAACTGGGCCGTCGACACCGCAACGACTGACGCCCGCACCTGGGTGCTGCAGCTGGAAACCAGATTCAAAAGCTGGTGTGACAACCATCAGTCAGACGACACTTCAATTTTTGCCCTGAAACGTTCTTCGGGAGGCACATCCGATGTCGACTGAGAATTACAGATCAGCCTCATTTGGCCGCCTGGCCCTGATTTTTACGTGTATAATGTTTCTTTTCCTATCCCTGACAGCCTTTCAAACCGACGAAAAAATCAGGCGCGAGCACGAGAAACACATCCTGAAAAATCTCGAAACAAGTCTTGACCCTGTAGTTGCAGCCACATCCGACGAAGCTTTTGTCTACAATCAGATGAAAAACCTGATCGAAGCCGCCAGAATTTACGGCCCCGGCAGCCCCGAACTCGAAACTGCTGTAAAAGTAGCTTCTGACACCTTCAGAGTGCCGGTACGGGCATTTTTTTACACAAACAATGTCCTTAAAAGGAATTTCAATGCTTCACCTTCCGAGATACCACTTTTCACAGAAATTGTCAGCGATCTGAGAATGACCGGCAAGGCATTTCAGGAAGCACAGCGACGTGTACACCAGTTCCTTCTCGATGCTTTCGGAGCCGGACATCGCCTGGAGCTGATGAGCCAGTCACCTGGAGTCCTGAAACGTTATAAGTTCAAAGAAAACGATCAGTTCTACTACTGGAACACCTGGCCCGATGGTCTCGGAGTATTTTTTATCGCTACCGGATTTCCCGACTTCGTCGAACGCTTTAAGCTTGCCCACCCCTCAATTTCAGAATTCGGGGCGGGAAATCCTGCTAACGGTCAATGGCTGCCCCATACCGGAATTACAGCCGACCAGGCTGCCGCTGCGCGCATAAAAGCCCGACTGATCGGGCAGAATAACACGTTGGCCAACGGCCGTATCTGGTATTTTCTCGATGACGAAACCGGGGCCTGCTGGTTCAGAACCATGCCAATCGCAGTCGCAGAAAGCATGCAACCGCACTGGGCTTACTATCTTTTTCTGGCTGCAACTCTTCTGTTCTTTACCGTGCTGATTCTCTACCTGACCGCATTTACAGGCTTTCTGCCCGGCGCATCAGTTTGCGAATGGCTTGATTCGTTGTCGATTCGCTATCGGGTGCTTGGCCTGTTCGCAATGGCATCGGTCTTTCCTGTGCTTTTCACCATACTGGTCGGCGCAACTTCGCTTGCCGAACGCCGAGAAGTAATCGAAAACAGCGTTTTCGCCGAAAGCATCGCCGCCATCGAGCCTCTCGAAAAAATGTATAATATCCGCATCGCACAATCAGAAGAAATGGGCCGCGACCTCAGACAGGCATTGATAACTGAAACACCTTCTGAGGAAATGTTTCAACGTTATCTGAAAAAGCATTCACTGCCACGCTTTCTCGCCAGACTTGAAGTTCGCGATGGCGATGGCCAGACAATCTTTTCAACCGATGACCGCCAGGTGCATGGAGTAGCCGAAACCATGGATCTGCTCAGCCGCATGACCATCAGACTCCATGCTCCGGCCAGAATGAGCACAGTGGCTACCAGCCGGGTCACCCCTGCCGAAATTGTCAGTGAATCGGTCATGTCGACCGACGAAATCGGCATGGCTACCATATTGCGCCTCAGAGGCCGACAATGGCAGTTCCATATGGGCACCTTCCCGACCACCTGGTTCTGGGATGTCTACCCGGAAATTGCTTCCGGCCCCGGCTTCATGTGCCAGACCAATCAACTGCTCGAAATCTACCTCGACCAGGTTAATCAGGCCCTCGAAAATCAAAGGATCAGCAGCGATTCACTGCAACTGGCAACTGAGCTCAATTATCATTTCAGCAGTTTTCGCATTTTTCCGCATCGGCCAGGTATCCCTGAAGAGCAGCTGCTGCAGGCGGCCATCACCAGTTTCCGCACCAACCGGGTGCTTTTTCGCGAAATCGAAGTTGCCGGACAGACATTCTGGGTTACCTGTAAACCTGAAAAAATCATCAACTCGCATGTTTTCATGCACCTGATCTCGCAACCGGCAAGACTTGCCACGCTTATGCCCTTCAAATGGCGGCTTCTTACCGGCAGTGTTTTTGCTCTGATTATCGCGATGCTCGGCGCGCTGCTCATTACCCGTCTGATTGTTCTGCCGATCGGCGACCTGAGCAACGGCATCAATGCAATAAGAGAACGCCGGCACGATTTCCGGATTCCGGTACGCCGCAGCGATGAATTCGGTGCTGTTTCCGAAGCTTTTAACAAAGTAATCAGCGAGCTGAAAGAACTTGAATATGGCCGTATCGTTCAGGAAAGCCTGCTGCCGGCATCGCCAATTGTGCCGGCCGGTTATGACATCGCCTTCTTCAACGCTTCAGCCACTGACCTTGCCGGCGATTACCACGATTGCATCGAGCTTAACGATGGGCGTCTCGCCATCGTTCTCGGCGATGTTACCGGCCATGGCATTTCTGCAGCCCTCGCCATGGCTATGGCCAAGGCAACGGTCAATTATGCAGCTGCCGACGGCAAGCTTTTCCCGGCCGGCCTGATGGATATGCTCAACGCCCTCTTCAACCGTGAACTGAAACCGCGCCATAAGTTCATGACTCTGGTCACAATTGTTCTCGACCCTGCCACCGGGAAGATTGAAGTCGACAATGCCGGCCAGTCTTATCCACGGTTTTTTGAAGCCGGCAAGCGTGCGTCAACCGAAATCGAGCTGCCCACGATGCCGCTGGGAGCCATGAAAAAGCGCCGATGCAAAATAGAAACCCGCATTATGCAGCCTGGCGATGCGATGATTCTTTATACCGACGGCATAATTGAAAGCTCTGATCATTCCGGTGATATGTACGGCTATGATCGTTTCAGCAGGAGCTTCGACGCCATGATGCTTCAGAAAGCCACCGGCAGTGAAACGCTCAAAACCATGATGCAGCAGCTGGATGAATTCAGGGTTCCGGGGCCATACGCCGACGATGTAACTCTGGTAATCATCCGCAAACTCTGAGCCCTGATTTCCGGGCAAAAAAATAGGGCTCAGATTAACTGAGCCCCTGAATTTAACGCTTAGAGAAGAGAGAGAGAGAGAGAGAGAGAGAGAGAGATCAGAAAGAAAACTTACTTGCTGCTTTTGGTCCGCAGTTCGTCATATTCCCTTTTGGCTGAATTCATTTCAACGGCAACCTTGTTGGCGTCATCCTGGCGACCCTGGTTGACCATTGCGACATAGAGCTTGTAGAGTTCCTGGTATTTGCTGTAGGCGAGGGCAACTTCAGATTCATAGTCACCGACGACTTCGCCTTCGATTTTAACAGTATCATTTGAGCTGACCGGAGGAGCTGAGGTAGAAACACTTGCATCGTCGCCACCGATGGTGATCACGCCACCACCAACCGGAGTACCGGTGCCGACGGGCATTGCGATTTCGGGCAGGTTGGCTGAACCGTCTTTGCGGAACAGACCGGCGATCTTCTGAGCAGCCCAGTTACCGAGGTAACCACCGACCATACCACCAACGATAGTGCCTACGGGGCCGAGGAACGAACCCAGAGCTGCACCGGCGGTTGAACCGATAGCCTGACCGGTTACGCCAACCCAGTCGATTCTCTTGAAGGCTTCTTTGATCGAGAACTTGCCGTTCTTGAGGTCACCGGCAACATAGGCGCCGACTGAAGAACCGACGATCGAACCGAACGAGGGGGCAAGAGCGCTGAGCACGCCACCGACAACCGGAACTGCGCTCAGGAACGGGACGAAGAAGGAACCTGCGGCTGCACCGAGAACGGCACCACCGACGCCACCGGCAAATTCGGCGCTGCATACGGTCTTGAGAGCTTTCTTGACACTGGGCTTTTCGCCGCGCATGATCTGAGTAGCCAGGTCGACACCTACGGTGATACCGGCGGTGATCAGCAGGTTTTTGGCGCTGAAGCCTGATTTGAGGCTGTCTTTAACATTCTGGATACCCTGGTTGGTCATACCCTTACCGGTAGCATAACCGGCTTTGAACTTATCACCAACCGAGGGTTTCGAAGCAGTGCCACCCTTGGCGGCGTCATCGGCAACCGAACCGGCAGCAGCCACGTCATCAGCTGTCGAACCGGCGGCGGCATTGGCGACATCGTCAGCAGTCGAACCGGCAGCAGCAACATCATCAGCAGTAGAACCTGCTGCAGCGACGTCATCAGCGGTAGAACCGGCTGCGGCAACGTCATCGGCTGTTGAACCGGCTGCGGCAACGTCATCGGCTGTTGAACCGGCGGGGGTCTGTGAACCCTGAGAGGAAGAACTGGAGTTTCCATCCATCAGGCCGCGTCTGATTGCTTCTTCTCTTGAGATGAAGCGACCGGTCTGCGGATCTCTGGGGTGTTTGGATGGATCCCAGGTGGTTTTCGTAGTAGTGGTTTCAGTTTTGGTGGTAGTGGTGGTAGTTTTTCCGGCACTGGCGCCAGAAACATCATCAGCTACCGAACCGGCATTGGCAACATCATCAGCTACAGAACCGGCGCTTACAGAATTACCGGTTGAGCTCTGCGAACTCGAAACTTTGCCGCTTCCGGTGGTTCCTGAATTGGCGACATCATCAGCCACTGAACCGGCGTTGGCAACGTCGTCAGCTACTGAACCGGCATTTGCACCGGTAGAAGCTTTAGCAGACGAACTCTGGGAGCTGGAGCTCTGAGAAGTTGAGCTCTGAGAAGTCGAACTCTGTGAGCTCTGTGAACTTGAGCTTCCCTTGCCTGAAGTGCTGGGAGCCTGAGCAACATCGTCGGCAACCGAAGAGTTAACGGCCGAGCCATTTGAGCTTGAACTCTGGCTGCCGCTGCTGCCTACCGGTTTGCCACTCGAACCATTCGATGAGCCCGAGGTAGAAGAACTTGAACTGGTTTTGCCACTGGTTGAACCGGTGGTTTTGCCTGAAGTTGCCTGGGCGACATCATCAGCAGTTGAACCGGCAGTGCCGGCTACGCCTGCATCACCAAAAATCAGCTTGGTGTACTGGCTCATTTCGAGGGCGACAGGTTTGCCATCGACGAAACGAACATTGTAATGGGTGATCTGGGTACCTGAACGCACCGAAACCCACTGGCCGGGGGTGACCTGCAGAGTCTGATTGCCAACCCTTACCGGGATGGTTTCGACCGCAGCCAGCAGAGGCGCCTGGAACAGGCTGGCCAGAAAGAAGAGACACATAAGGCCACTGAGAACTCTAAGCGTTTTCTTTCTCATATCTTTCGCTCCTTCTGGAAACATCTTACAGAACGATTAACTAACCTTTTAGAACTACTCGACCCACCGGTGTACCGATGAGCTTTCATTTAATTCTACTGATAGTTTTGCTTTCCGCAATACTTTTAGCAAAGAATTTTGCTGATTTGCAGTGTTTGTCAAAGGTATTTTCTAAAAGATCACAGCAGGCAAAACTATTATTCGCTTTATTATAATGCCCTTTGCGAATTCCGCAAGGTACCGATGATTTTTTCGCTGGGGGCTATGCAAATGGTTACACTTGCAGTATTCTGATTTCGAAATCTGCAACAAGCAAAGAAACGGCTGCCCACGGCGGGCATCGAACATCGCTGCCGGTTCGCCTCAGCCACCTGTTCACGAAAACCATAATCCCGAAGGGAGCCATCATGTTTTCATTGATTGACCTGTTAAAAAACAAAGCAAACATCCCCCTCGACAAAATCGGCATTCTCGACATTGGTGCCCTGCTTCTTGAAGACAGCCCCCCTGAATACACTGTTCTTTCAAACAAGGGTCATGCAAAAGTTGTCGGTTTCGAACCAATGCCCTCTGAGTGCGAAAAGCTCAACAAGGCTGCAAAAAATCAGGACATTCGTTTCCTTCCCTATTTTATTGGCGACGGCAGCAGGCAGAAATTTTACCAGACAAGCAGTCCCATGACTGCTTCATTATATGAGCCCAACGAGTCTTTTCTCGACATGTTTCAACATCTTGGCATCCATACCGAGGTCATAGCGGTAGAAGAAGTCCAGACCAGCCGCCTTGACGACATTAAAGAGATCAACTTTCCCATCGAATATTTGAAGATGGATATTCAGGGAGCTGAGTTACAGGCACTAAACAGTGCCAAAGACAGAATATTGAAAGATGTTCTGGTCATTCAGACCGAGGTCAGCTGGGTGCAGCTTTATCGCAACCAGCCACTTTTTTCTGAAGTTGAAATATTTTTGCGACAACATGGTTTCATGATGCACAGCATTCTTGGGCATGGCACCCGCGCATTAAAAAAAGCTTTATATCCTGATTTCAATTTTATTGGCACACAACAGCTTTGGGCTGATGTTCTTTTTATACGCGATATTACACAGCTTGAGGGGTTCCCGTTGGATAAACTGCTTAAAATGGCCGCAATTATGCACGATGTTTATAATGCGGTCGACTACGCTCTTTTATTGCTGCAAAAATATGATAAACAGACTGGCGAAGGTCTGGAACAACTATACGCAGGCAAATTAGCTGAAGATGCAAGAATTTCCGCTGCTAAAGGCACAACTTCCCATACTTCCCTAGTTCCGCACGATTTCGTTTCACTATACACATTTGGTGTTGAAGCATTTAATAAAAATGATTTTGCCAGGGCTTTGTCATTCTTTGAATACGCTCTGCATCAAAATCGCGGTTTCGCCCAGCTTTGGTATAATCTGGGCCTGTGCTGTGGAAAACTTGGTAGACACCAGGAAGCGCTTGCTCATCTTAACCAGGCTCTGGTTCTTAAACCTGACTATCATGAGGCGCAAAATCTCAGGGAAGGAATTGCTACAGAATTACAAAGTCGAATAGTTACAAGCCAGCAACTGGCAACCAATTATTCAGAAAGGCTTGCAGCGGCTCTTGAGCTTCAGAATGCAGGCAAAATACTCGAAGCAGAAAAAATCTTTACGGAAATCCTTGCCAGCAGCCCCAACGATGTTCCAAGTCTGTTTTCGCTTGGCGGCATCGAGCATAACCGTAAAAATCCAGAGAAGGCATTACAATACCTGGAACGAGCTGTCCTACTCAATCCAACATTTCCGCCGCTCTGGTACAATCTAGCTATAGTATTGCAAAGCCTGAAACATTTTGACCGGGCGCTGGAAAGCTACGATAAGGCCCTGGAACTTGACCCTCGGAACCTCGAGGTCATGACAAATCGTGGTGGGCTGCTTGCTGAAATGAAGCGCCACAAAGACGCTCTGCTCAACTATGAAGAGCTTCTCAAGATCGATCCAAACAATCAAAAAGCTCTATGCAACCGTGGCATCCTGCTGACCGATGTCAAATTTCATGATCTGGCAATTAGCACTTTCGATCGTCTTTTTACATTGAATCCAGAATATGAATTTGTAGCTGGATTGCTTGGCTTTGCCAAAATGCATGCCTGCGACTGGAAAGGTCTTGATAGAATTAGAGACGTTATCGTTCAAGGCGTCAAAGATGGCAAAAGAGTCTGCCAAACCTTACCGCTTACTGCGCTCACTGACGACCCAATGATCCATCTAATGGGTGCCAGGATTTTTGGTCAATTCTATTGCCCGCCGCAGAAACGCCTGTGGAATGGAGAAAAATACGATCACCCCAAAATAAGAATTGGCTACGTATCTCCAGACCTGCGGGAACACCCGGTCGGGCATCTTACCACCGGACTCTTTGAAAATCATGACAAGAAGCAATTTGAAATAACCGCATTTTCCTTGGGCTTGGATGACCAGAGTCTTCTACAGAAGAGAATGCGTTCCGCTTTTGACAAGTTTATCGATGTCCGGCAGATGCGCTCCAAAGACATAGCCGAAATGATCAGATCGATGGAAATTGACATTCTTGTTGATATGGCCGGTTATACCGCCGATTCACGTACAGACATCTTTTCTTACCATCCGGCTCCTGTTCAAGTGAGCTATCTTGGCTATTCAAGCACCATGGGTGTTGAGTATATTGATTATATAATTGCAGACCGTTACATTATCCCGGAAGATCACCGGCAGTTTTACAGCGAAAAAGTAGTTTATCTACCTGACACATATTTACCTACCGATGCCTCGGTGAAAATTGCCGAAACGACACCCACCCCTGAAAAATACGGATTACCGGCCAATGGCTTCGTATTCTGTTCATTTAATCATGATTACAAAATCAACCCAACCATTTTCGATGTCTGGATGCGGCTTTTACAGAGAAAACCCGGTAGCGTTCTCTGGCTGATGAAGTTGAATGAATCCGCAGAACGCAACCTTCGTCAGGAAGCCATCCAGAGAGGCATAGATCCTGGTAGAATCGTTTTTGCCACCCGTGTTGATCGCATCGAAGATCATCTGGCCCGCTACCGCATGGCAGACATTTTTCTCGACACAACCCCGTGCAATGCTCATTCCACTGCAAGCGACGTCCTCAGGGCAGGTCTGCCGATAATCACCTGCCGGGGAAGGGCATTTGCAGGCAGAGTGGCAGCAAGTCTTCTTGAATTGATAGGGCTACATGAACTGGTCACTAACTCTCTTGCAGAATACGAAAAACTTGCAGAAAAACTCAGTGATGACCCAACTCTGCTGAAAAAATATCGAGATCGGTTGCAGGCTAATTTGCCAGGCACAAAACTCTTTGACACGGTTCAATACTGCCGCAATCTCGAAAAAGCATTTATCTGCATGATACAACGCACCCGTCATGGTGAAGCACCAGAACACTTTCATGTCAAGTAATTTATATATAGATCGTGGTGCCAGCAGGCGCCTGCTGATTTGTCAAATCTAATATCAGGGACCAACAAATGAAACAGAGTGATTCTTTTTGGCCGGTTGAAATCGCCGGTAATGTGAAGGTTTGCGTACAGCAAAACATTCAGCAGATGACCAGCTATGTGCTGCTGGAACAGGAAGACTGGTTTGAAGACGAAATGGCCTTTGTCAGAGAATTGGTGACTCCAGAGATGAATGCTTTCGATATAGGCGCCAATCATGGGGTATATGCACTAAGCATGGCCAGAAAATTGTCGAAAGGGCACATATGGGCTTTCGAGCCAACCAAGAATCCAGCAAAAATGCTGCAAAAAAGCATTGAGCTCAATGGCTTTACAGATAGAATAACACTTGTTAATGCCGGATTGTCAGATCGTGCCACGACAATGGAAATCTCAACTTCCATGAACAGTGAATTGAATTCTCTTTACGGCAATTCAAGAAATCGCGAAATGATCAGGCTCGAATCCCTAGACGCATTCATGAGTGCCAACGGCATCGAATGCCCAATAGCCTTTGTTAAACTGGATGCGGAAGGCGAAGAAGTCAGAATTCTGCAGGGTGGACAAAACTTTTTCTCAAGGCAGTCGCCTCTCGTCATGTTTGAACTCAAGCATGGCAGCGAGGTGAATCACGGCCTCATCGAAGCATTTGAGAAGCTTGGTTACAGAATTTATCGCTTGTTGAATGACCTGAACATTTTGATAGAATTCGACTATCAGAGTCAGGACGACGTTCTGAACCTTTTTGCCTGCAAATCAGACTGCGCAGAACAACTGGCTGGTCGAGGCCTTCTCGCAGTTCCAAATAACAACCCGGAATCACCAGACACAATCCTTCCGCCATCGAATGAATGGCTTGAACCTGTCAAACAACACCCCTATGTTCATGAGTGTGAAAAAAGCTGGCTAACCAATCAGGCTGCAATTCCTGAAAACTTCCTCAGAATTTTTTCGGCTTGTGCCAAAGCCCATGATAAAACAATCCAAGCAGGCAGAAGGCTTGAACTTTTGCATGCCGCCGGAATAATGCTTGACGAGATGCTGAAACATCCGGCCGGAGCCCATTATTCAGCATGGCTGCTCAAGATTCATTTATTGCATATTTTCAACCATCGGGCATCCTGCATCAGTCTTTGTCATCAACTATGCCAGGCTTACCCCAATTCCCCAACCCCTTCCTGGCCGTTTTTGTTGCCGACTTCGCGTTTCACCGACAGAAAACCCCATGAGTCTGTCGGCAAATGGCTTCAGGTGTTAATTCTGGAATTTATCGAATACAGAAAAAGCTATTCATCATACTTTGTCGCAAACCCACTGCCAGAACTGCGTCTTCTTATGGAAAATCCTGAGCGCGGCATTGAAATAGATAGAAGAAATGTTCTGGCCGCTCTGAAAAGCCAGAGACCTGTTACCCTTTCTGTTCCATGCCAATTAACCGATTCAGGTTATTCAAGAAACAGCGCAACCTGGAAACAATTGATAAATCTGTTGTTTACGACTGCGACCCCATGATTGCCTCATTTTAATTCGCCGGGAGCAACAATTTGACCTGCAATCAGCGAATTATTCTTAAAGAAAAAGCCCTCGGTTCCGAAAAACCAAAGGCTTTTTTCCTATACAGCTTATGCAAGATTAAGAGCCTGAACCTGAGCTTCAGTCATCGCGGCAATTTGTGCCGGGGTGAGAGCGGCAATCTGATCAGTAGTGAATGAACCAAGTTGAGTTACATCGAAACCATAGCGGATCTGATTGGTGGTGAAGGCTGCAATCTGAGAAGTTGTAAGACCTGGAATCTGAAGCGCAGCATCCAGGCTTCCCACCTGTGAAGTGGTCAATGCCTTGATCTGGGTCGGTGTCAATGCCGCCAGAGAAATATTGTCCGTATTCAGGCTGTCAACTGCCAGCTTGGCAATCTGGGCAGTTGTCATGCCACCCACCTGAGCCGATGTTAAAGCAGCTATCTGATTGGCGAGAAGACCATTCACCTGTGTGGTCGACAGAGCTTTTATCTGACTGGCAGACAATGCAGCAAAGTCAGCATCTTCCATGGCATTAAGCTGGGGAACTGAAAGCTTAACAAGCTGGGCAGTCGTCAGAGCACGTGCCTGCGCAGTATCCAGAGCAGCAATTTGTGGGTTCTGCAGACTCAAAATCTGATTTGTTGTCAGAGCTGCTATTTGAGCGGTTGTTAAGGCACCGATCTGACCATTGGTAACATCCAGACCAGAAATCTGGGTTGTACTCAATCCTTTTATCTGGGTGGCAGTCAGAGCAGAAAGATCCTGATTTTCCATGTCAGCAAGTGAAATCTGCGACAACTGGGAGGTCTTGAGAGCTCGAACCTGGGCAGTCGTCAATGCAGCCACCTGCCCGTCAGAGCCAACTGTAAGGTTTTGAATCTGATCAGTGGTCAATGCTGCAATTTGAGCGGTGGTCAAAGCAGCAAAGTTGTCTGTTCCAATAGTCGCAAGCTGAGCTGTTGCGTCAAGTTTGCTGATCTGGGTTGTCGTCAGAGCACGCAATTGATCAGAAGACATAACGTTAATATTGTTTAGGTTGGTTATTCTAGAAGCATTGAGAGCTTTAACCTGACCGGCAGTCATGGCCGCAACCTGATCTGAAGTCAGAGACTGAATCTGGCTCGAAGTCAGCATCGCAATGTAAGCTGAAGAGATGGCCGCAAAATCTTCGGCTTCCATATACGCAAGATCCCCTGGTTCCATTTTTGCAATCTGAGATGCAGTCAGAGCTTTTGCCTGGCTGGTTGTCATGGCAGCAATCTGACCGTCGGAACCAGTTGTCAGGTTCTGAATCTGCAACGAAGTCAAAGCGGCAATCTGAGATGTAGTGAGAGCCGAAAAGTTTTCAGCACTGATATTCGAAAGTTGGCTGGTGCCTAATTTTGCAATTTGCGTTGTCGTCATAGCCCGTAATTGATCAGAAGAGAGAGTCGAAACGTTGGCATCCGACAAACTAGCGATTCGGTATGGGTTTAGAGCCTTGACCTGCGATGTCGTCATCATTGCAATCTGCTCAGCAGTCAAAGCACCCAACTGATCTGTAGTCAAGGCAGCAATCTGCGCTGTATTCAGGGCCGCAAAGTCCTCGGCCTCCATCTTAGAAATATTAGTCGTGAATGCTGCAATCTGGGTTGCCGACAGAGCTTTAACCTGAGAGGTCGTCATTGCTGCAAGCTGATCAGAGGTAAGACTCTGTATCTGACTTGTGGTCATCGCTGCTAACTGCGCAGTTGTAAGGGCGGCTATGTCATCAGCCTCGATACTTGCAAGCTGGCCAGTCGCACCAGTACTTAGGGCCTTAATCTGTGTCGCGGTCAAGCCCTTCAGCTGTTCTGCCGACAACAGAGCCATCTGGCCATTTGGACCAGTAGTCAGTGAAGAAATCTGCGCCGTCGTCATGGCCGCGATCTGACTGATATTCAAAGCTCTGATCTGATCTTCAACCAGGCTGGCAATCTGGGCACCCACACCTGTTGTAAGCGCCTTAATCTGTGTGGTCGTAAGAACGGCAATGTCTTCAGCTTCCATCTTGACAATTTGAGCGGGAGTCAAACTTGCAAGCTGAGATGATGTGAGAGCCTTGGCCTGAGAAGTGGTAAGAGCCTGGATCTGGTCGGTAGTCAATTTTGAAACCTGATCGGTGGTTAATGCGGCAATCTGCGCAGTCGAAAGGTTGGCAAAGTCTTCAAGAGTCATACCCTGAATATTGGCGGTACCAATCTGCGAAATCTGCGCCGTAGTCAGAGAATTGATCGAAGAAATAGCATCGAGTTGCGTTGCATCTAGAGAAACAATCTGAGAAGTATTCAAAGCAGCGATTTGAGCTGTCGAAAGAGCGGCAATGTTCTCGGCACTTAAGTAATCGAGCTGAGTAGAAGAGAGAGCACCAATCTGTACAGCAGCCATTGCTCTTACTTGCTCGGTCGTCAACGCGGCAATCTGACCAGCAGGGCCGGTTGTCAGGCTCTGAATCTGCGAAGTAGACATTGCGGCAATCTGAGCGGACGTAAGAGACTGGAACTTGTCGGTTGCGATGCTTGCAATACCAGCAGTACCTGTGGTGAAACTTCTGATCTGAGAAGTTGTCATAGCAGCCAGATCTTCACCATCAAAAGAATTTACCTGAGCACTGTCAAGTTTTGCAATCTGGGTTGTGGTCAAACCTTTCACCTGACTGGTGGTGAGGGCAGCAATCTGGCCGGTCGCACCGGTAGTCAATTTTTGAATTTGAAGTGTTGTAAGAGCAGCCAGTTGTGATGTCGTCATGGCAGCAAACTCGTCAACCTGAATTGCGGCAATTTGACTCGTGGACATTTTCGCCAGCTGAGTCGGTTTCAAAGCCCTGATCTGAGATGAAGTCATTGCTGCTATCTGACCATTTGAGTCGGTAGTCAGTGCTGCCACCTGTGCGGTGCTGAGCGCTGCGATCTGAGCAGTGGTAAGGCCTGCAATATCCGAACTTTCGATAGCCTGAATCTGAACAGGGGTCAGCTTGGCAATCTGACTGGTAGTAAACGCACTGAGCTGACTGGAAGACATGGCAGCAATCTGAGCCGTTGTGATATCGAGAACCTGGCTGGTCGTCAAAGCAGCTATTTGAGCCGTAGAAAGGTTCTGAATCTGGGTCGACGACAGGTTCAAGCCGTTATCAGTAGCTGCAGTGACAACAAGACTCTGTATCTGAGCTTTCGACAAAGCAGACATCTGATCGGCAGTAAGCTGACTCAGCTGATTTAAACTTAGCCCCTTGATCTGACTGGTAGTTAAAGCAGCAATCTGAGAGGTTGTCAAAGCCCCAAATTCAGATGTATCGGTAGAATTAGTGAACGCTGAAGAGGTTATCGCAGCTATTTGAGACGTACTCAGAGACTGAAGTTGATCGGCACTCATCGCTGCAATTTGTGCGCTTCCCATGGCCGCCATCTGCGAAGTAGTTAAGCCGTCAAGTTGAGCATCAGACATTATTGCTATTTGGTTTGTAGGAGAAAGGGAACTAATCTGCGAAGTAGTTAAACCACTTATCTGTGAACTGGTCAGGGCAGAAAAATTGTTTGTAATTAAAGCGAGCTGGGCAGTCGATATAGCCGCAATCTGAGCTTTGGTTAATGCTTGAATCTGTTCGTTGCTCAGGTTCACGATCTGACCTGTTGCCGCCGTAGACATAGAACGAATCTGTGCCGTAGTAAGCGCTGCGATATTCGCAGCCGAAAGAGCCTGCAGGTCTGCAGACTGCAGACTGGCGATCTGACCAGCAGTACCAGTAGTCAAGGCCTTAACCTGCGCAGTAGTCAAGGCAGCGAACTGATCTGGAGTCATCGATTGAATCTGGATGGTTCTCAAACCGGCAACCTGAGAACTTGTAAGTGCCCTGATCTGATTGGTATTCAAGGCAATCAGCTGACCATTGGTAGTGCTGGTGGAAAGATTGCTGACCTGGCTGTTAGTCAAAGCTGCAATCTGAGCGGTGGTAAGGGCAGCCATATTCTGGGTTGCAATCGCACCGATACCGGAAGAACTTGCCGCAAAGGCCCTGATCTGCGATGTTGTCAGAGCCGCAATCTGATCAGAGGTTAGATTGCTGACACGTGTGCTGGCCATATTGGCAATCTGATAGGTTGTCAAACCTTTGATCTGGCTGGTGGTCAAAGCTGCAATCTGACCGGTGATACCAGTCGACAAATTATTGATTTGCGTTGTTGTCAGAGCTGCTATTTGTGCGGTAGTCAAAGCCGCCATATCAGGAATTTCAATCGCAGCTACTTGATTTGTAGTCATAGCAGCGATTTGAGAGGTCGTCAGAGCTTTGATCTGATCTGAGTCCATGTTGGCGATCAGACCAGTAGAGCCTGTAGACAGAGCACCAATCTGTGAAGCTGAGAGTGCAGCAATTTGTGAGGTTGTTAGAGCGCTTATATCGCCGGTAAAAATGGAATTTACCTGAGCTGTACTCAGAGCTTTAATCTGAGAAGTAGTCAAAGCCGCCAGCTGATCGGTAGTGAGAGCCCCAATCTGGCCGTTGGTTGCGCCAGTGGTAAGACTGTTGACCTGAGCAGTCGTTAAAGCTTTGATCTGCGACAGAGACAGCGCTGCAAGCTGACCTGTAGGTGCAGTAGTAAGATCTCTAAGCTGGTTAGTAGTTAAACTGGCAATTTGTGAGGTCGAAAGCGCTGCCAGATCGGAAGTCTCAATTGCCTGAATACCGTTTGCCCCTGTTGCAATGGCCTGTATCTGGGAATTGGTTAAAGCACCGATCTGGGATGAAGTCAGATTCGCAATTTTGGTAGGCATACTTGACAGAGCCTGTATCTGCACTGTCGAGAAACTCTGAACCTGACTACTGGTAAGTGCCTGCAGCTGCGACGAAGTCATGGCAAAAAGGTGGCCGCTGTTGGTTGCCGTTGTCAACTGCTGCAGCTGACTGCTAGTCAATGCGCGAATCTGATCGGTAGTCAGTGCAATTATTTGCCCAGAAGTCGGTGAGGTAGTCAAACCTGCAATTTGCGCATTCGTGAGTGATGCTATCTGTGAAGTCGTCAAGGCTGCAAGACCAGTAGTGCCAATAGCTGCCAGTTGACCATTAGTCCCCAGAGAAAGTGTCTGAAGCTGACTGCTGGTCAAAGCCCTCAGCTGATCTGTAGTCAATGCAGCGACTCTATCGGTTGAGAGAGCGACAATCTGATTGGTAGTGAGTGCAGCTATCTGGGCAGTGTTCAAATTTTGTATCTGCGCTACTGTTAAACCATTAGTGCCATCGGCCAGATTGTCCATAAGAGAAATGTCTTCAACGTCAATTGCTTTGATCTGATCAGCCAGCATTGCCTGGACATCTGCTGAATCGAATGAACTTAACTGTAGCCCTGATAAAGCTTTGATCTGAGCAGAAGTAAGAGCCTGAACCTGACCTGTATTCAAAATACCGGCATTATTGTAAAGATTAAGAGCCTGAATTTGACCGGTACTCAATACCACCAGATCCTGGGTCTCAATAGCTGCTATCTGGGCACCCTGAATAACAGGGTCAGTACTGTAGCCAAGTGCAGCCACCTGAGTAGTAGTCATAGCCTGAAAATCGGCAGTGCCAAGGTCCTTGATCTGCTGGGTGCTCAGAGCGGCAATCTGTGACGTTGTCATACCTGTAATAATAGACATATTGTACCCCTTTACTCGTGATCTACGATAGATCGTGTATCCTGAACCAATGCCACTGACGCTCCGAAGAGACCCCAAAAGCCTCTAGGTGATTTGATGGGTGTGAATAGAGAATGCAGCGACGCGCAAACATTTTTAATCGACGAAGTTTTTCGGTTAACCGCGGGAACACAGCAGAAAATCCCGTGATTATTACCACGGGCAAAGATCCCTGGGTTTACCTCCGCCATAGCGGAATTCGCGCCCCAAGACCATCCTTGGCCTGATTCGCGATTATGACGGTCATTCGCGATTAAGACAAACTGTTTCAAAATAACATCCATGTTTTCGAAATGTCAGCTAATAATATTCTATCATAAAATATCGACATTGGAAGCGAAATTTTTTAGCTTTTTTTTGCTGTACCCTTGCCTTTCTTTGGCATTGAACGGGAATCGGCTTTGCAGGCCCGCTTCCATCGTGGTACCAACAATAAAAACAAAAAAATCTGATCGCAACCAGTTCAAATCTATGCGATCAGAAATTTTTGTAAAGATTTTTATGCAGTAGGGCAAAAAATAATTTTGTTGCCCTACTGCAATATGGCAGTTATTGCATTATGGCATTGCTTATTTCCAGCAGTCGTCGACCAGCCGATGCTGCAGACCTTCGATCGAATGACTTTTAAAAACCGGCTCGCGACCATCTTTCACCTGATAACAGTAATCTTTCCAGGCGGCAATCGCATATTTTGCCAGCAGCAAAATCGCAACCAGGTTTATCAGCGCCATAAAGCCCATGCAGGCATCGGCGAAATCCCAAACCAGGGGCAGGCTGCCGATCGCACCGAACATAACCATGCCGAGAACCATAATGCGAAAAACAAAGAGTATCCGGTTATCTTTGCGGATAAAGTTGATATTGCTTTCGGCGTATGCGTAATTACCAATGATCGAGGTGAAAGCGAAAAGAAACACTGCAATCGCCATGAAAGCCGAACCCCAGCCGCCAACGTGATAATCGACCGCAGACTGGGTCAAAGCTGCGCCGGTAAGTGACCCGCCTGGTACATATCGGTCTGAAAGCAGAATAATAAATGCCGTAGCACTGCAGATAACAATTGTATCGATAAACACACCAAGCATCTGCAGCAGACCCTGGTTGACCGGGTGCGGGGTCGAAGCCGATGCCGCCGCATTTGGCGCCGAACCCATGCCGGCCTCATTCGAAAAAAGACCCCGCTTGATACCCATTTCCATTGCCGATTTCAGACTCGCCCCGGCGGCACCTCCGAGAACAGCCGCAGGCTCGAAAGCAGCTGCAAGAATCAGCCAGAAAGTTTCCGGAAGCCGGCTAAGATTCGTGATAACCGCATAAAATGCCACCGCCAGATATAAAACCGCCATCAACGGCACGAGAATTTCCGCTACCTGACCGATGCGGCGCGCGCCGCCGAATATGACCGCCGCCGACATGAGTACAACGACAATGCCGGTAATGGCATGGCTGATTCCGAAGCCGTCATGAATGGCATTGCTGATTGAATTACTCTGAACAGCATTGAACGCCAGACCAAATGTAATCAAAAGACTTACTGCAAAGGCATTTCCCCAGAAATGCGATCCCAAACCCTGCTGAATATAATAGGCCGGCCCGCCCCGAAAGGTGGCATCATCGTTTCTGACTTTGAATATCTGCGCCAGAGTCGCTTCGACAAAGGCCGAAGACATGCCAACCAGGGCCGTCACCCACATCCAGAAAACGGCTCCCGGGCCGCCGACGCTGATGGCGGTTGCCACCCCGGCAATGTTGCCGGTGCCGACCCGACTGGCCAGACCGGTGGCAAATGCCTGAAAAGAGGTAATTTCGCCAGGGCCTGCTTTGGCAAAAGTCACCCGACAGGCACGCCCAAGCGCACGAAACTGTAGAAAGCCCGTACGCAGTGAAAAGAAAATGCCAACGCTGATCAGAAGATAAATCAGCAGATACGACCACAATACCCCGTTGATATCGTTGATAAAGGCGTGAAATATTTCCATATAGGTTGTCTGTCAGTTATGTGGAATCGGGTCAATCTTCTTTTAGCGCCTGATTGCCTGTTACCGGAGCTACGAAAGATTTTAGCCAGAGCGGTATTCGCGATGCGTCGAAGCGGTAAGACTGCTCGATAACCTCTTTTCCATTGACCATCTTTGAGGACGTGCGCTTCTCGACCGCACCACTCTTGAAAACGACAAACGCAACGACCAGCAGCAGCATGCTGATAGCAAGCAAAGCTCGAACCAGACTTGAACGATTCTCTGACATTTTTACCTCTTGTTTGCGACCAATATAGACTCGATTCAAAAATCCGGTCGATTCTATCACGAATACCACATAGACAACGGCAACTATTTTTATGATCTCTCCGGGCAAATGCGATATCAAATCAGGGCAAACGGGAACCTTTTCTAGTTTTGAAGCTTATTAAGCAGGTCAGTCGTTGCAACGCTCTGCGTTCTTCGCGCTCTCATAATCCTGTCTGCTCACTCTGCTCGCACGACCGGCGCTCGGGCTCTGTCGCTTCCGCCCTCCTGGCTCACGCGACATAACGACTCCTGTCGAAAAAGCCGCATCCTGCGGCAATCGCCCGCGTTTTGCCCTCCAGGCAAAACGTCCGGTCTTAGCGGCATCGTTTGCAGGGGATTATGGAGCGCTCGACAAGCGACGCTTATGCAAGCGCCTGACCTGCCCAAAACTCGCATAGCAAGATCACTACTGTCCGGTTTAAGACCACGATAAAATCAGTTGCTTCGGGATGCCAGG
>CAYYUI010000013.1:0-89801 GCA_964474705.1 uncultured bacterium
TTAGGGCAGCGATTAATGACTGTTTTTAAATCAAATTGGCCGACAGACTGCTAGGTATCTAATTTAATGATGAACGATGCAGAGGCGATAAAACTGGCGTTGCATGGCCGCGAAGAAGGCTTTCGAGCCATCTTCGCCAACCATTCCGCCTTTCTGTTCACGCATGCGCTGCGAATTCTCAAAGACCGCCAGCACGCTGAAGACGCGGTTCAGGAAGCCTTCAGCGCCGCTTTTCGGGCCATCGGTTCTTTCAGGGGCGAAGCAAGATTGCGCACCTGGCTGTATCAGATACTTTATCGCAACGCAATCAGAATGGCAGGCAGAAACCGGCAGACGCTACCGCTGACCGCGGAGCCACCTGACACAGCAGGCAGTTTCCCTGACATCGACAAGAAGAGTGACGTAGAAACGATTCTCGACCAGCTATCAGAACGTGACCGGGCAATTTTGATCATGACTTATTGGGATGAAATGCCCCTGAGTGAAGCGGCT
Source organism: uncultured bacterium (assembly GCA_964474705.1). Lineage (GTDB taxonomy): Bacteria > Muiribacteriota > Ozemobacteria > Ozemobacterales > Ozemobacteraceae > Rifleibacterium. The sequence goes on from CAYYUI010000013.1 coordinate 493, forward strand.
GAGATTCTCGAAGTCTGCGAAAACAATGCGAAAATCATTCTTTTCCGGGCGAGAAAAAGATTCGCCGGGCTCTGGTCTGCCGCCACCGGCGGAAAGGGAGGAGAACAGCATGAACTGTGAAGAATTTCGCAAGCTGATGAGTACATCGACTGGTGATGAAGCTGCGCTGGCGAAACATCTCGACAGCTGCAGCGAATGCGATGTCTGGCTCAAAAGTGAACTCGACAGCCCGCCGCCGGGCCTGACCCAGGCGCAGTGGCATGATGCCACCGCCCGCTGTTTCCCTGAAAAGCTGCCAACCGCAGCAGATCAGACAGTCGAACCAGACTTCTGGCACTACTTTTTCAATGGTCTGAAATACGGCATGGTATTTGGACTATCGCTGGTGACCGGTTTCGCTCTGCTCGATAGCTTCGAAAAGCCAGTGGAACCAGGCAGTCAGATCGAGCTGGTAAGTTTCATCGATGATGAATATGACCGGGCCGACAGCACTGCAACAAATTTATATTCAGATGTAACTTTTCTTGATGCAGATGAATCAAAATCAGTGAGTTTTCTGCCAAATGTGCAGATGCAAAGTTTTTACAATACCGATCAGGAGGAAACTACATGGAACGAAAATTCAGGATGATGTTGATCGTAGCACTGCTTGTCGGCCTGGTAGTCGGCGCAGAAGCCCAGCCGGCCGGCCCCGGACCGCAGGGTAAAATGCCGGGTGGCGAAAACGCTGAAATGGGCCCTGATGGCCCTGGTCCGATGGGTGGCAAATTCAAACCCAGCCCCGAACAGATGAAGCGCAACGGTGCCATGATGGCCATGGCCGAAGCGCACAAGAACCTGGCCCAGATCTACGAAGAACAGGGCAAAACCGATGAAGCGATCGCCGAATTGAAACAGATCATTGACCTGGCCCGCACTCAGCTCGAAAAAAACAAAGACAATCCGTTCTTTAGAAACAACATCATGGGCAAGGTAATGCCGGTCTACCACCATATTTCAAAACTCTACGTCAAGAGCGAGCGCCTCGATGAAGCCGAAAAAATTCTTACCGATGGCCTGACTTTCTTTGAAAAAGAATCACCGGAAGAAGCCGCCCGCCTGCGTCTGCTGCTCGCTGACATCTACAAAAACAAAAAAGATACCAAAAAAGCCGAAGAAGCTTATAAAAAAATCATCGAAGAAAGCAAAAAGAATCTCGAATAATTTTCCCAACTGCAAAAGCCGCTTCGCCAGGCCGAAGCGGCTTTTTTTTTCGCCTCAGATTCGACCTGAAATTCGTAATTTTTTTCGGTGAGCAAAGGGTGTATCTGCTATAATAGGCAGGAAAGTCGAGAGATTATATGCCCGTATCCAGAGGTTATTCGCAGACTGAACTTTGCCGGCAGCTGCATGCCTTATACGATCTCCTTCAGAAAAGAAAACAGGAAATTCTTGCCGACCCCAACCTTAACCCAGACAACGACCGGCTTAATCATGAGCTCGAAAGCATTTATCACCGCAGCCGGCTGCTGCAGGAATGCTTCGAGCAGTTCTGCCCGAGCTGAACCCATTCTTCAAGGAGCCTTAACCACAAAATGCAGGACAAATTGCTCATCCATCTCTGCCATACCCTGAGAGGTTTTCTGACCGAACCGAACGCGACCCGCGTCATACAGAACGTTTTCAAAACTCTTGAATCGCAGATGCATGCTTCTTATGCTTTTATCGCGCTGCAGAACAAGAAAACCTCCTATCTCGATATCGCCCATTCATTCGGAGTGACCCGCCTGGCGCTGCAGTCTTTTCACAAGCGAATTGGCAGCAATACCATCGGCCGCATTTTTTTCAAGGAAAACTTCAATATCATCCGCAAGACCGATAACAGTGATGATTATGAAGAACTGAAAATCGAAAATGACTATGACACCTGCATTGCCGTTCATATCGGCTGGGAAGGCCGCGCTTTCGGTTTCATGGCAATTTATTTTGACCGGCCGATCACCATAGATGTTGCCGAGCAAAACTTTCTGCTGGCAATGTGCGGTTCATGTTCTGCCGCCCTCGAAAAGGAAGAACTGCTTCGGATGATTGCAGAACTGCGCCAATTCGATACCGAAACCGGCATTTATTCACATCAGTTTTTCATTTCCCGACTCGAAAAAGAGATTCAGAGCACCCTTTTTTCTGAAAACACTCTGGCGCTGGTCATTCTCGACATGGACAACTACAAGAACATCATCAACCTTTATGGTATCGAAGCCGCTCATGACGCTTTGCGCCTGTCAGCCGAAGAACTGAAAAACCATATTCGCGGCTGCGATGTGCTCGGCTCACTTGGAATCGACGAATTCATTCTCTATATGCCATCGACAACCGCCAGACAGGCCGAAGAGGTAATCACCAGGTTCAGCGAGCGTCTCAAGAACCTGAAGTTTACCGATCATAGCCTGCAGACTTCCTTTTCATGCGGAATTACCCAGCTGCGTGATCAGAAAGATGAGCTCGACGCCCTGATTCATCGAGCCCAGGTAGCTCTATACACTGCCCGAAAAACCGCTGACCGCACCATCTGTGTTGAACTCTGAACTGTGAGGAACCCAATGCCCAGACTTACCCGCCTGCCGGGCGCCATTATCGCCGGCCTGATTCTGCTTTCCCTTATAACCGGCTGCAGTCTTTTCGACTCATCATCCGGAACGACTTCTGCCCTGTCGAATGCCGTACCATCCGGCAATGCTTCGATCAGTTTAAAATTTGCTCTGCCGCAACAGGCTGACGGCCTGGCAGCCAGCACCCTGATCAGAGGCGCTAGCACCGGTCGGGTTAAAATCATTCTGCAGGTGCGGCAACCTGGCTCAGCTGCGAACAAGGCTTTTACGGTCGTCAAGACCGTCGATGTCATCTTGGGAAAGGCTGAAACCACTATCTCTGCTCTGCCGACCGGGCTGGCATTAGTGAGAGTCGAACTGGAAAATTCCCATGTCAGCGGCTGGAGAAGCTTTCATGGCGCCGGCGATCTGAAAGCCGAAACGACAACCGAAGTTGAAGTATCGCCGCCGGGTTCGAGGCTGCAGGCCGACCTTCTGGCCACCACCCTTCAGGAAGCGATCAACAACGACAGCCTCATGGCTGCTGCCAATTCGAGCATCGCCACCAATCTGCTGACCGCCATCAGACAACTCGATACCAACAGCGAGAACATCTATTCGCAGGTCATGGCGGCGCTGATCGATCAGATTAAACCCGCCGGCATGATCAAGGTCGTCTACGACAACACTACCCGGAAACTTACCGGATTCAATGACGCTTCAAGCCAGGTCTGGCAGGTAACCTACGAGTCGATTCTCGGCACCGAAGCCATTGCCACTGTTTTACCAGCAGACTTCACCGTTAAGCGAATTCTGCGCCAGGGTTTCGACTATTCGCTGATTGAGTGGCGTAACGATGAGCATATGCTCAGCCTGGTAACAAGTCACAACATTCAGACAGGTGCAAAGCAGAGCATGCTGATGAACCAGGGGTTGATAGACCAGGCACTGCCCTTCTCGAGCACCGATTATCTGATCAGCGGCTACAATCTGTTGAAAAAGTCGCCGATGGTCTGCCGCTGGAACACCAGCAAAATTTCGTATACCGAAATTGTCGGCATAACCAACAAAAACCTCGAATGGGATCATTATTTCACTGACGAAATCTATACATTCGACCCATCAAAAGGCCCGGTGGCGACCAACCTCTTCGTCGATGCCTCTGCCAATATTTCCGTTTTTGTTAAAAAACCGAACGGTGTGATTCATCCGTACACTCTCAATAAAGACACAGGCGCTGCCACTGCCAATTTTGTCGATGTGTTGAACCTGCCGCCAACAGTGTCGCTGACCGCGCCGACCACCGGCGCCACTTCTGCCGACAACCAGAGTCTGACGATCACCGCCAGCCCAGCTGACAGCGATGGCAACATCAAAGAAGTCGAATTTCTGGCCAACGGCACAGTCATCGGCAGGGCGACCGCCTCCCCCTGGACCTACAGCTGGTCGGAAATGACCGCCGGCGAATATAAACTCGTGGCACGGGCCTATGACGATAAAGGCTTTGCCGGAGTTTCTTCTCCGGTTAGCGTTACCATTACCAGCTCAGGGCTGGTGAACAAAAAACCGACGGTAAGTCTGGCTGCCCCGACTGCAAATTCAACCTACACCTACGGCTCATCGGTCAGCCTCGAAGCCACCGCCGCTGATGCCGACGGTTCAATAAGCAAAGTCGAATTCTATCAGGGCAGCACCCTCATCAGCAGCGACAACTTTAAACCTTACGCCATGACCTGGGTCATGCCCAACGCCGGCACCTATTCTCTGAAGGCAGTTGCTTACGACGACAAGAATGCCTCGACCGAGTCGACCGCTGTTACTATTACCGTTAACGCCATCAACACTGGCACCGGCCCTGAGCTTATGATCAGCGAAATCGGCAGCCGAAAACTAAATGGTTATTCGAATATTCCGTGCTGGGTTGAATTCGTGAATAAATCAAACAGCACTCTGAGCCTACAGAACTATTCGATAAGAACTAGCTCATTCTCTTTTACAACAAAATTGGTTTCTAGCTCGACGAAATTTCAACTTCCGAGCTTTGATCTTTTACCTGGTGCTTTCGTGGTTGTCAGATTCAATAACGATTCCCACTATTTTGCCGGGCCACAGATCGTCCATGGTTCCACTGTTAATGGTGAGATCCCATATTGGGAAAACTATGGTTACATTGATCTTAGAAATAGCTCCGACATCACAGTAGACTACGTTAAGTTTGGCGGCTTATCCGTTTCAGAAAACGATTATGGAGTTCCAACCAGTTCCAGCCAGTGGTCAGGTCCAGCTGCCGGCGAAATGCCCTCCAACATTGGTTACGCACTGGCCCGCAATCTTGAAAGCAACGACGACAATACTGCAGCGAACTGGGCATTAAGAGGGTTTCACACCCCGGCTGCTTACAACGATGTGACATCCGACATCGATGGAGATTTTGACGGCATTCCTGATGCCAACGAAGCTCCCGGCAAAACCTTCTGCGGCCTGCCATACTACGATTGGGGTGCCCGAGCCGGCACCAAAGACATTTTTGTTCATATCGACTACATGAAGCCGTCTGATTGCCCTGACCCACTCGCAGTGACGCCAAGAATCGAAGCGTTGCAGAAAATACAGGCAGCTTTTGCCCGCAAGAGCATCAACATCCATTTCGATGTCGGCACCCTGTTCGGCACATCAGTTGCACAATATTGTATGGACGGCCGTGAGCACACGGTAACCTATAATGCCTATCTGAATCTGTCTCCGTTTACAGGTGCAGAAAACGCCTATGCCTATAAGGCAGCAAACTTTCCGATTGCCAAAATGCCGGTCTTCCATTACTGTCTGATGGGTTATCTTTGCCCACCAGGTGAAGAATTCAGCGGACTTGGCGAAATGAATGGCAATGATTTTGTCATCACTCTCGGTCAGGAAGACAAAAAGTTTTCAGTGGCACCCGCAGAAGAACTCAACTACCTCAACAACTCGCAGGCATCGACGATTATGCACGAACTCGGGCATAACCTTGGCCTCAATCATGGCGGCAACGAAGAAGTGAATTTCAAACCAAACTATTACAGCATCATGAACTATATGTATTCACACAATGGTTTGCCAACCATTGGCAACAACGAGGGTGACCGTTACTATTTCTACCGCTATGTTCATGCCGGCGAAACTACTTTTGCAACCAGGTATCTGCAAAATGGCACAAAATCACTGATAAACAACGTCTATACCGCCGACATGCCGATCGATTATTCTGACGGCCTTGGTGCCCCGATCGACGAAACGAAAATTTCCGAAGCAGCAGGGCTGGGACGCAGCGGCACCAGTGGTGTCGACTTCAATGGAGATGGTGATAAAACCGACACCAATCTGAGTATGAACCTCAATGTCACCGACTCCTCAACTGTGAATCCTTTGCTGGATTTCGATGACTGGAGTGTCATCTCAGCAAGATTTTCAAATACTCTTTCCGGTCAGGCTTCGATCAGGGCTTCGACTGTCGACTCGCTGCCTGCCAAAGCCGATTATCTGGTCAACGACCGGCAGAAGTTTATCGTCTGCGATCCGCTCTGTCGCCATCAGCACTGATGGTCAAGGCAAAAGCCCGTCGACAGGTGATACAAAGCCTGCCGACGGGCTTTTTTTCTGACGACGAAGACTCTTGCTCTTTGCTGCGGCAGTGCTATAATTAGGCAACCGGCCCGACCGGGCCGGTATATTATTTTTCAATCAGAAAAGGTATGCTGCGTGCAAACATCGGCATTATGCACAAAAACCTTCTGTCAGCTTTTTTGCCATGACCGAGGTTGCAAAGAAAAAGCGCAAAGTTCTTCGTGCTGATGCAATGTTTGCCTGTGCATGCGAAAGAGGTCAAGAATGAATGAAGTTAAAGCTGGAACCTGGGTTGAAATCGAAAAGATACTGCTGACGCCCGAACAGCGGGCGCCGCAGATTCCTGAAGATACGCGCCGGACTCCTTATGTCATGAAGGTTGCCGGTTTTCTCACCACCGACTCGCTTTATGGCAGCGAAGTTACCATTAGAACGATGAGCGGCAGGCTGGTCAGCGGCACTCTTAATGTCATCAAACCGCATTACACCCACAATTTCGGCGATACCGTCGAAGAATTGCTGAATATCGGCCTGGGAGGAGAATTATGACCAGAGACAATTCATATCAGGCTGTAATGGCCCGCAAAAACGAGATCATGAAATCTTCGATGGGCCTCGACTACGAAGTTTATCGCCAGGGCGAACTGGCTTTCGACTATGAACGGATGATGGACGACTGTGGGTTTTCTCTCGAAGACATCATAAAAATTCAGACCGAAACCAAGGTTGGCAATACCCCGATGTTCGAGCTCCACAACCTGACTGCCGCCGTTCGCAAGATCAGCCCTCCGGGAAAAGGCGCCCGCATCTTCGTCAAAGATGAGGCTGCCAATGCTTCCGGCAGTTTCAAGGCGCGCCGTGCTTCAATCTCAGCTTATGTCGCCGAGAAGAAAGGCTATAAAGGCCTGATCGCAGCGACTTCGGGCAACTACGGGGCGGCGGTTGCGTCACAGGCGGCCCAGCGTGGTTTGCGCTGCATCATCGTTCAGGAAGTCTTCGATTCGAAAGGTATCGGACAGCCGGAAATCGTTGAAAAAGGCCGCAAATGTGAAGCTTTTGGTGCCGAAGTCATCAAGCTTTCGGTAGGCCCGGAACTTTTCTATTATCTGCTGCTGACCCTCGAAGAAACAGGTTATTTCAACGCTTCTCTCTACACGCCTTTCGGAATCAAAGGCGTCGAAACCCTCGGTTTTGAGCTCACCCGGCAGATCAGAGACATGACCGGCCGCGACCCGGATGCGGTAATGATCACCCATGCCGGCGGTGGCAATCTTACCGGCACAGCACGCGGCCTGCTGGCGGCCAACTGCAAAGCCAGGGTCATTGCCTGCTCGGTCGATCTGTCGGGTCTGCACATGGCTTCTGACCATGATTTCAACCGGAAATCCTTCACGACCGGCCATACCGGGTTCGGCGTTCCGTTCGCCACCTGGCCCGACCGGGTCGATGTGCCGCGCAATGCTGCCCGCAGCATGCGCTATATGGACGATTACATTCTGGTCAATCAGGGCGAAGTCTTTTATATCACCGAACTGCTTGCCAAACTGGAGGGCATCGAGCGCGGACCGGCCGGCAATACCAGTCTGACCGGGGCAGTAGCCCTGGCACGCGAACTCGATCAGGACAAAATCATCGTGGTTCAGGAAACCGAATACACCGGAGCCGGGAAACACCATAATTCACAGTTGTCATTCGCCCGCAAAATGGGTATCGAAGTCAGACGCGGCAACCCGGAAGAAGGCGTCAACGGCAAAAGCATCGTCATACCGGAACATCTTTCTCAGGTAAAAGGCCGCCACCAGGACATGGAAAAGCTGCGCCTCTCATATCTCAAGAATGCTGCAAAGCAACTTGAACCGGCAAAATGGACTGACGCCGACCGCAGTTTTGTCGCCGCCGATGTCAAGAAAGACCTGAAATGGCTTGATAGCGCTCTGAAACAGCTTTAAAAATCTGTTAAAAAGGGCTGTTTCACCATTGTGAAACAGCCCTTTTCATTATCTCGAGTTTCAGGCAGCCGAAGCATCGACCTCAACCGTTCTGGGCCGGGTTGCGAGGCCAAAACCAACGACAATCCAGCCGGCGATGATACCGGAAGTAGCGAGAATTGCCGGGTTGTTTGCCATGCTGATGAACGGAAGCGTTGCAGCAAATTTGTAGAGAATGGCAGGCAGGAAATAGAACACCGTTGAGGCGATTACGCCGGCGGTGACGATCTCACGGGTGACTGCAGGCAGAAACAGACCGCAGGCGATCGGCAGAAAGGTAGCGGTAAAGAGCAGATAGACGCCATATTGAGCAAAAATAGCCACCGAACCGCCGGTCGGGTTGTTGAGCTGCCATATCGAGAGAGCAACACAACCGATGCCGACGATAACCAGAGCGATTTTTCCGAAGAGCAGAGCTTTTTTGAGTTCGGCTTCGCGATTCTCGGGGCTGCTGATCGGTTTCAGGGCCAGATAGATATCGCTGGAAAAAATTGCTGAAAGCGCCAGAAGCAGACCTTCAAGAGTCGAGATCCCGGCACAGAGCAGACCGATACTGATAAGAACCTGGGTTGCCGAGCCGAAATTCATCGCTATATAAGTCGGCACAACCCGGTCGATTGCGGTCAGCTGCGGCAGGGTTACCCGGGCATACAGGCCGACGAGCATTACAGAAACAAATATCATGCCGGCAAGAATCGCGGTGACCAGATAAGTTTTGATCTGGCTCGAATCCTTGAGCAGAAAAGCTTTGCCGAGAATGTGCGGCTGGCAGACGATGGCCAGACCGACAAGGAAATTGCAGAAGAAAACTTCGAAAAAGTTGCGGAAGTATAAGGAAGCGGGGTTTGCGAAAGACGTCAGGCCCGGGTCGATGGCTGCCAGCTTGGCAAACAGGCCTTCGCCGGACATGAAATGCTCATAACCGCTGAAAATCATGATAAAGGCAACCAGAAGCATTATCAGAGCCTGAATGGCATTGGTATAGGTCGAAGTGTTGGCACCCCCAAGCAGAGTATAAGAAAATACGAAAGCCATGATGCCGACTACCAGCCAGGTGGTTGAACTCAGATCACTCATCTGCAGCAGGCTGAAAAGAGTCAGGGCAATCGCTACCGCGATGAGCACGATGAAGCTCACCAGACTGAGAGAGATAATCGCAAAAAACAGACGCAAGCCCTTTGATTCATAACGCGCGCCGATCCATTGCGGAATCGTCAACGCCTTGACCTTGTCGCCCACTTTCATAAAAGGACCGGAAAGCATGATAAGGCCAACCATGATTCCCAGGCCGGCAGCAAAACCCAGACCAAGCAGGGCTGAAAAACCGTAATGGTAAACCAGCCCGGGATTGACGACAAAGGTTGCAACACTGGTTAACTGTGCGGTCAGCGAAAGACCGACCCAGAATGGCCCAATATCCTTGTTGCCGACGGCAAAACTTGCCAGGTCTTTGGTGCGGCGCATGCCGCGAACAGTCAAAGCGAAAGTGACGACAACATACAGAATCAACGCAGACCAGACCAATGTTTGATGGCTCAAAGCTTGAACTCCCTTGCCTATATATTTATGCTGCAAAGATAACATTTCTTGCTGCATCGCGTCAAGCGTTTTTTCTATTCTTTTGTCAACCCTGATGCTAAACTATCAGCGGTGAAAAACCTCTTCGTCATGAAGTCGGGTTCAGGGCCGCCATCATCAATAGCAGTGGCACACAAACTTTGTCACTGGATCGGAGCGCTCTAATTCCTCATTCGCTCTGACACTCGCGCAGCCATGCGCTTCGCAAGGAGTGCAGTGAGGTGAGAGTCGTTGCCTGGGGAAAAGATGGTTGTCATATCAAAATGAATATCGGGTTTCAAGGCTACAATTGCTTCGCTTTGCCCGCGAAGGCAAGGGATGGCCAAATGTCGGGGAGTCGCCGGAGTGCGAACGAACCCGACCAATGACACAGAACCTCTGTCACTGCGAGGAGCGTAGCGACGCGGCAGTCGTTGTCTGGAGAAAAGATTGCTTGTCATCTCATAGTAAATATCGGGTTTCAAGGCTACAATTGCTTCGCTTTGCCCGCGAAGGCAAGGGATGGCCAAATGTCGGGGAGTCGCCGGAGTGCGAACGAACCCGACCAATGACACAGAACCTCTGTCACTGCGAGGAGCGTAGCGACGCGGCAGTCGCTGCCTGGGGGAGAGATTACTTGTCATCTCATAGTGAATATCGGGTTTCAAGACTACAATTGCTTCGTTTCGCCAGAGAATCGGATCTCATATAATCAATTCAGGAATAAACTATGGCAACGACACAAAAACGGAATTTTCTCGTGGGTATATTACTGCTGATGCTTCTGCTGCAAAGCGGCAACACGATCTACGGCTTCATTCAGGCTTTTCCGGCTTTTGCAAAACTTGACTCTCTTATGAAGGCGGCTGTTTTTGCATTGCCGGTGACAGTCATCTACTATTTTGCGGCGCTCGCCTTTTTCTTTCTGCAGAAAACTGATTGCGAAAATACGCCTGGGCGGTTGCTGATAGCTGGCAAAGCATTTAAACCGGACTGGTCGGCAACCAATCCGACCAATCATATCATTCTGGCGACTTTTCTGCTGTTCAGCCTGTTTGCGACCATACTGATAAATATGCAGGCCTGAAAAGGCAAAATTTTACATCCCGGCGAGAACCGTCAGCAGTTTCAGAGCGCCCCCAACAATTATCAGGGTAAAAAAACAGCCAAAACAGCCGCCTGAACCATCGCCGTTCTCGAGGTCATCGAGTTTTTTCTTCGCGGGAAACGACCCCTGGGCTGCCGCTTTTCGCAGCCAGTATTTGGCCTTGTCCTCGCTGATTTCGACCCCGGTGCCCATCAGATAGAATTCGCCCAGATGCAGTTGAGCTTTGCTGTTGCCGCTTCGCGCCAGTTCCATCATTATCTTCGATGCCATGTCGAAATTGTTGTTGCGTAACTGTTTGAAAGCATCGTCGATAGTATATTTCGAGCCGCTCTGACCAGTCGCCATCTGACTGCTGGAAGTTTCGCCCGCAGACGTAACGGTCGGGCGACCGCGCTTAGTTTTGCCTGAGTCACGGCCAGACAGGCCTTTGTGCGAAGCCGGGGCCTCTTTTTCGACATCATCGAAACTCAGATCGAAGCTCTCGACGTTAAGACTGACCTGATTCTCGGCATCGCTGATCTTGAAATCCGCGACCTTCTCGTTTGACCCGTCACCAAACTTGCCGTCGAAGTCGGCAACCTGCGGTTCCACAACTTTTGAAGCCTGGTCGAACGGGTTGAAAACCTTCTCAACACTGGCGTCAGTGATCAGCCTGATGTCATCCTTGATCTCAAGCTGTTTGTCAAGTTCGTCAAATTCGTCAGCCATCTGGTTTTCAATCAGCGATTTAACCGGTTTAACCTTGAAAATTTTCACCCAGACCTGAATTATCTTTCGGGCCTGCTCCTGCGAAAAACCTTCGAGGGCAGCTGTTCTGGTCACAGCGTCAGCTATGACACGCTCTTCAACCTTGTGCCCCGCTCGAATGCGGATCGGGCGCAGAAAATTCTGCAGAAGAGGCTGAAGAAGCATTTCGAGGTTGTCAGCATGTTCACGACCTGTCATCGTGAGAATTTTTTCACGCAAACGCTCAGGCACTTCGGTAATAGTGATGCCATAACGGTCGGTAAGTGCCGTCAAAGCTTCAACAATCGCTTCAAGATGCATCATTTTTATCTCCGGGTGGGAGCAGCAGGTTTATTTCAAGCCTGTGTTCAATTTTACAATCGCCAGCAGTCTTTTTAAAGAAAAAAGTTGGGAGTCTTGCGTCGCAAGCAGAACATTTTCATACAAAGCCGAAGCAGAGGCATCGGAAAAACAATTTTTCCCTGATTCAATGCTTTTGCGATACTCAGCTGGAACTTCGCGCTTGAAATGACCGATACGCCAACTTTTTGCGTCACTTACGGGCAGTCTGGCCAGAAACGGATCAGTCAGAGCGAGACGGTCGATGATAATCGGTCGAGTTCCGGCCCAGAAACCAAGCATGCCGTTGAAATCGTTTTCAAGATAAGCGACACCTGAAACAGCGATCTGTCGGCCGATCTGACTCCACTCGAAGTCGGGAAAAATCTCGCCCGGCTGGCTGTAAAGATAGGCATAAAGGGAACAGACATCGAAATAATAGCCACGTTCATCAGCAATTCCATGGTTAAGGGAAAAGTCCTGGAACCCAAAACCAGTGTTAACCGGAGTATGTGGAAACACGAAAAGGAAGATCACGAGAATTATAGTCATGCCGCGCATCAATGCCGGCCGGGCAGAACTGATCTTTTCATAAAAGCCAGATTCAGCCAACAAAAGCAGCGACACAAGAAACGGCAGCGAAAGAAAGCGCCCTCTCATGAAGTCACCACCAACCCACAACACGTAGAGAATGTACAGGACCACACCTGAAGCCAGGGAGCGACAATACCGCCGGCCGGTGAGCCATGCGGCGAGAATGCCGGCACCCAGAACCAGAATGGTTAAAGGATCAGCGAACAGGGTTTCCAGAAGATAACGGCAACCCTGTTGGATCAGCTCAAACCTGCTGATACCGGTCATCAGCTTTGCATAGGCGGTATTCGGGAACAAAGCACCGTAGTATAACAGCGAAAACAGCGACCAGATGGCAAGTGGCAAAATAAATCTCAGGCCGGCCAAACGCTGCCTCGTTTCAGCAGACTCATTCCGTTCACTTATCAGCACCAGAACCGCTGGCAGTATCAGCAAAAGCAGATCGTGACGGCAGAGGCCGGCCAGAGAAAAGACAAATAGAGAACAACGATAATTACGGTCTGCCGATTCAGAATTTCTCTCTGATGCAAAACCGGCCAGCACAGCTGTCGCCAGCAACAGATAGCCTAAAATATTCTCAAGCCCCGAAGTGGTGAAATCAAAAAATGCATTTGAAGCTGCAGCCGTCAGCAATACCATTGCCAGGCGCTCACCGGCACCAAAATACCGATGCAGAACCATTCCCAGCAGCAAAAAAACGATCAGAGACAGCAGAATGACGTTAAAAAAATGATCGGGCGAGACAAATCTGAAAAGCGCCTGTATCCAGTACCATAAAGGACTTGTATAACCCTGAACACGCTGATGCGGGTTCCAGTTCGGGCCATTGCCGGCATACAGCTGTTCGATAGACCTGAAATTGATGTAAGCATCGTCACAAACCCAGGCATTTTTGAAAAACACCAGCAAGAGCAGAACCGCAAGCAAACCGCATAAGAATTGCCAGAAACGACGTGGGAAAGCTTCGCTCATCATTACCTCTTGACCTTGTTTCGCCCATATTACCATATTGCCATAGAAAACAATATGAAATGTCGAGGCGTTGGCAACAAAACCTGTTTACCAGGAATGCTGATTCTGTTATTCTCTTCTGCAGTATATCAGACGGCACGAGGTGCAGTTATCGGCAGATCGTTCGAAAAAATACTAATAACCCCGCAGACCAGTATTCTCGAAACCCTGAGAGTTATCGACGATACTGCGTTTGAAATCGCCCTGGTAGTTGACGCAGAAGAGCACCTGATCGGAACGGTAACCGACGGCGATATCAGGCGCGGTATCATCAGGGGTGCTGACCTTGTCAGCCCAATTTCGGCGCTGATGAACACCAGACCGATAACCGCACAGCAGAACACACCTGACGATGAACTGCTGTTTCTTATGACCAATCGATCGATCAAACATCTGCCGGTTGTCGACCGTCAGATGCGGGTAGTCAGACTCGTGCAGCTGAAAGACCTGATTGCCCGAAAACCCCGCCCAAATATTGCGGTGATCATGGCCGGTGGTCTTGGCTCGCGCCTCGGCGAAATAACCCGCGAGATTCCCAAGCCGCTGCTGCCGGTCGGCGGCCGCCCGATCATCGCTCTCATCATCGAGCAGCTGCGCCGCCATGGCATTGAAAACATTTATGTTTCGATCAACTACAAAGCTGAAAAAATTCGTCAGCATTTTGCCGACCACCCGGTTGTCGGGGTAAACATCAGTTTTCTGGAGGAAGAGCAATTCCTGGGAACCGCCGGCTCACTGTCACTGCTGCCAACGCTGCCAGAGCAGCCATTCATACTGATGAATGCCGACATTCTGTCGCCGATCAACTTTGGTAATCTTCTCGAGTTTCACCAGACCGGTGCCAAGCCTTTGACCGTCTGTACCCGTGAATTCAATTTTCAGATACCCTACGGCGTTTTGCAGATGCGTGGCGACGAGCTTCTCGATATTGAAGAAAAGCCATCTCACAGTATTTTTATCAATGCCGGCGTATATGTTCTCGAACCATCGCTGCTTGGGAACATTTCAGCCGGGCAGCGTTTCGACATGCCGGATCTGATCAAGCTTGCCATCAACAGCCTGGGCGGCGTCAGCTGCTACCCGGTCTCTGAATTCTGGCTCGACATCGGAAATCCGCATGATTACTCAAAAGCACGCGACAGTTTCGCTTCGCTGGCAGGCCATTATGAATTCTGATTTTTTTGCCGGCCGAACAGTTGCCGTAACCGGTGCCGGAGGCTTTATCGGCAGTCATCTTGCTGAACTGCTGCTGAGTTATGGCGCTACAGTCAGGGCGCTGACCAGGTACAATTCCCGTTCTGACCATGGCTGGCTGCGCGATGTCACCCACCCTGCCCTGACCATCGTTCAGGGCGACATCCGCGATCCGTTTATGGTCGACAGTCTTATTTCCGACTGCGATACCGTCTTTCACCTTGCCGCTCTGATCGGCATTCCATTTTCCTATACTGCGCCGCAGAGTTATATTGAAACCAACGTTAACGGCACCCTCAACGTTCTCGAAGCGGCGCGACGTCATAAAACCAGACTGACGGTGCTCACTTCAACCAGCGAAGTGTATGGTACCGCCATCCACGTTCCGATCGATGAGAATCACCCGCTGCAGCCGCAGTCACCATACTCGGCAAGCAAAATTGCTGCCGACATGCTCGGCAGATCATATAACTGCGCGTTCGGTCTGCCGGTCACCATCGTCAGACCCTTCAACACATTCGGTCCTCGCCAGTCGCTGCGCGCCGTCATTCCGACGATCATCGCGCAGGCTCTGCAGGGAAAACGCATCATGCTCGGCGATACCAGACCGGTGCGCGATTTCAATTATGTCGCCGACACTGCCGCCGGGTTCGCTGCCGCCGCAGCCATGGCTCCAGGTCATGGCGAAGTGTTCAATCTTGCCACCGGAAACTCACACACCATAGGCGAAACGGCAGAGTTGATAGCCGAACTGATTGGTATCGACATCGAGATTATTCATGAAGAGTCGAGAAATCGACCCGCCGACTCTGAGGTCATGCGTCTGATCGGCAACGCTGCCAGAGCCGGAAGCGAGCTGGGCTGGCGACCAGGGCACAGTTTCAAAGAGGGGCTTGATGAAACCATTGCCTGGATCAGACGGAATCTCAGCGAATACGCTGACGCCGCCAGGTTCAAAAGCTGAAATGACCCAGCCATCATTTTTGCAGAGATTTTCCAGACAGCCGATCATTATCGCCGAAGCCGGTGTCAATCACAATGGCAGCGTCGAACTTGCCAGACGACTGGTAGACGCCGCAGCCGCAGCCGGGGCCGACATCATCAAGTTTCAGACTTTCAAGGCCTGGGAATGCACCGGCCGCTATGCGGCGACGGCTCCGTATCAGCAGAAATTGGCCGTTGCCGATCAATACCAGCTTCTCGAAAGCCTTGAACTCGCTTTTGCTGATTTTGGCGATCTGAAAGATTACGCCGAGAACCGTGGTCTGATGTTTCTTTCGACCCCGGACGGGCAAAAGAGTCTCGACCTGCTCTGCAACATCGGCTCGGCCGCGGTAAAAGTCGGCTCGGGCGAACTGACGAACCTGCCGTTTCTCAGCAGTATCGGCTGCAAAAAGTGCCCGGTTATTCTTTCAACCGGCATGGGAACTCTCGGAGAAGTTCAGAAAGCCATCGAAGCATTGAAAGATACCGGCGCCGCCGAAATCATTCTGCTGCACTGCACCACCGAATACCCCGCACCGGCAACAGAAGCTAATCTGCGTGCCATTACCACTATGCAGCAGGCATTCGGCCTGCCGGTGGGTTTTTCTGATCACACCATCGGCAACGAGGCCGCTATTGCAGCCACAGCTCTGGGTGCCATCATCATTGAAAAGCACCTGACTCTCGATCGCGGTATGCCCGGCCCCGACCACGCCGCTTCAATGGAGCCCGATGAGTTCACCGCTATGGTCAGGTCGTTGCGCCGTGCCGTCGAAATGATGGGCAACGGCATCAAGAGCCCCACTCGATCAGAAATGGTCAATATGCCTCTGGTACGCCGCGGTCTGGTGGCCGCCCGCGACCTGCGTGCCGGCGAAACCCTTACCGGCAGTAATGTGGCAATCAAGAGACCTGCCGCAGGAATAGCGCCGGAGCTTCTGCCACAGGCTCTGAACCGCCGCCTTACCCGCGACGTCGCTGCCGATGAACCCCTGACCTGGTCAGATCTTGGCGAGGTAACCGATCTTGAGCCTTGAGTTCATAACCTCGGCGCAGCGCTGGAACGAAATTTACCAGGAACTGCCTGATTTTGCCGGCAAGGTGTATTACAGCCATGCCTATCATGCCGCCTGTGCAGGCAACGGAGACGGCCAACCCGCGGCAGTGTATTACCATTGCCGGCCATGCCGCATTTTTTATCCTTTTCTCATTCGACCTGTTTCTGCACTGATCGGGGGCACGGGATTCGCTGATCTTGAAACCGCCTATGGTTATGGAGGCCCCCAGCTGTTTGCTGCAAACGCGGCCTGCATAGCAGAGTTCAAAAACCTGTTTACCGACTGGGCTCGGCATAACCGCATAGTTGCCGAATTCATCAGGTTCAATCCCCTGAATGACTGGCACAATGAGTTCACTGACTACTGCAGCGTCAGTCACAACCGAATAACCGTCAGTGTCGACCTGCAGCAGAGTTTCGACTCAATGCTCGGTCAATGCACACCGGCCCGGCAGAGGAACTGGCGGCGGGCCTGTCGTGAAAACCTCTGCATGCAGAATCTGCCTGATCTGAAAGCCTTTTCGGAACTTTACCTGCAGACCATGCAGCGACTCGCTGCCCGGCCTTATTATCTATTTTCGCCGGCGTATTTTGCCGCCCTTGAAGCAATCCCCAGCGAAAGCCGCCATTTTGCCGGAATTTTCACCCCCGGCGGTGATCTGGCTGCTGCAGCCGTGTTCCTGCTCGATACGCAGTCGGCCCACTATCACCTCGGAGCCTCTGACCCGGCATTTCACGATCTGCAGGCCAATGCTTTTCTTATGCTTGAAGCCGCCCGTCGGTTTGCGGGCAACGAGCGCCGTCTGCTGCATCTTGGCGGCGGGTTGTCACTGGCAGATGACGACAAGCTTTTTCGTTTTAAATCAGGCTTTTCACCGGTCAGGCAGAACTTTTACATTGGTCGGCGAATTCACATCCCGGAAATATATGAAAAACTGTCGCAGACCTGGCAGAAGCTGACCGGCTGCCAACCTCTGATTCTGCTGCACTATCATTATGGAGCAAATAATGAAAACCTTTGATAATCGCTGGAACGAAGTTCACGAAAGCCGAAACTGGGGTAAATACCCGGCCGAAGAACTGGTAAGATACATGTCACGCGCCTACCCGCCGGCAGTTCGCCAACAGATACGTGTACTCGACCTCGGCTGCGGAACCGGTGCCAACACATGGTTTTTAAGTCGTGAAGGCTTTTCGACCTTTGCCTTCGACGGCGCTTACGCAGCACTCCCCCGCGCCCGCGAATTATGCCGGCAGGAAACCAGACCACCGGCTTTTTTTCAGGCTGATGCCGGCGCGCTGCCATTTGCTGACCGCTGTTTCGACGCCGTTGTCGAGATCGGCGCCCTGGCTTCGAATACTTCGGCAGGTATCAGAACGATACTGGGTGAAATAGCGCGCATTCTCAAGCCCGGCGGCAGATTCTTCGCATCGGTGCTGTTCACAAAAGCAACTACCGGCTATGGCAGCGGCACCCGCCTCGATGCCCACAGTTTCAGAGATGTCAGTGAAGGTCCGGTTGCCGGTCTTGGCACCATTCATTTTTTCACGAAGACCGAAATTTCGTCGCTGTGGCAACGCAAAGGTTTCGGCGACCTGACGATCGACCGCCTCGAACGAACCGACCGTAACGGCGCTTTCAAGGTAAGCTTTTTCGTGGTCGGTGCAACCCGCCTCCAGGATTAAACAATGTCAGATCAGGAATTCTTCATCCCGACCCCTGAAAGTCCAATACTCAGTGTCGTCCTTATCGAGCCTGACATTCCGCAGAATACCGGCAACATCGCACGCCTGTGTTGTGCAACCGGAGCAGAGCTTGTTCTGGTAAGACCACTGGGCTTCAGGCTGACCGACACAGCTCTGCAGCGGGCCGGCATGGATTACTGGAAATCCCTGAATCCAACCATTCTCGATGATCTCGACGATTTTTTTGCCTGGGCGTCAGGCCGGCGGGTTTTCTATCTTTCGGCGCATGGAAACAGTCATTATGCTGCTCCCGCATTTCAAAAGGGCGATGCACTGGTTTTCGGCTCAGAATCAGCAGGTTTGCCTGACCGGGTGTATGAAAAGGCCAGAAGCGAAAACAGCCTGATCACCCTGCCGATGATCAGAAATGCCCGTTGCCTGAACGTTTCATCGGCTGCCGCTGCAACCGTCTACGAGGCATTGCGCCAGATTTACGGCTGGTCGTCGCCACCGGCATCTGAAGGAAACGACTGACCGGCATCCTCGCCTGCCGGCTTGTTCAATTCTTCCTCGGCCATGGCTTCAATCTCATCATCCATGTTTTCGCCCATTTCTCTGGCCATTTTTTTGGCCCAGGTGGCAAAAGTGCGTGGATCGTTTTCGTCGAGCCCCGACATTTTTGTCGGATCAGCAAGGGATTCCATCATCTGCTCTTCATTGCGCACCATTTTGACACGCGAAACAAGTCTCTGCGTCTTTGTGGAACCGCAATGCAGACAGGAATGACTGTCATCCCGCCGGCTTATCGGACAAAGTATGGTAAACTTTTTTCGGCACCCGGCACATGAAAATTCATACAGAGGCATGCTCGTCTCCTTAAAATTGTTCACATTGCAGTCGATTATATGTTAATCTAAGGTCAATAATCAACACTGCGCTAGCACCCTCCTGAGGAAACCTGATGAGCCGGTCGCCTTACGAACTGATCAAAAACACTGACGACGCACTCTGGCGTGAAGGACTGAACGCTCTTCTCATAGATCACAGCAACGAAGCCGCCACTGCTGTCATTGCACTGCTCAGCGACAAAGCCTGGCACAAGCGCGAAGCTGCCGCAAAAACCCTCATAGAATGGGGTCCGGGCATCAGCAAACTGCTTGCGGCCAATCTTGACGAAAACAATCCTGATCAGTTCTACTGGATATTGTATGTGCTCGGTAATCAGGGCGGCGAAGAAGCCCTGGCTAAGGTCAGGCACGTTCTTACTCATCGCGAATCAGAACTGCGCGGTTATGCGGTACGCGCCATTGCAGTTCACAAAACGATCGAGAGCGCCCGCTCTCTCTACCAGATGCTCAACGATGCAAACTGGGCGGTGCGAAAACTATGTTTTGAAAAACTTCTTTTATTTGGTGACCTCATCCTCGATGACCTGCGCAAGATAATCATTACCCCGGCAAAAGTGCCCAATCACAGCGTTATCGCTCTCTTTGTAAAAATCGGTCAGGACAACGTCATTGGCGAACTGCAGAAATTTTACGCCGAAGGGTCTTTTGCCCTGCGTTACGCGGTAGTATCAGCTCTTGGCGAACTCGGAACCGCACCGGCCATCGACTTTCTCATTCACTGCCTGTCTGACCCTTCGTGGGCTATCAGGCGCCTGGCGGCCGAAAAACTGCAACTGCTCGGTTCAAAGGTCTTCGACCGCCTGACCGTTGCGTTCAGCAAAGCTGATTCGCTGATCAGATACGATATTATCCGAATTCTCGTCAATCTGCTCGGCGAAAAATCCATGCCTCTGATCAACAGACTGCTTTCAGCCACCGATCAAGAGTATCGCATGCTTGCCATCGAGAATCTTGCACGGCTGAAAAGCGATGAAGCAACCAACACTCTTATCAACTGTCTGTCCGATCATGATCGAATTGTTGCCGATTACGCTTCCGACTGCCTGGCAGTCAAACCGAATCTCAATCTTGAAATTCTCCTGAAGAATCTTGGCACCGAAGATGAGAACCTGCGCTTTCAGATCATCAAGATTATCGGGTCAATCGGCGGTCTCGCCCTGAACCCCGTCATTCGCATTCTTGAAACCGGCAACAAGCAGGAGAGACTCTTCCTGCTTGGCGTTCTGCAGAGAATAGCCCCCGACCAGAATCTGATCGACGTGCTCATAAAGCTGCTTGGTGACTGCAACTGGCCGGTAAGAAACGCGGCCGCCAACTGCCTGGTCAACTACGGCGAAGCTTCGGTTTCGGCAATTGTCAGAGCATTGAACGATCCCTCCGACGACGTGCAGTTCTGGTCGCGCAAAGCGCTGCTGATGATTGGCCCACGCGCGGTCGTCACGCTCAAACAGATTCTTGACGATGGCACAGAGCCTAACCTGATGCCCCATATTGTATCTGCCCTGCTGTCAATGAACCATCCAGATGCCGTTCCCGCCGTCATCAAGTTTCTGGAAAACAGCGACGAATACCGCATTCAATCGGTTTTCTCATCGATTCCGGAAATATCTTCGAAGGACGTTGTCAACACCATTCTCAATCTGCTCACCCACCCTGATGAAAAGGTAGCACGCTGGCTTTCACAGATGCTCACCAAAGCAGCCAACCCGGCATTGCGGCGCACTGTTTTTCTTGGGTTCAGCCATTCAAACGAGGCTGTCCGTCACCTTGTCTCAGAAGCTGTCGGCACCTGGAAAAATCTTTCCGAAGCCGATACCAAAATTATCGCCAGACAGCTTCAGGTTGAAAAAGCAGCCCGCAACCTGCGTTCTATTATTGCCTGCCTCGCCAGAAATCCGTTTCCTTCTTCAGTTAAGGCTGTAGAAGAATTTCTGCAGACCTGCCAGCCGGGCATCATGCTTGATCTGATGCTTGAAACCGCCGCCCAGAACAAACCTGAATTTCTGCGTATGCTCGATCAGCTGCTCAATCGCCGCTCTGAAGTTATTACTATCGCAGATGTCGACCGGGTCGGAAAAATTCTCAGTCATGTATACCACAACAATCCGGATGGTCTGGTTCAGGGGCTGACTTCACCGAGCAAAGCCTACCGTTTCTGCTGCATTATCGCTCTCGATTCGATCGAAGATCGTCGTATCGCCTTCGCAATCATGGAAACCCTGCTGCCTGACGAAGAGCCTGACGTCATGAAACGGGCGGTTAAAACTCTGGCCCGCTATTTCTTTCATGAAGATTTCAGGCTCAAAGGTGCGATTACCGATTTCTTTCTCAGCCTTGGCAAGCTGATAACCGAGCCACTCTGTGAGCATATCGAAACACTCGAAAACGAAATCGACCGCAAGGCTATCGTCGACATGATTGAAAGCGTCGGCGGCACGGTCGACCCGGCGTTGCTGCGGCCCAAAGGCGAAGCGAAAGTCATGCTTTCCGACAACCACCTCGATGAGGTTCTCGAAAAACGGCGTCAGGCCCTTGAAGAGCTCGAAAAATACGACCAGCTCATCAAAGTCAGTCACACCCTCGATCTTTCGATCATGTTTACCGACGTCAAGGGCTTTACTGCCTTCTCGGCCAAAGCCTCTCTGTCTGAGGTAATGTCGATGCTGAAACAGCATGATGAAATTCTCAAACCGGTATTCGAAAAATACGGTGGTGAAGCCCTGAAAAAGATCGGTGATGCCTTTCTGGTGGTATTCGAGAACCATAACAACTCAATTCTCGCTGCCATCGAAATTCAGCGCAAACTGACCGAATTCAACCAGACAGTCCCGGAAGAAAGAAAACTTGCCATACGTATCGCCATCAACAGCGGTTCGGTGATCAGAACCGAAAACGATGTCATGGGCGACGCGGTAAATCTGGCCTCACGACTCGAGGGTGTCGCCGATGCCTTTGAGATCGTGATTTCAGAAAACACTCTCTCGCGCATCAACCGGCAGATTTTTGAGATCGAACCCTACGGAACCCACCAGCTCAAGGGTATCGACAAGCCGGTCAAATCATTTAAAATCAAATGGTAACCCGGCCGGAGAGCAATTGAAAAGTTCATTGCAAGCAGACTGATCAGTACAGAGCGATGCCGGCATGGAAATGCCTGCTGACTCTGATCAGGATTTCGCTGGCTGTTGCCCGGTCGGTCGATTCTGGGCCGGCGTTGCCGTTTTATCGGTTTTGACGGCTTCTGAAGCCGGAATTCCATAGGCCCGGGCGCTGCCCTTGCCGACCCTTTCTTCAAGACGCTTCTGAAAGTCTTTTTTGTCTTCAGCGTGCTTGAGACCATCTTCATAGGTAATTTTCTTGCTGACAACCAGGTCTTCAAGGCACTGGTCCATGGTTATCATGCCATCCTGGCGACCGGTCTGCATTATCGACAGCAGCTGATCCGTCTTGTCTTCCTTGATGCAGCGGCGCACCGGAGTTGAACCGATAAGCACCTCGTAAGCCAGAACGCGGCCGGCCGAGAGATATGCGGGAACGAGTCTCTGCGAGACAATGCCGCGAATAGTGCCGGCGAGTTGCATGCGTATCGTCTGCTGCACGTCACCCGGGAAGCTGCCAACGATACGATGAATCGACTCGTAGGCATTGATGGTATGCAGAGTCGAAAAAACCAGATGGCCGGTTTCCGAGGCGGCAATCGCCAGACTCATGGTTTCGAGGTCGCGCATTTCACCTACGAGTATGACGTCAGGATCCTCGCGCAGGGCGCTGCGCAGGGCGTTCGAGAACGAAAGAGTATTGGTTCCGAGTTCACGCTGGCTGACAACACTGCGTTTATGAGGGTGAACGAATTCGATCGGATCTTCGATGGTAATGATGTGATCGTAACGCATACGGTTCACATGATCGATCATCGCCGCCAGGGTAGTCGATTTACCAGAACCGGTCGCGCCGGTAACCAGGATCAGGCCGGCCTTGTGGTTACAGATTTTTTCCATGATCGATTTGTCGATCGACAGTTCCTCGAAGGTCGGCACCGTATTTGGAATAATGCGGAATACGCCGGCCATGCCGTTTTTCTGCATGAAAACGTTGACGCGAAAACGGGCACAGTCAGAAATTTCGTAAGAAAAGTCGAGTTCCATGCGTTCGTTAAATTCGCGCTTCTGAGCATCGTTCATGATCGAGAAGAGCAGAAAGCGGCTTTTCTCAGGTGTTATGTTTTCAAAAGTCGTGCGGACAAGTTCACCATGCACTCGGATACTCGGCGGAAGGCCGATGGAAATGTGAAGGTCGGAGCCGCGCTCTTCATGAAGATAGTAGAGCAGTTCCTTGAGGTCGGTAATATTTTCTTTGGCGAACTTTCTGCGTAAAACTCGGGTTTCGACATTTTCAGGCTTCAGTGAATCGAGAGTGATCTTTTCGTTTTTCAGAACCGAGTCAAGCTGGTCTTCAGACAGCTTCGACACGAGTGAGATCATTCGGTCCTTGTCGACGTCAGAGGAACTGTCGAAAAGATTGAGAAACGAGGTTACCCCGTAATAATCTCTGCGTTTGAGGATTTCGCGCGACCACCAGGCAATATCAGCGCTGTTGTCGAAACAGGCAGCAACAAGGTCTTTTAGAAAAGCTTTGCGAGGCTGCCGCGACAGGTTCTCGACAATCGTATGCCTGATCGACAAATCTTTGTCGTCAAGCTTCAACAACAGCAAACCGGCGATCAGCTCGAATTTCTGCAGCTTGGATATCGCTTCGATGGCACAGGTTCTCACCAGAGTGTTCTTTGAGTTGTCGATCATGAACAGAAGCGGACGCAATGCTTCTTTAGAACCGATCACCCCGAGAATTTTCAAAACCTGTATTATCAGGTCTTCGTCTTCGGTATCGAGACAGGCCAGCAAAGGATCTACGGCATGCACCCCGAGTTGAACGATTATCTGGTGTGCATAGTCCTGAATGAATATCGATTCATCCTTGATAAAAGGCAGAAGCTCAGAAATGACCGAGGGATCGCGGACTTCACCGAGAGCGGTCAAAAGATAATACTTGGTATCCTGGTTTGGTACCCCGAACTTTTCATTGACAAGTTTAACTACCTCCAGGCCCATAACTCTGCCGAGAAGAGTCATCATGCTCAAACGGGTATCTTTGCCGGCGGTCGGAAAAATGGCCATCAGATGAGCGACAACTTCACGTCCCCAGTTTGCGAGAGCTTTGATCGCTTCCTGGCGAACGATCATCGATTCATCATCGAGCAACGCCAGCAAAGTCTTTAGAGAATTTTCATTCTTGATTTCGCCGAGACCGGCACAGATGTATGGTTTAAAAACTCCATTGCGGTCTGCCTCGAGCATCCTTTGAAAAAGAGTGAAGGCTTTCTCTCTGAGAATGAGTGGAATGAGCTTGATACATTCGTATTTCTGCTGACTGGAACAGCTCTGAAAATATTCCTGAATGATCTGGTAGATCGAATCGCCCTGTTCGATCAGGGAACGCTTGGCCTGCTTGCGGACTATCCAGCTCGGGTCGCTGATCTTGTCGAGAAATGCAAGAATCACCCGCTTATCCGGGTTTTTTCCAAGGGCTTCGAGGGCGATTTTTCTGATTTCATCATTTTCGCGGCTGTTGAGAATATCGAGCAGCTCTTCCTGGCGTATAAAGCCCAGTTCAATAAGGATGAAAAAAGCCCAGAAACGCACCGTCATGTCGGAAGAAAGACGCAAAGCCGGCAGTACATCTTTGAGAATGGTTGGATAGTTTATGACGATCTGCACAGCCTTTTTCTGAATGCTTTCGAATTTGCTGGCCAGAGCGATCGGCAGAGTGGTCGAAATTACCTTTTTCTGCTTCTCTGAATTCTGTGACTGCAGCAAAGAAGCCAGCTTATCAAGTGCCTGTTCGTTATCCAGAAAGTCATGGCTTCTCAGTTTGTCCTGTAGACTGAGCAGGATTTCCTCTATCATAAACTGCGTTCCTTGGCTTCTATAATTAAATGGCAAAAACAGCTCAGAAGATTATACCAATAAATAGTGCCATTAGGGCACTTTTTTTTGCCCGACCCGGCAAAGATTAGAAACCGCTGACCGATAAGCCCCGGGTATTTAGCAAATGGCGGTTGGCGGTGAGAAATATCGCGGCACCGGCAGCCAGGCTGCAGCAATAAGACTGAATCGACAATTCCCCTGCCGCCGGAGGCATATCAGAAGAACGTCGCAAAGCGTCCTCATTGAATGGGGCAAGCTCAAAAACATTCTGACCGAGAATAAAGTCGTGAACCCGGCTGAACTGGCCACGACTGCGACCGGCCCGGCGCATGATCCAGAAAGCCAGAGGAACGGCAAGAACCAGCCCTTCAGCTCTGCCGGCCAGAGAAAAAATCTCGGCAGCGCCGCTGCCATCAGTCAGCCACACCAGAAGTGGTTCCGCATCCAATGCCAGCAAGCCTTCGGAAAATACTGCCGGTTTTGCTGAACGTGTGATTTCTGGAGCTCTGACTAAGCCTTTGAGCAAGCCACGGCCGGCGATGAACTTTTCGCGCCAGTAAGCAGATCTTTCGCTGTAATTGACTGAATACACAGCGCCACGGCGCTGATTCAGCCAGACTTCGACATCTTCTTCGAGAAAAACGGTTTTTCGTCCGGCATGTCGGGCGAGAGCGGCAAATTCCGGTCGGTGATTCGGTGAACTTGGAGAAACCCAGGCCTGAACCGTATGCCTGGAAACCCGAAGTTTTTGCGAGATTTCATTGAGGGTAAGGAGTTTATCGGCTGTCATTTAAATATCTTACAATATTTTACAATGTTTTACAATATATCAGCAAACCTGCTTCAACAGCCCGTTTCCCCAACCAGGCAGTCGGCAGCTAACCCTCTGCCGATGTGTGAGTACGCACGACAGATCAAGCTTCATCCGCATCTATCAAGCATCACGGCAATCGGCACACCCGCAGCAGCGATCAGCAATCACTTTTCACTTGACCAGCCGACTGATTTAAGATAACATGACCGAACCAACTTAACTTTTTTCGGAATTATTTCGGAGGTACAGTTTCAATGTCAATGGTATCAATGAAGAGCCTGCTCGAAGCGGGCGTACATTTTGGTCATCAGACCAGAAGATGGAACCCGAAGATGGCCAAGTACATCTTCACTGCCCGCAATGGCATTTACATCATCGACCTGCAGAAAACCACCAAACTGCTCGATGAAGCCTGCGATTTCATCAAGAGCGTGGTTCGCGAAGGCAAGCCGATTCTTTTCGTCAGCACCAAGCGCCAGGCCCAGGAAATCATCAAACAGGAAGCCGAACGCTGCGGCATGTTTTTTATCAATTACCGCTGGCTGGGCGGCATGCTGACCAATCACGTCACTATCGAAAAGCGCATCACCCGCCTCAAAGAACTCAACGATCTCATCGACAGCGGCAAGATCGAATCTTATCCCAAAAAAGAAGCTTCAAGAATGCGCAAAGAACGCGAAAAACTCGATCGCGCTCTCGGCGGCATCAAAGATATGAAGGGCATGCCCGGTGCCATCTTTGTCATCGACCCGCACAAAGAAGCCATCGCCGTAGCCGAAGCCCGCAAAGTCGGAATCCCCATAGTTTCTGTTGTAGACACCAACTGTGACCCCGACAATATCGACTTCGTCATCCCCGGCAACGACGACGCCATCAGAGCCGTGAAGCTGGTAACCAGCCTCATTTCTGATTCCGTTCTCGAAGCCCTTGAAGGTAAATCCTTCGGTGAAGTCCGCGAATCAACTGAAATTGAAGCCGGCATGAACGAAGACGTCGACATGGCCGCCGCTCTCGGTATGGGTCTTGCAGATACCGAAGAAGCAGAAGACAAACTCGTAATCGACTGATTAATATAGCGAAAGGTGGAAACTATGCAGATTACCGCTCAGATGGTAAAAGATCTTCGTGAAAAAACCGGCGCCGGCATGCTGAAATGCAAAGAAGCGCTTGCAGAATGCAACGGCAACCTTGAAGAAGCTGTAGATTTTCTTCGCAAGAAGGGCCTCGCCTCTGCTGATAAACGCTCTGGTCGCACCACTTCTCAGGGTCTGGTCATTCCATTGACCACTCCTGACAAACGCACTGCCGCAATGGTCGAAGTCAACTGCGAAACCGACTTCGTCGCCCGAAACGACGACTTCGTCGCTTTTGCCAACAAGATCGCCAACCTGGTAATCAAGACTCCATCGATCAAATCTGCTGAAGATCTCGGTAAGCTCTCCATGGAAGGTCAGCCGTTCGAAGAATTCGTCAAGTCGATGATCGCAAAGACTGGTGAGAACATCTCAGTCAGCCGCGCTGAACACCTGGCATTTGCCCCCGGCAAAGCCGGTATTTTCGACTGCTACATTCACGGCGAAGGCAGCATCGGCGTTCTCGTTCAGGTTAAAGCCGAAACTGAAGCCGCCGCGAAAAACCCCGAAGTGGCTCACTATGCCCACGAAGTAGCTCTTCAGGTTGCTGCCATGAATCCGGTGGCCTTGTCTTCAGACGACATCCCCCAGGAAGCAAAAACCAGAGAACTCAATGTTGCCATCGAAAAAACAAAAGCTGAACTGATTTCAAAATCTGTTAACAAAGCTCTTGAAAAAGAAAAAATCAATCCTGCTCATGTTGACAGCGAAGATCACATGAAATCCAACATGGAAAAAGGCTGGATTTCCCAGGCAGAAGTAGACAAAGCACGGGAAATCATTAAAACCGTTTCTGCTACGGCCGCCGCTAATCTGAACGATAAAATGATTCACTCGATTGCAGAAGGCAGATTGAACAAGTTTTTCAAAGAAAACTGTCTCCTTGAACAGGCCTATGTTAAAGATGACAAAAAATCAATCTCTGACCTTACCAGTGAAGTGTCCAAGGCAATTGGCGCCAAAATAGAGCTGGCCGCCTATCGCAGATGGGCGCGCGGTGAAGCCGCTGCTGCCGAAGCCGCTCAGCATGAAAATTCAGCTGAAGCAGCCGGATAAGGTTAAGTGAAACTGTCTCTGAAATACTTGCCCGTATGATGTTAGAGACGCCTGCCCAGCAGGCGTCTCTAACCCTGTCAACCGGTTATTACAGGAAAGCAGAATGAAACCAGCCTCTTCGGATAAACCCAGGTTCACCAGGCCTCTTCTCAAACTCAGCGGCGAAATGTTCGGCGGGCGCGACGGCTTCGGCTTTGACCGTGTCACTCTCGAAAAGTTTGCCGGCGAAGTTAAAGCCCTGACCGAAGCCGGCATTACGCCTGGCATCGTCATCGGCGGCGGCAACTTCTTCAGAGGCGCGCGCACCACCCTTCCGGCCCTCAGAAGGCACCGCGCTGATGCGATCGGCATGCTGGCAACGGTTATGAATGCCATCTGTTTTGCCGAACACCTTGAAAGTGCCGGAGTGCGCACGGCGGTCTTTTCAGCTCAGCCGCTCGCCAGCATGGCAATCCCCTACGATATCGACCAGGCATGTAACCTGCTGCGTGAAGGCGTAGTCTGCCTCTATTCCGGTGGCACCGGCAACCCATACTTCAGCACCGATTCAGGTGCTGCTCTCAGAGCAATAGAAACCAGCTGTGACGTTCTCATCAAGGGTACGAAGGTAGACGGCGTCTATGATGCTGATCCGGCCAAAAACCCTGCCGCCAGAAAATTTGACCGCATTACCTACGAAGAGGTTCTCGCCCGCAATCTGGGTGTCATGGACCTTGTTGCCATAACCCTCTGCCGCGACAACCGCATGCCACTGAAGGTTCTCAATCTCAGCGAACCTGGCATTCTGTTGCGCGCCTGCCGTGGCGAAACTACCGGCACTGATGTTATCGAAAGCTAATTTACAGGAGGAACTGCTTCAATGTCTCTCGAATCAATTATCAATGATGCCAAAAATAAAATGCTTCAGTCGATCGAAGTTCTGAAAAAAGATTATTCCACGATGCGAACTTCCCGTGCGACACCATCGCTTCTCAGTCGTATCAATGTGAATCAGTATGGTCAGGAAGTGCCTCTGCAGCACGTTGCATCGGTTTCTGCTCCTGACCCTAAATCTCTCGTTATCCAGCCCTGGGACAAAACGATGCTCAGCGAAATCGAAAAAGCGATACAGAAGTCAGACCTTGGCCTCAATCCGCAGAATGACGGCAATCTGATCCGTCTGCCAATTCCGCCGCTGACCGAAGAACGGCGCAATGACCTGGTGAAGAATGCCAAGAAGAAGGCTGAAGACTATAAAGTGGCGCTGCGCAATGTAAGAAGAGACTCGAATGAAGTTCTCAAAGCCATGGAAAAGAAGAGCGAAATCACTCAGGACGAATGCAAAAAGGCTCTTGATCGCATTCAGAAGCTTACTGACGAATACGTCGACAATATTCAAAAGGTTTTTACTGCCAAGGAAAACGAGATTCTCGGAAAGTAATTATGTACAGAATCACGGAAGAATGTGTCTCATGCGGTACCTGCCACCCTGTATGTCCTGTTAAAGCAATAAAAATCGGCTTTCCCTATGTCATCACGGCCAAGTGCACCAGCTGCGGCAAATGCGCTGAAGTCTGCCCGGTCGACGCCATAGTTCCAGCCGAAGACGAAGGGTAAAGAACCGGCAGCATGACCGAGAACAGAGAAACCCTCAAAGCCAGTCTGCTTGGTGAAATCGACCATGGCAATATCCCCGCCCATATTGGCATCATAATGGACGGAAATGGCCGCTGGGCTAAAAGTCATGGCAAGACCCGAATTCACGGTCACCAGGAAGGCGCCCGGCGTGTAAAAACCGTTGTCAGGTTTGCCAACGACCTCGGGGTTAAGCATATCAGCCTCTATGCCTTTTCGGTAGAGAACTGGGCGAGACCAAGCTTTGAAGTTTCTGCTTTGATGCGTCTCATCAGAGCTTACATTGTCAGAGAGCGAAATGACCTGCATGCCGAGGGAGTCCGGTTCAGATTACTCGGACGAGTTGAAGAACTTGCTCCCGAAATCATCAGACAGGCCCAGATATCTACTGAACTGATGAAGAATAACCCGGGCCTGTCGCTGAATCTCTGTATCAATTATGGCGGTCGTGCCGAAATTGTCGATGCCGTAAAAAAAATTATGGCCAAAGGCTGCAAACCCGAACAGATCACTGAAGAGCTTATCAGTCAGCATCTTTACTGGCCTGAGCTGCCTGATGTCGATCTGATGATCAGAACCAGCGGCGAAATGCGCACCAGCAATTTCCATCTCTGGCGCAGCGCTTACGCCGAACTATATTTCACCCCGGTTTTATGGCCAGATTTCGATGATGTTGAGCTGTTGAAAGCTATACTTGTCTACCAGAACCGTGAACGCCGGTTCGGCAAAATCAGCGAACAGCTCGGAAAAGAATAAGCATGCTAGCCAGAATACCCGTGCTGTTACTAGGCATCCCGGCGGCTTTCGGTCTTCTGGTCTCGGCCGGTGACCTGGTAAGGCTGCTGTTTTTGCTCCTGATCTGCCTGCTTGGGCAATATGAATTATGTCGCATGCTCGAACGCGGGACAGAACGCAAACCCTACTCTGAATGGGCCGGCGCTCTAATGATAATGATTGCAACGCATTTTTACGGCGAACGGGGCCTGCTTATCGCATCAGGCATCTCGGTGGTGCTGCTTATGGCTGCCACAGTTCTGCGTGGTCTGCGTGGTGATGGCGGCAAACGTTTCGCTCATGGCATCTTCAGTCTGTTTTATCTGCCGGTCTGCCTGAGTTTCTTCCTGCAACTGGCAAGAATTCATGGCGGCCTGACGCTTTTTGTGGTCATCGCTGCCATCTGGGCACTTGATATAGGAGCTTATGCTTTCGGGATGAGTATCAGGGGCCCCAAGCTGGCACCAAGGATCAGTCCTAACAAGACTGTATCCGGCGCGGTCGGCGGCGCAATCAGCTGCATTGCCTTCATATTGGCTGCAGGTCACTTTCAGCTTCTCAAACTGCCGTTGCCCAATCTTATGGCTCTCGCCATATCGGTAGCGATTCTCGGGCAGCTGGCCGACCTCTTCGAATCGATTCTCAAACGCGAGTCTGAAATCAAGGACTCAGGAGCGCTGCTTGGCGCCCACGGCGGCATGCTTGACCGTATAGACAGTATATTGTTTCTCGGCCCGGTGTGTTATGCTCTCTATATTTTTTAAACTGTCAGGAAAGGTCTCAGGATGTTAGCTTTTCTCGTAGTCGTAGTAAAAACAATCTTATCGATCAGCTTCGTACTGGTCAGCATCGCACTGGTTCATGAACTTGGGCACTATCTGACCGCTAAACTTGCAGGAATCTGGGTTCTCGAATTCGCCATCGGTTTTGGCAACCGCCTGCTTAAAAAGCAGTGGGGAGAAACCCTCTACTCATTGCGTCCTTTCCCATTGGGTGGTTTTGTCAGACTTGCAGGCATGGACAACGTCGAAGAAGAAAACCTGCCTGAAGGCGAAAAGCCTGAAGTTGACGAAGACCTGCCAATGGTTCCGGCCGATCACCCGAAAAGCTATCTCAGTCGTCCTTCCTGGGCCAAAATTCTGGTACTTTCAGCAGGTTCAATAATGAACCTGGTCTGGGCTATCGTTCTCTTCATAGCTATTTATGCTATTTCCGGTGGGCCACTGACCAACATCGCGGTAATGGAAGCAGCGCCCGACAAACCTGCTTACCAGGCCGGCATCCGCTCCGGTGACATCATCACCGCAATCGATGGCCAGAAGCTTTCAGACTGGAGCGATGGCATCACTATCATCAACAATTCAGCCGGCAAGGAAATCACTCTTTCGGTGGCGCGCAATCACCCCATACGCAAATCGGCAGCCGGTGGCGGTATTCTCAAAGATGACGTCGCAGTCAACAACGGCACCTATGAGATTCACGACCAGGAAATCATGAGCATCAAAGTTGTGCCTGAAGGCAGCATGGGCTCTGCAAAAATCGGCATTGCACTTGCACCCAACAACTTTGATTTCCAGACGCTGCCATTCGGCAAGGCTGTCAGCAAAGGTATAAACGATGGCCTCAGTGTGATAGCACAGACTATCGGTGGCCTTTTCAAGATGTTTACCCGTGAAACCCAGGCAGATGTCGCCGGTCCGGTCAAAATCATGAAAATGATCAAAGACCAGTCGTCGAAGGGGATTTTCGATCTTCTCTATCTGACCGCGATCCTGTCGGTAAACATTGGCCTGATAAACCTGCTGCCGCTACCGGTTCTTGACGGCGGCCGCATTGTCTTTGTTCTGCTCGAAATCATCTTCGGGTTCATCAACAGACTTGCCGGGCTGAAGCTGGCAATTACACCGAAGGTTGAAGAGACTATCCATTTTGCCGGCATGCTTTTCCTGCTCACCCTGCTGGTTTTTGTGACCTATAAAGACATCATGAGCTTTTTCTGATATCTGGTATTGCAAAAGGGCACGGCAATTGCCGTGCCCTTTTTTTCGCCTGAGCTTTGAGATATGCTTGCACAAATATTCTCGGTCATCGGACTCTCAGAAATCGAGCTTGCGGGTAAATGGAATTTCAACACCACCGGCTGTAAGACGGAACTCGGCTGAACCGGTTATCTTCATCATGCCCTTAATATCTTCGCCAAAAGCATCGGAGTGACCGCGCGCCTGGTTCAGCAAGCCTTTCAGCAATGAGCCGGCATTGCGCTCGATAGTTCTCTGAAGAGCCCGTCGGGTCATGATCGAGTCGACACTGCAGGCCACCGGCACGATTGTGTCGCGCCCGGCTGCAATTGCGGCTTTGGGTGAAGCCTGCATGCCTCGGGCAACGTTATATTCACTGATGCTGACATTGAACTGAAGCTTCTGAAAAACTACTCCCAGCGGCAGAGTGTTGTTAACCCGAAAATTGATGCGGGCACGGGTGCTTTTTCCAGTAAGACTCTCGGGGTCGATCAGAGCCCTGTCGACTGATATCTTGACCCGCTCACCCAGTTTGCCGGTAAAATAGTCGAGATTAGCATAGAAAAAAACGGTGCCCGCCGAAAAAACCGCAGCAATAAAAAGCAGCAACAGCGCAAATCTGCGAATTCTTGAAGAAAACAGCGATTTTGCCTTTTTCCCAGATGAACTTCGGCGACCTGAACCACCTTCTTTTTCGGCAGCTGAAACGTCGCCATCCCGCCTTCCTGTACTGCGCCGGTCATTTTTCTGCCTTCGCCCCCCCGAACTTTCGCCGTCACGGCGGTTTCCAGAACTTCTTCTATCCGCTGCCATATTCTCATTCCAAAAAAAGATTTTACACAGACCACAAACTGTGGCTATTCTATTATCAAACTTCAAGTTTTTGTCAATGACTTTATTCACTCAGGGAGCCCCCATTTGGCCAGTCGCGACTCTTCTGTCATTTCGCAGCTTCAGCCCTGCAACGAACGCGCGGCACTTTTTTTCAACGGGGAATGCGATCTTCCCACTGATTTTTTCCGCAAAAATGCACTGTATGCTTCTTTCGACTTTTTTGCAGCTGATGGAGGCGCAAATCAGGCAATGAAATTCGGCATCTGCCCGCAGGCGGTCATTGGCGACATGGATTCAATAACAGCAGTAAACCGCCGGAAACTTGAAAAAATCAGCCGCTTCATCGTTCACCCGGTTGAAAAAGAAAAAAGCGATGGGCAGCTGGCCCTGGAATACATTATCGATCAAGGTTATAGCGAAATACATATTTTTGCCGCTACCGGCGGGCGGGTTGACCAGGCATTTTTTAATCTGCAGTTGCTGCCGGGTAAACCTCAATGCCGCATCATCACAAGAAATGAAGAGATTTTTTTCGTGCCTGCCAAAGCGGTCATTTCGCAGCGGAACGGCTGTCGCGCTTCATTCATTCCGATGGGGCAAATGGTTAGATCTCTTACTCTCGAAGGGTTCAAATACAACCTCGACAAAACAGATGTAACTTGTGGTTCTACCCTGACCCTCAGTAATGTTATAATATCTGACAAGGCAAAAATTTCTTACCTCGAGGGGAGTCTCCTGATGGTCGTGACCCGCAGACCTGAAGCAAAAACCGCAAGACAGCCTGCCCGCCTGCATCTGATCAAAGGGAAATAGCCAGCAACAACCTATGCCAGTTAATCATGTAGTTGATTATACCGAAAATACCTTTTACCACAGCTGTTCCCATCAGAGCTCAGCTACCCGCATAGCCAGATGGACAAAAGCTCTTCTCTATTGTTTCATAGCGCTGCAGGTCTTCTGCATCCTTTTTGAAATGCTGCGAAGCTACTGCGTCACTCCTCCGGACCTCTTCATGCAGTTTCTTTTCCTGCTTCTGATGGCAGGAATAATCGAACTGATCAACATGCAGATGTCGAACATTACCGATCACTGCATACTTGATTACGCCAAAAACATGGTCACCCTCATTCAGCAAAGATTTTTCATCAGAAAAATTATGGTGCTGGCTTCTTTCGAACAGGTCAGGGTCATCGGTGTCAGTTCAGCCCCGCAGAACATTTTTGGCAACATTTTTGCCAGAACCAACAACCGTTATGCACTGGTCATCATGAATGACCGCAATAGCTTCATCCACATAACCGAACACGAACTGAGTCTTGAAGATGCCAACGTCTTTGCGCTGGAACTCTCAACAAGATACATGCCATCTGCAAGGCTGTTGATGGGTGAGAGCGAAACCGAACTGATCGCTGATGCCTCGACCGGCGATGTCAGCTCCAGACTGGTTCAGCAGAACCTGATGTCGATGATCGATGCAACGGTTCTTCCGACACTGCAGGCTTTTGCCGGGCTGCTGATAACCGCAGTGATTGTCGTATCTTTGATGATCGGGCTCAACCGAGTTGCAGAATCGGTGTTTGCTACCGACCTGATGCTCGCCCATCAGCCCGTCAGCCAATTGTTCATCAGACCTGAACCCCGGGTCGAAAAAAAACCGGTCACCTCACCTGACAAAACTCCTGATGCAACCGTTGCCCCTGCAACAGCTACAGCTGAGATCGCGACCCAAAGTGCTCCGATAACATCCGCCTCGGAAGCCACTCAGGTTGCCCGGCCACCTGAAGACCAGCAGCTTGCCACTTCCGCAGAAAGCCTCACCGGGACGGATAATCAACCCGAAACCTCCTCAACAACAGTTTACACTGCGACAACTCTCTACCAGGCATCCGAAAGCCAGACATTAACAGCTTCTCCTGAGCCAGATTCAACGCTTACGCCAGCTCAAACCATTTCCAGTGATTCCTTCTCTGCCCCCCCCCTGGATAAACCCGTTGAAATCCCTCCCGATGTGGCAGCCAGTTCAACGGTTGCAACTGCTGAAGCAACGCCAATGCCGGTTGCAGACCCATTCAAGGTTTCCTATTCAAATCAACATGAAGCCAAAAAGGAGCCTCCCCTGCCGCTTCGAGATGAAAGCTCCAAATCAGACACCAGCGTTAGACCAGCTCCACAGCTCATGCCTCTGCCATTCAACGAGCCGATTCAGGCAAGTATTCCGGAAGTATCACCCGCAGCTCTGCAGTCGCTGAGAAGACCTGCAGGTTCAGAACTCACCCCCCTCGCTGCCTCTGCCTCATTGATTGAGCAAATTTCCACAGCACAACCAAAACCTGTTGCCATTTCGACCCCAGCGACCAAGGCATTCTCAATACTTGCCGGCCATGGTATTCTCGATGTTGTCGAACTCGGAGACCAGGTTGACAAAGTTCTTTCTCAGGCAGGCCAACCGATTGCCCAGAATGCAACCGGGCATGCAAACCAGTATATTTTCAGTGGCTACAGTTTCATTTCAGATACTAAAACCGGCACAATAAAACAGATCAACATAACCCGCGATTCGATAATGGCAGGTAAATGCCACACCCCGCAGAACTTTTCGGTTGGCTCCCCTCTTGCAGAGATTCGCAAGCAGTTCGGCCCGCCTTCTATCATCGATAGTCTGCCAGGGTTGCATTTTCCGGGCCTCGGCATTTCATTCATTCCTTCACCCAGTTTTCCCGACCAGGTTGGCGCTATCAAAATCTATCCAGCCGGCTCACGTCCCGACTGACTTGCTGAAAGACCCGGTGGTGAACGAAATACGGGCATGCTATAATTGCCTTACCGGAGAGAAAGCAGATGAACGGAAAAAAGCGTCCCTCGATCATGGCTAATACATTTACCATGGTGTTTGTCGTCTTCTGGATAGGGCTTTTTTCTTACCCGGCCGCCTGGCATATAGCCACCCCCGACAAACTGTTCAGACGCTATCATTTCTGGCGCAGCAACAGCAAAATGATAGACGACAAGGTTTATCCGTTTGCCGATCTCTGGCACATGCTGACTTCTCCGGTGCACAATGCGGTTCTAAAAAGCAAAGCCGAGCGTATTACCCGCCTGGCCCCGGATGCCGCCAGAGTAAATGCCCACGACAGTTTCGGCATGACGCCACTTGCTTATGCTTCGCTGTTCGGCGAGCTAGAAATTCAGAAAATGCTTGTCTCAGCCGGTGCGGATCCAAACGTAATTCTCCCTGACGGCGCAACTGCCCTGCATCTGGCGCTGTCAAACCGCGAAGAAAAGGCTGCCCTGTTTCTGCTCGCCAACAAGGCCAACGTCGATATTGCCGACCGCCAGGGAATCACACCTCTGCATCTGACGATAAAGAACAACCTTAAAGACGCATTCATGGCTTCTCTCAACATAGAAGCAAACCTCAGCAAGCCTGACAGCAAAGGTCTGACACCTCTTGATTATGCAATTCAACGCAATTCCTTCGACATGGTGCAGAATCTTGCAAGAGCAGGCGCCGACCCTGTTTACTCAGCAGGTCCAAAAGAGCTGCTGATGAGAACATTTTTAACCCAATGGCAGAAAACAGGCGATTATAAGCAATCCCTCGACTATGCCGTGGATATCTCGAACAAATACCCGCCCAACAACCTGCCCGCTGAACTTCCGGTCGACATGAAACCCGAAAAATCCTTATTGCAGAGCGGAGAAAACACACCTGATGAAAACCTACAATGAACTGATCAAAAAGCTGCGCATTTTCCGTCAGGAAAGGAACTGGGAAAAATTTCATAAACCCAAAGACCTGGCAATGGCTGCGGCTATCGAAGCTGCTGAATTGATGGAAGAATTTCTCTGGAAAAACGACGAAGAAGTCGTTAACAAAATCAGGAAAGACAAGGAAAGAATCGCCGACGAGATCGCCGATACGGTTGTCTATCTGATGCTGCTTGCCGACGATCTCGAAATCGACATGTACGAAGCAATTGAACGCAAAATGCAGAAAAACGCCGAAAAATACCCGGTCGAAAAATGCCATGGGCGTTCAACAAAGTATACCGAGCTCTGAAGCCTCACTGGCAGCTGTTTTTTTAGCCGGCATTGGCCAGGTGCTCATCGCGACGATTGCATCGCGGGCTCTGGCAATGACCAGACCGAGAATTGCTTAAATCAGGCGATAATCATTGCACAATTCTTCTGCATAAGTTATAAGAGACAGATGCAACGCAACAGCTACATTCTTTTTCTGGCGGTTCTGGTGCTCGTTCTGCTGGCCAGCGCCCTGGTTTCCCTGCATCTGGGAGCAATCCAGGTCCCCCTTTCTGCCACCTTATCAGGCTTCAATGCCGAATCATGCAAGGTCACCCCTGAAATCATGCAGACCTGGCAGGCCGTCGTCACCCAGATTCGACTGCCACGCATTCTGGCAGCCGTTTTATGCGGTGCCGCTCTTGCTGTCTCGGGAGCTGCCTTTCAGAGCATGTTTCTCAACCCGCTTGTCTCGCCCGACTTGTTGGGAGTGCTGGCGGGGTCGGCATTTGGCGCATCTCTTGGCCTTCTGTTCGGAAAAAGTCTCGCCGCAGCCCATTTTGCCGCATTTCTGGCCGGAATGGCTGCAGTATTGCTGGCGGTATCCCTCGCCGGACTGTTTCAGGGAAACCGTCTCATTATGCTGATAATGGGGGGCGTTATCAGTTCTTCTCTGTTCACTTCCCTTCTGTCAATTGTTAAATTCGTCGCTGATCCCCAGAATCAGCTCCCTGAAATCGTTCACTGGCTCATGGGAGGCTTTTCTGCCGTCACTCCGGCCATGGCCGCCATGACTGCACCCCTGCTGACCGCTGGTATTTTTGCCATAATCGCCATGTCAGGTTATCTGAATGTTCTGAGCATGGGTGACGAAGAAGCCAGTGCCCTTGGAATAAGAGTTTCACTGGTGCGCAATCTGTTGATTGTCATTACAACGCTGGTTTGCTCCATGACAGTTGCAGCAGGCGGAATGGTCGGCTGGGTCGGTCTGATGATTCCTCATATCGCCCGCATGATTACCGGCCCTGACAACCGCCAGCTTGTTCCGGCCGCTGCTCTTATCGGGGGTATCTATCTGCTGCTTACCGACGATCTATGCCGGGCAGCTTTCAGCAGCGAGATTCCCATCGGCATCGTAACCTCGATGCTGGGAGTGCCATTTTTCATTCTGGTCTTGAGCCGCACTTCTGGGAGGTGGAACTGATGCAGCCCGTTGAAGTTTTCGACCTCGAATTTGCCTATCGGGCTGACAAACCCATTTTGCGGCAGGTCAGTTTCGGCATCAGACCTGGTTGCGTCACTTCGATACTCGGGCCGAACGGCAGCGGCAAGACCACCCTTCTGAAACTGATTCTTGGATTGCAGCAGCCTTCTTCCGGAACCATAAAAATTCTCGGCAGGGATATCGGTGAAATGAGCCCGGCAGAACGCGCCAAACATCTGGCTTACGTGCCGCAGCAACATAATGCGATGTTTTCCTACCGGGCAGAAGATGTCGTAGCGCTTGGCAGATTGCCATACACAGGGCTCTTCTGCAGACTTTCGGCCAACGATCGCGACCTGGCCAGACAAAACATGCAGCGACTTGGCATCATTCACCTTGCCGACCGCGCCTATACCGAGATAAGTGGCGGCGAACAGCAGCTTGTTCTCATAGCCAGGGCGCTCACCCAGGGAGCCGATATACTCGTTCTCGATGAACCGGTAGCCGGCCTCGATTACGGCAACCAGCTGATGCTGCTGCATTATCTGCGAAATCTTGCCGGCAGCGGCATAACCTGCATAAAA
The DNA here is from genome assembly GCA_964474705.1 of uncultured bacterium. GTDB lineage: Bacteria > Muiribacteriota > Ozemobacteria > Ozemobacterales > Ozemobacteraceae > Rifleibacterium. The sequence goes on from CAYYUI010000013.1 coordinate 39,847, forward strand.
ACCACCCATTATCCTGAACATGCACTCTGGACTTCCGATCAGGCAATTTTTCTCAAAGACGGTCGTATCGAAGCCTGTGGCGATTCAGAGAAGATCATTACCTCCGAAATGCTGCAGAAAGTCTACGGCACCGGCATCAGGGTGCTCGAAGCCGACACCGGCACCCACAAAATACGCACCTGCGTTCCCGATTTCGCCGCCTGAAAAGATTATAAAGCAGGTGTCTGCCCTGCTGCCCTATGGCAGACTTTAACTGGCAGGCGAATTGTGATAGTCTTCTAAGTCTGAATGTCAGAATAAAAAAATCCGTCACCGGGGACCTCTGATGAAATTTTTCGGCGGCCATAGAATCTCGCTGCGAATAACCTTGTTTTCAGCCCTTCTGGGCACCGTTCTCTTCACGATATTTCTCAACGCTGCTACCAGTTCTCTGCACGTCAGAAATCTGATCAGGCAGTCAGTGCAGGAAAAGATTCACATTGCAGTCGGCATTGGCGCTCAGCAGATCGACGGTGATGTTCATTCCCGAATCAAACAGGATGGCGATGATCAAACTGCAGAATACCAGGCCCTTTTTAAACAGCTGACCAGAATCAGAAAAATCAACCCTGACATAAAAAACGTCTACACAATTCGTCAGAAAGCCGATGGTGGAGCCGTTTTCATAGTCGATGCCGACCCCAAGGTCAAAGAAAGAGCCCGAATCGGGCATCGAGTCATTGAAATAACCCCGGCTATCAGGGAGGCATTCGCGACCCGCAGCCGGGTCGTCGTTGAAGATAACTATTTCACAGACGAATGGGGCACCTTCGTTTCGGGGTTCGCACCATTTTATACCTCTGCGGGCACTTTCGAAGGCCTGCTGGGTATGGATGTCATGGCCGAAACCGTGCAGACACATCAGTTGCACAACATTCTCGCCATCCTTATTCCCAGCCTGCTGGTAGCGATTCTGGCAATCTTTCTCAGCCTCATTCTTTCGCGGGAAATCTCTAACCCGATCAGAGAAGTCACCGCTGACATGGGCGCAATAAAAAGCTTTAACCTCGATACGGCTTTTCTGACCTCCTCTGTAATTAACGAAATCAGAGAAATGAGTGATGCTCTCGAGAGCATGAAAAAGGGTCTGCGCTCGTTCAAAAAGTATGTTCCTGCCGAGCTGGTTTCAGACCTGATCAAGCTCAAAAAGGAAGCCTCACTCGAAGTTGAAAGCCGCAATATTTCAATCATGTTCTCCGATATCCAGGGTTTCACCTCGATTTCGGAAAAGATCTCGCCAGAAGCGCTGGCCGAATCAATTGGTGTCTACTTTGGCGAAATGACCCGGGCAATCATGGACACCGGCGGTATTGTCGACAAATACATCGGCGATGCAATCATGGCATTATGGGGAACACCGCACGAATTGCCCGATCACGCTCTCGCAGCCTGCAAAGCCGCGCTGGCTTGTCGTAACCGTGAGACCGAAATCAACCGCCATCTTGCCGAAAAGGGGCTGCCGACATTTTTTACCAGAATCGGCATCAACACAGGCGATGCTCTGGTAGGTAACATCGGATTCGACCGCCGCATCAGCTACACTGCGATCGGTGATAACGTTAATCTTGCATCCAGACTGGAAGGCATCAACAAATTCTATCAGACCGGCATTATCATCAGCGAATCAACCTACGAATGCGTTAAAAGTTCTGTGCTGGCGAGATTTGTCGACGTAGTGATCGTCAAGGGCAGAACGCAGGGAGTCAGAATTTATGAACTGATTTCGTTATTGCAGGATGCCGGAGAAACCGAGATAAAACGCGTGGAAAACTACAACAACGCAATGGAGCTGTATATTGGCAAGAAATGGCCTGAAGCGCTGAAAATATTCAAGGCGCAGAAATCCGCCAAAGAAGACCATCCTCTCGACATGATGATCGAGAGATGCGAGAAGTTCATTGCAGCCCCACCGGGTGATGATTTCATCGGGGTTATCGCTCTGCGCGGCAAATAACCGGCTCCCGGTCAAAAATCCAGGTTGTGGTGGCGCACATCCTGGCCTTTTTTCATAAAAATCGCAATTTCAGCGAGGTTGGTGGCATAATCGCCGATGCGCTCGAGCGAACGGCCCATCGACATGTAATCGAGAAGGCTGTCGACATGGGTCGGTTCTCTTTTGATCTCGTCGCGCAGTGATTCGAACAGCGATTTGAATTCCTGGTCGATAATATCGTCAGACTCAAAAATCGATTCGGCAAGTTCCATGTCGAGATTGGAAATAACCGTCAAACCGTCTTTCAGAATGCTTTTCACCATGGCTTCCATGCCGAAAAGCTGTGGCGGCTGCTTTTTCCAGGAATTTTTCGACACATCGACGCCGCGCCGGTTCCAGACAATTATTTCGTCGCCGATACGCTCAAGATTTGAAGCCAGCTTGATGCCGCCGATCAGAATTCTCAGATCAGAAGCAGTCGGCTGGTACAAAGCCATGATCTTCCAGGTCAGGTCATCGATGCGCATTTGTGAACGGTTGACTTCCACTTCTATCGCATAAATACGGTCAAAGAGTGCCTGGTCAAAATTGCCGCTGCGTTCCTGAGAATATTCGAACATGCGCAGCACCTTATCGCCGGTAGATCTCACCAGCTCGCGCAAATCGGCCATTTCATGATCAAAATGTCGCTTGATAACCATCCATCCGCTCCTGTATTAAAATCAAAACACCTCAGCCAAACTTGCCGGAAATATAATCTTCAGTGCGCCGATCGGCCGGGCTGCGGAATATTTTCGTCGTCCGGTCAAACTCAACCAGCTCCCCCATCATCAGAAAACCGGTAAAATCGGAAACACGGGCTGCCTGCTGCATCGAGTGCGTCACGATCAGAATCGTGTAATCATCCTTCAGTTTGAAAATCAGCTCTTCAACCCGCTGAGTTGCAACCGGATCAAGAGATGAGCATGGTTCATCCATCAACAGAATGCGAGGTTTGATGGCAATAGCCCTGGCAATGCACAGGCGCTGCTGAAAATCAGCTGAAAGCCCGATTGCAGATACATCGAGTCGATCCTTGAGATCTTTCCAGAGATCGACGGCATTCAGACATTCTTCTACGCAGGCCATCAGCCGACCTCCGTCTGTTTCACCGGCGATCCGCAACCCGTAAACAAGATTTTCGAAAACCGACTGCGGAAAAGGATTCGGTTGCTGAAAAACCATGCCGACGTTGCGGCGCAGCTGACTGACATCATTTTCCGGAGCAAAAATATCCTGGTCGAGAATTTTCAGCAGTCCGGTGGCGCGGCTTTCGGCAACCAGATCCGACATGCGGTTCATCACTCTGATCATCGTTGATTTCCCGCAACCGGAAGGGCCGATCAGGGCTGTAACCTTCTTTTCCTGAACCTGCATGCTGATATTCTTCAGCGCATGATACTGGCCATAATAGAAATTCAGATTCTGGGCCTCGATTACTATATTGCTGCTCATCCGAACCTTCCTGATATATAGTCGTCAGTCCGCCGGTCAGACGGGCAGCGGAACAGTCTCTCGGTCGGGCCAGCTTCGACCAGTTCAGACATCAGAAAAAACGCTGTCAGATCTGACACCCGTGCTGCCTGCTTGGTAATATTGGTTACCAGGATGCAGGCAGTCTGGTGCTTGATGGCAACCAGCGCTTCCTCGACTCTTGCCGTCGATACCGGGTCAAGGGCCGAACATGGCTCATCCAGCAACAGAAGCTTAGGTTTGAGGGCAAGCGAGCGGGCAATTGAAAGACGCTGTTTCTGGCCGCCAGAAAGCCTATTAGCGTTGAGAGAGAGGCGATCCTTGACTTCATCCCACAGGAAGGCAGCCCGAAGCGTTTCTTCAACAATGCGGTCGAGTTCGGCCCGGTTCGTCTGCCCGGCCAGACGCGGCCCAAAGGTGATGTTGTCATAAATCGACATATCGAGGGCCTGCGGCTTGTCAAAGGTAAAGGCGACTTCGCGGCGAAGCTGATAAGGGTCAGCTGCGTAGATATCGCGACCCGCAAGTCGGATGCTGCCGGTCATCGAACCCTGAACGGTCACTTCCTGAAGCCGGTTCAACAGGCGAAGAAAGGTCGATTTGCCTGAACGGCCCGGACCGATAATCGAAAGGATTCTGCCGGCAGGCAGCTGCAGGGAAATGTTTTTGAGAGCTTGAACCGGCGGTCCGCCGGCAACCGGGTAGGAATATGAAAGATTTTCAACTTCAAGAAGGATTTCCGGATTCGTCATGCGGATTTTCTCGCAATCAGCCAGGTAGCGGTAACATTAACGCAAAGGATCATTCCCATCAGAGCCAGTGCAGTTGTATAAGCCATATCCATTGATATGCCTTCGCGGGCCAGCAGATAAAAATGTACCGACATCGAGCGGGCTGAGTCAAAAAACGAGGTCGGCAACTCGAGTGAAATACCGGTGGTGAAAATCACGCAGGCGGTTTCACCGAGAACCCGGCCCAGGGCGAGAATTATTCCGGTAAGAATGCCGCTTTTCGCCTGTGGTAGAACTATATGCCAGATTACCTGCGACTTGGTGGCCCCGAGCGAGTAACCGACCTGGCGAAGCCCGGCCGGAACCGCCTTTATTGCCTCTTCAGAAGTTCTGATAATCGTTGGCAGCACCATGCAGGCAAGCGTGAGCCCGCCAGAAAGTATCGACCAGCCCATTCCAAGAGCGACGACGAACAGCATAAAACCAAAAAGCCCGAAAATGATCGACGGAATCCCGGCCAGACATTCGGCACCAAATCTAATAATGGCTGTCAACCTGCCTTCACGGGTGTATTCAGTAAGAAAAACCGCGGTGGTCAAAGCAAACGGAATCGCGATCAGCAGTGAAGTAGCTGCGAGAAGAATTGTCGAAACCAGAACCGGAAAGATACCGCCTTCGCGGCCAAGATCGACTGGATTCTGCACAAAAAAACCGGGAGTGAGATGTTTCCAGCCTTTGCTCAGAAGAAAGAGAAGAATACCGATGAGAATCGCTGCAACCATGATCGTCATCAGACGGCTGATTCTGATGCCCAGGCGGTTATAAAAACGATTGCTCGCCATTGCTTCAGGGCTCATACTCTAACGCTTCCTTCTTACAAACATTGTCGCTGAAATATTCAGACAGAAAATCATGATGAAAAGAACGACTCCGGTGGCGAAGAGAGCCTGCTGGTGCGAACCGGAGGCATAAGCCATTTCTATGGCGATATTACTCGTCAGAGTGCGGCACGGATGCAGCGGTGAGGTGGGAATGACGACGGCATTACCGGCGACCATTATTACCGCCATGGTTTCACCCATTGCACGGCCCATGCCGAGAATGACCGCAGTGATAATTCCTGAACGGGCAGCCGGCAAAGTCACTCTGGTTGCAGTCTGCCATGGGGTTGCCCCCAGCGCCAGACTGCCTTCACGATAATTCTGCGGCACCGCCCGCAGAGCGTCCATCGAAATGCTAATAATCGTCGGCAGAATCATTATACCCAGAATTATCGAAGCAGAAATCACAGAAAAGCCGGTGCCCCCGAAATACACCCTGACGGTCGGCACCAGCAGCACCACGCCGATAAAACCATAGACGACCGAAGGTACAGCCGCCAGCAATTCAATCAAAGGTTTCATCACCATTCTGACCTTGCGATCGGCGAATTCTGAGAGATACAACGACACCAGCAGCGACAGAGGAACGCCGAGCAAAAGCGCACCCAGGGTCACTTCGATAGTGCCGACAATCATGGGCAGAATACCGAAACTGCCCCGGGTAGGAGCCCAGCGGCTGCCGCCGAGAAATTGTCCAAAGCCGGTTTTAAAGATCAGCGGCAAGCCTTCACTGAAAACGAATAAAATTATCAGAGCCAGTACTGACACCGATGACATTGCCATAACCAGCAGAATACGGCGAATGTTGTCTTCGCGTTGACTGAGGCTGTGAGTCTGCTTACTGTCGGGCACTTACACAACCCTCTTCCTGCATCAATTTTTCACCGGCCGGGCTCAGAACATAATCTATCAGCTGTTTTGAAGCGGCGTCGAGAGGGCCTTTTGCCAGCAGCAGAAAAGGTCGCACCAGCTCGTAGGTATGATTTCTTATATTGTCGAAAGAAGGACTGACATCATTGAGTCTCACCACTTTGACATCCTCGTTGATGCCTCCCATCGAAATAAAACCGATGGCATCAGGATCGTTCCTGACCACTTCGCGTACCCCGCCCATCGAATCCTGAACCAGGGCATAGGGATGTATCTCGACCGGAGCCTTGCGTTCATCGAACATTACCAGTTCGTCGAATGCAGATCTTGTTCCGGAGCCTTCTTCACGAACTATCATGTGCACTTCGCGGTCATTGCCGCCAACCTGTTTCCACGAAGTTATACGGCCGGCAAAAAGGTCGCGCACCTGTTCACGGGTAAGAGAAGCAACCGGATTTTCGATATGCACAACGATGATTATCGCATCGAAGGCGATAGTAATCGGCGTCAGAGTCTTTTCCTTTTCGTCCTGAGGTTTTAGTTTGCGCGATGACATGCCCAGTTTCGCAGTGCCTGAATAAACTGCCATGACGCCGGCACTGCTGCCGCCGCCTTCCACGTTAATCTTCAATTCATGGTGTTCTTTGCGGTATTCTTCGACAATTTTTTCCATCAGCGGCTGTACCGAGGTCGAACCGGCAATTACCATCGCTCGACGGGAGTCTCCACAGCCTGTGAGCGAGGACAGCAGCAAAACTCCCAGAAATAAAAAAAGCCGCAGGCGATACCGCCGGTCGGCTTTCAGAAATTTGCAGAATTTTTTCAATCGTTGCATGGCGCGGACTATAACAAAAATTGTCGATCTTGGCAAACAGTTTTTTCAATCGGTTTGTTCAGATTAAACGGAAGCGGCGGGTTCCATGTAGAACCCGCCGCTTTGTTCAGGAAAAATTATCTGCCGTTGAGAACATCCTGTTCGTGTTCATAATAATCGGCATTCTGAACCGAAAATTACATTTCGCCACCGCTCTTGCTGGTCATCGGGTAGAGAGAGCGGATGTTGCCGCCGAGGGTATAAAGCTGCCAGTTGAATTCTTCGCCGTTAATATTAGCTTTGAAAGCGAGTGAACCGGGCACGCTGCCCATTTCGCGGGCGGTTTCGATTGCGATATGGCCGAGAGCGAGAAGCGACTGAACTGAATTTCCGTTGATAAAGCCGCCTTTGGGTTTTTTGGCCGGAGATTTCGGGCCATCGCCATCGGGATCCCAGGTGAAGCTGCCGGTGTAGATTTTCTGGTTGCCAACTCCGGCTACTGAAGAAATTACATCAGCATAGCCTTCGCGTTCATCGTTATAAAACCTGAACCACCAGTGAAAACCACTGACCTTGGAACCCTTCACTTCGCCGGCGATGACATGTTCAAACCCTGCGCCAGAGCCGAACCAGTTCTTCTTGAGAGCGGCCATGTCAGTGTTGGTGACTTTAAGGGCATGTTGAATAACCGGGTCATTGCTGATTGAAGCAAGAAAGGCATCGATCTCTTTATTCAGCTTCGGAACATCATTAGTGCCGACTTCAGGGTTGAACTTTTCGCAGAGAGCCATTGCATCTGTGTAGCTGCGGGGAATGGTGCCGTTGAAGTCATTGAAAAGCTTATCTTCACGCTTGTAGTCGTCATTTTTGACCACTTTGATCGCATCGCGGTCAAGTTTAGCAATCTGAGCTGACCGTTCGGTAATGCGCTGTCTGAGGTCGCCGCTTTCGCGACGTGCATCATAAGCGGAATAAAGAATCGGGCTGCCATTATTGGCAATTGCTTCAGCCCGACTGACTGCAGCACTGAAATCCTGGGGGGTTTCGATCAGGCCGGCAGCTATGCTGTTTTCAAGAGTGCGGCGCAGGCTGGTATCCTGGATGGAACTCAGCTGCTCGCTGAAATTGCTGAGGCGTTCCTGGCCAGAGGTAAGATTCTGGGCGCCAAGCGGGGAAAGAAGACCGGTTACAAGTAAGGCAACTGCTAAAAATCTACGCATTTCTGCTCCTTAATCGATACGCTATACTTTTCGAGCCGAATACTGCTTTACAACAAAAAATACCCAAGAACATTCAATGCAGACACACAAATCCGCAGCAATCGCTGCGATACTCAAATACTAACTTTTTCAATTTTAACATCATAAAGCTAACCTGACAAGCCCCTTTTGCAAAAAGTTTTTTCAGGGTCCGGTGAGGGCACCACTGGTGAGCGGTGCCGCTGTACCGGCTGCCATACCCGAACCCAAAAACATGGTTCGCCAGAGATTGATTTCTCTGCGGTCGGCCTCAGAGATAAAACCTGTTCTCAATGAAGCAGGTTTAAGAACTCTTTCGAAAAATCCATGCAGGCCATCTGCAAGAATAAAGACGTTTTGATAACCGGCCGAAGCAAGCACCACCCAGGCCTGCCCGGGATGTACCGCACCGTTAGAATAAAGAACGATGCGGTCAAAACTGCGATAGCGCTGCAGGCCGTTAACCAGATTGTGCATCGGCATGTGAACCGCGCCTGGAATGTGCCATGTTTCATACTCTTCGCGAGATCTGACATCGACAAGGGCAATTTTTTTCTGACCGGCCAGTTTCTCGCGGGCAAAAACTTCCGGCTCGATATGGTCAGCGGCTAATTCCACCTGTTGAAGAACTTTCGGCCCGTCAGGACCGGGAGTGAGTGAATATTTTTGCCCTGAAAGCAGGAGATTTCCGCATGCTGCCATCATTATCAGCACAGAAAAAACCCAGAGGCCGCTATTGCGGGAAGCTACCAGAGAAAAGGCGAATTTCTCTTCGACAAGTTCCGATACCCAGAAAGCCAGAACTGCTGCCGCAGTCAGAAACAGCGCAAACTGGGTCGCACCTGTTCCGACGAGTTCATATATATAGCTCGCACCCATGTTTTCCATGGTGTACAGCGGCTCGAGAATCTCGAAGAAATCGTTGAAAAGAAAACTGCCGAGGAGAGCCCCGAACAGGAACACAAAAGCGTCAAACCTGCCGCTCACAACTCCGACCGCCGCCGTGCCCGGGCACCAGCCACCGGTTACGAAGCCTATACCAAAAATCAGACCTCCGACAATCTGCGCCCAGAGAAAGGTCTCTGGAATATAAATTGCATCGGGTTTCAAAAGACCGGCACCGAAAAGAAAGCCCAGACCGAGCATCGCGGTGATGACGGCGCTGAACATGACTTTGAGCACCGTCATGTCGGTAAAGTAAAAAATGCCGGCAAGGCGTCGCGAACTGCCGAAACCTGCCTGTTCAAGACACCAGCCGAAGGCGATGCCAATTATGAACGCACAAAGAAATGCCGCCGGAGACGATAAAGACATGGTAGCGAAGAATGTCTCAATCATGCCACTGCCTCCTGAAAAAGTAGGCCATCAGATACCCGCCGGCAAAGGTAGCCAGCAGAAAAGCCACCCCTCCGGTGGTCAGCAGGGCGGTACCGGTCAGAGCCATGCCAGATGTACACCCCCGGGCCAGCCTGCTGCCAAAACCGGCGAGAACGCCGCCGAGCATTGCGAGAATCAGTCTTTTGCCAGCGGGAAACGATGCTCCACGCTCGACCTGAACAACCACTCTGCGATTAATTACCGCAGAGACGAAACTTCCGATAAACAATCCGGCAAACATGTAGACAAGGTAGTAGTTGAGCGGCTGTTCGCCCCAGGCGCCGAAGTATTTTGACGCGAGAGTCGCCTCGGGATTGATGCACATGCCGCACCAGGCGGCAGTGCGAGCCAGAGCGTTGGAGGCACCGAGCCCTGCCCCAAGGATGACGAATGAGCAAAGCAGAGTCATGCCGAGCAAAAAGCCGGCCAGATATGGATTGAGATATGGGCGGATATTATCTGATGACATCAGCAGCCTGCCCCCTTTCTTACTGGTTTTGCCTGCGGCACTACCGGTGCCGGCGGAGTTTGCTGAACCGGTGGCGTTTCACCGCTGTCGACCGGCGCGATCGCCGGGCGATCTCCCGAAGTTTCTTCGTCCGGGGATACCGGTGACAGCGAGGGAATTATCAACCGGTCGGGAGTAAACTTCATTTCTGTTGCCCGCCAGTATTCTTCAATACCACCAATCAGAACTTTGATCGGCCGACCGGTTCGGCGGGAAATTATTCCGGCTGCCATCATGGCCAGAGTTCCATCACGGTCGACAATGACCAGAGGAACAGTTCCGGCCAGCCAGGACTGGCTTTCGATCAGATCGCCAATTTCTACGGCCCTGGCACCAGTGGGGTTGTAATCTTCGACCTGTTCAAACGGCCTGATATCAACTATCTCAAAGGTGTTGGGCAAATCCCGTATCATCAACTGCAGCTGGGCGGCCGTTATTCGTTCAGGCAGACCCAGATTACGGAACGACGAAACAGCCGGCCTGCTGCCTTCAACTGCCTGAGCCGCCGTGGTGACATTCTCAATTTTGATCACCGGATAACCGGCTTCCAGCCAGGCCTCAGATCCGCCTTCCATGCTGGTGGCAGAACTGAAACCAGCTCTCTCGAGAAGACCGATGGCAAGACTTGAGCGAAATGCTGAATTACAGACAGCTATTACCGGTTCATTGCGGTTTAATCTGCCTGGCGCCTGTTTTTCAAGCTGATCGAGAGGAATATTCAGAACTTCGCCGATCTTCATTCCCAGCCACTCGACCGGACGCCGCACATCGACGACAACCGGGGCTTCACCGCGCAGCATTTTCTGATAAAGTTCAGCGGCGGTAACCAGGCTGGTGGTCACAACTTTTCCATCGGCCTGCCGATAGGCGTCGAATTCGATAAAATCGGCGCTATAACCTACACGTTTGAGACGGCGAGACGCTTCGGCAATTTCTGAAGAACTGCCGATGAGAACCAGTCTGGAATTGAACGGAACGATAATGCCGGTCCAGGTTTCCAGACGTCCGCGCAGTGAGATGTTGACTGACTTAGCAATATGAGCCGCGGCATAGGCTTTTTCAGACCGGATATCGACCAGATAAACTGCCGGGTTGTCGATTATTGAGCCCAAATCATCAATTCTTGCCCCGGTTACTGCCCCCCAGTTTATCAATTCAGGCCCGATGCGGTTAATTCGGGCGTTTTCGCCAAAATATTGCGGCGCCGGATCAAGGCCGGTCAGAAATTTGGCTATGAAGGCGCTGCGGTCCGTCGTGTATTTAAGATAATAATTGCTTTTCTTTTCTTCACCGATCGATGTCGACGGAGAATCACCCAGATTGGCCCCACACAATGAACCAGCACCATGAGCCGGCAGAACGATGACATTATCATTAAGCTTCGAAAGTTTGTTGTTCCAGGTATCGAACATCATCGAAGCGAGCTCGGCAGCAGCGTATTGCCCCCCCATGAGGTCGGGCCGTCCGAGACTGCCGACAAACAATGTGTCGCCGGAAAAAAGAAATTCCTGCTTGTCCGGCAGGGCAGCAGGAACGACTATGCCGCATAGGCTGTCAGGAGTATGCCCTGGAGTCTCAATGATTCTGATCTGGGCTTTGCCAACTTCGATGATGCTGCCTTCACGCAGTTCGACATGGGCATATTCTGCCCCGGCAGAATGACTGGTATAAATCGGCCGTCCGGTCGCCAGAGCCATTTCGCGATGACCGGCGATAAAGTCGGCATGGGAGTGGGTTAGAAGAGTGCCTTCCCATTCGAGCTTTTCTCTGGAAGCGTAATCCAGATATGTTTGAACATCCCGTCCCGGGTCGATAACCAGAGCTTTTCCGTCACTGATGAGCAGATAGGAAAAATGTGAGAGAACCGCAAGGTTGAACTGCACTATTTTCAGATCAGTGCCTTCATAAACGGCCTGAACCTGGTAGCTCGCCGCCTCGTCAGAATGCGATGCCGACTCTGAATCTGTCAGAGTTGCTGACATTGCCTGCACATTGCAAAGCATGCATACCAGCATTATCACCAGCGGGAAATAACAGAATTTTCGCATATTGCCTCCGGCAGATATACCCTGCAAGGTTTTATGCAGTTATTATACAACAAATTTTGCCGGGGCCGGACGTTGAAAAAAAAGGGCTCCGGAAATTTTTCCGGAGCCCTTTTTTCGGGATTCTTAGTCCCAGCGGTGGTTCAACCCGAAGGTTACACCGTAATCATGCGAGAATCCCCAGTCTTTCTGGAGGGCGATCGGGAAGCCGACACTGCCTTCCCAGCCATCATTGAACACCAGGAAACCGAGCACCAGATCGACATTGGTATCATCGGGCCCCTGGTCCATTTCGTATGAAGCACTGTTGATTTCGCCGACAATCGCAAAGTTGCGATTGACCCGATAATCAGTTCCGGCTCTGAGAATAAATTTGCTGAGGCTGTCTTCAGAGTTATTGGCAAGCGCCAGATTAAGGTGGTTGGCCCATTTTTCGTTCAGGCGGCCGGAATAGGCTCCACCGACTTCAACCCAGGCACCACGGGTCGCTTCGGCCGGGCCGACGCGTACACCGGTAGTACTTTTACCGGTCATGGTAACCAGGGGTTGATGGTAATTGCCACCCGGGAATTTTCCTTCAGCGTGCAAGGTCACGGCGTGATCACCTTCAAAGTTCTTCCAGACCTGGTAACCGACTTTAAACGATGGGTCATGCAACCCGGAAAGATTGACCGAAGTGCCGACACCCGAGCGCGATACTTCCCATGACTGGAAAGGCACGCTGACCGAAGTGAACATTTTCTTGCCGGCCCAGCTCAAATGCAGCGGAGTGACCATTTCGGTTCCTTCGATGATGTTTTTCTGGCCGTTGAGATACTGATACTTTTCGTAGCGGCAGTGCAGACCGAAGTCCCATGTCGAAATGTAGGGCAGGAAGGCAGATTCTACATGCAGGAGGCCATGATAACCATTGAAGTTGGTGAAATAGGGAGTGAAATCAGTTGGTTTCAGCTCGTCTGGAATTCGATAACGATCTTCACGGTAGAGTTCATGCGTTCCGACTGCAACCGGCTGGTTTGGAGCGGCAGAAGGACCGGGAACCGGTCCGCCCACATACGGTGAAGCGGGAGGTTCCATCCCACCAGGCATACCGACGGGAGGCGGAGGCGGAGTCATGCCGTTACCACCATACATCGGTGGTGCGGCCGGCGGTGCATAGCCGTCAGTTGCAGCCGGAGCGGAGCTGTAGGGGTTATAAGCGCCCTGTGGCGGTGCCATCAGCGGTGGTGGATCAAATGATGGAGCACTGACCGAAGGAGGGGCCATGTTCAGGCCGCCGCCCTGAGCACCTGGAGCAGCCATAGCTGCCTGCCAGGGCTGAGAAGACACTGGCCTGGCCTCGACAGTGGGAGCGCCCATATCATATTCATTTGATGACAGGCCGGGAATTACAAGAGCATCGCCGACAATCAGCTTGTTGGGGTTGATTTTCGGATTGGCACGGGCAATTTCGCGCCACTTCTGTGAGGAACCCAGCAGCCGCTTGGCGATTTTCCCAAGAGTATCGCCGCGCTGCACAGTATAGGAGCCACCGGTCTGGCCGTAATAACTGGCATCGCCTTCTGCGGCATCGGCAGAAACTGAAGGCGCCGCCGTTTCTTCGATTTCTTCTCTGGCAACTTCAAAGTCGCCCGGCATAGCCTGAGTAACCGGCTGATGCAGGTTTTCGGCAGGTCTGGCAACCCGGGCGGGGGCAGCTGCTGCTGGCGCTGCAACAGCAGCCTGACGGGGCGCAGCTGCTACTGCCGGGGCAGTATGTGCCCGGGCTACAGCGGCGGCCGGAGCAGCCTGTGTCTGATTGGCAACGGTCAGCAGCTTCTGACCCACAACTATGCGGTTGCCGTTGTCGATATTGTTCAGAACCATCAGATCCTGCCAGCGGTTCGGATCGCCAAATACCTTCATGGCAATCTTTGGCAGCGTATCACCGGCTTTTACCACGTAGAACTGGCTTCTGGCAGCTGGAGCGGCGACGGCATTGTTTCTGGAAGCATTGACCGGAGGCTCGACCGGAGGCCGGTAACTGGCTTGACCCAAAGGAGCAGCCGCCACGCGTGGCGGTGCCGACATCAACTGCTGCTGGGCCGACTGCCCGGCTGGACCAACTTCTTCCCAGTCGCCCATGGCGGACTGAGCCCTCGTCATTGCAGGTGCTGCAAAAGCCAGCCCCATCGATATGATGGCTGCAAGGACAGGATCTTTGGCCCGGAATGAATTAAACCTTATCATCTCTGACCTCCAGGTCTATCCGAATTGGATGAATCATAGTTTCCAGTATTTCTTGAATTGCGCCTTGAGTAATTTTGCATAGCCGTACCAATCTGCATAAGAGATAAGTTCGTCTTTGTTGACTTTATCGACAGCAGTGACGTTTTTATTGAGCAATAAACTTACATGTTGTGAAGTTGCTTTTGCCATCAGTCCGCCAGGAGTTCCACCCTCGAGAACCGACAGCATCCGGCCGCCACAGATCTTCTGCGCCAGATCGATCAGCATGCCAAACATGCTGAGCAGGCCATTTTCAGTTACCCGCAGATGTGAACCAGGGTCGTCATTCAGCACATTGGTGCCAAAACCCAGAATGAAAAATTCCGGCATGAACTGCCAGAGAATCTTGCCAACGATCTCATTGATGCAGACACGATATTCGCGATCACCATAACCTGAAACGAACGGAATGTTCAGATTGAAACCGGGAGCGCCTTTGGCACCCAGTTCTTCATAATGCCCGGTACCCGTCACTCCAGGGTATTCGTGCAGGGAAATGGTCATCACATCCTTGCGGGCGTAAAATATTTCCTGTGTGCCGCTGCCGTGCTCGGCGTCAAGATCTATGACCGCCACCCGCTTCATGCCATATTTTTTGGTAAGATAATGCGCCCCCGCAGCCATCGGGTTCACCAGACTGCCAAAACCGGAAGTCGCGATACCGGCATGATGGCCGGGCATGGCGGTAAGACAGAAAGCAGTTGCAGCCTCGCCGCTCATTATCCTGTCAACCGCATCGAGAACGCCGCCGGCCCCGAAACGGGCAATCTCAAAAGACTCCTTTATCAGCGGCGTGCGTTCATCGAGCTGGTCCAGCCCGCTGTAACTGCGCTTGTGCAGTTCGTTCAGAAATTCGGGGTCATGAATTTCGCGCAGACGTTTCATCGGCGCAATATCCGCTTCACGGGCAGCTCCTTCCCAGATATTGTCCTGCTTGAGCTGGTCAATTATCGAGGCCAGACGCCCCCCCTCATGGCTTTCAGTGAGGGGATCGTGTTCCAGGAGTTTTTCGTTATACATGATAACGCCCCCGGTGCGGACTTCTTCCATAACTTCAGGCAGAAAGCGCTGCTAACAACAGATCTTTTTCGAATGAACCATCAGTGAACTGATTTACATCGATGATCACCCGGGCAGCCTTTTCCTCTTTCTTAGATTCAGAGCCCTTATTGGCCCAGCGCACCATTGAATTTTCGCAAGGTCTCATACTCGATACACCCTCCTTGTATAAAATTCCCGCTAACCTTATCGACATTTTCACCGCGATCATCAACCGACAAATTTATCCTGCAGATAAACCCCGGAAAGAAGGGCGCAACAGATTGCAGACAGCAGCAATCGGCAGCGCGCATGAATGCGTCGGCCGCTTAATGAGGCGAATTTGAGTCGATACCCTGGCCGGAAGCTATTTAGATGGCGCTTTGTCCGGACAGGGTGGCTTTTCCTGAATCCAGGGCTTTTCGGACCTGACTGGTCAGGTCTTCCATGTTGAAGGGTTTCTGGATAAAAAATACCCCTGAGTCGAAGACTCCATGTGAATCTATGATATCGGAGGTATATCCTGACATGAACATGCATTTCATGGCTGGATTCAGAGCCATGAGTCTATTGGCCAGTTCACGGCCATTCATTCCAGGAAGAATAACGTCGGTGATGAGAAGATGTATCTCGCCCTGGTGTTGTGCTGCCAGTTCAATTGCCGCCTCAGGAGTAGAAGCCGCCAGAATCTTGTAACCCCAGCGTTCGAGCATCATGGTGGCGATCTGAATTATCGAAGGCTCGTCTTCAACCAGAAGAATCGTTTCAGAATTGTCGGCCCGGGTATTTGCAGGAACGTTTTTCTCCACCTGGTTTTCAGACTGATAATCTTTCTCTGATTGCGGCAGAAAGATCATAAAAGTAGTTCCCCTGCCCTCTTCGGTTAAGACCTCGATGAAGCCGTCATTCTGCTTGACGATGCCATAAACCGTCGCCAGACCAAGACCAGTTCCCCGGCCAAGTTCTTTGGTGGTAAAAAATGGCTCGAAAAGACGCGACAGCACTTCAGGCGGAATTCCGCTGCCATCATCGATCACTGAGATACAGACAAATTTTCCGGGGTGACAGCCCGGTCTGGATTCGCAATAATCTGCATTAAACTCGTGATTTGAAGTCGCGATCGTAACTTTGCCGGTTTTGTTGCCAATTGCATCGCGAGCGTTAACTACAAGGTTGGCAAGCAGTTGATCTATCTGCGAAGGATCGAGGCAGACTGAGTCCAGATTCTGCTGCGGAAGCCAGAGCAGTTCGATTCCCTCACCGATCAGGCGCCCCAGCATTTTGAGCATCGACTGAATCGTTTCGTTCAGATCGATATTCTTCGGAGCGATAGGTTGCCGACGGGCAAAGGCAAGCAGCTGGCGGGTCAGATCTGATGAACGCCGGGCCGCCTGCAGTATTTCGCGGAGATTGTCACGCAATGGTGACTGATCAGGTAGTTTTTCTAGGGCAAATTCAGCCTGCCCGAGAATGACGTTGAGCATGTTGTTAAAATCATGCGCCACACCGCCGGCAAGAGTGCCCAGCGATTCGAGCTTCTGGGCGGCATGCAGCTGTTCTTCGAGCTTCTTCTGGTGTTCGGTCATCTGTTCGCGGGTCTTGATCTCGTTCTGCAGCTTAACATTGGCAATTTCGAGTTCACTGATTCGCTGTTGAAGCTCAGGGTAGTAACTCTTTCGAATTGACTTTTCGCCCAGGCCGATTATTTTATCGCGAAGGATGCCGGGCTGAGTGCCGGCATCAGAGGGCTTCTTCATAAACGACCTCGATATCGCGTTTTGAAGGAAACCTTGGGTTGGTCACCATGCAGGCGTCTTTCAAGGCATTCTCTGCCAGATGGCTGATATCACTTTTTTGCGCGCCTTTGTCCCGCAGGGTGGCTGTGATGCCGAGAGATTTCCTGAATTCGTCGATGTCCTGAAGAATAAGCCTGAGACGCTCGCCGGCGGGCAATCCGGTCAATTTCAGCCCGAGAGCTTCTCCGACTGCATCGTATCTTTCGGTTGCAGAGGCGTAGTTGAAGGCAATTACGTGGTTGAGAAGAATTGCATTCGCTTCGCCATGGGGCAGGTCAAGGTGACCGCCAAGACTGTGAGCCATGGCATGCACGGCACCAAGACTGGCATTGGAAAAGGCAAGACCTGCTTCCAGACTTCCCAACATCATCCGGCCCCGCAATTCAAGATCTTCAGGTCTGCGCAAAACCTCGGCAAGATTTCTGCGGATCAGGCCAATGGCGGCGAATGCATGCACATCGGTGATCGGCGAATTCGCAGTCGAAACGATTGCCTCGATAGCATGCACCAGAGCATCCATGCCGGTGCAGGCGGTTAGATAACCGCTCATGGTCAAGGTAGTTTCCGGGCTGATCAGCGCTGCATCAGGAACCATGGTCTTGCTTATTATCGCGATCTTTACCTTGCGGCTGCTGTCGTTGATTATCGAAAACTGAGAAACATCGGCCGAAGTTCCGGCGGTGGTCGGAACACAGATCAGCGGCGGCCCGGGAATCTCGACATTATCGACACCTTCGAATTCGAGAACATTCTGGTTATTGGTGGTGACAATTCCGATGGCTTTGGCGCAATCCATTGGAGAACCGCCGCCAACTGCAATCATCAGATCGCAACCGTTCTCCCGGTAAAAGGCGGCGCCATTCATGACCTCATAATCTCTTGGATTAGGGCTGATTGCAGAGAATACCGCGCAGGGAATCTGTTCTTTTTCAAGTTCCTCAATGATTTTGCCGGCCCAGCCGGCAGCTTTTACACCCGGATCGGTAACAATGAGCGGCTTGCGCGCGCCAAAATTGCGGCTATAGCGCGCAACCAGACCAATGGCGCCATGACCGAAAACAAACTCAGGTGCTACAAACTTTCTTAATTCAAAAATAAGAATCTCTCCTCAACAACTGCTTTTGCAATTATTATAACCTATTTTAAGATTACCTACCAACAGAAAGCTCATATGGATTGGGCAAAAGCCAATCTTTTCTTTCCTCAATGAGAAATGCGGGCAGTCTATCGTTGCAGGCGCTTCAAGCCTCCAGGCAAATGTACGGCAATCGTTGCGTCTGCAACAACGACCCGTTATAACGGCACAAATTTTGAAGAGACCTGCATTCAGCATGCAGATGAAGAGCAGATGCAATATTTGTTTTCTGAGAATATAGATGGGCTGCAGGTCATAAAGAGGAAACTCCTGACCTGCAGCCCAAATTGCCTGAATCCAGAACGTTCTGACAATCAGCGGATCATTCTATATCTGCTGCAGTTCTGGCATCCTGTTCTTCGCGCGGCCCGAAATATTCTTCGACCAGACCGAAAATAACCGGCAGAACAAACAGGGTTAACAGGGTTGAAGTCACCAGACCGCCGTTGACAACAAGGGCGAGAGGTTTCTGAATATCGGCACCTGAACCGTTGGAGAGCAGCATCGGAATATGCCCGATGAAGGATGTCAGACTCGTCATCATGATCGCCCGGTAGCGCAGCGCGCAGGCCTGCCTGATTGCTACCGGCAGAGTTTTTCCCTCATCGATGAGCTGCCTGAGGAAGGAAATCAGCAGAACACCGTTCTGGACAGCTACCCCGAGAAGAACGATAAATGCGATAGCCGCAGATACCGAGAAAGTCATATTCCAGAGCCATAGTGCAATTACCCCACCAACCAGCGCAAAGGGCAGCACCGCGATTACCAGCAGAGCATCGCGCAGTTTGCCAAGAGCGATGACCAGCAAAACAAGAATGAAAAGCAATACAACCGGCACGACCAGGCCAAGACGCTTCATTGCCCTTTGCTGGTTTTCGAACTGCCCTCCCAGTTCAAGAAAATAGCCGGTAGGCATCTTCTTTTCGAGCGGTTCGAGGCGTTTTTTCAATTCTGAGATAAAGCTGCCGAGGTCGCGATTGCGCACGTTGGTTTCAACAATCAGGCTGCGAATGCCGTTTTCCCGTTTGATTTCGATTGGAATTTCGACCGGTTTGATCCTGGCGACCTGCTGCAGAGGCACGAGCGCCCCGCCAGGAGCTCTGATTCTTAAGTTCATGATTTCTTCTTCGTTGCGGCGAAGGTTTTCCGGGTAACGAAGCTGCAGATCGAAGCGGCGCTGGCCTTCGATAATCGTTGTCGCGACTCTTCCACCGACAGCTGTCTCAATGAGATCATTTATTTCAGAACAGTTCAAGCCATAGCGTGCTGCCATGGCACGGTCAACCTCAATATCGAACTGCCGCATGCCTGAAAGCTGCGCTGCCTTTGCATCGAACGCTCCCTTTACCCCGCCTATGACGCCTGCAACCTCGGTTGCTATCTCGGCCAGCTTGTCGAGATCGTCACCAAAAATTTTAACGGCTACATCGCTTTTGATGCCGGAAATCAGTTCGTTAACCCGTAGTGCGATCGGTTGCGAAAATGAATGACGCAGACCTGGCACCTGGGCCAGAACATCCCGGATATTGGCAATGATTTCAGCCTTCGGGCGGCGTTGAGGATAGTCCTGTTTCGATTTGAGCATGATGACAAAGTCGGTCTGCTCGGGCCCCATCGGGTCTTCGGAAATCTCGGCTCGACCGGTTTTGCCAACAACCGTTTCAATTTCCGGAACCGCTTTGATAAGCATGCGGTCGATTTCGTCGGCCAGCTTAACCGATCCTGCCAGAGAGGCGTTCGGCAATCTGACACTGTTTATGGCGATTGCGCCTTCGTCGAGCTCAGGCATGAAATCGGTACCGATGGTTGCCGCAAGCGAACCGGCAGCCAGCAGACCTGCCAGCGACAGCCCGATAGTGAGCCAGCGAAACTTGAGAAGCAGATTCAAGGTGCGGCCATACAGGCGATGAAACCAGGCGATGAACGGGAACTCATATTCTTTTCCGTGAGGCAGCAGACTCTCGCAGACTGCTGGAATCACAATCAAAGCAATGAGAAGTGATACAACCATCGAGATAAGCATGGTCTGAGCCAGCGGAATGAACATCTTCCCTTCCATGCCCTGCAATGTAAACAGTGGAATCAGAATGAGAGCAACGATTAAAATAGAAAAGGAAACCGGGCTGACAACCTCGGCAATCGCTTTGCTGACTACTGCGAGTCTCGTTTCACCATGTCTGGCCAGAGCCAGATGCCTTCTGGCATTCTCGGTCACCACAATCGTCGCATCGACGACCATGCCGACAGAGAATGCCAGGCCGCCAAGGCTCATCAGATTTGAAGACATGCCGGCCATATCCATGACGATGAAACTGACCAGAAAGGTCAGCGGTATGGAAAACAGGACGACAATCGCAGTTCTCAGCTCTGCGAGAAACAAAAAGAGAATGAAAATGACACATATGCCACCTTCGCTGATCGCATCGACTACGGTATCGATACATGCCTGAATCAGTGAAATACGGTCGTAAAACGGATTGAGCTTGACGCCTTCGGGAAGTGATTTTTGAATTTCCGGGACTCTGGCCTTGATTTCGTTGACCACTGTTCGGGAATTGGCTCCCTGCAGCATGATGACCATGCCCGCAACGACCTCTCCCTGCTCATCACGGGTCACCCCACCCTGACGGGTCTGCGTTCCCATGGTGATTTGAGCCACATCTTTCAAAAGCACCGGTATTCCGGCGTTGTCTTTTAAAATGATGTTACCTATGTCTTCAAGGTTTTTCAGAAGTCCGAGAGAACGGATAAAAGTCTGTTGCCAGTCTTTGACGATAAATGAGCCGCCGGCATTGGCATTGTTCGACTCAACCGCTTCGACGACTTCGCGCAGGGAAATATCATATTTTTCAAGTTCGACCGGGTTCACAAGCACATGATATTGCTTGACGAAACCACCAAAACTGTTGATCTCGGTGACTCCGGGAATCGTTCGTAATTGCGGGGCAACGACCCAGTCCTGGAGAGTTCTCAATTCGACAGGATCGAGCCTGTCACTGTCGAGGGTATATTGAAAAATTTCGCCAAGTCCGGTGCTGATCGGAGTCATTTCCGGTTCAGAACCTGGCGGCAACGATTCTCTGGCCTCTGAAAGTCTCTCGAACACCTGTTGACGGGCAAAATAGATATCAACATCGTCTTCAAAAATGACAACGACCTGTGAAATCTCGGATTTCGACACTGAACGCACCTGCTTTACCCTCGGCAGACCGCCCATATGCTGTTCGATTGGAAACGTTACCCGTTGCTCGACGTCGATGGATGTCAAACCCGGGACTTTTGTAAGAATCATTACCTGAACGTTCGTCACGTCTGGAAAAGCATCTATTGGCAGACGATACCAGGAAATAAGCCCGGTAACCACCAGGACGGCAGTCAGGAGAAAAATGAAAAATCTTTGCGTCAGGAGAAAATTGAGAAAACGGTTCATGCTGCCTCCTTAATGGGCACAACCAGCGCCCATTTTGCCGCGCAGGATGTCGGATTTGAGGAGAAAGGAACCTTCTATGACAATTTCATCACCATTTTCAAGGCCGGAAGCGATATAGACGACATCCCCCTGTTTGCTTTCCACGCTGACATCACGGCGAAAAAACATTGCACCCTTTCTGACGAAAACAAAGTCGACGCCTTCGTCTTCAAGCAGAGCTGAAGAAGGCAAACCGGACTTTTCTCCGCCATCGGCAACCTCAAGATTGCCCTCGATAAACATTCCCGGGCGCAGCAGTTCATCAGGGTTCCTTACCGACAACTGGATTTCGAGCATGCGGGTAGTTGGCTTCAAGCCGGCGTCAGCACTGACTGCCACTGCCGGAAAAAGATTTCCGGGAAAAGCCTGGGTAGTTATAAATCCGCGCAATTGCCCCCTTCCAAGCTCTCTGATTATAGCCGGTATATCTGCTTCCTTGATCTGACCGACTGCACGCAGCTGCCTGATGTCGACTATATCAACCAGCGCCTGTTGTTCACCGACTGCACTGCCGATATTGCTGTGGATGGCAACCACACGCCCCTGAATCGGGGCGATAATCTGCAAAGCCCCCTTCTGAACCGATTCACCACGCCCTGAAGCAATCGCTGCCACCTGTTTCGCCGACAGCCCGAACAGCGCCAGCTGTTCTTTGCTGCATCTTATTTCAAGCGCGATCAGATCGCGGGCGGCTCTTGCTTCCTGAACCGACTGCAGGGCACCAACTTTCTTCTCGTTGAGCATTTCTTCGCGTGCCAGCTTTTTCTCTGCCAGTGCCAGTTCGGCGATCTGCTTCTGCAGTTCGAGAGCGAGGTGTGACAATTCACGACTTTCAATTACTGCGATTACCTGCCCGGCTGCGACTATGTCACCCTTGCGGACCGGCATTGAAGAAATGATGCCAGGCACAAGACTGGTAACCGTTCTGAACATCTGGTTGTCATATTCCAGCTCACCCCGGAAATTCACTTCATGTTTGCGACTGACCGCTGATAATGTCTGCAGCTTAACCATTTTTTCGAGCTGCGGGGTGATTTTTACTGCTCCGAGCTCATAACGGCATTCATCACAGTCGATTGTCAGTATGTCGTGCTCACACTTCAGGCTGCTGAGTTTTTCAATCGGCTGACTGCCGACATTCTGATGCGCTGAATGATCATGGCCTGCATGCGGGTCGGCGGCAGCAATCGCAGGTTTCTCATGGTCATGGCCAGCATGCGGGTCGGCGTCAGCAATCGCAGGTTTCTCATGGTCATGGCCAGCGTGTGAATCTGATGCAATGGCGCTGTCACCATGATCATGACTGCACTCCTGGCTGAGCAGGCGGCTCGCGAAAGAAAAAACACAAAGAATCGCAACCGTGAACAGAATGGAAATTCTGAAGAATCTTTTCATTTTTATACCTTTTCGTTGATGTAAATCAGTTCGTTGAAGTGCCGGTTTGGAGAGCATAGCGCCCCGCAAGGCCTTCGATCGAGTCGACTGCTTCATAAAGTTTTATAAGACTCTGTAGATAAGATTCCCGCTGGTTCAGATAATCTTTCTGTGCCTGAAGCACTACAATCTGATCAGTTTTACCCAGTTGATAGCCGGCGAGCGACAATTCAAAAAGGTGCCAGGCACCGGGAAGTATCTCATCGCGAATTTTTCCCGCCTGGTCTTTAAGCCCGGCAAAGCGTTGAATGGCTGCCTTAAGTTTCAGACGCAGTTCTCGCTCTAAGTTAGCCGTTTCAAGAAGCAGTCGTTCAATATCTTTTGCCGCAGCCTTTCTGGAACCCAGATTATCGCGCCGGTTCGGCAATTCAGCTTCAATACCGATGAGAAAATCGTTTTTTCCGTCATCATTCAGATGGCGGGCGCCGGTTGTAATGCTCCATACCGCTTTATTATCAGCTTCAAGCAATTTCAGAGCCGCTTTCAGCCGGTTAATTTCAGCCCGCCTGGACACAAGATCCGGGTGTGACGTCAGAACAATCTTTTCAAGTTCTTCAAAAGACTGAATCTCGAGATCGGCGGTTGCAGAACCGGTTATCTCGATTGAATCACATGTGTCCAGACCCATTGCTACCGCCAGTTCGGCGATGGCATCGGCAAAATCAGTCTGAGCAGTTTCCGCATCGAGTTTCGCCTGCTGTACCACCAGTTCTGCCTGATAGACTTCCTGTTCTGCGACTGAACCGGATTCAACCATTATTCTGGCTGCATCCAGCAGTTTCTCGGAGTTTTGAATATTATTTCTGGCCTTTTCAACCAGATCACGAGTCACAAGGGCATGATGAAAGGCCCTGCTGGTCTGGTTAATTATCAACCAGCGCGCTGCCGTCTTCTCGAGTCTGGCAAGTTCGACGATCTCTTCGGCGAGTTTTTTTCTTGCACGCACCCGGGCGTTGTTACGCAACGGGAAAGAAGCCTCGATGGTTGTTTCAAGACCATCGAATCCTGAACCGCTGCCTAGACTTTCGCTGTTGATCGAAACTGCGGCCGGGCCTTTAGCGGATGCATCGATTATCTCATACTGCCTGCCGGCAATATTGAGTTCATGCTGCTTGAGAACCGGGTGTTGCTCTGCCAGTTCAAGGGCATCCGAAAGGGTCAGCGCAAATGTTGATTGAATACCTGCAAACAAAAACAAAGCAGGCAGA
Organism: uncultured bacterium; assembly: GCA_964474705.1. Lineage (GTDB taxonomy): Bacteria > Muiribacteriota > Ozemobacteria > Ozemobacterales > Ozemobacteraceae > Rifleibacterium. The sequence continues at coordinate 64,143 of CAYYUI010000013.1, forward strand.
ATAAAACGAATAGAAAGGTGCATATATACCTCCGCATGGGCAAGTCAGATTGAAAAGATTTCTGAGTCAGCAGGCGGAGGTAATGGGCGGTTTAAAAAGGTTATCTATGACAACCGGCAGGCGAAACCGGCTTTCAGGAAAAACAATTTTTTCGATTTGATCGACAGATGGCAACAAAAATCTTGAGGCAGCAAGAAACAGCTCTCCGTGAGAACAGGATAATCTGCTGCAGCTATGGTGGTTTGAATGACAATCGTCATCATGTTCGTGCCCGGCGGCCAGAGTGGCTGCAGCGGATGGCCTGTCGGCGTCGGACTCGTGGAAAATTTCATGAAAGACTCCATGCACGAAGACAGCCAGCGTCACCAGCAGCATCGACGCTGCCAGGACTTTCAAAGTCTTTCGTGATAAATCCACAGTTTACTCCGCCACGATTTTATTGAATCTTGTAAAACAAATGTCGGTTTTAAGGCCAGCGCGACCATCAGTCGGGTTACTTTTTCTCCAGCGATTCGCTTCGCTCACAAGCTTCCAAAAAAGTAATCCCGCCTTCTGTCCACGCCTGGAGTGTTCTTCGTAAGGGGTCAGAAAATCTATTTTTGCAATTATCAATAAGTTTACAATGTATTGTAACAGATAATTCCAACACGCAACAACACTGTTTTTCAACTTGTATTTCTATTAAAGTTCTCAATTCTGGTATAATTAAAAAATACACTCTGGAGGTAGAGGAAATGAAAATCAGCTGGTCTAGAATCGCCCTCATGTGCATTTTTTTGCTGACGACTGCTTTCTGCAGCCAGTTATCTGCCCAGTCTCTCGATGAAATTATCGAAGCGCGCCCTGATGTAAACGGCCCTGTAACCGAACCGGCAGTTGAACCTCAGACCCCGCCTCAGCAGGCAGCAGCAGCCGAACCGGCCAATGATCTCGACGCAATGCGCCAGAAGATTGTCGAACTTGCCGGCAGTATGGTGGGAACAGTACACGACAAAAAGGGTGACGATGGTTATAAAATCGGCTGGCAGAACCTCAAAAAATTCTATGAAGTTGCCTACAAAATCAATGATCTTGAAAAGGAACGCTCATGGTGGATGGCTGACCTCAAGGGCGTCGGCAAAAGAATCAATCACTGGTGCGGAATATTCTGCGTCTGGGCATGGCGCAGCGCCGGGCTTCCCGTTCACTGGAACACCAAAGTCATTGGCTGTAAATACCGCCAACAGTTCAATCTGCTGGCTCCGGGCGATATCGTCATCATAAAAGACAAAGATCCCGAAAACCCTCTCAACCATCACTGCATCATCAAGTCAGTCAATGGCGACACCGTAGATACGATCGACGGCAACCAGGGAGTCGATTCAATAAAATTCAGAACCCGCAAGATCAGCGACATATCAATCATGTATTCTGTGGCAGAAGCTATGGGCACGACTCCCAAGCCCCAGACAGGCAGCACCCAGACTCAGGCGACTTCAACCCAGAAGCCTCCTGCTGTAGGTCAGAGCGGCTCTGCAAAACCGCAGACAGCCAATACCGGCGGCTCGACAAAACCGCCGGTCACCTCAGGCGGAACCGGCACGGCATCATCGGGCAGCAGCCGGCCCGAGCAGCTTTCCCAGAAAGAAGTCGATGATATCATCAGTCAGGTAATGATGCTCATCAGAATCACTCTCGGAAGCTTCTTCTAATATCTCACCCTGGAACTTCGAACTTGGCAGCAATTGAAGCACTGATTGGCAATCTGGCGGCAGAAGATCTGTCGACCAGGCTCTATGCAATTTTGACTTTGCATGACCGCAGAGACGAGCCCGGGCTGGCACAGCAACTCGCCGCCGCCGCCCGGAACGAAACCAACCCGGCCCTCCGGCTTTATCTCACCTGGCTGGCCGACTCTCAGGCCGGTCGCTCTGCGCCAGATGCCAGCTCGGTTATCGCAATGCTGCAGAAGTCTGAAATAGACTGGGTAGGCTTGTTTTATGCCCTGCACCGTATTGGCAGGCCGGCTGCCGCTGAGGTTCTACCGCGCATCAGGCAGATCGATGCTGCCGCTCTGCCCGAAAACCTTCTGCCGATGCTTGTGCAGTTCTATCAGAGACATGGCACCGGCGAAGACACCGGGTTGCTGATCAGATGGTGTTCAGACCGGAATCCGGTGGTCATGTCTCTGGCTATCGAAGCTCTGGCACGTATTCAACCTGAGTGCCTCAAAGACTTGCTTCTTCCACTGCTGAGCAATCAGTCGCCCGGTATCCGCTCAAGGGCAATCAGATTGCTGCACCGCTGGTATCCTGATGAAGCACCCCGGCATCTTGCGGAAATGCTGAATTCTGACCAGATCGACGAACGAAGGGCTGCGCTTGCCAATGCCTTCTTCCTTCCCTTTGACGCGATAAAACTGGATATTCTGCGCTTCATAATCAAAGAGATCTCTCCGGTTCTGCTATTGCAGGCCGGCAATATTCTGATCGTGAATCCTGATTCCGAAGTCGCGGCAGTAACTGCATCGATTGCAGTCACGGCCAGCAATGACAAGGCCCCGATCGTCAGACAGATACTGGCAAACCAGGTTGATTTTCTCGTCAGGGCCGGAATCGTTACGACCGGGTCTGAAATCGAGATGCAGCGCCTGCTCGATTCTGCCAGACAGAAACTGCATGAATGCCGGAAACAGCCATCAGACCCTGACCAGCAGGCCCGTGCAATCAGAGAAAAGGTAGCCGCAGACCCGGCGTCAGCAGTTGTCTGGCTGAAAAAGTCCTTCAGAATCGACTTGCCCGACCCGGTGCTGATAGCCATAACTGAAAACCTGGCTGTCCTCGAGCCTGAATTTCTGCGACCGAGCCTGCCGCAACTGCTGAGATCGCCTTCTCTGCAGGTTCAGGTGGCGGCATTATCTGCATTGACGAGCATCTCACCTTCACAGGCAGAGAAACTTCTCGAACAATATGTATTTTCGTCGTCGACCCAGCGCCGAAAAACCGGCTTCATGGTTCTTTCGTTCATGGAACGGGCATTTGCGCTGCCACTGATGTTGAAAACCTTCGCCCGGGAAACCGACCCCGATCTGCTCGAGCATTTTTCCGGACAGTTTCCTCAGCCGCTCGAATCTGCAAATATTTTAGAAATGCTGAAGGAATCGCTTCAATCCCCCGAAGGTCACCCGGCCCGCGAAGAATATTTCCGTAAATTCTGTGCCGGCAACGGGCTCGATTTTTCGCAACTTGCAGACAGGTGCCGGCAAAACCACGACTTCATACTCGAGAACGTCATGGTCAACAGAGCAGCTGCTGAAGCCATTGCCAACACTGAAACAAGACATGAGTCTTCTGGTTCGCCTTCCGCGACTGATTCGCCCTCTGAAGATGAGGTGTTTGCAGCAAAATTTGCCGAGAAGACCGTTCTGCAGCGTCTTGAGCAGATCAGCGAGCTCATAGAAGCCGATTCGTTGAGCGAATGCCGGGCTGAAAAGATACTGGCAACCGAGAAGAACGATTTTATCAGATTCTATATCGAAGCCTGCCTGCGGCGAAAAGAGCTTGCCGCCAGCCGTCAGTATTCTCCGGTGGCTGTGCTGCAGAAAAACCTGGCCAGGCCTCAGCCAGACTACACGGCAATCGCCTCAGGCCTTATCGCTTTGCCTGAGCGGTCGGCAAAACTCGCGGCCTCATTGCTGCAGAACCGCCGCTGGCAATCATGGAAACCGGAGATACTGCCTGCCGTACTGGCATTTATTGCCAAAACCGGCATGGCATCGTTTTCGGCTCCCGTCGCTGCGCTTTTGCGGCACCAGCAGCCCGAGATACGTTTTTCTGCGATTCGTTGCCTCGAACTGATCAACCCTGAAGAGCTCTGCGTCACAATACCAGCAATTTCTGAAGACAGTTCGCCCGAGATTGCCGCCCTTCTTGCCAATCTCGCACCCAGAATCAATGCCGGACTTGCCAGCGCTCTGAAAACACAGGCATTTGCCCGCGCGGCTTTTCAGGAAATCATTCGCAGACACCCGGCCTGGCAATCGATCTCTTCGACACACAAAATTGCCATCGCCGCAGCTATGGTTATTCTCTTTGCCATTCTTATGAAGCCACCCGCCGAAGAACCTCTGCCCCCTCCGCCGGCACGCCATCAGGTTCCACCGCCGATGCAGCGATTTGCAGGGCTGACGAAAACCCCGACCACCGGAGAAGAACGAACGGTTTTCGGCAAAGTCGATGAGGTGCGCAGCGACTGCCTGACGATAATCAGCCCGGCGCTGCAGCGCAAAATCCTTATCAGATACAGCAACAGGCCAGTAGAAAGAAAGAACGATCATTTCAACGGTCGTGTTAAGATTACCGCAATCGGCAAAGAGTATATCGAAGCCTCTCTGCTGAATGAAAAATGAACTGAAAGGAAAATTCAAAACATGGGAATGAGTTCAGCGGCTTTTTTCAGGGCTTACCGGGCCCGATGTTTCTCCATTCTGTTTTTGCTCATCCTTGGCATGACTGGTATCGCGACCGCAGCTGAATTGAGCACCCCCAGACAGGGTGTAGTCGAAAACGTGCCGGTCGAAGAGCCCTACAATGGCTGTCTGCTGGTGCGTGAAGGCGCCGGAGGCAACAGTAAAATTCTGGGATATGTGCCAAACGGAACTACCGTGCAGATCGAAGCGACAGATGGTGCCTGGTACAAGATTTCCTCGCCCAAAACCGGCTACGTTTACAGCTCATTTGTCAGAATAACCGAAACTGTACCGATCGATGCCGCCAATCGTGACAAAGCGCTCAGCCTCGAAGAAATCGTCGACAATTCTGACCCATGGACCCGCGACAAAAATCTTGCAGAAAGACAGAAGCTTCTTGAAGACAATCTCAAAGCAGCGCCACCCGAATTACCCGAAAAACCCTGAAAAGCGTTCGGGTTCGATTCTTCTCGTCGTTGCAGGCACCCTCTTCTGCCTGTTTCTTTTTGCACTCGGTTATTCAAGGTTTCTCAGCCGCCAGAGCGCCATGGCCGACAAGATGAGCAAAAAGCAGAAAATGAGCGGCATTGCCAGAGCACTTGCAACTCTGACGACTCACAAGCTGCAGTTTTCAGGGCAACTGACACCCGGTTCTGCCGACGAAACCGCAATGCCACATAAGAGCCCGGCTCTAAAAGCTCTGTTCACCTATCTCTCTCAACCTCTTGCAGCCTTTGAAAGCAGCAAAAGCTTTGCCATGCCTCTTGACGAAGAAGAGACGGCACATTTCTCGCTGCTCATTCAGGGGTTGTGGCAGGATGCCGGCTACGGCGACAGCCTCGTCGAAGAAATTTCGCTGGTGGTTAACAAAGCCGATTTGACAACCTCCGGCCCTGCCCCAGACTCATATACCCGCGAAAAAAGCGGCAACCTGCTTCTGGTGGTCAATCTGAAAATCAAAAATGATGACAAGATATACAGTTCGGTCGATTTCAACTTCGCATGCCCGGTCAGAATCTCGACAATTCATGTACCGGTCCTGGCAAAATACAACCTGTATATCGGCGATGCCCGCATGAGCGCCGGCGAAGAAGAAACCGGTTATAATCAGGTCAGCGTCAACCAGTTCGGCAACATTGAAACAACCCGCACTACTGCCCTGCCCCTGGTTCTCAACAATGACGACAATCAGAATCTTCCGGTCAAAACCGATTTGCGCAACTTCATCGAAGACCGGCGCGGCCTGGTTTATCTGGGCGGCAGCAGTAAAATATTCCTCAATCTGACACGGGCTGACTTTCTGGCACCTAATGCCGATTCAGCCGAGGGCTTTCATTTCTTTCGTGACAATGATGGTTTTGACGGGTTTTACCCGGCCTACCCCGGCACATCTGCCAAATCAGGGCCGGTGCTGGTTTCATTCATGGACCAGGGAGTCTCTGACGATCCAGATAACCGCAATGCCTCGTTTTACAAGCGCATCATATCAGGGCACACTGGCGCAAAGCAGGTTAACGACGGAAGAATGAAGCTCGCTTCCATTTTCAGGCTGTTCGGGGTTCAGGGCAAACCCTCATCTACTCTTGTTCAGGGGCATGTGTTCTCGAGTTTTCTGACCATAGCCCGCCTGACAGGCCTCAACGGCAAGGCCGTCACCCCACCGATTCTCGACAATCTTTCCTACGCTGCTCCTATGACCCCGGAACCCTATTTTCTCGATGTCATTACCCAGCCGGAATATGAGGATTTAAGATCGGCTTTCGCTCTCGACGCCTCCTTCAACTCATTCGTTAAATATATCACTCTTCTGGCTTCACAGATCAGACGCCGACCATACAATCAGGCCCTTGGTTTTCTTCATACCCAGAACGATGCTGATGCCTACCGCATGTTCGCCGAGTCTGACCCGCTCGGTCAGTTTGTCAGAAGCGCCAATCACGCCGGCACCCATGCAGTGCCTGGAATTTTCGCCGGTGTTTACCCCAGTGTTCCTGACATCAGAAATCTTTCGCAACTGCTCTCTCCATCAGTCAGCCCGGCACGAGCATCATATATTTTCAACAACCCCGGCAACGCCGATGCAATTTCATTTCTGAACGATGCTGGTTTGCTCAGCAATGGAGCTCTGGTGCTCAACGGCTGGGCCAGATTCAAATCAGGAATCAAAATAGACCGACCCCTTGAATACCTCTCGAGTGCAGGCCTGGTCGTCGAAAAGGGCGACATCATTGTTTCAGCGCCTCTCAACCCGGGGCCGGGCCGTAATAATTGCCTGCTTTATCTGATTGCGCTCGACGGCAATATCATTTTCGACAACAACCCCGGCGAAACGGTTCAGGCAGCGGTTATCGCCGATGCTGCCGCGTCTGACCAGGGGCGGGTGATTTTTAAGCGACCGCCGGCCTCTCTGCGAGGCGCAATGGCCATGAAGAAGCTTACCCGCAATCACGAAGAAGCCGCAGCATTCAAAGGAACCACTCTGACCTATTTTGCGCCGCTTGCTGCTTTGCCTGCGTCTACCGATGGCGCTTCAGACGACTCTTCACTTCTGAGCTTCAGCTTTTGTCAAACCCCGCAGGAGCTGCAATGATGAAAAGGCAAAACAAGGGTTTTTCATTCACCGAACTGGTCATAGCGGTTCTGCTTCTGAGTATTGGCCTGTTGCCCATCTTCTGGTTCTTTTCGCGCACCAACGTCGGAACCCAGAAAACCCGTGACGAAGTGCTGGCCTGGCAGTATGCGGCCGAACTCATCGATTATTCTATTGCCCGAGGCTTTGCCGGCAATGAACTTACCGATACCAATGGTGTCGAAGTCAGAGAAATTACCGTTGGCAGCGAAAAAACTTCGATAGAAAACAAATTCACCCGCCGTCTTTTCGTGCTTCCGCTGGCCCCTGAACACAACTCTGCCTGGCCATGCCGCTACCATTCCATCACTTCTGAAGTCAGCTGGATGGCCGAGAGCCAGCAGCGCAACATAAAACTGACCGGACTGTTATATGCACCATAAAACCAGAGGCTTCACGATGATCGAGGCGGTGGTTTCAGTTGCCATCGCTGCAGTTCTCTTCGTCGCTCTCAGTCGCATGATGATCGGCGCCATGCAGATATCACAAACCGGCAGCAGCCATCTAACCAATCTGCTTGCTGCCGATATCGTCATGCAGCAGCTTCTCGAAGACCTCAAACAAACTCGCAGCATCAATTCAGACGCTGCCGCTCTTACAAACGGCAGACTCGATATCGAGCGGTTTATCAGCCACGAAGGCAGCGCAAAACCAGGGATCACCGCGGTTTCCTGGAAACGTCCAGACACAGGCAACGGCATGATAAGAGTTGCAGCCGGCAAAGAGCATCTTTTCTACCCCGATCGCAGGTTTACGGTAGAATTCAGGCGCGTCATTTTTCCGCCACAGAACAGCATCGGCATGCTGGTGACCCTCAAAGTCTCCACTCCCCCGGATAATTCCGAAGAGCAGGGGTTCAGACGATTCGTCTATCTCGACAGCATGCCCGAAAATCGCAGCAAAAACAGCAACTGGCAACCTGTCGAATGACCTGAAAAGGTCATGACGAAGCTGTCGGGTTCTTCTGCCACTGCAAAATCCGTTCTCCGACGCTCATTATCAGATCGTACAGAACCGGAATCATCACCATGGTCATGACGGTGCCGACGAGCAGTCCGGCGGACGCAACCACTCCGAGTGGCGACATACGCTCGAGTCCGACCGCCTGTTCAAAAATCAACGGAAAAAGGCCGAGAATTGTCGACATGGTGGTAATCAGAATTGGCCTGAACCTGGTTTTGACTGCTTCATTCAGAGCCTGGCGACGCTCGACACCACGTTTTACAGCGCTATCGATAAAGTCGATCAGAATGATTGCATTGTTGACGATAGTTCCGCCGAGAAGAATGATGCCCATCATCGCCGGCATGCACATGGGTTTGTCAAATACCAGCAGCCCCCACAAGGCCCCGATCATTGACAATGGAATAGTCACCATTACCAGAACAGGCCGCCACCAGTTTTCAAAAAGAAGATAAAGAACTACATACAGCATCAGCATGCCAAGACCGAGAACTTTTGCCAGACGTCGGGCTGTGTCACCCATATCGGCCATCGTGCCGGTCAGCTCAGCACGATAACCCTGCGGAAATGGAAACCGGGCAAGAACATCACCAACATCTTCAGCAACTGCTGAAACCGGACGAATCGAATTCATGCCTGTCAAATCGATCGTTTCAGAAAGATTTTCGCGGGTAACCAGAGTCGGCTGCAGAGTTTGCCTCGTAGAACCCAGGGAACGAAGAAACAGGTCACCGGCGGGCCCTGGCAGTGCCAGATCACCGATATTTTGCTGCCATCTCTGCCCTGCTTCGCCAATTTCGGCTCTGATCGGGAGATCTACCAGGCCCTTCATTTTCAAGGCTCCGGCTGCCCGGCCACTGAGCGTCACCCCAAGAAACTCACCGATTTCCGATGGCATCAACTGGTATCTGCCCGTTAAGCTGAGATCAGGAGCAAAATGTGTCTCAGGCTTACTCTTTGCCCAGGTAAAACGTAAATCCTGAAGACCATCGATAAGGCGCAATCTCTTTTCCAGGCTTTCAGCCAGGTCATAAAGAATATCAGGATCGCGACCGCTTATCATCACGTCAATCGGCGCTCTGGTTGTTGCCATCGGGGTTGCACCATACTCAGACACCGAGAACGAAAGCAGCTCAGGAATCTTGTTCAGGCCACTGCGCCATTCGCGCATGATTTCCCAGATCGTCGTGCTGCGTTTGTCTCTGGTCGTAAGTCTTACCTGAATGTCGAGCTGCTGAAGCAGCTGGCCGCCGGCACCAAAACTGACCTGCCCGGGTTCAGAGCCGGCTACGGTCGAGATGCTCAATACATGCGGGTTGCCACCGATGACTTTTTCGATTTTTTCGATGCATTTCCCGACTTCGGAAACTGGCATCGACGGTGGAAGATCAGCCCGGACGATGACATTGCCGGTGTCCATACGCGGCATCAGTTCTCGACCGATCAGAGGCAAAACGGTTCTGGCACTCAATGCCAGTAAAATAAATGAACCGATGAACAGTGGCACCCTCATTTTCAGGCCCAGACCAAGAAGGTTCAGGTAGACATTGACAGTTGCCTCGAGAAGCCGGTTGGTAATGCGATAAAACCAGTTGGTTCCGGAGGTGTCTTCGGATAGAGCTATAGCTGAATGCCAGTCGACCAGAAGTTTCTTGAGCAAAATCGGTACTATCGTGACCGCCGCCAGAAACGACCCGACCAGCGTAGCAGAAATGGTCATGGTAAGCGGTCGCAACACCTGCTGGGCATAACCGCCTACGAACATGATCGGAATCATCACAACGATTGTCGTCAACATTCCACCCCATATCGAAAACACGACTTCTTCGGTGCCGGAGACGACTTCATTCTGACTTTTGCTGCCGGCTTCGAAATGACGATAAACATTTTCGACCACGACGATAGATGCGTCGACAACCATACCGACAGCGATGATCAGCCCCGACAACGTCACCATGTTGAGTGTGAAAGGGGTAAAATAGAGAAATGCAAAGGCAGAAAAAAATGAGAGTGGAATCGAAACCCCGACTACCAGAGAGGCCCTGAAATTCTGGAGAAGCACAAGAACGATAAGCATCGTCAACCAGACGGCTGATAGCAAAGAATCCTTCATGCCGCGTATGTTTACGGAAATGATCGGTTCCTGATCGGTGGTGAACATGAAGTCGATTTCCGGAAATCGCTTCTGCAGTTCAGGCAAATACCCCTTGACGCTGTTGATGCCGGCGACCGCATAGCCGTCTTCAGGCTTCAGAATATTCATGGCAATGGCAGGCGAACCGTTGCCGTGATAAATACTGCGTGGGGTTTTAATGCCAAGCGTCACCGAAGCGACATCTGAAAGTTTGATTACTCCCCCGCTCTGCACTCTAACCGGCATACCAGCAAGCTGCTCGGGCGTAAGTGCTTCATGCAGGGTCTTTACCAGCGATTCCCGCCCTCCGATTTCCAGATACCCGCCGGGCAGCGAAGTATTCTGAGATCCGATCGCCTTCAGTATCTGAGCAGGCGGAATCCCAAACTGACGAAGCTTTTCGATATCCATACGCACCAGTATCTCCGGTTCATTGGCGCCAAATACGTCGATGCGACCAATGCCGGGAAGACGAAGCAGCTCTTCTTTTATATCGTTTTCAGCCAGTATCCTGATTGCTTTGAGATCCAGTGAACTGCCGGCAGCCGGTTTAAGCGCAAGAGTAAGAATCGGCCGATTGGCATCGGTGATACGAAAGAACTGGGTCGACTGAGTTCCAGAGGGAAAGCTTCGCGTTACCCTGTTGACGGCATTGATTACGTCGGTCATTGCCTGTGACATGTCGGTGCCATATTCAAACTGTGCATTGACCGAAGAAACCTCGTCTCTCGAAGTCGAAACAACTTTAAGAATGCTTTTTAAACCCTTGAGTTCGCGATCGATGAGAGTAGTCACCCTGCGGTTCACATCATCGGCAGAAGCCCCGCGCACCACGGTCATGGCGACGACCTGTGGCGGCATGGTATCTGGAAAAAGATCGGTCGGCATCGAAAAATAAGAAACCAGGCCGATCGAACCTACCAGGAGCCAGAACGCAATTGCCCATGCAGGTCGTTCGATAACTGTTCTGATGATTTTCATCGCACTACCTCAACCGCAAAAGTGGCCGGCAGCCTGATATTTTCAAGATAAGAGCCAACGGCCAGCTCAGTTCCGGCCGGAATCTGAGCAACATCGACAAGAGTTTTTCCCTCTTCGCCTTCCAGAACCGGCATAACGCCAGTTCTTGCTGCTCTGCTGTCTTTTACGACATAGACAAAAAAGCGGCCGGTAGAGGAAAAATCGACGAAACGCGCTTCCTGAGGAATAATGGTTCCATAACCACGCTCGACAACTATACTTACTGGAATCTGCATGTCATAAACAAGCCCCGGACAAGTATTCATCGATTCTGCCTCGACGGTAACCTGACGCAGTTCGTTGAGAACCGGAAATACGCGGCTCACTGTGAAACAGGCTTTCTCATGCCCTCGAACCATTACCGGTTGCCCTTTGCCGACACGTATGGCTTCATTCTGAGGAATCTGCATGATCAGGCGCATTTTCGTATCGTCTTCAATGTTATAAACAGCAGCTCCGGGTTGAATACGATTGCCTTCTTCCTGAAGCCTGGCACTGATTACTCCATTTATTGGCGTCGTCAATTCCGTGTAATCACGCCGGACCTGCCAGACAGCCACATCTTTTTCACTGGCTTTTTTCTGAGAATTTAAAGAGTCGATCTGTGCCTTTTGCGATTCAATCTGGGAATTGAGTGATGCCAGACGGCCTGCAGCTTCGGCATGACGATTGCGTGTGTTTTCACAGGCAGTCTGTGCAATGGCACCTTCAATAAGCAGTTGTTCATCACGGCGCAATTGCCCGGCCCAGAAGTCAAGATTTGTTCTGGCAGCATCGATCTGGCTTGTAAGCACCTGTAATCCGGCCATCGTTGCAGCCACCTGACTGGCGGTCGATTCCTTGCGGGCACGGGCCGCCTGCAGTTGCGCATCCTGTTCCCGGCTGTCGATCATACCGATTATCTGACCGGCCATGACCCGATCGCCTTCACGCAAAGGAAGACTGAGGATGCGGCCACCAGTTTCGGCTTTTATCTGTACTGTAGCGGCACTTTTTACTGTAGCGAGGGCCGGAACCGTCTTTTCAACTTCTCCTTTTTCGGCTACGATCGTCCTTACAGCCATGGTGGTTGTTTGCATTGGGGCTGCCTGCGCCAGCATTGTCCTCTTTTTTATATAGCTGGCACCGGCTACGAGCATGCCAAGCATAGCGATAACGACTATAACAATAAAATAGACTCCTGCTGATTTGCCTGTTTTGGTCATACCTTTCCTCATTTACTCATAATCAGACTTGAAAAAAAGGCCATTAAATCGGAGGCATGTTCTACCAGGCCATCTGTCTGACGCTGAAGAGTCCATTTTATAACGGTAGTCTGGAGAAGACCGATTATGCAGGCTATAGTTGCATCTATATCTATATCCTTGCGAAATTCGCCACTGTTTATTCCTTCTTTGACAATCTTGCCAACAATGGTTCCCAGGTAACTGAGATTATCCCTGAGTTTTTCAAGAAGTCTTCGATTCTCAGGCATATTTGCCTGAGAAAAAAACAGCACCGGATTCAGCTGCCTTGAAACCAGATGATGCAGGTGCAATTCGACCAGGCACTGCAGCTTTTTTGCGGCAGTAACCCTTTTTGCAGCCATTTTTGCCAGTGCTTCCTTCCAGGGCCCAAAAAGCGAATCAAGAAGCCCGAGCATCAGTTCTTCTTTGTTTGCAAAATGCCGGTAAATGGCGGCTTCACTTATGCCTACCCGCCCGGCGACACTGCGTACCGTGCAATTAGCGAAGCCCTCGTTGAAAATTATATCTGCGGTTATGGCTAAAATTTCGGCCTTGCGAGTTTCACCTGTTTTACGGGTCATATTTGCGCTCCTGATGCTTTCCAGATCATACCGTCATTCATGTTTGTTAACGATAACTTTTTGTTAGTTATCGTTAACTTATTCTAACTGATTCATAGAAAACTGTCAATCGCCAGCAGTTATTGGAAAAACTCCCCATGAAATCCAGCATACAAATGCTGCCGTTTTAAAGGATGCTCAGGTCAATTCGGTTGGTTGTTATTCTTCAGGATGATCATGGTGAGATCGTCATCGAACTGGCTGCCCGCAAGTGCCTTGATTTCTTCAAGAATTGCTGAACGCATCTCAGCGGGGGGCAATCCGATTAACCTGGCGCAGATTGCCGCAAAACCACTGCTGCCAAGAGGGTTTCCCGACCGATTATGCAGTTCGATGAAAATATCGGTGAACATCACCAGACAATCACCGGCATCGAGAGACATTTTCGCCTGCGGAAACACTTTTCTGCTGACGCTGAAGCCCAACGGCGGGCATCCCTGCTTCGGAAATTCCTTAAGACCGTTTCTGCCAAACAGCAATGGCAACGGGTGCCCGGCAGAGATACATTGCAGCGAATTATCTGCAGTATCGAGAACCGCAGCAAAAAAAGTCATGCATTTTTGACGTTTGAACTGAGTGAAAAGCATTTCATTCAGGCAGATGAACATATCGTTAAGTTCAAAACCAGGCTTTTTGGCATACTCACTGACTATGGCCTTGGTCATGGCGGTAACCAGTGCAGAGCTGACACCATGGCCGGTTACATCGCCGATCACCAGTAACCAGCGACTGGCATCGACCGGCACGACATCACAGTAATCGCCCCCCAGATCAGCAGCTGCGAAATTGACCAGATCACCCGAAAAACCTGGAATCTCAGGCATCCGGTCAGGAATTAGCAAAGCCTGGATAGTTTTGGCCGACAGCACATCCTGAAGAGTCTCACTTGTGGCATTGAAAGTGGCTGAAAGCCTTCCAAGTTCATCATTCTGCAGTATTTCAAGACGATGGCTGGTATCGCGACGGCGCAAAGCCTGTACACCCTGCATCAGACCTGTCACAGGGCTGATCATGGTGCGTGCGAACATCAGACCGATAAGCACTGCCAGCACCAGAGCAAAGAAAACACCCCAGAAAAGATCTGATCTGACCGCTGCAATTTGCCGATCGATGGCCTCGACAGGATAAAAGCTCATCAGAATGGTATTCTTGAGCGTCTTACCCGGCGCACCTGCTACCAGCCAACCGGCATCCTGCCAATGAATGCGGGTAGTCAGGGGCCCGTTTTCCTTCGCGATCTGCTGGGCGAACTGTTTTAGCAAACTGCTCTCCGGGGGCTCCTCAGGCATAAAATCTTTGAACTGCAGTGACCATGCAAGCATTCTGATCATATCCTGACCATACACAACCCGTTCGCGCAGGCTTTCGCGTAGATATTTTCTTACCGCTGATCTGGTATCCTGATCCGCGATCATGAAGGCGGGCTTAACAGCAGGGTTTTCAAAAACGTCCCAGAAGTAGAAAATATCGAAACCGCCGAAACTGACGCTGTGAAGCTCATCGGGGCTTTCAAAAACCCTCGCCCATCCACCCAGCGGGCTTTCAAAAAATTCCTGAATAAGAACTTCGAAAGCCTGCAGTTTCTGCGGCCTGCTGGCATCGAGACGATGAGTCAGGAATCGGTTTATTCCGAGTCTGGCAATGGCTTTACAGATAACGCCAACCTTTTCAGTGACATCCTGGGCCTGGGTAGTCAAAAGAACTTCGCAGTTTATATCGCGAACCTCGATCCATTTCTGGATTCTTTTCGCTTCCATTGCCCTGAACTTGTCAAATAGAACACCCGGGTTGTTCAACATTTCTGGCAGCTTTTTATGCGACCTGAACAGTTTCAGAAGCCAGGCTTTTTCTTTCTCAAAGCCATTTTCGAGTTCGGTGATACTGCTGTGACAGGCAAGATATGCCTCCTGAGTCAGAAGTTCACGGTATTCGCCAAGATATTTGCCTCCAAAAAACAATAACCCCGAAACTGGCAACGCCACTGCATACAACACCAGCAGAACCAGCTTGAAACGCACCGGGGCAACCGCAAACCTGCTCCAGGGATCAGTCTGTTTGATCAGGAGGCTGACGGCCAGAACCATGAATGCCAGAAACACATGCAGAATTGACTTCGACCGCCGCATCTTTATGGCTGCGTCTTCATTGATGCCAGCAGGGGTTTTAACTGGGTCATTGTCGACGGCACTCTGGCCGGCCGGAATAATCAGACTGTGGCTCTGCTCATAAAACCCGGCAATTGCAGCACTGCCAAATACCCATATGGCCGTAACCGGAATTATCAGAAGCAACAGAATTCCGGCGGCCAATGTTAACCGGCTGCGTGATGATTTAGTTCCTGTCATGCAGCTTCCTCCCCTGAATCTTTCCTGATAAGCATCATGGTAAGATCGTCCTGCTGCACACCACCAGACTGGTATGCGTTCCAGAAAGATTCCATATGGGCTACGACCTTTGCCGGCGGCAAGCCGGCCGTCTTTGCCAGCTCCTGATACATGGCCTCGTGCCCGAGCATATCACCGACCGGATTCAGACACTCGATGAGCGCATCGGTATAAGAGAATAAAATGTCGCCAGGCCGCAAAACATAGCGGTCGGCAACCTCCTTCGCCTTGGATTCCCGCATTCCCATCGGCAGGCCACCCAGCTTGATTTCTTCTACCAGGCCATCGTGACGAATTATCAACGGCCAGTTGTGCCCTGAATTAATCAACGAGATCGAGTCATCAGAAGTGTCGAGAAGCACGAAAAGCATCGTCATCATTTTCTTGCGCTTCATGACCCTTAGGATCAGAGAAGAAATCATACCCGGCAGAGCCGCGAATTCAAAGCCATCGCGGCAGGCCTTGAAGACAGCAGCCTTTACCAGCGCCATGCATAAAGCGGCTGGAGTGCCATGACCACTGACATCACCAATCAGAAAAAGATACTGGTGCTCTCCAACCTGCATATGATCACAATAATCGCCGCCGAGGTCAGTGGCGGTCTGATTGAAAACGGCTGTGTCATAACCGGCAATGCCGAGCTTGTTCTGAGGAAAAAGTGCGTCCTGCACCGTCTTTGCCAACTTCATCTCATTAAGGTCGTCAACCATCTGATTGAATGCCAGGCCCAGCTCACCGAATTCATCACCGGACTCGATAACAACATGTGCATCTGAACAGCGCTTCTGCACGAGCACCATGCCGCGGTCAAGTTCCAAAACAGGTTTTAAAAAGGCTTCTGAAAGAAGACTGGCAATGAGAAAAGCCACGCCGATGATCAGAACTATACCAAGCGCCAGGAACAGATACAGGGTCTCGATGCGATCGCTGATCAATCGTTCATCAGTCAGCAGCATCAGGCTGAATGGCGCCAGCACCGTTCCCGGAAATGCCAGCGCAATCTGTCGGGTATGTTTGCCCGTCAGTTTCTGCATCGCCGGCTTTCCGGCAAGAATTGCCGACCGCATCGCTCTGTTGACCGCCGGAAGATCGAATGAAGCTGACTGCAACCAGATGCGCCGGTTCTGATCATACACTCCGAGTCTGGCATTGCCCTCAGGCAGATGGTTCAATACCCGGCGAAGAAAACGTTCCCGCGCGACGTTTCTCGCCTGGTAGATATTCATCAGAGCAGCGGGGTGCCCGGGCTTTTCGATTCGAGTCCAGTACCAATAAAGTTCATTCTGGCCAAACCTGAATGGCAACACCTTATCGGGGGCCCTGGTGATCTGAACGAAACCAAAATCGTCACTTGAAAAAGCATCAGTAAGAACAGCATCAGGACGCCTTTTGACTTCTATCTTCTCTTTTGCCGCCCGTTCTTTCATGGTATTGATTATCTGATGACGACCGTACGCATCCTGAGTTTTATCGAGACCGGCAAACCAGCCGCCGGTTTCAGCAAGGTGAATGCGCTCTCCATCCAGAGAACGAAGCTCGATGCGCACTGCCTGCCCCGAGTTGACCATCTGTTGAGCATCTCTGACAAACCCATCGAATGAATAATTTTCGAGAACCTGCTTTTTCAAAGCCCGACAACACTCGGCAAAACTGACTGATTCCTGTGCAAAATCATCTTCCAGAGCAGACAACATGGTTGTCTGATCCTTTTCAAGCCTTGAAAGCAAAACCTTTTCATGGGCATCGATGGCGACTGTTCCGATGACCAGAAGGCCCCCGGTCGGAAGAATAATTGCCACCAGCAGAATCGCCAGCAGTTTGCTGCCAATTCTCATGTAGATTCGTTGCAGGTTGAATCGTGGTGAAACAGCCAGCCATACAAAAATGAACATGGCCATTGCCTGAAGAAAATTGAGCATGCCGTTCGCAGACACGAAATTTTTCGCGTCTGCCGGCAGTGAACCGAGAAAAATCCCACCGGGGGCACTGAGCAATGCCCAGGCACGACCGCCATCAACCAGAAATTCGTGCGTTCCATTTTCCATGCGGCCGCGCAGAAGTTGCAGATTATAGCCTGACACGGATGAAAACAGGGGATTTATAGAGTCGTGGGCCCAGAATGCAAACTGAAAACCATTTTCTTCAATGGCACGCAATCCTGCCGATACAGCTCGCGTATGCATGGAAGCCAGAATTTCCTGGGTCTGCAACAAAGGAAACACGATGATCAGAATTCCGGATCGACTCCCGGTAGAAAGTCGATTCCAGTAGAGATAGCCGCTCATCCGCTTCTTTTTTAGACTTACCAGCTGGCCTTCGAGCTTCTTCAGATTACCGGCATTTGCTTCAGAACCGAGCAGAGTCTGAATAAGCTTTTGTTGCCGCTGCTCGTCGCCGGGCTTGTAGGCATCAGTTTCGGCTAGAATATCCCAGATTTTGCCGACAATAAAACGATTCGGAGGTGAATACCCCGGCAATGCGATGTATTCACCCTTTTCGTCAAAATGATAAGCAGCCAGCTCAGGATTCCAGATTTTTTGCGCCATTTTGGCGCCGGCTGCCAGCTGCTCGCCTGCTCCGACACCTTTTGATTGAAATCTTGAAAACAGACGACTGAACAGAGCGAAGTAAAAACTCTCAACCGAGCTTGAATCTGCAACTTCGGCCAGCTGCTCTCTCAGGTCCTTTTCTATGTTTTCATAACGGGCATTTTCACGATGGGCAAGCAACTGCCTGATAACCACAAACCCGGAAAAAACCGGGAGAACCCCGAAAATGAAAACAACCAGAAGCCTCGAAACAAAAGCTTTCATCTGCAAACCAATCTTCGCGCGAATCTCAAACAGTATCTTTCTCAACCCTACCGACTACAGCTTAGTTTACCCGGCCTGATTTGTCAAAGCCATGACTGGGCAACAGCAATCATCGGAACATACAAGAAAATAGCTAAAGATTGAACTCGCGGGCTACTACGATCTGCCAGCCACCACGAATGCTTTCTTCAGGCCTGGCTTTGGCTGGTCCCGGGGGAGCCGGCACCGGTGCCGGTACAGTCGGAGGGCGGCGCTCTTCAGATTCCGCAACTGGAACGAGCAGATTGAGGCTGAGCTGCCAGTTTCCGGATTTGTCAGGCCTTTTCAGGCTCATTGCCATTCGGTGCAGGTCAAGGGTTGTATCTCTGACAACCACATCGGTTTCGGAATCAGCAAACATATTGTATTCCTTGCTGCTCCATGTGGTTGCAACTCCAGACACGGCCGCATAAGAATACTGAACGAAGTAATCGATACCGCGAAAAAAACGCTGCCCCCCAAGCCTGAGAGCCCAGGGATCGTCGGGGTGGTAACCAAGGCGATAGGCAACCCGGTTGGTGCCGAATAGAAACAGGGGGTTAAGGGTAATCAGGTTGAAATCGGTTGCCAGATCGATATCCAGGTCGAGACGCGAATACTCGACAAAATACCTGGTGCTCTTATAGCGGAAAACACCGCCGGCTCCAATACTGCTCAAGTCAACACTGCTGTGATTATTGCCGAACTTGAAACGAGTATCGCTGAAATTTTCACCATCGCCTTCATCACTATAATCATCGTAACGAAGGTAAGGTGTAAGGCCCCGCCAGCCTTTTCCACCATTCCAGCTTACTTCTGCTGATTTTTGCTGCACATTTCGGTCATGGTTGAGAACGATGTCCAATGCCGGTGTACTGGCAGAAACCCGATGGGAGTGCTTATCACTGCTGAGGGCAAATTTAAGCGTCAAACGCCCTCTGGTTCCATACAATCTGGCAAATCGGCCAGTTTCACGATTATTGAGATAAACCGGCGGGTTAGCTCCCAGAGCATTGACTATATCGGGGTGCAAATCGTATTCTCCGGTAAAAAAGCTTTTGCCACTGGCTGTTCCGGCTTCAAAAGCAAAGTTTCGCCTGACCACCCTGAAAAACACTTCTCCAGATTCAGCTTCCGATTTCAGGTTGAAGCGATCAGACCTGTCATCCATGCTGTTTTTCCATGTCTGCGGTTCGGCAAACTTTTTTCGGGCTCCGACAGCCAGAGAGGGCAAAAGCTGCACAGTCAGGTCAGCACCTGAACTGCTGCCGGAAAAATCACTAACCAGGCGATTATCTACCCAACGTTTATAATACTCATGAGTATCCCAGACAAAGCGCAGTTTTGATCCATTTCCAGCCCAGTCCGGTGCAGAAATGGCGAGAGGCCGGTCTGCCATACCAAGCCAGGAAAAAATATCTACTGCCGCAACTCTTGCCGGCCCCGCCATGATAAAAATGACCATGGCGGTTGTTATTCTGGCGACCCTTTTAAAATCCATCTGCTGGCTCCTGAAACAAAGACTGCTCCAGCTGATGCTGAAGCAGCCCTGTAATAGACTCTTACTGGTCGGTTCTGAAAAGATCAGAGCTCAACTTTAAAGTTTTCCGGAGTTCCACCTGCGGGTGTATAAGTGCCGGTTTCGCCGGTAACAGTGAAGTTTGCAGCGGCAGTGCCTGATTCTGAAGCAATTTCATCTTCATAGACATTGCCATCGTTAACGTTACCGGTATTCTGCCGGGTGAAGAAAATGGTTCTGGCTCTGGCAGCGCCAACCTTGACGGTAGCTCGAACCCTGATGGTATTGTTAACGGTATCTTTTTTGCTCTGATAGGCAATCTTGAGCTGGGCATCAGCAGGAGCATCAGAAGAGTTCGCAACCGTTACCGTGCCCTCTACCGAGGTAGTCTTGGTAGTTTCGTCAACGGTGATCTTTTCACTTCCACCGGCAAAATTGCTGGTGCTCGGCTGCAGAACAGGCTTGCCGTTTTCATCGATCTTATAGGTCAATTTGCTGACCGTGTTGTCTGAATTGGTTCTGGTGATTTCGATTACAGCGCCTTTACCGGCTGCGGCTTCATTGGCCGGGTCAAACGAGAAACCGGTCGCAGAAACGGCGAGAGAGTAAATATAACCGTATTTTTGGTAATCTTTGCCACTGTATTTTACCAGGAGGCTGACTGTACCATTATTGAACGAGTAGCTGTCCACTTCGCCTGCTAAGGCTCATAAGAGCAACAACAAGAAACAAAGCAAACAAACGACTGGAAATTTTCAAAATTATCCTCCGCTTAAAAAAATGTATGGAGATTTTATCATTATATTAATTTTTGTAAAGGGAAAAATTGTACACTGCCAGGCCAAAGCAAAACATGCGACAGACCTTTTCAGAAGAGGAGTTTCGTGTTCTTATGCTGATTTCGCAAAAAGAAAACTTTCTGCAAAACACTTAACCGCGAGCAACCAGACAGTGTACACCACCAGGTAATTTAAAAATAACCTGACGGCTCTTCAATACCCGGTTTTGCTGACAGCGGCCTGATAAGCTGCGTAGGCTTCGCGATATTTCTGCAGGGCCGTTTTGCGTTCGGCATCGCTGGTTTCAGGATTTGTAACCGCATCCATATATTCGCGGTAAGCCTTCTGATAGGCAGCGTATGAGGCACTGGAGGCAGCCGTCGCAGAACCACCCGCAGCCGCTGGTGAAGGGGCAGACGAAGTGCTGGTGTTTGATTCGGGTAATTCGGGGTCTTCGATTTTTACGAGACCGGCATCGAGTTCGGCTTCCTGCTGATCGTCGCCGTCTTCACGGTCGGTGGCGGCATAAGCTTCGTAACCCTTTTTCAGGGTTTTGCGGCCGATCCAGCGGCCTATTCCGCGGCCAATCGCCTTACCGAGTTTGCTGCCCAGATAAGCGGCAGAAACGGTACCGATCAACGGAATCGCAAAGGGTGTCGCCCCGGCAAGAAGCGCGATACCGGCCGCAGCACCGAGACTGCCTCCGACCAGATCACCAAAAACTGCACCTATCGCCTCGGCACTCAAAGATGCCTTATTTACTGATTTTATTGCATCGACAACCGCGCTGAAATCAACCTTGCGGCCCTCTTTTAGCTTGCGCTGGGCAACAATTTCGCCCACAGCCTTGGCAAAGGTCTTGGTGGCAATATCACCAATTCTGAAACCCACCATCGCGCCAATACCTGCAGCAACCGGCCCGCCAACCGCCGCTCCGAGAACATAGCCGATGGCGGCGCCGATCGCCCCGCCTGCCTTGCCGGCGACAAAACCGGCAGCTTTGCCCGCAGCCTTGGTGATCAGCCAGTCACGCTGCTGCACCTGCTCGATCTTTTCCTGAGTTTTACTTTTCAGCCGGTCGAAAAGCGACAATTCAGCCGCTTCTGCAAAAGGCGCCAGAAGCAGACACAGAACCAGCAGCAGACCTATATTCGCATATCGTCTTTGTGCAATCAGCATACAAAGCTCCACAATTTACCAGATTATTCCTATAATTATAGGAAAATTCAGAACAACCCGCAATGTACCGACGCCCGATACAAAAAAGGTTCTGCAACGGTTTAAACTTGCAATTGAACTGGATTTCCGCCGGCGGAGAATGACGAAATCCGGATCCGTCACTCCGGGCGAACGCGTCGAATCCAGGAATTCGACGCGTTCGCCCTGGAGCACAAAAACCGCAGCAGCTGTAAAATCGTGACTAAGCTCGAAGACTTAACCGAAGTTGATTACCTTCTGGCGCTGGTATTTTTGACCGGGCCTTCTTTGCTGAGCAGGTCGCAGAGGGTCTTGTCGGCAAGAACATCTTTAATATTCATTGCCTGGCCGTCGACGGTAACCTGAGTGCTTATCAGCCTGATTCCATGACTGTAATCAGCATAGGTGTTTTCGTGGCTCCAGCCGTAGCCCTGTATGGGTTTGCCGCCATTACGGGCATCATGCCAGCCATAGATGATGACATTCTTGCGATGGCTGTCGAGATGATTGCTGATCACTACATCCTTCTTGTGACCGGCAACCAGCTGGCCATTCTGGTGGCCACGTTTCTGGCACTGAGCTTCGACCAGCCGCTGATGCTCAGAATAAAACTCGTTCTTCGTCATGCGCGCCTGCCAGTTGGCGTATTTTCCACCAGACATCGGCTCGGGCAGCAGCCTGGTCTGTGCCCGCTGATAAATATCATCAACCATCTTGGTAGTTGGAAGAATGCAGTTGAACTTCTCAGCGATGACCTGCGCGGCCAGAGGGCTCATCGGCATGCGTACGAAATCCTTATCGTTACCGATCGCCAGATAATCAGGCATCACTTTGTATTTGACAGTATGAATTTTGCCGTCTTTGAGCTTCTGGCTCACTTCAACTTCCTTCAGATTGCGAAGAAACGATGGAATATTGCCGGCGAGAATCTCTTTGAGAATCGCCTCTTCGCGCTGCGCCGGTGTCATTTTTTCCGTCATTTTAATGAACGCGCTGCCTGTAACGCCACCATTCCCGGCTGTAATGGTTGTTTCAACATTTGAATGATCGCCGGCAACCGTTTCGCCGGGCTCCATACCCGTCGTGCCACCGCTCGAAGCATGATCGCTGGAAGAGTCTGCATCCGTTCCCTGGCCGGCCTCGATCTGCGGTTCATTTCCGGAATCTGGCGAAGCAGTGCCCGACGCAGGCTTGTACTGGCCCATGTCGATTTCACTTATGCCGACAATAATCTGCCGAAGCACGTTTCTGATAAATGCCACCAGCCGGTCAAGAGCCGGCAAAGCCATTGGAGAGACGGGCATAATCTCGACGAAGCTTTTCACCAGAGTATCAAGTTGATCTTTATCGGTATACTGTACTGTCATCGGCCTGGTTTCCGGCCGGGAATTTTCAAGGACTTCCTCGAGACTCTGCGAAAATGCGGTTGATGAAATGGCCAACAAAAAGATAAAAAGTAACCTGTAGCGCATAAACCCTCCTGAATTAAATTTACCACGCATTTGGTTCTCTCCTAAAATCGAAAGTATTTTAGTCGATAAAATTGTACAAGCATAATCTTCATTCCAAATTTTTCATGGGGTGCTTAGCAGGGCAATTAAGTTTTCGCAATATCTGGTAATAACGCTATTGGCTATTGGATTCAGGTTTTGTGACGTTTGCTCATTTGTTGTGTCAATTACTGAACTGACTAAATCAATGGCTAGCCTATTTGAAAACCGATCTTTTTTGGCATGCGCAATTTTAGCTTCTTCAATTTTTTTCTGAAGAATTTTTACAACATTTTGCTCAGAAATTAAACCGTGTGCCTGCATAGCATCCAATTGTAGGCATAAAATTTGAAAAACTTCTTCTGTGGGAAAAATATTTTTTTTTGCAATATGGTCCCAGCCATAATTACCTAATAAGGCTGCCAATTTTTTCCTTTCATGACCGATTTGGCTTGGAAAAACAGTCACTTGCAAAGTAGAAAGTAGTTTATAGGCAATATCAAAAAATTTTTCTTTGGTTATCGCATTCCTAATACTGCAATGTTGTAGAAGCAAATATGAACTTTCTCTAGCTATCACGTTGTCCCGTTCCAAGTCTTTTATAAACAATATTTCTTCTAATAATTCTGGGTTTTCAATACCCATCTGTCTTGCAGACTCATTAGTTTCTGGGGTGTCCGAGAAAGTTAATGCGGACCAAAGCATATCCTTGTCTATACCAAGTGCTACACCTGATATAGTTAAAATCATTAAAACAAGCATAATAGTGGCTTTTAATAAAGTTCTTCGCATGTCAATTCTCCATAATAAAAACTGATGGTGCCGGTTTGCTTTTGTCTAAATTAAGAATTTTAATAAATTGCATTGCTTCGACCTCTAAACCTTCAACTCCTGGATTGCCACCCATAATATTGTCAGCAGGAACGTCGACTGACAAACCATCGATTTTGTGCTCATCCTTATACCTGATTAGAATATGGCCAATTTCGTGTGGGAAATAACGAATGATTTGTGGCGTAGAAGTTTGAAAGTTTCTAACAGCAATACCTGATCTGAGTTTATCTAAGATTATTTGTTGATCATCAAAATTTACAAATGGAAGGTCAGAATCAATAGCAAAACCACCTTCTGGAACAAAACCAACAATCATTTTATAGGTTCGCACGACATTTACTACATAAATATTAACTGCATCATCGAACCGTTTCTGTGAAAACAAGGCAAATGGTTGCCTCGGAACTAGCGACTTTGTTCCAAAATTTGAGTTTAGAAGCTCGTCAAAAACAATTGGATTCATAAAGGACACTAGTTCACCATACGAGCTCTGGAGAAAAGACTCTGCTGTCAAAATTGGAAGCGGAAATGGAAAAAGTGGTTTTTCTGGAGCAACAACATTCTCGATTTTTCCCAGTTCCATTGAGGCAACCTGCAGAATTCCTTCCTTTTCCCATACTTGCTTGGTGGCTAGTTCCCATTGATCAAAAAGGGCTACTGGTTCATCGCCAACCTGCCACACAGCAACCTTAAAAACGGGTTGTTGTAAATGCAGGGCAATAACGTCAGTTATTGCGTTGTTAAATGACGCTTTTATCCAAATTGGGCCAGAGCAAGACGAAGAAAGCATGGAGAGAAATTCCACATCTTGCGCACTGTCTACTGTTGTTGCTAGTCCAGCGGGTACAGCAAATGCACCGATTCTTTGGTCATTATGAACGCCTAATAATCTAACAATCTCCTTTCTTATAGGACTATCGGCTTTCCCACCGTCGAGTTCCCATTTCACTGGAATGGGACCAATTTCGGTGCCATCCTTGCGGAATGCAATAGCTTGAAATTTTGTGGTAGCCCCGAGAGAGCTAATAGAAAAATTATCTGAAAACGGGTCTTCGCCGTTTTGAGCACTTAGATTTTTAATTTTCAGTTGAAACGCTTCTACAGCCCAGAACCATTCTGCAATAGATGGCTGTGTAGAGCTTTTGCCGAACGGAATATTTTCTTTTATGAGTAATTGCCCTTCAGCAGACCCTTTTCCCATGCCAACCATATGGGCGTTGAACTCATATGGCTTGCTTTCAATTATCTCTTTTTCGACACTTGGGTTTGAAGCATTACTGAACCAGGCAACGTCAACGATTTCAAGCATAAAATCGCCATTCATGAGAGAAAGAGAAGATTTGCCGAAAGAGCATGTGAGAGATGTAATGGCTGGAATATTTGGAGTTTCAAGGCTTTGGACCAGATATTTCATTTTTTTGTTTCGCCCATTGTCAGGGTGAAACTGGCCGGTTCAACGCTGGTTTCAATTAAATCAGATAGTGAAACTGCTTTGGCAAATGTCTTGTCTTCGCCGACTTTTATCGGAGCGCTGCCGGCGAAGTTCAGAGAAGCCGCTATGGTTACATCGTATGTACAAGGTTCAG
>CAYYUI010000014.1:0-84205 GCA_964474705.1 uncultured bacterium
CGCATCGAGGAAGAAGAAGAAGTTGAAGTCAACAAGCAGATAACCATTATCAAAACTGCTTCTCCGAAAAAGGAGACTCAAGCCCCAATCAAGAAAAAGAGCGTCAAGAACAAGACCAAACGCGCTCATTTTTCAAAGAAGGTTCAAGCCGAAATGCGTGAAGCTGAGCGTCAGACCGAGGCGATTCTCGATCGCACCGGAAAATCTGAAAATTTAGAAGAAGATGAAGATACCCTGCCCAAAATCCTTGTTCCGACAGACATCACCGTCAGTCAACTGGCCAAATACCTTGAAGTCGATGCGGTAGCCATTGTCAAGAAACTTTTCGGAATAGGTGTCATTGCCAGCCTTAATCAGCGCCTGGAGCTCGAGCAGATGCAGCTGATCGGCCAGGAATTCGGCAAAGATATAGTTTTTACTGAAAACGTTTTTGAAATCGAAGACACACCCGACTCAGAAGGTGATCTGCGCACCAGACCGCCGGTTGTAACTATCATGGGGCATGTCGACCACGGCAAAACCTCTTTGATAGATTATATCCGCAAAGCACATGTCGCCGACAAAGAAGTCG
Organism: uncultured bacterium; assembly: GCA_964474705.1. Lineage (GTDB taxonomy): Bacteria > Muiribacteriota > Ozemobacteria > Ozemobacterales > Ozemobacteraceae > Rifleibacterium. The sequence goes on from CAYYUI010000014.1 coordinate 572, forward strand.
GTGGGATAACCCAGCACATCGGCGCTTACCAGGTTAAGCTGGGTAATGGCACGATCACGTTCATCGACACTCCCGGCCACGAAGCTTTTACGGCCATGCGTGCCCAGGGAGCTCTGGTAACCGATATCGCCATTCTGGTAGTTGCAGCTGACGATGGCGTTCAACCGCAGACCATCGAAGCGGTTCACCATGCACAGGCAGCCGGTGTTCCGATCATCGTTGCGATCAACAAAATCGACAAACCGGAAGCCAACATCGACCGCGTCAAGCAGCAGCTGATGCCTTACAACCTGGTTGCCGACGACTGGGGCGGCCAGACCACTATGGTTCCGGTATCGGCCAAAGCCGGCACCGGGGTCAGCGATTTGCTCGAAATGATTCTTCTGCAGGCCGAAATGATGGATCTGAAAGCCAACCCGGTAAAAGCCGGTATCGGTACGATCATCGAAGCCCGTCTCGACAAAGGTATGGGCCCGATGGCCACAGTTCTGGTTCAGAACGGGCGCCTGCAGATGGGAGACCATATCATCTGCGGTAACAGCTTCGGCCGCGTCAAAGCTCTTGTTAACGATGCCGGCGGTCGTGTAAAAGAAGCCGGTCCGGCTTTTCCGGTTGTCGTTCTCGGTCTGAACGATGTTCCCAGGGTCGGCGACAAAATGGCGGTCGTAGAAAGTGCCAAATTCGCCCGCTATGTCGGCGAACTTCGCCAGAAGAAGGCAAGAGAAGAGCGCCTCTCCCGCGAAAACCGCATCAAACTGGCCGATCTGTTCAAACAGGTCACTGAAGGCCAGGCAAAAGAACTCAATATCATTATCAAGGCCGACGTGCAGGGTTCGTCCGGTGCCATGAAAGATGCGCTTGAGCGCCTGAGCACCGACGAAGTCAAGGTTAACGTCATCCATACCGGTGTCGGTGGCATCACCGAAGCCGATGTTAACCTCGCCTCAGCCAGTAACGCCATCATCATCGGCTTTCATGTCAGACCGATGCCGAATGTCGAAGAGGCAGCCAAAGCCGAAGACGTTGAAATCAAAGTATTCAGAATCATCTATGACGCTATCGATGCAGTCAAACTCGCTCTCAAAGGCATGTATGAGCCTGAATATGAAGAAGAAATCATTGGCCGCGCCGAAGTACGCAAAGTCTACAAGGTTTCCGGAGTCGGAGCGATCTGTGGTTCCTATGTAACCACCGGCAGCGTGGTTCGCAACGCTTCTGTGCGCATCATCCGTGACGGCGTCGAAATCTTCGAAGGCAAAACCGGCTCACTCAAGCGCTTCAAGGATGACGTCAGAGAAGTGCATGCCGGTTACGAATGCGGTATCGGCGTCGAAAACTACAACGACATCAAGGACAACGACATTCTCGAATTCTTCCGACTGAAAGAAATCGAAAGAGTGATCTGATCCGGCAGTTATGGTAGTTGCAATCGGCACTTTCGAGATGCATTTTCCTGAGGTTCACAGCCTCAAGGAAAAACGGCAGATTCTCAGAAGCCTCATCGACAGGGTCAGGGCAAAATTCAATGCTTCGATCGCCGAAGTTGCGAACAATGATCTATGGCAACGCGGCACCATTGGCGTCGCCATGGTAGCCAACGACCGCCTGCTGCTGCAGCAGATGGCTCAGAAGATCGACGAAATTCTTGCCGACCACAGTGCGGTAGAAATCGTCGACACCTATTGGGATTACGTATGACAAGACGCCAGGAACGAGTTAATTCACTGATCATGCGCGAGCTTTCCGAGCTCATTCACCGGCGGGTCCAGGACCCGCGGGTCAGAGGGGTTCATATCGTCAACGTCGATATCAGCCCTGATTTTCACCTGGCACGCGTTCTTTACAGCTTTATCAACGAAAGCGGCGAGGTGAAGCAGGAAGATGTGCAGAATGGCCTCGATTCTGCCAAGGCTTTTCTGCGACGCGAGCTGAAAAAGACTGTCGAACTGCGTGTCGTGCCTGAACTTGCCTTCTTCTATGACCCTTCGATTCAGCAGGGCGACCATATACTTGAATTGCTGCGCACTATCAAACCTTCCGAATAATCAAGGATACCCCAAAATGAACGTTTCATGGCCTAGCCCCGCCTACGATCGACAGATAGACCTGATATGCGAAAAGCTGGAAAAGGCCAGAAACATTTTCTGCATTGCCCACCCCTATTCTGATGGCGATGCCTTGGGGTCTCAGCTTGCCCTCTACCACTGGTGCCGGTCTGCAGGTAAAAATTGCATCGTTCTGAATTTCGATCCGTTGCCGGAGCAGATTTCCTGGCTGCGCGGGGCCGAATGCTGCCAGAATTTTCTTCCTGATGGCATCGACTTCGATCTGGGTTTTCTTATGGAGACCACAGAAGCCCGCCGTATGGGTGACCGCATTGAATTCTTCAAAAGAGCGTCAACCACGGTGCATCTTGACCATCACATCGGGGTAACCGGTCTGGGCACAATCAATATTCTCGAAGAAAAGGCCTCTTCAACCTGCGAAATACTGTATAACATCCTTGAACGCACCGGCATCGAACTTAGCCGCGAGTGCCGCGAAGCCCTTTACGTCGGCATCATGACCGATACCGGCAATTTCAGATTCAACAATTCGACACCCCGGGCTCACGAAGTTGCCGCACGCCTGATCAACAACGATCTGGTGGTCGACGATATATATAAACTCGTCTATGAAAATACCAATTATCTGCGCGTCGTCATTCATGGCACGGTAATGGCCCGCGCCCGCAGCCTCAATCAGGGAAAAGTCGTCACCAGCTGGCTGGCACTCGATGATTTCACCCGCATCGGTGCTTCCGAGGTCGATGCTGACGGCGCAATCCGCAACCTCAGCTGCATCAAGGGTATTGAAGCAGCCATTCTTTTCAAAGAAGTCGAAGGCGGAAAAGTCAAAGTCAGCTTCAGATCTACCGGCCGTGTCGACGTAATGGAAGTCAGCCGCAGGTTCAATGGCGGCGGGCATCGCATGGCTTCAGGAGCCCAGGTTGACGGCAATCTCGAAGAAGTTATGCACGCGGTAGTTTCTGCCGTTTCGGAAGCCCTGCCGGCGGGAGAAATCTGCAATGCCTGACGGCTGTCTTGTCGTCTGCAAACCACGCGGCTGCTCATCACACGATGTTATTGCCAGACTGCGGCGCGTTTATAAGCTCAAGTGCGGACATGCGGGCACTCTCGACCCCATGGCCCAGGGCGTCCTCCTGGTTTTTACCGGCAAAGCCCTGAAACTGATAAATTTCATCCCTCCCGAACACCTCGACAAAACCTACCTGATGCGTGTCACTCTTGGAGCCACTACCGACAGTTACGATGCGACCGGCAACATTGTCACCCGCTGTGATCAGCCGATCGAGTTCAGCAACGAGCAGCTGATGAGTGCAATGCGCAGCCTGGTTGGCAACTACGAGCAGGCCCCGCCCGCGTTTTCAGCAATAAAAGTTGGCGGCAAACGCGCTTATGCACTGGCCAGAGCCGGTGAAGAAGTTAAACTGGCCAGCAGGCCAGTGCATGTCACCTCAATAAGGCTGGTAAGCGATTACCAGAACCTGGGGCAACGGCACCTCATTCTCCGGGTTCATTGTTCACGCGGCACCTACGTCCGGTCGATCGCCCATGATCTGGGGCAAAAGCTTGGCTGTGGCGGTTATTTGTCTTATCTGCTGCGCGAAAGAGTCGGTCAATGGGCTTTTACCCAGGCCCTCCCCTTCTGGAAAATCGACAAAGGCCTGCCATTCATCGATACTCCTTCCTTTATTCCATTCGAAGAAGTGTTGCCGTTTCCACGCCTGAAAGTGAGCCCTGAAGGTCAGGCACGCATTAAAAACGGACAACCTCTTGGCCGGCGCGAAATAGTAGGTATTGAAACCGAAAATCCCGAGGGAGCCGAAATGTTTCAGGTTTTTGCTCCAGATGGCCGGCTGATAGCTATTTACAGCATCAAGAAAGACCAGGACGAAGGTCAGAAAACCGGCCTGAAGTTATTTCCCGTGAGGGTTTTCGCTGACAATGAAGCTTAAGAACCTGCTTACCGGTGATCCAGGAATCGGCCCCTGCGTTCTGGGGATCGGCACCTTCGACGGTGTACATCTCGGACATCGCCAGCTGATAGCAGAGATCATCGGTTGTGCCCGTGAACTCAACCTTCCGGCCGTAATTTTCACCTTTGATCATTCTCCGCGCAAGTTTCTCTCTCCTGAAATTTTCAAGGGTTACCTGACAACTCCCGAAGAAAAATTCAGCCTGCTGCTTGGCACTGGTGTCGATCACGTGGTTTTTCGCCCCTTTGACGAGACTTTTGCTGCAGTTCCTCACGAAGAATTCGTCAGCAATATACTGGTCAGACAACTTCAGGCGATGGTCACCTTCGTTGGTTTCAATTTCTGCTTTGGCGCCCGCCGGGCCGGTACCGCCGAAATGCTTGCTCAGGCTCTGGCCTCGCACGGCCGAAACAGTCAGGTCATCGAACCGGTTAAGGTGGGCTATGAAGTCGTTTCGAGCTCAATTATTCGCGATGCCGTTGCGGCAGGCGATTTCGCCCGGGCGAACCGTTTTCTGGGCCGCGAGGCAAGCTTTTCCGGCGAAGTCGTTCATGGCGATCACCGGGGCCGGATCATGGGCTTTCCAACTGCCAATCTGCAGCTTGAAACCAGTCAGAAGATTCTGCCTCCCAATGGTGTCTATGCCTGTTATGCCGACACCCCTTCAGGATCGTTTCCGGCCATTGTCAACATCGGAGTAAGACCGACCTTCGACCGCAGCAGTCATCTGCTCGAAGCCCATCTGTTGAATTTTAACGGCGACCTGTATCATCGAACCATCCGCATCAGGTTTGTGCAAAGAATTCGCGAAGAAAAGCGCTTTCCCGACATGCAGACGCTGATCGAGCAGATTCACCGAGATATGGCAACGCTGCACAACATTATTCCATAGCCTGCAGCGCCAGTTTTGCAATATAGCGGGGCTCGAAATCGAAATCGTCGCCACCTTTCCTGCACCAGGCTCCGGTAATTGAGGCAATTTTGCGGGCATTTTTACCGACTGTCATATTGAGATGCGTTCCATCTGGAATTCTGACCAGCGCCCGATTTTTAGCACTTACTTTTTGGAAGCCCACCTCGACTGTTTCGGCCGGCGCAATTCGGTCACAGCTGCCATAAATAAGGCAGACCGGTGCAGTGATTGCCGGAAACTTCTGCAGATAATCAATTTTGCCGGTGCGATCAGAGAACCGGCGCGTCTTGGCCCAGGTCAACGCCTGCAGAAAAGTTTCTACCGGAACATTGACGCAGGCGGTCTTGATCAGATGACGGAAAAGATTCAGATCGAACGCGTTGCTGGAAGAAACTGATGCCGTCATCAGCGTGCAGAGAATTCTCCCCAGCAGCTTGATAGGAACCGTGCGATAACCGGTCAGAGCCGCAATGCGAACCCAGGTTCGCATCAGAGGCGGGTAAAGCGGAATCATCCCGAAACTGAAGGGTGAACCTGCAGTAACCAGAGCCGGCGCGTCGATGACTCCGGTTGCCTGGGCAGCCATAGCGAGCATTCCGCCCATACTGTAGCCAAATACATATGGCTTTTCTCCGGTCTCGTGGCAGATCCGTTCCCAGATGACCGGCATGTCGTTTTCGAGGTGAAAATCGAAATCCCAGGGTTTGTTGCGATGCGCCTCGAGCGGGTAACTGACAGGATAGATGGCAAAATGCTCGTTGAGATACTTGCCAAGCCCGTCAGACACGCTGAAAAGCTCAGAATTGTTGCAGATACCGTGCAGCATGAGAAGTGGTGGTTTTTTCATCTGACATCTTCCAGGTCGGCAAGATTCGGGCCGCATGACACATCGCAGATAAGCGGCACGTTAAGGGAAACACAGGTCTCCATTATTCTTTTCAATTCAGGGGCGACAGTGGCCAGCTCTGCCTGTGGCACCGAAAACACCAGTTCATCATGTATCTGCAGGATAAGTCTTGACTGCAGCCCTCTTTCGCAGAGCCAGCGAGAAGTGTCGAGCATCGCTTTTTTGACCAGGTCGGCCGCCGAACCCTGCAGACGGGTATTTTTGGCAATGCGTTCAGCGCCGCTGCGCAGCTGAAATTTGCTCGAATTGATGTCTGGAAGATGCCTTACCCGACCCAGCAGCGTTTCAACTTCGCCGCTTTTTCGGGCTTCGACAAGTACCTGTTCAAAGAACTCATTTACATGCGCAAAACCGTTGTAGAAAGCATCGATGTATTCTTTGGCCTGCGGCCGGCTGATAGCGAGATCCTCCGCAAGGCCATGCGCTGAAATACCATAGAGAATGCCAAAATTTACGGTTTTGCCGACATTGCGTTCGGCTGAAGTCACTTCTGCCGGCGATTTGTGGAATATTCTGCCGGCACTTATTGCATGAATGTCGATTCCATCGCGATAAGCTTCAACCAGCCCCGGGTCCTGGGAAAAGTGAGCCAGCAGACGCAGTTCGATCTGCGAATAATCTATTGAAACAAACACATCGCCAGCTCTTGGCGGTATGAAAGCACGCCGGATTTTGCGCCCCCATTCTGTTTTGATCGGAATATTCTGCATATTTGGATTTGAGCTCGACAGGCGGCCAGTCGCCGTAACCGCCTGATTGAAACTCGCATGGATAAGACCGGTCTTCGGGTTCACCAGTGTAGTCAGCGATTCGGCATAAGTAGACTTGAGTTTAGCCATTTCCCGGTATTCGAGAAGATCACGGCAGATCGGGTGTTCAGCCACAAGAAGCCGCAACACTTCGCTGTCGGTCGAATAGCCGGTCTTGGTCTTTTTTGGCGGATTCAGCCCCAGATCTTTGAAGAGAACCTCCTGGAGCTGCTGGGTTGAATTAATATTGAAAAGTCGGCCTGCATGTGCATGAATGGAAGCTTCGAGTTCTGCCAGTCGATCAGTCAGTTCCCGGCTGAGATCGTTGAGGTAATTTCCGTTCAGGCCGATACCAAAACGCTCCATACCTTGTAGAATAGGCAGCAGAGGCATTTCAAGTTCGGTAAAAAGTTTAAGAAGTTTTTTATCGGCCAGTTCCTGCCTGAGAATCGGGTAAAGATGCATGGTGAGCAGCACATCCTGGCAACCATAATCTTTTGCCGCAGCCAGGTCGACTGAGGCAAAACTGCCACCGGCGGCCACCTGGTTGAATTCGGTCACTTCATAACCCAGCAGACTTTTTCCAAGACTTTTGAGAGCATTTGAACGGGTTGGGTCGATAACATAAGCTGCCAGAAGGGTATCGAACAGGTCAATACCGGCGCTGACCCCTTCTTCGGCAAGAAAAGCCAGGTCAAACTTCAGATTATGCCCGACGATACAACGACCGCCCAGATTCTGGCGCAGAAAGGCAAAAAACTCACCAGACCCGATCTGGTCTTCAGGCGACAGGCCGAGATATGAATGACGTAACGGCACGTAGACGGCCCTCTCGGTTCCGGTGGCAAAAGAAATACCGACAATATGAGAGTTGACAGGATCGAAACCGCTGGTTTCCACGTCCAGGCAGATAGTATCGCCTACCCCTTCCCAGAATTTTTTCAGGTCGCTGATGCAGCTGACGATGAGTTTTTCACCGGGCACCGGCTTCAGGGTACCCGAGGTTTCTGATGTCGGCAATATGCTGGTCTGGCTGGGAACAGGGTTTGCCGCATGCAGATCGCGACCGGCAAACTCCCGATAGAGAGAATTGAATTCAAAGCGCTGCAGAAAGCCGGTAAAAGCAGTGGAGTTCAGATTGTCAGGGTTCCAGCGCAACTCGTCAATTCCGTTGAATGTTTGAACATCAAGTCTGATAGTGGCAAGATCGTGCGACAGTTTCGCCATTTCCTGATCATCAAGCAGTTTCTGGCGCAGCTTCTCATTCTCGACGCTGGCGATTTCATCATAAAGGCGGGTAATAGAGCCAAACTGCTGAATGAGAGCCAGGCCTTTTTTTTCACCAATCCCGCGCACTCCTGGAATATTGTCGGAAGAATCACCCATAAGAGCTTTCAGCTCTATGATACCGGTTGGAGGGAATCCGTATTCTTTGACAAATTCTTCGGGATTTATTTCACGGGTATCGGTGACACCCTTCTGGCAAAGCTCGACAGTGACCTTGTCGTTAATAAGCTGAAGCAGGTCGCGATCACCGGTTACAATGTTCACGCGATAGTCAGCTGCAAGAGAGCTGGCGGCTGAACCGATAAGGTCATCAGCCTCGTAGTCCTCATGGGTCATGATCTTGATACCGAGAGCTTCGACAGCTTGCTGAGCAAGAGGAATCTGAGCCAGAAGTTCTTCGGGGGCAGGTTTTCGCTTGGCCTTGTAATCGGCAAAGAGCCGGCGTCTGAAGGTATTGCGCGAGGTATCGAATGCGACCGCAATAAGGTCGGGGCGCCGATCCTTGAGCATCTTCAGGAGCATTCTCAGAAAGCCATAAAGAGCTCCGGTGTGAACTCCGTCACTGGTTTTAAGCCTCTGGTTCTGAAAGGCATAAAAAGCACGAAAGATGATGTTGTTTCCGTCGATCAGCAGGCAACCTGGCATTTACCCCTCCGGCACGTTTTTTCTCAGCAAGTATACATCAAACCGCGAAGTTTGTAACCCTGCCCGGCTGACAGCAGGGCAAACGGGAACCTTTTTCTGTCTGACAGGGGTATTGCGGCCTGTCAGTCGTTGCCGCCGCTTCCGCCATCCTGGCACAAACACCCTGCGATCTTCAATCTTAGCGCTTGCATCTTCATGCGCTACGACATTTGAACTTCCTGTTCTTCGCACCCTCATAGTTCCATTTGCTCACTCTGCACGCAATACCGGAACACGGGCTCCTTTCGCCCTCCAGGCAAAAGCGTCCGGTTCCAGGGGGCATCGCTTGCATGGAATTAGGGGGCGCTCAACAAGCATCGCTCAGGCAATCGCCTGAGCTGCCGAAACCAGCATTTAGAGATAGTTTAGCAAGTGTTTCCCCTGGGCTGACAGGCCGAGACTTCATCTGAAAATGAAAACCGTTTTAATAAGATCTGTTGAGTTTCCTGTCACTTGCCGATTTTTTCTCTGACCAGCGCCAGACTTTTCAAAAAGCTTCTTTTTGCCGGCGAATCGGGAGTCTTCTCTGTGAGCCGGGAATAGCCGGTCAGGCTTGTGATGAATTCTTCGCGTTCTTTCTGTTCATTTTCGCCAAAATAGTCGGCAGTGATATTTTCGGCAACATAGCCAAAAAGCTCTTCACCTGCGCTGAACGCTTTTTCAATATGCCTGCCATTCGGAAATTTTGCGATATATAGAGCATACGAATTATCGAATCGCGACAGCAGAGCCAGAGGATCACCCTCGGTCTCGCCCTGCTGCTGAGCCGAGGTGGCAGCCCAGGCAATTTCATCGGCAGCTTCAGGAAAAGCAGCATATTTCTCCACAAGTTTCCAGTATGATGCAGGCTCGACAAAATGACGGCCGGCACATTCGTGCAGATAGATCAGCGACTGGTTCTCATCTTTGACCCGGTGTCTGGCATTCGGCTCTTTTTCATCATGCGAGAGCTGCATAAGAACAGCTTCAATGGACTGAAGATAAGCAAGCTCGATGCGAGCGGCGTCTGCCGAAAAAGAAGCGATCTTAATCTGAGCGGCGGCAAAATCGTAAACCTGTGATAAATCCTCAAGCTTCAGCTGTTCTTTGCCAAGACGCTCAAAAATCATGTCTGCTGCTGCCCTGACACGCCCATCAGCACTGAAGGTTCTGGCAAAACCACCATAAACCCAACCTTGAGAACCTTTTTCAGTTCTGATCTGATACCAGAAATCATCATAACCAGAGATGGATTCCTTCGCTGGTGACTTATCGATAATTACACCGGCAGCACCGAAGGCAAGTGTCTCTATCATTTCAGCTGAAACAGAGGGAGCTTTGCGCATCCTGACATTGGTTGCAGAAACAAAAAGCCCCTGGTTATCTGAGGCAGAAGAAGTTGCAGAAAGAAAAACCAGAAATACCATGCAAACAAAACGCAGTCTTAAAAACATAAGATTCCTCACATAATTATTGAATCCGGCAAAAACAAAATGTAGAGTCTTTTCGACGGCCCGGCATATCAGCCGGGTTGCTTTTTTGCTGACAGGAAGTCAGCGATACTCGACAGCATCAGGATAGATGCTGTCGGGTGCTACAGCGACCAGCTCAGAGCTGGCCTTTGCCTTTGGCAAACCCTCACTTCGTTCGTCAACAACTGCAGATCGCAATCAGTCAGCTTCTGACCCGCGACCCGACCGAGATGATTCAGCAGCCTTTCAGCCCCCGCGATTCAAGCACAAAAGCTGCCATGACACACCAGATGATTTATCTGGAGCCTGATTATAACGAAATCTGCCTCTGATTGCAATTTATCTGGTGAGCAGGCAACCTGTTATAGACAACAGGCTTTTGATGGGAGTTCCAGGGCTCACCAGGAATTACTGGAGTTTAACGGGCAGGGTTTGCTTTTGTGGCAGGAAAGGTATAGACTGCGCGGAAAAGATTTCATTCAGGAGAACGTCAATGACCAGTACCGGGCGTGAGATTCAGTTCGATCTCTCGAGGGCGACGCGACAGGAATGGTTGCTGACCAATGGCATCGGCGGTTTCGCCAGTTCGACCATTCCATGTATCAACACCCGAAGATATCATGGTCTGCTGGTGGCAGCCCAGCGTCCTCCCGTAGAGCGACTGGTGCTGGTGTCGCGCCTTGAAGAAATTCTGATCATCGACCGCAGCGAATATTCTCTTTCGACATGCGTTCATAGTGAGGAAATCAAGAATCCAGCCGGTTATCTGCATCTGGAACGCTTTGAACGCGAACCTTTGCCTACCTGGTATTATCAGATACGAGACGTGATGCTGATCAAAACGATAAGCATGGTCTACGGGCAGAATACCACCCTCGTAACTTACAAGCTGCTCGGCAACAACCGCAAAGTCAGTTTGCGCGTCCGGCCCCATTTCCTGTTCAGGGATTTTCACGGCAACATGTATGAGAGTGCCGGGGTAGAGAACTGCGCCGAAATTTTCGAACGCCAGATGCGCCTGCAGCCTTTTGCCAACGCCCCGGAACTTTTCATCAGATGGGATCGCGGCAGATTCTGCGAAGACCGGAACTGGCATAAGGATATTCTGCTGCAGATGGAAGAAGAGCGTGGTCTGCCGGCTCTTGAAGACGATTTTTCCTGCGGCTACCTGGAAGTCAGCCCGTTCAACGGGGCAGCATCACTGATTTTTTCAGACCGACCGGTTAGTTCTTTTAACCCGATGGACCTGCGCAAACGCGAAGAGCAGCGCCTTGAAAGTATCGCCGGCTCCTTGCATTCAACCGACCCGCTGCTGCGACGTCTGCTGCTCGCTGCCGACCAGTTTATCGTCGAACGGCAGAGCACCGGCAGTCGCACTATCATTGCCGGTTATCCGTGGTTTTCAGACTGGGGCCGCGACAGCCTTATCTCGCTGCCGGGCCTCACGCTTGCCACCGGCAGGTTCGATGACGCGAGATCGATTCTGCAGACCTTTGCTGGAGCCATTCAGAATGGCCTGGTGCCGAACTGTTTTGCCGACAGCGGCAACGATGCCGCATATAACAGCGTCGATGCCTCGCTGTGGTTTTTCGTCGCCGCTTACAAGTTTATCGAATACACTGACGACTATGAATTTGTTCGCGAGCATCTGTTCGAAGGCATGACGGCAATAATCGAAGCTTTTCAGCATGGCACCCGCTATGAAATCAAAATGGATCAGGAAGACGGACTGATAAGCGCCGGAACACCTGATGTGCAGTTAACCTGGATGGATGCAAAAGTAGACGGCTGGGTCGTAACCCCTCGTAACGGCAAAGCCGTGGAAGTCAACGCCCTGTGGTATAACGCCTTGCGTATTTATGCGATTTTTCAGGAAAAATTCGAGGGGCATTCGCGCGAAATAACTGCTCTGGCCCGCAAAGTAAGAAGCTCATTTCACAAGGTTTTCTGGAACGAGCGCAAAAACTGGCTTTTCGACTATATAAAAACTGATGGCAAGCCAGATCTCTCTTTCCGGCCAAATCAAATATTCGCGGTTTTTCTTCCGTTTGACCTGCTCGAGCATGCCGATCAGAAATCGGTGGTCGATGCGGTTTTTGCAAAACTATACACATCTTACGGTCTGCGCAGCCTTGCCCCTGACGACGAACGTTATGAGGGCTTCTATGGCGGCGACCGTCACAAACGTGATGGTGCTTACCACCAGGGCACAGTATGGGGCTTTCTTATCGGCCCTTTCATCAGCGCTTATCTGAAGGTCAATAATTTTTCGATGGAATCACAGCTTCGCGCATCTCTTATGATTGAGCCCTTCATCAACCATCTGAATCGTGAGGCCTGCCTGGGCAGCATTTCAGAAATATTCGACGGCAACATGCCCCACTGCCCGCGCGGCTGCTTTGCCCAGGCCTGGAGCGTCGCGGAACTTCTCCGCTGCTATATTGAAGACATCAAAGGGCAGAAGCCAACGCTGGTGATATGATGGCCAACCCGGCAAAAAGGATTACCGGCCAGGGCAGCCTGCTCGGCAATGTATTGAGCACCGGGTTTACCGGCGGCGTCTGTCTGGCAATAGGGCTTTATGCGGGTTACAGTATCGACCAGCATTTTCACAGCGATCCATGGGGCATTATCGGCGGCATCCTGTTCGGACTGGCAGCAGCGGCCGTGCAGACCTGGAAGCAGTTAAACGAAAGCATACGGGCATTTGATCATGACCAGAGAAGAACTGACTGAAAAACTGCGACGCGGCGAATATAATGTTCTGGCTACCGGGATTCTGGTAGCTGTGGTTCTGCTGTTTATCTGGCTTTATACGGAAAAGTTTTACTTTTCGACAATCTTGGGGTATTATCTGGGCTGCCTGAGCTTTGTCATCCTGATTGAGGGTTTTCTGGCTCTCGAAAAAGCTCCGACCTGGTTGAAGATACCTACCGTGGTATTGTCGAACCTGAAGCTGTTCCTTTTGCTGCTGCTGGTCTATGGTCTATACCGGCTGGGGTTTTCTGTCATCGAAGTTGCCAGCGGAATTTTTGTCAGTCAGCTGGCGGTGGTCTTTATGGTAGTAAGGCTTTATCGCAATCGCAACGCTGCCGGTCAGGCTTAAGCAGGTCACGACATGCACGCACTCGAAAAGAACATCTTCTATCTTTTCTCATTTATTCCCGCTTCGCCAGGTGCAGTTCTGCCATGGTTGATAACTCTGTTCATAGCCGCTCTGTGTTGGGTCTTTACCCGTCAACTCGCTGATGATGGCGGTAGTCGCGGCCAGGCAGCTCTTGAGTATCTCTACGAAAATCTGCAGGCTTTCATGCTCATGATCGTCGGAGAAAAGCATCTGAACCGTCTGATGCCGCTGCTTTCAACGATATTCATCTATATTTTCATCAGCAATATTCTCGGTCTTGTGCCAGGCTTGAAATCGCCGACCAGCTTGTTTTCAAACTGTCTCGGCATGTCTCTCATAGTTTTTGTCTATACCATATATTATGGGTTTTCAACACATGGCCTTGGTTATATCAAACATTTTACCGGCACAATCTGGTGGATGGTGCCGCTGATGCTGCCAATTCATATCATTGGTGAAATTTCCCGACCGATAAGTCTGACTTTCCGACTGTTTGGCAATATCATGGGCGAAGATGCCGTCATTCTGGTTCTGTCGATCGCAATTTTCCCATTACTCGTTCCCCTGCCGATGTATTTCATGGCCGTCTTCACCAGTCTGGTTCAGGCGGCCGTTTTTACGATTCTAACCGGTGTGTATTTGTCCGGTGCCCTGTCAGAAGGGCACTGATCAACAGGAGGGTATTATGGATCCCAGCGTTTTGAGTCATATTGCTGAAATCGTTTCTGCCGCTTTATGCGTTGCCTTTGGCAGCGGCATGGCCGCCTACGCACAAGGCCAGGCTATTTCACACACTACCGATGCCATGGCCCGTCAGCCAGAACTTGCCAACGATCTGCGCTTCACGATGATCATCGGTCTGGCGATGATCGAATCGCTGGCTATTTATTGTCTGCTCGTCTCCCTGATCCTGCTGTTCGTGAAGTGGTAATCGAGGCATAAAGCATGATCAAGGCAGTCTTTCAGGGCTGGAAAGCAGCAAACCTGTGCCTGCTGCTCCTGTTACTGTTGTCGTTTTCTGTTCTGTCTGCATCTGAAGCAAGCCATGCTCCGGCTGCTGAACTTCCGCCGGCCCAACACACGCAACCGGCAGATTCAGTTCACTCCGATACCTCCACTGTTGAGCAACCGGGGCAGCAGACTGCAAGTGGCCTTGAAATTGAACACGGGCCAGGACTGTTCGACATCGACCTGACGATTCTGGCTTCCCAGACCATCAACTTCTTCGTTCTGCTTTTTGTCCTGAAACGCTTTCTGTTCATTCCAATCGGCAACATCATCGAGGAAAGACGCAGGAACCTCAACCAGATCAAAACTCTGGCAGTCGCCGAGCATCAGAAAGCTCTTGATTACAAGCAGGAATACGAAAAACACCTCGACAATCTTGAAGCTGAACTCTATGAACTTCGTCAGAAAGCTATTCTCGAAACCGAGGGCAAAGTCGCCGAGATCATTCATGAAGCTCGTAAAAGAGCTGAAGAAATCATCGAACACGGCGAAATGGAATTGTTCATGGAACGCCAGAGCGCCTGGGCGAGAATCCGCGAAGAAGTTGTCCAGCTCACCCTGATGGCTGCAGAAAAGGTCGTTGAAGAATCACTAGACGACAGAATTCATCGCAAGCTTATAGAATCAACCATCGAAAAGCTCTCGAACGATCTGCCCGATTACAAAGCACCCCAATGAACAAGCAGAAAAAGATAGTAACCAAAAGATATGCCGAAGCCTTCTTTTCGGCAATCGAAGGTGACCGCTTCGAAGAGTCCTTTCAGGATTTTCAAGCCTTTTTTGCCTGTTACATGGGTGTCGACGACCTCAGAGATATCCTCAATCACCCAACCATTCACCCCAACCGCAAGATCGAGATGATCAGAAAACTGCTGGGCAAACCTGCCAGCCAGACTGTCGTCGACTTTATCTGCCTGCTGATCAAGCGCGAACGTATTCACCTGTTCAGTGACATCGCCCTCGAAATCGAGCGGCTTTACCGGCGCCGACATGGCATTCGCGGTATCATCGTCAAATCGTCAGTTCCCCTCAATGATTCTGAACGGTTAAGGCTTCGCGAGGTTCTCGGTCGCAAATTCGGCCGGGTTGAAGTTCGTGAAAAGGTAGATCCGGAACTGGTTGGCGGCCTGGTCATTCAATTCGGTGATCAGGTAATCGACGACTCGATCAAAGCGAAACTCAAACTGCTGCGTGAGCTGATGATCAGAGTTGACAACGAATGGCTTCTGGCCCTGATCAACCAGCCGAGCCTGGCATTATAGGAGACATTGCATGAGTATCAGATCAGACGAAATCATTTCTGTTCTGAGACGTGAAATCGAAAACTTTTCCACCGAGCTCAAAACTGTTGAAGCCGGTATTGTAATGCAGGTCGGCGACGGTGTTGCCCGCGTTCATGGCTTGCCCAAAGCCATGTCAGGTGACCTGGTCGAATTCGCCAACGGGGTCAAGGGTTTCGTGCTCAACCTCGAGGAAGACAACGTCGGTTGCCTTATCTTTGGCTCGGATGAAGGCATTCATGAGGGCGACCTCGTCAAGGATACCGAACAGATTCTCTCGGTTCCGGTTGGCAAAGCGCTGCTCGGCAGGGTCGTCGATCCGCTCGGACAGCCTGTAGACGGCGAAGGGCCCATTCTTGCCGAATCTTACCGCCGCATCGAATCTGATTCACCTAACATCGTACAGCGACAGCCGGTATGCGAGCCTCTGCAGACTGGAATTCAGGCAATAGACGCCCTGATTCCGATCGGCCGAGGCCAGCGCGAACTCATCATCGGCGACCGCCAGACCGGCAAAACTACGATTGCCATTGACACGATCATCAACCAGAAAGACACCGGCGTTATCTGCATTTATGTCGCAATCGGGCAGAAAATGTCGACGATCACCCAGACGGTTGAAATTCTTAAAAATCACGGCGCTCTCGACCATACGATCATCGTTGCCGCTTCAGCCTCAGAACCCGCGCCCCTTCAGTTCATCGCCCCATTCAGCGGCTGCGCGATGGGTGAATACTTTCGCGACAAGGGCAGTCATGTTCTCTGCGTTTATGATGATCTGAGCAAACATGCGGCCGCATACCGTCAGGTTTCTCTGCTGCTGCGCCGACCACCGGGCCGCGAAGCGTATCCGGCCGACATTTTTTACCTGCATGCCCGTCTTCTGGAAAGAGCCGCGAAACTTTCCGACGTTCTCAATGGCGGCTCACTCACTGCTCTGCCGATTATCGAAACCCAGGCCGGCGATGCCTCGGCATATATTCCGACCAACGTCATCTCGATTACCGATGGTCAGATCGTTCTTGAATCAGGTCTTTTCAATTCAGGTGTCAGGCCGGCTATTAACGCAGGTCTCTCAGTATCGCGCGTCGGCGGCAGCGCCCAGGTTAAAGGCATGAAAAAGGTCGCCGGGCCGTTGCGCCTCGATCTGGCTCAGTTTCGAGAACTCGCGGCGTTCTCACAGTTTTCGAAAGACCTCGACCGCGCCACCCAGGATCAGCTCGCCCGCGGCGAACGCCTTGTAGAACTTTTGAAGCAGCCGCAGCATTCGCCGATGACGGTAGAAGACCAGATTGTCACCATTCTGGCAGCGACCAGAGGGTTCACAGACACTCTGCAAAAGACCGAGGTCGTCAGGTTCAAAAAATTCCTGCTGAAGTATCTGCATCAGAAACACCCCGAAATCATGCACAATTTCAAAGAAAAGCCTGAATTGACACCTGAAATGGAAAAACGCTTCATGGAGCTGATCGAAGAGTTTCTCAACAATGTTTACATGCTGCAGTATCACCCCGAGCGCTATCAGGCCGAAAAAGAACGCCGTGAGGCCGAAGAGCGTCAGCGCGAAGCCGAAAAGGCCGCCGCTGAACGCAAGCATGGAAAGGCGCACTGATGGCTTCTTTACGAGATATTCGCCAGAAGATCAGGGGGGTTGCCACCACCCAGCAGATCACGGGCGCCATGAAGATGATGTCGACGGCAAGACTGGGTCGGGCCATGGAAGCCCTGAATCTTACCCGTGACTACATTGCCCGGCTCGATGGCATGGTTCAAAACATCAGACGTGAACTGCCCGACTTCTGCCATCCCTGCATGACCACACGGGCAGTCAAAAGTTCAGGTATCATCGTGATCGGTGGCGAACGCGGCCTTTGCGGCGGCTTCAACCATGAGCTGCATCGTTTTGTCCTTCATGAAATTCAGAAGAACAAAGCGCCAGACAAAAAGATCATCGTCATTGGCCGAAAACCGATCAGGTTTCTTGAACAGCGCGGCCTCACTCTGTTT
Organism: uncultured bacterium; assembly: GCA_964474705.1. GTDB lineage: Bacteria > Muiribacteriota > Ozemobacteria > Ozemobacterales > Ozemobacteraceae > Rifleibacterium. Next base: position 18,024 of record CAYYUI010000014.1, read on the forward strand.
TCAACCTGGCCGGATCTCGGCATCAAATCACTTGACACCGGGTTGTTCCCTATGGCGGCCCAGGTCTACGAACTTTTTCAGAAAGGTCTGGTCGACGAAATAAGTCTGATTTATACCAGTTTCATTTCTGCCAGCCGCAAGTTTCCGGTCTGCGTAAAGCTTCTGCCCGTCGAAACTGCCGGCAGCAGCGAAAGGCTTGAAATCAAGACTGGCGCGCACCAGATGTTTGAATTTCTGCCTTCACCTGAATTTATCTTCGATCAGCTTATGCCCAGATATCTGCGCGGTCTGCTGCAGAAAGCCATCATAGAATCATCGGCAGCCGAACAGAGTGCCCGCATGACCGCAATGACTTCGGCTACCGACCGCGCCGAAGAAATCATCGAAGACCTCAAACTCGACCTGAACCGAAGTCGTCAGGCCCTTATCACCAGAGAAATCGCCGAAGTTATCGCCGGGTCGCAGGCCTGAGCCTGCCCCGCCAGGAGCCAGTCATGAGCGAAGGAAAAATTATTCAGATCATGGGGCCGGCTGTGGACGTCAAGTTCCCTCCCGGCCATCTGCCCAGCATTCACAACGCCCTCGAAGTAGACAACCCGCTGCTTAATTCCAAGCTGGTGCTTGAAGTTGCCCTGCATCTCGGCAATGACATTATCAGATCAGTCGCCATGGGCCCGACAGACGGCCTGCGCCGTGACCTGCCTGTAAAAGATACCGGCAAACCCATCTCGGTGCCTGTGGGAAACAGGGTTCTCGGCCGCATTTTCAATGTGCTTGGGGAAACCATCGATGACGCTGGGCCGCTGGACCGCAGCGGCGAAAAGTGGCCAATCCACAGGCCGGCACCGGCTTTTCGCCAGCAGGGCAAAACCACCGATATTCTCGAAACCGGTCTTAAGGTTATCGACCTGCTCACACCCTACGCTCGCGGCGGCAAGATAGGCCTCTTTGGCGGCGCCGGAGTCGGAAAGACAGTTTTGATCATGGAATTGATCAACAACATCGCCAAACAGCACGGCGGCGTCTCGGTATTCGGGGGCGTCGGTGAACGCACCCGCGAAGGCAACGATCTTTATCTCGACATGAAACAATCAGGGGTTATCGACAAAACCTGTCTTGTTTTCGGGCAGATGAATGAACCGCCCGGCGCCCGCCTGCGGGTGGCGCTGTCGGCACTGACCATGGCTGAATATTTCCGTGACCGTGAAGCTCAAGACGTATTGCTGTTCATCGACAACATTTTCAGATTCGTGCAGGCCGGTTCAGAGGTTTCTTCACTGCTCGGCCGCATGCCTTCAGCGGTAGGCTATCAGCCAACCCTCGGAACAGAAATGGGCGCCCTTCAGGAACGCATTACCACAACGGTAACCGGTTCAATCACTTCAGTACAGGCTATTTACGTGCCTGCCGACGACATCACCGACCCCGCACCGGCCACTACCTTTTCGCACCTCGATGCAACCACAGTTCTGTCGCGCAAGATTGTCGAGCTTGGCATTTACCCTGCAGTCGACCCGCTCACTTCGAATTCCCGTCTGCTTTCACCTGATATCATCGGCAACGAGCATTATCAAACTGCCCGCCAGGTACAGGAAATACTGCAGCGCTATCAGGAATTGACCGATATCATCGCAATTCTAGGCATGGAAGAATTGTCGGATGAAGACAGAACCATTGTTAACCGCGCCCGCCGCATACAAAAATTTCTCTCACAGCCATTTTTCGTTGCCGAAAAATTCACCGGGCATCAGGGCCGGTATGTCGGAGTCAAGGAAACTATCGAAGGTTTCAAGGCTATAGTTGACGGTCGCTACGACAGCTACCCGGAACAGGCATTTTATATGGTCGGCAATCTGAATGACGTTGAGCGCAAGTCTCAGGCCCTTAAAAAGCAGCAATGAACAGCACTTTCACCGTAAACCTCACCCGACCCGGCAAACAGCAGTTGACTTTCGAAGCCATATCGCTGAGATTGCCGGCCTATAAGGGTTCGCTCGGAATCATGGCCAACCGTCAGGCCATGCTTTCCGTCATGGAACCAGGCATTATCAACATTGTCGATGTCGCCGACCGGCAGCTGTTGTTCGCGACTACGGGCGGCTTCTGTGAAATGAGCAACAACGTGGCGACGCTTCTTTGCGATTCACTTATCACTGTCGATGAACTCGCAATTGAACCGCCAGCCGCGGGCGGCCCAGCCTACCTGCGCGATGTCGCCAACCAGGCAGAAACCGATAAACGGCGTTATGTTGTCAGCCTGCTGAAAAAGACACTCGGAAAATAAGCTTCATCCTCCTCAGAGCAGCGCAATAATCTCTTCCAGATTTAATGCAACTGTTTCAGAAGGTACGCGCCCATAATCGTCTCTTTCACCGAAGCGGCCAATCGCCAGAAAACCTTTGCCTTCCGGCCAGCAAACTAATATTGTATAATTGCTGCTGACAAATTTTCGTTTTCAGGAGAACCGATGAGCGCAACCAGTTTCTTTTCCATGGCCGGTAAACACAGTTTCCAGAAAACATCGCTTCTGCCAGAGCATCAACGAGGCAAAATCTATGCCGACGTTCCCCTGAATTTTTTCAGAAACGTCGAGGACCTGAAAAATTACGTTGTTGATTTAAAAAGTCTGGGAGTCAACGTGCTCCTGATTCTGCCACACTTTCTGCCAAGTTTTTCGGCTTACGTGGTCAAGAACTTTGAGAGACCGTGCGAGCTGTTCGGCACCTGGGAATCATTCGCCGATTTCATGCTTTTTGTAAAAGACCTCGGCATGGATCGGATGATCGACATTCCTTTCAACCATGCAGACTGGCAGGGTGAGAACCTCAAACGTGAATGGTACAAAAACCATGCCGACAAAGGAATCGAAGCCGGAGCCGACGACGAAGATGCCGACAAAAAGAGGGTTCGCATCAACTGGGGCGCTTATGTTCTCGACAACGCCAACCCTGAGCTGCAAGATTACTGGCTGGAAAAAGTCATTTACCCCCACGTAGAGAGCATGCACGTCAATGCCATCAGAATCGATGCCGCCTGGGGGCTTGATCCAAACGGGTTGAAGCGTATAATTAAAGAAACCCGCCAGCGCTTCCGGCATGTCTGGTTTCTTGCCGAAAACCTTGGCATGGCACCACTCATTAAACTTGCGGTTTCAGGTATAGCTGCCGGGGCCGACCGATTCTTCAACAATATCTACTGGTACAGTGGCGGGCTCTATATTCCCACGGATATTTACAAGCTTTATAAGCGCTCGAAAGGTGTTCCGACCTGCACGATCTACAGCAGTCACGACACATTGATGCCGGCGATGAAAGCGTATTCACGCCTGCGCAGTGCCGATATCAGCGGGTGCAATGACAAAGCCGTTGTCAGAAAGTTCGTCGATCAGGAAAAGCTGCATTCTCTGTCACAACTCCCTGCTGAAGAACGTCAGGCGGTTATCGCATTGATGAAACTGGACTTTGCCATGGCCGCACTGATGAGCTCTGATCTCATGTTCGCAGCCGGCTCGGAAAAATGCCTGTTTGAACGCATCGACGTCTTGCGCTCGGGCCCCGAAGAATTTGCCCGGGGCATAGATTCCGACCTGCCCGCTTTTATGAGCGACATTATTCGAATCAAGGCTTCTGACAGCCTCTTCAACCACGAAGGAATCGTCATTCCATTCGGAACCTGGAAACCAGATCAGGTCGGAATCAAAGGGTTCTGTAAATCTGCGGCCGGACGGCACGTTCTTGTCGCAGTCAATACAGGCTCAAAAATTGCAAAGTGCCGAATTCCCAGACGTATGGCAGGCCCATGCCGAATTCACACCCCTGAAGGCTATCTACCAATCGATGGTTTACCGGCACAAATCGAGATACTTCCCGGCCAGCTGGCCATAATCACCACCGGAGAAAACAAATGATATTCGAAGAAAGCATACGCACTCCCGGCAAACAGGCAATGGTCGATGTAACCTCCGTCATAAGACGATTCATCAATGCCTCCGGAATGACCGACGGACATGTTATGGTCTCTGTTCCTCACACTACCGCCGCTCTGACGGTCAATGAAAACGCCGACCCTGACGTTGTCTCAGACATGCTGCGACGTCTGGAAATGGTCTTCCCCACTTATGATCCGCTTGACCGGCATAGCGAAGGCAACAGTGCCGCACATGTCAAATCCAGTCTGCTCGGCAGCTGCCACCCTTTTATCGTTTCCAACGGCGATCTGGTTCTGGGAAAATGGCAGGGCATCTACCTGTGCGAATTCGACGGGCCCCGCACCCGCACTCTGATAATCAGCATTCCCTGAAGTCACCTTCGACCCCGTCATTGCGAGCGCAGCGAAGCAATCGCCTTCTTCGACCCCGTCATTGCGAGCACAGCGAAGCAATCACCATCTTCGACCACGTCATTGCGAGCGCAGCGAAGCAATCGCCATCTTCAACCCCGTCATTGCGAGCACAGCGAAGCAATCGTTATCTAGACAGATAAGATTGATACTGTTTCATATCTGACTCTCTTTGCGACTCAGGCTGCGTATCGTTTTCAGCCATGCACAGCGTGGCGGAAGTCGGATTCGATAATGACAACGACCAAGAACACGATCATTAAGAACCGCAGCGGCCATTTTGGCCGCTGCGGTTCTTTTTAAGGCTCAGTTCTTCATGGGAGAGAGTTTCTTTCTCTCTTCCGACCGGTCAATATTCGTAAATGCTGCCGCCGATATATTCTCTGATCAGTGCATCTTTTGGAATGATCGATTCATCTTCCCAGACCTTCAATGAATCGAGAATATCGAATACTCGCTTGGCGCGGATATAGGCATCCTGACGTTTGGGGTTATCGCGGTAATCCTTGACGAAATCAGGAAAGTGATGGAAAAGGTGCTTCTTGTAGACCGGTAATTCGTATGGCAATGAGCCATCGATTATGTGGTCGACGGTGCCAAGAAACGGAATGATATGCTGGATCTCTGAACGTCGCACGTAGTGCCAGTGTTCCAGAGTCTGCCTTGGGTTGTAACTGCGGTGCCAAGAGTCGCGAACCATGCGGCGTAACAGGCGCACGTCTGTCCAGCGGATGAATTCGCCGTCTTTGTTTTTGATCTGGCAAAGAGTTTCGATGTAGAGTTTGAACTTTTTCTCATCGCTGACAGCACTGGTCATTGGGCCATACAAACCGTGCAGACTGTCGAGCAGAAGAATCTGGTTCTTTTTCAGCGTCATTGGATCGGTTTCAGCTTCGCGTTTGCCGGTTTTGAAGTTATAGCGCGGCATCTGAATCGTCTTGCCATCGAGCAGATCAGCCAGGTGTTGATTGATGAGCTTTAGATCTAGGGCTTCCGGGGTTTCGAAATCATAATCGCCAAATTCATCGCGCGGATGATGTTCGAGATCGAAATAATAGTTGTCGAGTTCCATGGAAACAAGCTCATACCCCTGACGCTGCAGATGTTCGCCAATTTTGATGGTGGTTGTGGTCTTGCCTGAGCTCGAGGGACCGGCAATGATCACGATTCGAACCTGATCCTTGCGGGCAATGATTTTTTCGGCGGCCGAGGCGATATCTGCATCGTATTTTTCGGTTACATCCTTAACCAGCTGCGGATAGGTGCCATTTTCGATGTGCTCGTTGATTTTGTCGATGCTGAAGCAGTTATGATCGAGCGACCAGCTGAGAACCTGCCAGATTTTCTTGTATGGAATATTACCGGACGAGTTTACCGACTGCTTTTCGACACCCTCACGCAGCTTGTTGTGCGCATAACGATAAACTATGAACGCTTTGGCAGTTCGAGCATGACCGTCTTCGATGAGTTCTTTCTCGATGATATCCTGAACTTCTTCAACGCTTGCCAGCGCCGGAGGCTGCTTCGAAAGTTCAAGATGGTGCACAACCTTGTCGGCAAGAATTTCTGCAAGGCGGCGATCTTCTCCGCCAACTTCGACAGCTGCCTTGAAAATAGCATTGACAATTTTTTCCTTGTCGAAAGGTACTACCTGGCCATTGCGTTTAACGATCTGTTCAATCGGTTTGTTTCGGGGCATCGATTTCACCTCTTATACAATTTTTCAGATTTCAATTATAGTACACTGATCAATAATGCGCCAGACGGGCACAAAAATAATCCGCCTGACATGAAAAAATCGCCACGGGCACCTTGCCCGTGGCGACTCTGTATCAGTTACTGTCGTCGATAACTTTGTAAGTTACCGCCATATTACCGATTATCCCGGCAATATTCGAGAGTTCCTTGAGCGGGTCGGGGCGCACCAGCTTGGGTCTGGGCGGAACCAGAATGATATCGCCACGCTCAACCTTCTTAACATTGCGCATGCGAACGACTTCCCCGTTGGCACGAACGATGATGGTGCGGCGGTGATCCGAATGACCGTTGAAGCCGCCGGCGCGGTTGATGTAATAACCTGCAGAATTGCCAGGATTGAAAAGAATGGCGGTAGGATTCATAACGGCACCAAGCACCGAAACGGTGTTCGGTTGTACCGGAATGGTAATCTGATCGCCATCAAGCAGTGCGACATCTTCATAATCACTGGCTTTGGCCGCGAGAATTTTGTTCATAGGAATCGGAATGCGCATCATCTTGTTCTTCAGACTGCGGGCTCCCATTTCGATGCCGGCATAGCCTGAAGTCTGCTGCTCGGCGATTTCCTGAACTCCGGTTGCAGGCATACCCGTTCCGCTTGTGCTTATCTGCTTCTGAACATTGTTGCCTTCGACTTCACCACGCAGTGATTTAAGGTCTTCGACTTTGGCACCGGCCCGCAGCAGATCAGCCCGCAGGTCGAGGGTCGCCTGTCTAAAAAGCTCATCCTGAACGGTTTCGGTTGTTTCGAGCTGTTTTTCGCTGGTGATATGCTCAACTCTGCGCATGAACACGGCGCCTTCGGCAAATGCCTGGTCGGTCAGGCCACCGGCTCTGGCGATAAGACTGCTGAGCCGTTCGCCGCGATGAGTCAGAGCATATGGCCCCGGCCTTTTGACCTGACCCTTGAGAATGACGACTTCTGGCTCAACCATACTGTCGCCACGTGCCAGCACGCTGATTCGATCAAGGGGCTGCAAAACAATATTATCGGGTGATTTTTCATCAGCAAGCGCTGCTTTGATGCTGGCTTTGATGATTTCACTGCTGTTATCTTCCTTGACCCTGGCAATCTCGATCTCATCGGCAGCATCGATAGACACCCCCTGAGCTTTGACCACCAGATCGGCAAGCCTCATTCCATCACGGAAAACATATTTGCCCGGCCGGCGAATTGCCCCGTCAATGCTGATGCGTCTTATATCAACCGTAATTTCGTTTTCTGAAAATAGGCGCACCTTGTCAAACGGTTTGAGAATGTGATTCTGCGTTTTGTCACCTGCCAGGGCGAACTTGACGTTGAAAGAAATAACCTGCTGCTGACCACCCTCGCCCTTGCGATAAATCTGGCCTCTCTCAAGGTTGGCTTCTTCTTTGGCCAGACCGCCGGCACGGGTAATAAGTTCACTGACCGTCAGCTCTTCATCGGCTGAATATTCGCCGGGTCTGATGACGGGGCCTTCAACATTGACCAGATTGCCGACCAGTTCCGTAGCCTGCTCAACAATAATTTCATCACCATTCAACAGCTTAAAATTTTTGAGCGCTGCCGCATCGTTGAGCCTGATATCGAAAGATTCGCGACGTTTGTCGCCAGTCCAGCGGGTAACCATAACCCGGCCCGAATAAGCTTTCGGCAGAACTTTGCCGGCCATTTCAAGCACGTCAGCCAGATTGGTTTCGCCAACCAGTTCATAGATCGCCGGCCGGTTTACCATGCCGGTAACATTCACACGGCAGTCGGCTGTCGGCACGAAAATCGTGTCGCCGTTCTTAACCGGAACATCCTGGGTGCGGTCACCCGAAAGCAGATAGCGATAAAGATCGATATGCTTCGCCTTGCCGGAAGAATCAAGAACGTTGATGCGGCGCATCGACCCGCGCTGGGTCGGCCCGCCGGCCTGGTAAAGAGCCGAGAAAGCTGTAGCCAGACCGGAAACGTTCATGGCACCGGGTTTTTCAACTTCGCCGACGACAAAAATCTGTATGGTTCTAACTTTGGTAAGGGTCGCCTGACCCTTGAAATGTTTGAATTTGCCGGAAAGCTGCCCGAGAACAGTCTGCTCGAATTCGCCGACCGTCAGGCCGCTGACCCCGAGAACGCCAATTATCGGAACATATACCTGGCCTTCTGGATTGACCTGAACGTCGTAAACGGTCTCATCGCCAAGTTCTGACCAGATGATGATTTTTAGTTCGTCGCCGGGCCCGAGCTGGTAATTCGATGGGGCCAGACCCGAAAATAGACTGGCTTTGATCAGCTCACCCTGCTCAAAAAACTCACGGCCGAAATTTTTCAGCAGACTCTCGGTAGCCAGACGTTTCTGAACTTCCTTTTCGACTTCAAATTCGTTGAGAATCGGCTCAGTGTCGGCGGTCAATTCATCTTTTTCATTATAAAAAGACTTGCTGGCAGCTGTATTTTTTACCGGCACCGCAGCCGCTTTTTCAGTGATGACCTCGCGCCGGGTTTTTTCATAAAGGGTTCTTTCAAGTTCGCCAAGACGACGCCGGATATATTCCGGGCTGTCTTTATCAAGTTTGTAAGTCTCTTCGGCTTCGACAACTACCGCCTCGGTTTTTTCGGCACCTTTGGCGACCTGTTGAGCAGAAACCGCCGGGGCCATAGAAGAAAGCATGAGAACCATCAGACCTAATCGTTTCATTAGTTCACCTGAAAAAAGATTTTGCCTACATCATCGGCCGGTCAGCCACTAAACTTAACAGGTTAAGTGCCCGGCACCTCGTCAATTTGCCAGTTGATTCTAGTACAGCCTGGTGCACGAGTCAATAGCGAACTCACTCAACATTTCACTCTCCAGCCATGAAAGCATTCAGAATATGTTCGACCACCGGTGGCTTTCCTGCTGCCAGGCACACACCAACGACGTCAAAACGACAGAAAGTTTCTTCGCCGATTTTATTTCGGGCAAGATACTGCCGGGCAGTTTTTTCTATCTGCCGGCGCTTCTTGAAATCGATGGTATCGATGGGCGAGCCGTGCTGAAACACCGTTTTGCTCCGCACCTCAACAAATACCAGCACAGACCCATCGCGCATGATCAGGTCAATTTCGCCGTTGCGGCAACGGAAATTCCGAGTCACCAGCGTATAACCCAGATTCAGCAGAAATGCCAGGGCAAGCTCTTCTCCGCGACTGCCGGTTTGCTGTCTGGAACTGGTCATTCTCGCTGCCTGCGATCGAGAAGATAAATCTGCGCCAGAATTTCTGCCATGGCGCCCCACAATTCAGACGGAATCTCGACCCCGACGGGAACTTTTGCCAGCGATTCTGCCAGAGTGCCGTCTTCATGGGTCGGAACTTCATTTTTCTCTGCCAGTTCAACGATCTGTCTGGCAATGAAACCGCGGCCTGAAGCAACAACCTTAGGAGCTTCACCCGCCTGGCCGAAGGCATATTTAATTGCTACCGCTACATCATCGTATTTAACGTTCTTCTTTGCCATTCATTCCTCGTCAGATCAGGCTTTCAGATCAATTCTGGCTGGCAGCTTCGCTGCCGCAGGCTCTTCTCTGCTGCTGAAAAAATTATTGAGAAGGCGCACCTTGCCGATGGTCAGCCTGACATCGTCGAAATCACCACCGGCAATGAGTTTTTCACGAATAAGGCTGAAAATCTCCGGAAAAACTTTCAGCATCGGTTCAGCGACCGCGAAATGAACCCAGAGACTTCGCTCCTGCTGGTTCAAGGCAACTTCTACCTGACCGAGCGAAGGGGGGCTTACCAGGATGCGGAGACTGAACCCCTGTTCTTTGTCAGAACCGGATGGAACGAAAGCCTCGCCCTCGAGAGTATCGGGGAGCTCCTGACCATGCCAGAACATCGGCCATTGAAAATAGAACCGGCCTTCCTGATTGCCATCAGGAGGGGCGGTGAATACTTCCTGCAATTTGAACCCGGCAACCCATTCGTCAGCATTTTTGGCCAGGCGTCTGACCCCGGCAGCATCGCCTTTTGCACCGGCGCGAATCATCGAAAACAGTGCTTCGACAAGTCTGCCTTCGCCCCAGGAAGTCTGCATACTTGTCTGCAGCGATTTTTCCAGAGCGGAAAACAGGCCGGCAAACTTCAATTGCCCGCCAAGATATGCTTCAAGCAGCGGTGCCGCTCCGACCGGCAATTTTCTGGCGAGAAGCAGAGCGACAAGCTCAAGATTTGCCGCGCCCTGAGGCAGCTTGCCAATTATTTCGGCAGCCAGCTGCAGATTTTCGCCGGTAATCGGCACGCCATAATTTTTCATGGCGGTTGTCAGAGCAGGCCCGGCTTCGTGCAGACCTGCATTCTGCAGCAGCTTTTCTGCCGATACCCCGGTGGAATTATCAGCCGCGATGATTCTGAAACCGCCGTCAGTAGCTGCCAGTCGACCGCTTATCTGCTGGCCGGCCTGATAATCACCGGCAACATGCACAGGTCGACCGTTGACCATTACCAGAGACCGGCCGCCTTCGCTGGCGACTACCTCGGCCCTGACCTGATCAGAACTGGAGAGTTTCATGAACCAGCTGCTCATCGAGCAATGCTTTGACCGGCTTGAAAGATCGCCGGTGCTGGGCACATGGCCCAAACTGCTGCAAAGCCTTCTGATGGGCTTCCGTTCCGTAGCCCATGTGCTTTTCAAAGCCATACCCCGGAAATTTCCTGGCGAGTTCTTCCATGTGGAGGTCGCGTGATTCCTTGGCCAGAATCGAAGCTGCTGCCACCGAAGCACTGATCGACTCGCCCTTTGCAAAGGCCTGATGCGGCAGGCGCAGCCAGGGAAGCTTGATAAAATCAAGCAGCAGAAAGTCAGGCATCGGATTCAGCTGCTCAAAAGCCCGATTGAAAGCAAGCCGGGTCGCTTCGAGTATATTTATGCGGTCAATTTCTTCGGCACTTGCCCAGCCGACACCATAGGCCAGGGCCTGAGCGGTAATTTCGGCATAAAGAGCCTGACGTTTCGCCCGGCTCAGCTTTTTCGAGTCATCGAGGCCATCGATACGGCAATTTTCAGGCAGAATAACCATTGCAGCACAGACTGGCCCGGCCCATGGACCGCGACCGGCTTCATCACCGCCGGCAATCAGACGGTATCCTTCTGAGCGTGCCAGGGTTTCATAACGATAATGTTCGCATATTTCAGGTGACATGCCTTCACTTTAATCCATCCAGGCAGGCTTCGCAACCTTGAAAATGAATAGCAGCATTCTTGCAGGCCTTACGACTATCGTTTCCGATTTTTCCGCTGTTTTTCGCGCCAGGCTGCTTCGGCCTTTTTGAATCTCTCTTCGGCGCGTTCTTCGGCCTCTTTTCTGAACTTTTCCAGCATGGCAGTAATGTGGCTGCAATGACGTCTTGAGGCTTCAGTCAAAGTTGGCAACGTCGACAACAGCGGTTTTCCACCGGTTTCCATCCAGGCAGAGACTGTGTATTGAATAGTGCGCAGGCGCTCGATTGCCAGTAATGCCTCAGCAGCCCAGCCGTTCGGCTCACGAAAGACCAGAGAACCTGGATTTCCAAGGGTCCGCATCAGATTGACATTGACCATATGATGATGCAAAACAGCCGGATGTTTTATTGAATAATTGAAAGCCAGACTGTACACATGTTCGTAGCCGGCAACAATCCTTTCGATATCGCCAATGATAATTGCCGCTGTGGCAAATGCCGGATCTGGCGGCTCTCTTTCGGGCGGTGGATCCATTATCGTTACATCGGAATCTGTCGACGCTGCATCGGCAGAAAGAATTTCAGGTGCAGAAATAACCTTGATTGCCTCTTCTCCGCTGCTGAATTCATCGACAGCCTTTGCCGGCTTTTTTTCAGACGGTTTACTCCTGAAAGATGGAATGAACTTTTCTTCCGCCTGATCGCGAAATTTTTCTGGAATGCGCTCGAGACTGTCGACAACGATCAACTGCCCATGATCGTCATAATAGGAAAAAAGAGTCAGTCCGCCTGCCAAAGCCGGCTGAGAAAAAACAATCAGAAGCGAAAACATCGCTATCCCTGACAACAGATGCCGAATCACCGAATTGCGCCTGCCATGTTCCAGAAAGCAGTTGCAGCTTTTCTTTTCACCGCTGCAGAGAAGAACGCCCTCCAACAGGCGAAGGAACCTGGGTATCAGCAGCAACCAGCCGGTCATCGTGATGAATGTAAAGCTGCCAGAGCTGACCTGATCGCGGTCAGCTCAGCAAGCAACGGTTTGAGATCATCGAGGGGCAGAATATTGTCGGCATCTGATGGCGATTGCCCCGGTTCAGGGTGAACTTCGAGAAACAACCCATCGACGGCACCGGTAGCCATGGCTGCCCGGGCCAGCGTTGCAATATACTCGCGCTGGCCGCCGGTTTTGGCATCACCTGAGCTGGGCAACTGCAATGAATGCGTTGCATCATAAACAACACCATCGCAGAATGGCTTCATAATCGGAAAAGATCGCATATCCACAACGAGGTTACCATAACCGAACGAAGCGCCGCGTTCAGTCAGCAGCACCTCGCCGGCCCCTTCGATCCGGCGGACTTTTTCGGCCAGATGACGGGTTGCCCAGGGCGACAGAAACTGCCCCTTCTTGATATTCACAACGCGGCCGGTGCGGGCTGCAGCTTCGGTCAGGTCTGTCTGCCGGCAGAGAAAAGCCGGAATCTGGAGAATGCTGCAAACTTTGGCAACCGCCTCTGTCTGACCGATTTCGTGAACGTCAGTCAGGAGCGGCAGGCCTGTCTTTTCACCCACGGAAGCAAGAATTTCAAGGCCTCGATCCATGCCCGGTCCGCGAAAAGAATCGCCGGCCGTGCGATTTGCCTTGTCAAAACTGGCTTTGAAAATCACGGGCAATTTCAGTTCTTCGCCAATTGCCTTCAATGTCTGGGCAATATATAGACACAATCCTTCGGATTCAATGACACAAGGGCCGGCAATCAAAAAAAACGGCGCGCCGGCAGTATATTTTTTCAGGGAAAAGGCCATAAGCCGCCTCCAGATTCTGCTTTAACTTTTATAACCTTCCGGATTCTTCGACTGCCAGTTCCAGGAATCGGCACACATCCGTTCAATACCGAATTTTGCCTTCCAGCCAAGCTCGAGGTTGGCTTTGGCCGGGTCGGCATAACAGGCGGCGATATCGCCAGCCCGGCGCCCGACCACCTTGTAGGGAATCTGACGACCACTGGCTGCCGCGAATGCCTTCACCACATCGAGAACGCTGTAACCCTGGCCGGTTCCCAGATTCCATATACCAAGACCAGGATTCTGCATGAGCTTTTCAAGAGCCTTCAGATGACCGGCCGCGAGATCGACAACATGAATGTAATCACGCACTCCGGTTCCATCGTGGGTCGGATAGTCATTGCCGAAAACATTGAGATGCGGCCGCCTGCCGACGGCTACCTGAGTGATATAAGGCATGAGATTATTCGGAATTCCGTTCGGATCTTCACCCATCAGGCCACTCTCATGAGCGCCCACGGGGTTGAAATAGCGTAACAGTGCTATATTCAGCTGAGGATTTGCCTTCTGCCAGTCGATGAGAATCTGCTCGATCATGAATTTGGAACGCCCATAAGGGTTGGTGGCGCCACCGACAGGGAAATCCTCGCGAATCGGCACGGTATGCGGATCGCCATAAACAGTAGACGAGGAACTGAAAACGAGATTCCGCACACCTGCCGCCAGCATGGCTTCACAAAGATTCAGCGTGCCGCCGACATTGTTATGGTAATAGAAAAGCGGCTTTTCGACCGACTCACCAACAGCTTTCAAACCGGCAAAATGAATGACCGCATCGAACCCTCTGCCGGCTAGAACCGCTGCCAACGCAGAATAATCACAGATATCTACCTCAAAAAACTCCGGTCGACGCCCGCAGATTTGTTCGATGCGGTCGAGCACCACGAGTTTGCTGTTGGAAAGATTGTCGACTATGCTGACGTCATAGCCGGCTTCCAGCAGTTGCACGCAAGTATGACTGCCAATATAACCGGTTCCCCCGGTCAGAAGAACCTTCATGCAGATAATTCCTTTCAGACCCTGTTAACAGGTCGATAATTCAAGGCTGAAGGCCCTGTTCAGTTATTGAAAGGCTGGTTTTTCAAAGAAGTGTAGAGAATCGCCATTTTCAGAGCAAATTCGAACGAATAATGTGACGGCTTTTCACCTCTTGGCTCAACGGCGATCACTTCGAACGAATCTCTGTTCATGCGGGCATGCATCGAGCCGTCATGGAAATGCAGAGCGTCATCCTTTTCCTCGAGGCTGAATTCATGCCCCTTTACTTTTGCCCTGAGAACCGCACCGGCAAGTCTGAAACCATCAGACTCTTCCTTGAAGCTGTGATCGGTCAGATAGAATTTCGGCTTATTCTTGTAAGGGTCGCCGGAAGTCGGGCAGAAAGTGGTGCAGTTACCGCACTCATTGCAGAAGTCACCAATATTGATAACCTGCGTATCCTGAGTGATCCGCATAGTCTTTTCGGTTTCGATCTTCAGCTTGCCCTTTTTGTTGACGGCCGCCTGCACAAGGTAATCGCCCGGGCGTACCCGATAACTGCGATTGGCTCGATTCGGGCAGACACTGACACATACGTTACAGACATCGTTGCAGTAGAGACAGCGGTCAGCTTCGCGGCGCGCCTCTTCTTCAGTCAGATCACGAATGACTGTGGCAAAGCCTTTGCGTTGTCTGATATCTATTTCGGGAAGCCTGATGCCCTTCACTTTGCGGGCACTCCTGTTCATGAACTGCTCTGGCGTCATTCCCTTTTTGATGCTGGAAGGACTGATATCGAAATTTTTGCCGGCGGTCGCAATAATGTTGAGAGCGACACGCTGGCCATCGCCGACCGCTTTGACTATCGTCGAAGCGCCACGGACAGCGTCACCACCAGCAAACACGTTTTTGATTCTGGTCATGCCGGTCACAGAATCGGCTTCCAGATCAGCGGCACTGATGAAATCAAGCACAACATCCTGACCGATGGCTTCGATTACAGTTTCACAGGGCACGTCGATAATAGCATCCTTGATCGGAACAGGTTTGCGTCTTCCATCGGGGCCTTTCTCGCCCAGCTGCATCTTCTGGCATTTCATGCCGGCTACCTTACCTGATGCAACAACTATTTCAAGCGGCTGATGCAGTTCAAGCACTTCGATACCCTCATCAAGCAGGGCCTTCACTTCTTCAAGATCGGCGGGCATTTCGGCACGCGTTCTGCGATAGACAACCCGAACCCGGCCGGCCTCGCCGACAATGCGCAACGCGGTCCGGGCCGCATCCATCGCCGAATTGCCGCCACCGATTATTGCAACATTCGGGCCGATTTTGGTAGGGCGACCCTGGCGGACGTCAGACAGAAAGACCAGCTGATCGATCACACCGGCTGCGTCTTCACCCGGAATACCCATTTTTTTGGCACCCTGAGCGCCAATGGCAACATAAATATAGTCGAAGTCCTTGCGGAGCTGCTCAAAACGCTGGCGATCGATTTTCTGATCATAATTGATTCCGACGCCAAGATTTTTGATGTATTCGATATCTCTTTTGATAGCTTCGGTTGTCAGTCTGAAACTCGGTATCGCATCGGCAATCATGCCGCCGGCAAATGCCTTGGTTTCAAAAATCTCGACTGCGAAGCCTTCGAGAGCCAGAAAGTAGGCGGCAGCCAGGCCGCTCGGTCCTGCGCCAATTATGGCAACTGTCTTGCTGTTGCTCTTTTCAGGTTTCAACTGTGGGCGGTCTGCATGGCGGTTGGCAATGAAACGCTTCACTTCCCGGATCAGCAGAGAATTGTCATAATTTGACCGGGTGCATTTGTGCTGACACTGGTGATCACAAACCATACCGAGAACAGAAGGCAATGGATTGTTGCGCATAATCACTTCATAGGCCTTCTTATAATCACCCTGAGCGGTGTAATACATGTAAGATGGAATATCCTGACCTGCCGGGCATGTTCCGATGCAGGGAGCTTTGATACAATCAAATTCAGGTAGCGGCCTTGAAGTCTTGACCGATTCACCGGTCTTGCTTTCCTTGTGGTAGGCTGGATTGGCAGGCACGGCGCCGGCATAACGACGCAGACTTATCAGAGCAGCTTTTTCTGGTTTGTTGCAGCTGCAACCGGCAAATTTTACGATGAAACTGTCGATATTATCAGCATTTTCAGCGCGTATGGCAGTGGCAAGCTCTTCAAGATACTGCAACTGACGGGCGTATCCACCTGGTTTGAGAACGTCTGAGCAGACTGTTACCGGCTTGATCCCGCAGGCAACGATTTTCGGCAGATTGAAACAGTCGGCACCGGCACTGAAGCTGATATCAAGTTTTCCGTCAAATTCATTCTGAAGTTTGGCGGCAACGTTGATACTGATAGGATGCAGAGCCCGGCCACTCATGTACATCATTTTTTCGTTGGGCGGGAAAATATTCTTATGATTTACTGATTCCAGGGTATTGGTCAACTTGAGGTTGAAGGTAACCCCTCTGGCTTCGGCGGCTGCAAGCATGTTTTTGATGATCTGCACGCCATCGGGGTATTTTAGATCATGCCCGAACGCTTCATCTGGAATCTCGGTCACAAAACCAAGCTGATCGTTGAGTATATGGCGCAGGTGATCAGCACCAAGCAGGGTGGGATTCATTTTGATGGTTGTGTTGTAACCGCGGTCCTTAACGAGATACATGGCGATTTTTTCGATTTCATCGGGCGGGCAGCCATGCATCGTCGACAGAGTTATGTTGTCGGACAGCTTTGCCGGAATCTCAATTTCATCTGTCTTTGGATACAATTTTCTGACAACCGCCAGCTTTTCTTTGAGAATTGTCCCGCAGTCGGCCATGCGTTCAAGAAACTTCTGCACGTTCGGCTTGAGAATGCCATCGAGGTTGTAACCAACGCTCATATTGAAAATGAAACCCCTGCCCTTCTGGTTGCTCCAGCCGAACTTATGGCGCAGAACATGCAGCATGATCCAGGCGTTGAGGTATTCATCGAAACTGTCATCCAGACGCAGTTCCTGGGACCATTCACAGTTATAGCCTTCATCCTGTGCATCGATACAGGGCTTACTGACCTTGAGCTCGTCAAGTGTCTGAATCGTCTTGAGTTCAAGATAACGCGAACCGCAGAGCCAGGCGGCAATCAAGTTCTGAGCCATCTGGGTATGGGGGCCGGCGGCGACGCCGATCGGGCTTTCGAGATGTTGCCCGAATCTGACCATCGTAAAAGGATCATCGGCTTTCGGCACAAAGAACAGATCTTTGTGGATACCGAAAATATGTGAGGTTTCATCGTATTCACGCAAAATCCATGAGGCAAGATGCTCAATGCTGATTCTGGAAAATTCTTTAGACATAAGAAGGGAAACTCCTTTCCGGGTTTTGGGTCGCTGTTTAATTTCTGTGATTCTATCACAATCTTCAATTATCGCAACCACGGAATATAGAACCGGCAGCAAATTTTACCTTTTTTCGCTGCTGCTCTGCTGATTTTATAAACCGACGATGAAAAGCGGCAATGATGTGCTATAATAGCGTGGAAAATAAACCCGAGGTTTGGAATGACAGATCAGCTGACTCGCAAGATTGAACAGATCGTAAGAAAAGTTTCCGGAATTGACCATGGGCCCGTGGTCCTGCATGAGCCCTTTTTTAACGGCAACGAAAGGCAATATGTCACCGACTGCATCGATACCAACTGGGTTTCAACGGTTGGCAAATACGTCAACCTTTTTGAGCAGCTGATCAGTCGCACCACTGGAACAAAACATGCCATAGCTACCATCAACGGCACCGCCGCGCTGCATATCTGCCTGCAACTGGCCGGCGTCAAAGCAGGCGACGAAGTGCTGACGCAGGCACTTACCTTTGTTGCCTCAGCAAATGCCATCGCCTATTGTAACGCTACTCCTCATTTCGTCGATGTTTCACCGGTTTCAATGGGTGTCTGCCCTGAAAAACTTCGTGAACACCTCAAAACTGCCTGCGAAATCAGGGAGGGCGTGTTACATAACCGTGAAACTGGTCGCCCAATAAGGGTTCTGATGGTCATGCACACCTTCGGGCACCCATCACATCTTGAAGAACTTGTCAAACTATGTAATGAATTCAAAATCAAGCTGGTCGAGGACGCTGCCGAAGCGATCGGCTCTGAATATCACGGCCGACATGTCGGCAACCACGGTTTGATTTCCGCACTGAGCTTCAACGGCAA
Source organism: uncultured bacterium (assembly GCA_964474705.1). Taxonomy (GTDB): domain Bacteria; phylum Muiribacteriota; class Ozemobacteria; order Ozemobacterales; family Ozemobacteraceae; genus Rifleibacterium. Next base: position 36,332 of record CAYYUI010000014.1, read on the forward strand.
CAAAACGATCACCACCGGCGGTGGCGGCGCAATTCTAACCAATGACGACGAACTCGCCAGGCAGGCAAGACATCTGACCACCACCGGCAAAGTAGCTCACATCTGGGAATATTATCACGACTGTATCGCTTACAACTACCGCCTGCCGAACATCAATGCCGCACTTGGCTGCGCTCAGCTCGAGCAGCTCGGTGACATCATCATGAAAAAACGCGTGCTGGCGAGTCGTTATCAGCATGAATTCAAACAGGTGACCGAACTCAATTTCTTCAACGAAATGGCTGGAGTCAAAAGCAACTACTGGTTGAACGCGGTGCTTCTCAAAACACCGGACATGGAAGCCAGAAACCGCTTACTGAACAGTCTCAACGCCGATGGCATAATGGTCAGGCCGGTCTGGAACCTGATGAATCGTCTGCCGATGTTTGCCGGGTGCCCTGCTGCCGACCTGAGCATTTCACACCAGCTCGAAGCATCGTTGATCAATATTCCGAGCAGCCCATCGTTCTAACGTTCAGCCAGGGGTTTTTACCGGCCAGCTGCCAAAAGCCGGAATCACTGTGCCCGCGGGAACAACGAGCGTTTCGCCCACTGTGGCGCCAGCACCGACGTAAGTTCTGCCGGCAATATGGCTGAAATCGCCGATGGCGCTGTCGTGGTCGACACAGGCCCCGATATTGACGATCACATGACTGCCAACCGAGGCATTCGGCTGAATGACCGCCCCCGCACAAATCACAGTGCCAACCCCTATTCTGGCAAGAGGTGAGACGCAGGCGGCCGGATGAATAAGAATCGGCCAGTCGAAAGCGGCGAGCCGGGTGGCAATGCTTTTTCTAACTTCGTTATTGCCGATAGCGATGCAGCCCAGGCCGCGCCAGTCTTCGGAAAGGTCGGCAATCCGGCCCCTGACTTCGACGCCGGCAACCATTTTTCCGCGGCTGTCTTCGCGATCGTCAAAAATGGCGACCGGCCTGAAGCCGCACAATCTGGCAATTTCAATAACTACGGCGGCATGGCCGCCGGCTCCAAAAATATTGATATCCTGCTGCATGCCCGCCATTTTAGCATGGTTTCTGCGACCTATGCCAGACAAAAATCATCAATTCTTATGTTCACGATATAACCAGATGTAAAATTGGCAATTACAGGAATAAACTTGCGTGAATCGACGAATAGCGGTTAAAATTCGCGAACAATGAATGCGCCTGCACTGACCAATCTTGTCGAAGATCTGCAGAACCGTAGAACCAGAATCGCAGTTGCCGGTCTGGGATATGTCGGGCTGCCGGTCGCGCACGCATTTTCCCAAAAATACGCAGTAACCGGCTATGATATCTGCAGCAAAAAGGTTGAACTGCTGCGCCAGGGAATCGACCCGACCGGAGAAATCCCGGGCGGCAGTTTTGCCGGTTGCAGCATTGACTTCACCATTGATCCGGCATTGCTGAAAATGTGCCGTTTCATTGTCATCGCCGTGCCTACCCCGGTCGACCCCAACAAAAAGCCTGACCTGAGCGCTCTGCGGAACGTTACTGCCACAGTCGGTGCAAATATGCCGGCCGGCACCATTGTCGTCTTCGAATCGACCGTTTACCCCGGAGTAACTGAAAACATCTGCGTTCCGATACTCGAAAAACATTCAGGACTGAAGCACGGCCGCGATTTCCGGGTCGGTTACAGCCCCGAGCGCATCAACCCCGGCGACCATGAGCACCGGCTGCAGAACATCGTAAAAATTGTTTCAGGCAGCGATGCTGAGACGCTTGAGGCAATAGCAGCAATTTATGGCAGTATCATCGCGGCCGGGGTCTACCGCACTTCTTCGATTGCAGTCGCTGAAGCGGCAAAGGTAATCGAGAACACCCAGCGCGATGTCAACATTGCTCTGATGAACGAACTGTCTATCATCTTTCACCGGCTGGAAATCGACACTCAGGAAGTGATAAAGGCCGCCGCCACCAAATGGAACTTTCTCAAGTTCTTTCCGGGGCTGGTTGGTGGACATTGTATTGGTGTCGACCCCTATTATCTGACTTACAGAGCCGAGGAAGTCGGTTACCAGCCTGAAGTGATACTTGCCGGCCGGCGCATCAACGACAACATGAGCCGATTCGTCGCTGAGAATACCGTCAAAATGCTGATAAGATCAGGCATACCTGTAAAAGGAGCCAGAATTTTGCTTCTCGGGCTGACCTTCAAGGAAAATGTCGGTGATATCCGCAACAGCCGCGTTGTTAGTCTGATAAAAGAACTGAACGACTATTTTGTCGAGATTTGCGTTCATGACCCGCATGTCGACGCAGACGAAATCAGACAGGCTGTTGCGGCCGAGGTTCTAGACTCCCTAGATATGGCTGCGCCTTTTGATGCCGTTATTCTGGCTGTGCCGCACCGATGTTTCAAGCATCTTACCCTTGAAGACCTGGCAGCTCTGTGCCGAAAAACCAGCCCGCACACCCCGGTGGTGATAGACATAAGAGGAGTCTACAGCCCGGCAAGAGCTGTAGAACTCGGAATCATGTATTGGCGCCTTTAGCCGACCGGCGCCTTATTCGTTATAAGCGAAAGTCTGAAAGCCATGCTGCTGGCAAAGCTCGTCGCGGCGGGCAGTTTCCAGGTCAGAGCGCACCATTTCCGCTACCAGCTCTTCAAGAGTCGTTTTCGGGCGCCAGCCCAACTTTTTGAAAGCCTTGGTCGGATCACCGAGCAGGGTTTCAACCTCGGTTGGCCTGAAGTAACGGGCGTCGACCTTTACCACCACCTGCCCCGGCTTCACCTTGATATCTTTATCGTCAGTGTTAACTTCGGTGACAGTGCCTGTTTCAGAGATACCTTCGCCCTGCCAGCCAATCTTGATTCCTAGTTCAGCGGCTGCGGCGTTGACAAAATCACGAACCGATTTCTGACGGCCGGTAGCGATAACATAATCGTCGGGCTTTTCCTGTTGCAGCATCAACCACTGCATTTCCACGTAATCGCGGGCATGACCCCAGTCACGCAGAGAATTCAGATTGCCGAGAAAAAGGCAATCCTGGAGGCCCAGGGCGATACGCGCTATGGCGCGGGTAATCTTGCGGGTTACGAAAGTTTCGCCACGCATTGGCGATTCATGATTGAAAAGAATTCCGTTGCAACCGAAAATGCCATAGGCTTCGCGGTAATTCACGGTGATCCAGTAGGCGTAAAGCTTGGCCACTGCGTAAGGTGAACGCGGATAAAACGGCGTCGTTTCCTTCTGAGGGGTTTCCTGGACCAGACCATAAAGTTCTGAAGTAGAAGCCTGATAGAACTTCGTCTGTTTTTCGAGACCGAGAATGCGAATGGCTTCAAGAAGTCGCAGAGTGCCGATTCCATCAGCATTGGCAGTGTATTCAGGTGATTCAAAGGAAACAGCCACATGGCTCTGAGCGGCCAGATTGTAGATCTCGTGCGGGCGCACCTGCTGAATGATACGAATCAGGTTCGTAGAATCGGTCATATCACCATAATGTAACGAAAACCGCCGATTATCGACATGCGGATCCTGGTAGAGATGATCGATGCGATCTGTGTTGAAAAGCGAAGAGCGACGCTTTATTCCATGTATCTCGTAACCCTTTTTCAGAAGAAATTCAGCAAGATAAGCGCCATCCTGGCCGGTTACCCCGGTTATCAAAGCAACTTTATTCATCGTCCACACTCCGGTTTCTCGATCGGATCAATTAAAATGACCGACCATACAGATATGTTGCCGGCCTGAGGCAGATACTCGCGGCCGGCAGATGCGAAATTTCACTTTTTCAGGCCGAGGCGTTCACGCTGATATTTCTCACGCAGCGGTTCCCACCACCATTTGTTGTCAAGATACCATTGCACAGTCTTACGCAGCCCGGTTTCAAATGTTTCCGCCGGTTTCCAGCCAAGTTCACGCTCTATTTTTCCGGCGTCGATGGCGTAGCGCATGTCGTGACCCGGGCGGTCAGCAACGAAAGTAATCTGCTCACTGTATTTTTTACCGTCAGAACGTGGCTTCAATTCATCGAGAATAGTGCAGATGGTTTTGACAACTTCGATGTTCTGCTTCTCGTTGTGGCCACCGATATTGTAAGTCTGGCCTGGAAGGCCTTTCAGACAAACAGTACACAGGGCGCGGGCATGATCTTCAACATAGAGCCAGTCACGTATCTGGTCACCCTTTCCGTAAATCGGCAATGGCTTGCCTTCAAGAGCGTTCAAAATAACAAGCGGAATCAGCTTTTCGGGGAAATGATATGGCCCGTAGTTGTTTGAGCAGTTGGTAATCAGAGCCTTCAGACCGAAAGTTCTCTGCCAGGAGCGCACGAGGTGATCTGAACTTGCTTTACTGGCAGAATATGGCGAACTCGGGTCATAGGGTGTTTCTTCGGTGAACAGGCTGTCATCGAGGTCGAGGTCGCCATAGACTTCATCGGTGCTGATGTGATGAAAACGAAAGTCGGGGTGATCCTTGGCATATTGACGCGCGGCTTCGAGCAGAGTGTAAGTGCCGATTATGTTGGTCTGAATGAAGGCAGCCGGCCCGTCGATACTGCGGTCTACATGTGATTCTGCGGCAAGATGCATGATTGCATCAGGTCTGTGATCGGCAAAAACCTGCTCAACGGCATTGCGGTCGCAGATGTCGGCCTGAACGAAACGATAGCGATCAGAAGTTTCGATTTCCTTGAGTGAGGCCAGGTTGCCGGCATAAGTCAACTTGTCGAGATTGACGACCTGGTGGTCGCTATTTTTGATCAGGTGTCTGATGACTGCAGATCCAATAAAGCCGGCGCCGCCGGTAACAATGATTTTCATATCCGCTCCTTTAACTGATTGGGTACAGAGAAACCCGGAAATTCATTTCTGCAGACATTTTTAGCAGAATCTGGGGTTTCAGGCAACCTAAAACTGTAGAAAACACCGACAAACGCCCCAATTATTCGCAGGCAGATCAACTTGCCTCAGAGACATGGCAAACGCTTACTTAATTGTCTCTCTGTGCGGTTTCATGGCAGGTCAGGCGATTGCATAAGCGTCGCTTATCGAGCGCTCCATAATCACCTGAAAGCGATGCCGCTAAGACCGGACGTTTTGCCCGGAAGGCAAAACGCGGGCGATTGCCGCAGGATGCGGCTTAGAGCCCGTGTGCCGGTCATGCGAGCAGAGTGAACAGATGAGATTATGAGAGCGCGAAGATTGCAGAGCGTTGCAATGACTGACCAGTTTGACACGCTTCACAACTAGGAAAAGTATCCGTTTGCCCTGGCCTCAGAGATACATCAGACCAGGTAAATGAAATTTCTGTTACACTGGAATACCATGATGCGTATAAGTTTTAACAGAATCCGTAAAACCCTATCTGAAAGGCTGACTATATGAGAAATTTTCAACGGTTTTCGCTGCTGATGCTGCTGGGGTCTTCCCTGTTCCTGACAGGCTGCGATGCCTCCAAAATCCTCGACATCATTTCAAAAGTTGCAGAAGGCGTTCAAAAAGCGATTCCCGCAATAAAAGAAGTGGTCAACACAGTCCAGCAGGCCCTGCCCCAGCAGGACAACACGCAGACAACAACGACTCCAGCTTCCACCGAAAATACCGCTCAGAATGATGCTGCCGTTGTCGTCACCAATCCTGGCGACCAGGAAGAGATAAGCACCGGAACGCAGACAGCCACCCAGACCCAGACGCAAACCAGCACAAACACAGACGCAGCCAATGAAGGGGCTCTGGCCAACTATCGCGGAGGCAGGCTTTCTCCGGCTGAATTCGGCAGACTGTTCGGCCCCGCGGCTCAGGCTGCCAGCAGAAACTCAGGCGTTCCCGCATCGATCATCCTGGCGCAGGCCGCCCTTGAAACCGGCTGGGGCAGTTCGTCTATCGGTAATGCCAAAAACCTGTTCGGCATAAAAGGCACCGGGCCGGCCGGTTCAGTGACCGTTCCAACGCAGGAATACCGCAATGGCCGCATGGTTACCGAAAATGCCGCCTTCAGAAAATACAACAGCTGGCAGGAATCTATCGCCGACCACAGCCGTCTGCTGCAGAATGCCAGATATGCAAAAGCGATGCAGTATAAAAACGACCCCGACCAGTTTGCCAGAGAACTCCAGAAAGCAGGCTATGCAACCGATCCCGAGTATGCAAGCAAACTGATCAGCATTATGAAATCAAACAATTTTTATCAGTATAACTGACAGGAGCCATAAAATGAAAAGAACTCTGACAACAATCGCGTGTCTTCTCTGCCTTGGTTTTCCTTGCCTGCTGCAGGCAGCCGATGTACTGGCCAGCACATATCTGCAGCTGAAATCGTCTGAAAAGCCTCTTAAAATCGAAAAGATTCTTGACGAAAACGGCGTCAGCGTCAGGGTATATTCAGAAAACGGCCAGACTCTCTTTGATTCGGGCATTATCGGCTCTGAAAACAAACTGTTCACCTTCGAAGGCAAAGCCGGCGGGATTGCAGCTCATGATTTTGACGGAGACGGTAATGCCGAGATTCTTGCCACCGCCTTTTATGGCCCAAAAGCCAGTGCGCTCTATGTCTTCAGGTTTGATAAAACTGCCGGCAACTTTGCCCCGATGACGTTTCTCAACGACAAAGCCCCAGATCTGTCGACAAATTTCATGGTCTCCGACATCCGTCAGGATGACGGCTCAGACATGGTTGTTAACAATGACGGCAGTATTACCGCCCTCGGAATGATTTACGCCGCTAACCCTGAAGGAAAACCAGTTCCGGGTCGCTATACCTGGAAACTGGCAGGTAACAGTTTCAAACTGGCAGAAAAAAAGGCCAATCAATAAAATTCCGCAAAAAAGCCGTGACATGAGCAATCATGTCACGGCTTTTCTATTCAGGCGCGACCGTAGGTATCTTCGAACCTGACGATATCGTCTTCGCCGAGATAACCGCCGCTCTGCACTTCGATCAGTTCAAGCGGAATGCGCCCCGGATTCTCGAGGCGATGGGTCTGGCCTAGAGGTATATAGGTCGATTGATTTTCGCTGAGAATGAGAACTTCGTTACCCTTGGTAATTTTTGCAGTTCCTTTTACGACAATCCAGTGCTCAGCCCGATGATAATGCATCTGCAGAGACAGGGTAGACCCAGGGTTAACGGTTATTCGTTTTACCTGAAAGCGCTCAGAGATATCAACAGTTTCGTAGGTCCCCCAGGGCCGGTTAACCCGGCGATGGTTGACGGCTTCACCACGTTTTGCCGCCCGAAGCTGATCGACAATCGCTTTTACGTCCTGAACCTGAGACTTATGAGCAACAAGAACGGCGTCAGCGGTTTCTACCACTACGTGATCTTCGATGCCCACCGCTGCAACCAGGCGGCTAGAGGCAAGAATGCATGAATTCTTAACCTTCTGGGTCAGAACATCGCCGGTTACAACATTGCCTGAAGCATCTGCCGGGTTGACATCTGCAAGAGCGGCCCAGGAACCAACATCGTTCCAGCCGGCATCGAGCGGAATCATCGCGCCCCGGTCGGTCTTTTCCATGACTGCATAGTCGATCGAAATCGAAGGACTGGCGCTGAAGGCATCTTTTTCAAGCCTGACGAAATCGGCATCGCTGTTGCCGTTCTTAAGGGCTTTACTGCAGGCCGGCGCGATTTTCTGACTGTGCTTTTTGATTTCGGCAAGCAGAACCGAAGGCTTGAACATGAACATGCCACTGTTCCAGAAATAGTTGCCGGCTTTGAGATATTTCTGCGCCGTTGCCAGATCGGGTTTTTCTACAAAAGCCTCGATTGGCAGAGCGGTTCTGCCCTTGACCGACTTGCCGGCCCTGATATAGCCGTAACCGGTTTCAGGAAGGGTCGGCACGATTCCGAATGTGACCAGACGGCCGGCTTCGGCTTCAACGAGGCCTTTGCGCACCGCCGCATGAAATGCGACCAGATCTTTGATCACATGGTCTGCCGGCAGAACCAGCATGACTTCGTCACTCTTTTCCAGGTGAAGGGCTGCGACGGCAACCGCCGGGGCAGTGTTACGACCTACCGGCTCGAGAACGATCGCAGAGGGCTTGCAACCGATCTGCCGCATCTGTTCGGCGACCAGAAAACGATGATCTTCATTACAGATGATAACCGGCGCATTCACTTCGGTCAGACCGCTCAAGCGCAGCAGGGTATCCTGAATCATTGTATGAGAACCGGCCAGAGGCAGAAACTGCTTGGGAAAAAGTTCGCGCGACAATGGCCAGAGTCTGGTACCGGCGCCGCCTGAAAGGATTACGGGTGTGATTTTGCTCATCGATATTCCTCAGAAGTTGAATTATTCCAGCAAGATAGCACGCCGGCAGAACATTGACAACCGAGTTATATAAACGACAGTAAGCCAGTATGATTCTGTGGTTGTCAGCTATGCCGCCCAACCGACAAAGCACGAAAAACTATGCGTCTCTGCCGCCGATCAGGGCCAGAAGCTCTTCGGTGCGGGCGCGCATCAGGGCTTCATTGGCGCGCGACTCGACGTTAAGCCTGATTACGGGTTCAGTATTTGAAGCACGCAGGTTGAAGCGCCAGTCACGGTGCTCGATGCTGATGCCATCTATTTCGTCACAGGCAACCGCGTCAGAAGAATACTTCTGGCGAACCACCTCGAAAAGCATCTTCGGGTCTTCGACGCGACGGTTTATTTCACCGCTGGCGGGAAATTTCTGCTGGCGTTCCCTGACAAGCTGGCCGAGCGTTTTGCCGCTGGCGCATATCAGGCCATAGACAAGCAGCCACGGAATCATGCCGCTGTCGCAATAGGCAAAATCTCTAAAATAATGATGGGCACTCATTTCGCCGCCATAAACAGCATCTTCTTCCCGCATGCGGGCCTTGATGAAAGCATGCCCGGTCTTGCTCATCACCGGCACGCCACCGCCCTGCCTGACGATGTCGACAGTATTCCAGGTCAGACGCGGGTCATGAATGATGCGGGCACCGGGAGTTCTGCGCAAAAAGCTTTCCGCCAGAAGTCCGACAATATAGTAACCTTCTATGAAGCCACCTTTTTCATCGAACAGGAAACAGCGGTCGAAGTCGCCATCCCAGGCGATGCCAAAGTCAGCGCCATTTTTTATGACTGCCTCTGACGTTGCAGACCGGTTTTTCGGAAGCAGCGGATTGGGAATGCCATTGGGAAATGCGCCGTTGGGCTGATGGTGCACCTTGACAAACTGACAGGGCAAATGCTTTTCCAGCAGATCGATGATCGGGCCGGCGCAACCGTTTCCGGGATTCACAACTATTTTTAGGGGCTTCAGGGACTTAAGATCGACATAACCAAGTAGATGCTCGATGTATTTGCCCTTAAGACTTATATCCTTGGTTGTTCCGCTGTGCAAAACTTCCTGAAAGGCACCCTGCGCCGCGAGATCGCGTATGACGTTCAGACCATCGTCGCCGCTTATCGGACGCGAACCCTGACGCACAAATTTCATGCCGTTATAATCAATGGGGTTATGACTTGCCGTAACCATGATACCGCCGTCAAAACCTTCGCTGAAAGTAGCGTGGTATATCTCTTCGGTTCCACAGAGCCCGATATCGAAAACATCGACACCGCCGGCCATCAGACCGTCATTAAGAGCATTGCAGAGCTGCTGACTGCTGGTACGAATATCACGCCCGGTAACTACGCGTTCAGGTTTAAGAAAACTTGCATAGGCACGCCCGATTCGATAGGCGATATCTTCGTTGAGTTCATCGGGCAGGCGACCACGAACATCATAGGCTTTAAAACATTTGAGAGCGACAGTCATGAAGATTCCCCTTTTATGTCTGATGATGTAGGCGATATCAACAAAAACAGCCGTCTCAATTGAGACGGCTGTTTCGGGTCGGGGCGACTGGACTCGAACCAGCGACTTCATGGTCCCGAACCATGCGCGCTACCAACTGCGCTACGCCCCGTAACGTGATTGGTAGTTTAACAGATCAGCCATAAAAAAGCAACAACTAATTTTATGGGATGCAAATCGGCTGAGGTAATGATATGATGTAAACAATGAATTCTGTCACTTCCAGTCCCACGAGTTTTGACAAACTCAAATCGGTTTTTTTTCTTGGCCTGACCTGTAATCTTACGACCTTCATCGGCTGCACAGCCGTCTGGATAACACTGGCCCGCAACGGCTGGGCAGAGGGTCTTATCAACACAGTTCTGGCGGTTTTTGTTTACATCCCGGTTTTCATGGGCGATGCGATAAACAACTACACGCTGGGGCGTATCAAACTTGAGTTTCAAAAGGGCTGGGACGACGTCCAGATATCTGTACACGGCCGGGAAAAAGTTGCCCGTTTCTATGTGGTCTATCGAATGATCTCAATTCTGCCAGCCTATCTGCTGGCTTCGGTTTTTGTCTACTCGAACGGCAACGACCCCACTCTGGTAACGAACCTCAAGATTGCTTTTCTTCTCACCTGCGGCCTGAATTTTGCACGAGGCTCCTACATGCTGCAGAAATTCATCGCTCCAAGACTGCCCTCCTACGGCGGCAAGTCGCTTTTGATCCGTCTGTTGATTGCTTCGACCGTTCTGGGCAGCTGGTTTGTCTGGCTGCTTGGTCTGCCGCCCGGCCCCCTTTCAGGATGGGCAATTTTTGCAGGCGGGCTCCTTTATTTTCTGGTCGCTGGAATCATGCATCCGCTGCCGACAAGATTTTCCCTGCTCAAACCAGGTAGACCAGCCTCCAGAAAGGCTTTTTTCCGCGTCGAACTGCTTTCAGATGAGCAACTTCAGGCTATACCCGGTGGCAACATCTTCGATGCCGCCTTGAAAGAACCTTTTCTGAATGCCGGCTTCACCTTTCACGGCAACATACGTATGCCTCTCATCGAATTGCCACTTTTTCAGGCCTGGGGTATGGCGATGCTCAGTGCTGATAAACGTATTCTCGGGCTGCTTCTGGATACCGAAGTGAAAAAGGGGCCCTATCGCTCTCTTATCTCTGTCTGCCAGAACCGTTTCGTCATTACCACCGACTTCGGTTCCGGTCAGGCGAAATTTCCAGAAAATATAAGCTACAAGCTCGTTGAGCGCAGCTTACAGAAAACAGAAATGCTGAAACTGCACCAGGCGCATATCAACAGCAGCTTTGAACCTTTGCATGAATGCGCCTGGGGCAAACTTGAAGAACTCGTAAAATCTATCCTGCGCTTTCTTGAAAGCGAAACTGCTGAGCGAAAACGGGCTGCTGATCCGCACCCGACAACCGTGACTCAGCCATCAGCCGGCCGTGACGGAGCCGGAAATCAGAACGGAAAGCCTTCATGACCACAGCAGAAATAACTGAAATCAAACCTCCAGTCAGCCGCAAGCCAGTAATCAAATTCATGTTTTTTGCTGCTCAGATCATAACGCTGAGCGCAATAATCAGTTTCATGGCTGCCAGCGATATGAGTCGCTGGCGCGACCTGAGCGAAAAACACGTCACAACCAGAGGCATGACTCTTGTCAAAGCCATCGAGCCACACGTGGTGCGTTATATAGACGGCAAGGATCTGGCTGGTCTCGAAAACATGGTCAAAGCCCTGACCTCATCAGAAATACCCGACAATGATCTGATGGCCGTCCAGATACTCGATTCCGACATGAACAAGCTTGCTGAATCTTCACCGCATTTTGGCCAACAGGTTTCCGGATTTACCCATCTTCCGGCTACAGTTGTTGTCGCCAACCCGGTCACCAGCCTGCTGAACGGAAAGCAGATCGCCATTCTCAGAATGGTCTTCTCAAACCGCTATTTCGAGGAACGCAGTCGCAAAGTTATTCTAACCACAATATTCAGCCTGATCGTGGGCATTCTGTTTTCTCTGTTATCAACCTGGTGGCTGGGTCGCATGATTCAAACCCCGGTTACCATACTGGCCGAGGCTGCCACCAGAATGGCCGGCGGCAACACCGACATCCAGCTGGAACTCGACACCGGCAACGAAATTGGTACGCTTATAGAAGCTTTCAACCGCATGGGGCAAGGCATTACCATTCATCTGTCGGAACTCCGCCAGAAGAATTCTGCACTTGAAAACCGCAACTATGAACTTTCGACTTTGCAGCAGATCGGCCGTTCATTGAGCAGCATTCTTGATCCGGAGATGGTTTATGAGACGATAGTCGATAACGTCATCAATGTTCTTGGTGGTGTCAAACGCTGCTCTTTGCTGCTTATCGACGAAAAAAGAAGCGAATTCATCTTCCGGGTCGCAAAGGGTCTTGATCCTGAGATTATCCCCGAAGGCGGGCGCATCAAAATCGAAGACGGCATCGCCGCCAAGGTTTTTCATACTGGCGAAGCGGTATTGCTCAACGACATCGAGGAACATGAAGACACCAGACTCCTTGAACCAAGCAAAGTGGTGCGCAGCTCGATCTGCGCCCCGATTCTCATCGCCAACCGGGTTGTCGGCATACTTTCCATCAGCAACCGTATTTCAGGTATTGCCTTTTCAGAAGCCGATTTGCGTCTGGTCGAAGGCGTTGCTCTGGAAGCTTCGCTGGCTATAAAAAATGCCCGCATGTGGCAGGACCTTAAGCGCAAAGTACTCGAACTCAACACTCTCCACGAAGTGGGTAAAAATCTCAGCCTGGTACTCGATATTAACAAACTTCTGGAGCTCGTCCTCGACCTTACCGCCAAAGTTCTTGGCGGCGTTAAAACCAGTTCGGTAATTCTTTACGATGAAGAGACCGAAGCACTTCAGGTAATGCTCTACAAAGGCAGCCGCAGTGTCGGTTCCCTGCAACCGATCAGATCGGGTGAAGGCATTGCCGGAAAGGTTTTCGAGCGCGGCGAACCGATCATCATCAACGATTTCAGCTCAACCGAGCATGGCAGCGGTGTTACCGGCCGCAGCTCGATCTGCGTTCCCCTTAAAGTAAAGGAAAAGACGATCGGCGTCCTGTCAGTTTCAGATAAGGAATCTGGTGATCCATTCGACAACAGCGATCTCGACATGCTCGTCACTCTGGCATCGCAGATTTCAGTTTCTCTTTACAATGCCCAGCTCTATGAAGATCTCGAAGCCAGTTACCTGTCGGCAGTCCGTGCGCTTGCCAATTCTATCGACGCCAAAGACGCCTATACCCGAGGTCACAGCGAGCGGGTTGCCCGATATTCCATGGAAATTGGCCGGGCCATGGGTTTGACCAGCGACGAGATCAAGAATCTCCACATTGGCGCTCTGCTGCATGATATTGGCAAAATCGGCATTGCTGAAGCGATTATCAACAAGAATTCAAAGCTCACCGACGAAGAATACCAGGAAATCAAAACTCACCCATCCCGGGGCGCATCGATAATTGAACCGGCCAAGTTCCTCAAAGAGAAAGTTCCTCTGATCAAATATCACCACGAACGTTTCGATGGCCGGGGCTACCCGGACGGGCTCAAAGGTGAAGAGATTCCGCTGATGGCGCGCATCGTCTGCTGTGCAGACTCATTCGACGCCATGACCAGCAAACGCGCCTACCGCGACACAATGCCGATCGAAGAAGCCCGCAAAGAATTGCTGCGCTGTTCCGGAACGCAGTTTGACCCGCGCGTAGTCAGCGCTTTTCTTGAAGTTCTCGTCGATGAACAAAAAATTGCAACAATAGAAAATCTGGGCAAATAATGGAAAAAGTCTGGAAAATCAGAGAAGTCTCAGAAACGCAGCTTGCCAAGCTGCGTGCAACCGGCTTTCCCGATATTCTCCTCAGAATTCTCGTCAACAGGGGGATCGTCGACGAACCAGGAATAGAAAAATACTTCTCTCCGCGCAGCCGCTACCTGTTTTCACCTTTCGTCATCGATGGGTTGTGCACTGCGGTTGACCGCATTTTCAAAGCATTTGAGCGCGACGAAAGCATCCGAGTCTACGGCGACCGTGACGTTGATGGAATTACCTCGACCGTGCTTCTGACCGAAACTCTGAGAAGTTTCCACAAACTTGTCGATTACACCGTTCCGGTCATCGAAGACGGTTACGGCCTGAACCCTGATTATCTGGACGTTGCGGAGCGAGACGGCATCAAGCTGATCGTCACCGTTGACTGCGGCATCAGCAACCTGGCCGAAGTCGAGTATGCCCGACGCAAAGGGATCGAAGTCATCATAACCGATCATCACGAGCCACCCAGCCAGCTCCCAAACGCCGTAGCCATCGTCGATCCCAAACTCCACGATTCATGCTGCCCCCAGAAAAATATCGCCGGAGTCGGTGTTGCCTTCAAAATGGCCATGGCGCTTGAAATGGCCCGCTGTAACAGGCTTTCCCGACCACTCCTGGTATTCGACCACAGCGACCATGACATATCTGCTGTCAGATTCTCGGTTCGCGAAGGCTTCACCCCGGTGAAAAATATCGACAAGGCTGCAATGACAGGCTGTGTCCCGGTATTCTACAGCGAAGCCGAGCGTCGTCTGATCGGCGAACTTCTCCCGGCAGTGTTGTCAAATCCCAGCAATGACCCGATATTCAAGCCGGTTTATGTCGACAAGGTAATTGCGGAATGCCTGCCAGATGCAGCTGAACAAAGCAAAGAAGCATTCAGAAAATCTCTCAATCTCGACTGCATGGACGGTGGCAGGGCTCTGACCCTGATGTACCTCAAATGCATCGAGGCCAAACTGCCGGCGGTAAAAGCCCTCTGGCATCGTTCGCTCGATATCCTCACCATCGGCACTATCGCCGATATGGTGCCATTACAGGGAGAAAACCGCACCTTCGCCCAGATGGGTCTCAAGTTCGTCGGCAAAAGCAAAAGACTCGGACTGGCAAGCCTTTTCAGTGCCCTGGGCTGGAAAAACCGCCAGGTTACCGAACGTGATATCAGCTTCAGTATCGCCCCGATTCTCAACGCATCCGGGCGACTGCGTACCGCTGAACTCGCGATTGAACTGCTCGGAACGACTCAGGCAGGTCGCGCCGAAGAACTGGCAAAACAACTATATGAACTCAATAATGAGCGCAAACGTCTTGGTGAAGAATGTTACAACGGCGTCAAGCGCTTTCTTATCGAACAGAACGACATAGTGAACGATCGTATACTCATGGTAGCGGCCCCGATGAAAAATCAGGGCGTCACCGGCATCGTTGCCACCAGACTGATGCTGGATTACTGTCGGCCGGTAATCGTTCTGCTCGAAGATCAGGGCAAATTCCTCGGGTCAGCCCGCAGCTTCAAAAATCTCAATATCATCGAAGCTTTGAACCATTGCTCGGCATGCCTGGAAAAATACGGCGGGCATGTCGGCGCTGCCGGCCTGACAATGCAGCCAGGCAATGAAGAGCTTTTCCGCCGCAAACTGAGAGAATATGCCGGAAAAAATATCAGCGAAGAGGACTTGCGACCAGAATGGCTGATAGACTCTGAACTGCAGGTCGAGAATATCGACGAGCAGTTTCTCCAGGATATTCTTAACTTCGCTCCATTCGGCATCGAGAATCCTGCTCCTGTTTTTGTCGCCATGAGCGCTCCCTTTCAGGAAATACGCAAAGTTGGTGAAGGAAAAAACCATCTGCGCTTTAAATTCAGACGCAGCAATGGCAGAAGCATATTTGGCATCGGCTTCAATCTTGGTGATATAATGGCCCCGGACACGATTCGTGACGGCACCTGTGATCTGGTTTTTCACGTTGAGCCAAACGACTACAACGGCGTGAGATCGGCGCAACTGATGGTTCTCGACTGCCGTATCAGGGGTTTCAAATGACCCGGTGGAGGAAAAATGAACATTCGTGAGCAGTCACCGCTGAACAGATATGATTTTACCCGCATGGTCAATATGTGGGAAAACCTGGTTCTGGAAATTGTAGCCGACATGGTCGAACGCAACGAAATGTGCAATTGCCATGATTGTGTACTCGATACCTGCGCGCTGGCACTCAACAGTCTGCCGGCCCGCTACTGGATTCTCGGCAGCTATGACGCATTTTCCCCCCCGGAAAAGTTCACCGAAGATGTCATGAATGTTCGGCTCGCTGAAGAAGCGGTTTTAAAAGCCTATCGACTGGTGCAGCAGAATCCGCATCATTGATTTTTATGGCCCGCATCCGCATAGATCCACATTTTCCGCCGAATCCCAGAATACCAGATGACGAATCAGTCGGTAAACCCAAGGCTAAGCTTTAATCCTTCTTCGAACTGTTTTATTCATGCCTATCAACCAGAAGGACATTTTGTCATTTCAGGTTGATTCATTACCAGCCGGTGCTGCAGAAGCAGGAGATTGTCGCATCCTCTCCCGCCCTTTACTCTGTTGTCGGGCATTTCTCGAACGAAAAATTCCACTCGAACCACCACCGATATTATGTAAACCCATTGAGGCAATTCCCCGGCAAATAAGTGATTTATTCAGGAATATGCCCATTCATGCAGCAAATTTTGTCCGGTAATTGCTGAAATCGGTTTGCTTATAGTGACAAGGAAACCATATTTGGTGTAATCTTTTGCGATTTTATTAAAAAAATCAAGACAAATGCTTGTGGTTCTGATAGTCTGCTAAGTTATACATCAGCACCCAGTCAGATAACGTCGGAGGTCTCTATGCAGTGTCCAGGATGTGGTTTTGAAAATGAAAAGGGCAACAAATTCTGCAATATGTGCGGAATGGGTCTGCCCGGCACAGGAGAAACCCAAGATTCACCGGCAGAGCGTGAACCTCTTGATCTGGACCTGTCTCTCGATCTGGATGTAAGTGATACGTCAGATGCAGCCGGCGGCCTTTCTTTCGATCTCTCGACTCCGGCCGACAACAGTTTTGATCTGTCGGCTGGTGCATCCGACGAACCAGGCGAACTTCAGCTCGACATGCCAGAGACTCCGGCAAAAAGCGAGTTGAGCCTTGATCTCGGTGCTGGCGATGATTTTAGTTTTGAAACCGCCGACAATTCAGGTTCAGGCAGTTCTCTTGACCTGGAAATCAGCATGGAATCTGCTGATACTGGCCTGAATTTCGATATGAATCTTGATTCTGGCAGCGGCTCGGTCGTTTCCGCCGACGATGATCCTTTCGCCGCGCCGGCAGGTTTTGACATTTCTCTCGAAGAAGCGGCTGCCGAAGACGAATCACTGGTAGCCGCAGCTTTCGACGAACCCGTAGCTCCACCAGCAGCCAAAGCACAGCCCAGACCTGTGGCTGCCTCACTGGCCAGAACCCCGGCGCCTGCTCCCGTTGCAGCAGCTGCTGCTGATGAATTCAGTTTTACTGCCGATGAAAGCGTCGATATCTCGCGTGAGCTTGACGCCGAAACCGTTGCGGTCGAAACTGAAAGCTTCGATTTTGGCGACCTCGACAGCAATCCTGCCGTTCAAGCTGCCGGCAGTTCAAAATCTTCTCCCTCTCCATTAACCTCTGACGCAGCCGATGATGATCTAAGCAGTCTGATTGTCAGCAGTAACGATGATATTGGCACTACCACCGACTTCAGCGTCGACATAAATGATACAGCATCGCCTGTAGCAGTTGATGATTCAGAAGACGACAGTTTTCTCGACTCACTGGTTGTCGAAACGGTTCAACCTGCGGCAAAAACCACAGGCAAACCAGCCCAGGCTCAGCCGGTTCAGGCCCCTGCCAAAGCAGCACAGGCCACATCAGGCACCGGCCCGTCCAAACCAGCAGTTGCCCAGATGCAGGCGACTACAAAACCTGCAGTGGCAGCGAAGCAGCAGCCAACTCAGGATCCGGAAGCAGAAGAAGATGAGGAACTCAACGGTCTTATTCTCGGCATAGAAGGCAAAGCACCTGCCAGACCTGCGGCCGTGCAACTTCAGCCGGAAACCGCTCCGGTCGAATATGAGGAAGATTTTTCAGCAGGCGAAAGTGAAGATTCAGAATTCGATATCGCTTCACTTGGTGCTCTCGGCGGCGAAATGGCCCCCGCTGCTGACAACATTCCCACCCAGGAAGCTTTTTCCCCCGGCACTCCTGCTGCAATCCTTGAAGAAGCCCCACCTCTGACGCCGCTCGAAATGCTTTCCGAGGTCAGACAGCTTCTGGCTGACACGACTGACCCTGACGAACGTTATTCTCTCGTTTTGAAGATGCGTGAACTCGGGCTGAGTGAAGCCGCCACCGATTTTATCAGGTTGCTTGGCGATGAACTCAAAGACATCCGCGAAGTAGCCGCCGGCTATCTCGGCGATATTGCGGCAAAAGAAGCGGTCAGACCGCTGGTTAACTGCCTGTCTTCAGAACAGCCGCAGC
Organism: uncultured bacterium; assembly: GCA_964474705.1. Classification (GTDB taxonomy): domain Bacteria; phylum Muiribacteriota; class Ozemobacteria; order Ozemobacterales; family Ozemobacteraceae; genus Rifleibacterium. Next base: position 54,533 of record CAYYUI010000014.1, read on the forward strand.
TCAAGTTCATTGCCGCACGTTCACTGGGTAAAATCGGGGTTGAAGATGCAGTAACTCCGCTGATCAAGTTACTCGAAGAGGACAATGAAGACCTGCGTTATGTTACCCTCGAAGCCCTCGGCAAAATTGGTTCAGCTTCAGCTCTGAAAGCGGTAAGTGCTTTCCTGAAGAGTCGCAACAATGACCTGCGCTACATTGCCTGCGAGGCAATCGGCAACATCGCTGATCCAAAATCAGTCACTATCGTTCTGCCGATGCTCAAAGATCCAGAATTTGAAGTCAGACTCAAAGCCATCGAAGCCCTCGGAAAAATGGCTTCGACCGCGGCATGCGACCAGCTGCTCGTCGTGCTCGGCGAAGAAAACGAACGCATCAGAACTGCAACTATTCAGGCTCTTGGCCAAATCCGCAATGCCAATGCCGTTGACCCGCTCATCGATATTTTTCAGGTCAGCAACCCCCAGCTCAAGGAAAAAATCGTCTGGGCACTCGGCGAAATCGGTGATGCAAAAGCAGTCGAGCCTCTTCTCAAACTGGCCAATTCTTTCAACACCAAATTGACACTTCTGTCTCTCGAAGCCTTCGCAAAAATCAAATCTTCAAAGGCCAGCCGCTACGTTCTGTCGATTCTCGAAAAAGAAGACCCGATGTTGTGCCTCAAAGCAATCGAAGCTCTTGGCGAGATCGGAGAAAAAGCGACAGCCGGCAATCTGATAAAATTCCTCGAAGCTGCTGAGCCTGAACACAAGATCTCAGCCTGCCGGGCCATCGGAAAAATCGGCAACCCTATCGCCATCGAGCCTTTGGTGCAGCGTCTTACCGATTCGGAACGCGACGTAAGACTGGCAGCGATCGAAGCTCTTGGCCAGATCAAGGGTGCCAGAGCCATCGACTCCCTCATCAGATCACTGGCTGAACAGGATGGCCAGATTGTGGAAAAGGCTGAATGGGCAATCTGCGAAATGGGTGAAATGGCTGTTGAACAGATAACCAAAGCCATACAGAGTGGCTCAAACGGCAACATCCTGCCCTCACTGGTCAGAATACTTGGCCGCATCGGCAGCATCAGAGCAATTTTCCCGCTGCTCAAGGTTCTCGACAGCTCAGAAGACCGCAAACTCAGCACCTGCATCGCCGACAGCCTTCTGGCCATCGACGAATACCTTACCAGCGCCAACCCGCTCTCAGTAATTCTAAAAGAGGGCTATGCCTGGGCACAGTTCTCTATCGCTCAGGCCCTGGCCGGTCTCCAGGACGAACGCGCCTTCGGCCTGCTTATCAAAATCGCCCGTGAATCTCTCACCGACAAGGATCTGAAAAAGCTTGCCGGAATCCCCGATCGCCGCATTCTTGAATGCAGCAGCGAAATTCTTCATCTGATCAGGCTTAACGTTGCCCATCTCTTTGCAAAAGTCGGCAATGACAAAGCCATTCCGGTCATCATGAGCTATTTTGCCAGTGGCGACCAGCTGCAGCGCCAGTGGTGCGTCGAAGCCCTCGGAGGCATCAAAACTGAAGGAGCCCTCGACGCCCTCATCGATATTCTCAAAAAGCCTGAATACAACATTCCGCTTGAACTTATTTCCCGCCAGCTGATAGCCAACCAGAGCCGCAAGCTCGTTGAGAAACTGATAATGAGTGCATCTCACCCGGCAGAGCCAGTCAGAGTCTCTATTGCCACAGTGCTTGGCGACACCCGCGATCCACGCGCCATCAGAACTCTCTCGAACCTCGTCAAAGATACTGCCGAAAAGGTTCGCTCAGCTGCCATCGAAGCGATCGGCAAAATCGGCACAACGGCAGCAGTACAGCCCGCTATCGAAGCTCTGCGCGACTCCATCGAAACCGTCAGAGCGAAAGCTGCCCAGGTTCTCGGCGAACTCAAAGACACGGCTGCCGTCGAATTTCTCGAAAAGGCCAGCAAAGATCCCTCGGAACTCGTGCGCCGCCTCTCGATCAAATCGCTTTCGCAGATGGCTGATGCCCGGGTTCCCGATATCATTATCGCCGGTCTCAGCGATAAAACCGAATCAGTACGCAGCATGGCAGTGGTTGTCCTCGGCGAACGCCGCGACCGTGTCGCCCTGCCCCATCTGGTCAAGTCCCTTGAAGACGCCGCGGAAAAAGTTCGCGAAGCAGCTGCCGAAGCTCTGGCGCGTATCGGCGACCCGGCCTCCATCATGCCGATGCTTGCCAGACTCGACGACCCGTCGCCGATCGTACCGCTCGCCTGCAGCGAAGCAATCGTCAGCTTCGGCGAAAATTCCTACGAAGTGCTTATCGAAGCCCTCAAACACGCTGAAGAACGCATTCGCCGCCATGCCTGCGATATTCTCGTCAGAATCGGCGAAGGCAATCTCATCAATCGACTGTTGCGCATCGCCCAGGACCGCAATAATTTCCTGCGCGAAAATGTAGCCCGCATTCTTGGCCGTATCGGCAACAGCGCTGTTGTCGAAACCCTGATGATGATGCTTGCCGACCGCAGTTCGGCTGTGAGAAAAACCGCAGCCGAAGCCCTTGGCAACCTCCGCGACATTCGCTGCCTCGTAGCGTTGAAGAATACAACCCGCGACCAGAGTCGCGAAGTGCGCATGGCCGCCAACATAGCCCTGCAGGAAATCTTCAAAGCCCATAAACTCAACTGACCTGAATTATAAACAGGGCTGCTTCACAGAAAATGTGATGCAGCCCTGTTTGTTTTCTGCCGTCCTTCGATGACGTAATTAGCCGCTATTCCATTGCCTTCGCTGAATCCCCGCTTTTACCCTCCGGCTGAGCACTTTCATTTCTGGTGATTTTTTACCTGAAATATCAAGTCGAAGACATTTTGTTTCATGTGAAACAGAGGAATTTTTCCCAAAACAAAATCCGGTAGTTATGTAAACCAAATGGTGAAAATGTTAATTCTGCAGGAATCTACGTTTGCCCGGAGCGAAAAATTAGTTGCCTGGCGAACTTGTTAGCAATATGTTTAAAGTAGAATAATTCTCGGGGGGAGATCAAATATGCAGGAAATCCTCATGCGCCCGATGTCGGTTCTGCCCTGCTCCCGCCGGCTCACTTTCACAAGAGCCGAGGGTTGCCACCTGTTCGACGAAAACAACAGACAGTATCTCGACACATTCGCTGCTAACGGCAACGTCATTGCCGGTCATGCCACGGCTTCCATCACCGAAGCCTATCGTAATCCTCCGGCTGATTCAGGCAAGCGCCTGACCGACGAGCTCCAGCATCTGCTGCCAGGCTATCTCGAGCATTTCCAGCTTTTCAAATCCGGGGTCGCGGCTCTGGCATCCGCCTGCAATCTTTCCCGGCAGTTTCGCAAAAAATCTTATATCATCGGCATTTCTGAAGACATCGTGCAAAATTCTTTCATGGTCGTCTCCTCTACCGATGACGAAAATTTTACCCCGCTCTTTTCGATTGACACACATTTTGAGCTGGTCAGCCACAACCTGAATCATCCGCCGGTGACAGGCAAACGTCTCTCAGAGCTTGGGAAATCGTGCCGTGGCGCCTGCCTGTGCTCTCTTGAAGCATTCTTTGCCGATCTTTCTGACCAGACAGCTGCGATTATCATCGAACCTTCGATCGGAGTCGGCGGTTCAATCGAACCATGCCGCAATTTTTTCGGCAAACTCGAAGAATTCTGCCGTTCAAATGGCATCGACCTGATCGCCAATGAAACTCAATGTGGCCTCGGCCGTACCGGCAGCCGCATGTTTGGCTTTCAGCTGCTGAATATTCACCCGGATATCGTCTGCATCGGGCCAAGCCTTGCCAACGGTTATCCGATCGGTATCGCCGCCTTCGGCGGCCATTTTGGCCACCTTGTCGAACCGATAGCCGCTTCCGCCTGTTCCTCCTGCGCTGCGGCCGTTGCCACTCTCCATGAGATCGAGCATTTCGACCTGCCGCGGCGCTCAGAGCAGCTCGGCGAAGTTTTCAAAGACCTCCTCAACCGAAAAATAGGGCAAAACAAGCTGGTCAAACAGATCCGCGGTCTTGGGCTGATGCTTGAAATCGAGTTATTGAATGGTGAAGCCGCGATGAATCTTCACAACCGGGCGAGTGATCTCGGTCTTGTCACCGGTATTGGTAACGTCAGACCGAATGTCATCAGACTGACGCCGCCGTTGATTTTTACCGGCCACATGGTCGAAGAGTCAGTGGAAATACTCTGTCGGGCTCTTTGAATCAGCCGTCGAGAAGTGCCTCGAGAATATCGAAGATTGTACCGATCGAAACCCCTTCGATAATCGCCAGATAATAGAAATACCAGCCCAGCACCAGAAAAAACGGCGTACCCAGCCACGCATAGCTGGTGCCGTCTTCGCTGCGGAAACGCAGCAACACTGCCATGGACACCACCAGATGAGCTGCCCAGAGAGTGACGATGCGACCGTAAATATAATTAGTCGCAAAAAAACCCAGCCAGATAAAAGCCAGACCGGCAAAGGCGTCATGCAGCACCATCGTGAAAAAGTGCAGCGGTTTCGTGCTGTCAACCTTTCGGAAAACCAGTGCTGTGCGCTCTTCGGCGAGAAAATGCCGGGCGGCCAGAATGCAATAAACCAGCCCGACAGATACTGCAAATGCTTTTGCTAGGTCCATACGGTTATTTTACCATTACCATTCCCGAATTCCAATTTCGCAGAGAAAATACCGAAAAATTTTGCTCGATGACATTTTTTTCAAGGTCGCAAAACTATGTCGATACGAGCAGGTCAGCAAACTGGAGGGGTAATGAGGACAGCTAAATTATCTTGCATGGTGCTGCGGGTGGCGGTAGACTTGGCAGAGAAACAAATCTTCGGAGGGAATATGGAAATCAAATTTGGGACATCTGGATGGCGTGCAATCATTGCTGACGAATTCACTTTTGACAACGTTCGCATCTGCTCTCAGGCAATTGCCGACCATCTCAAAAGCATCAACTGCACCCAGGGGCTCGTGATTGGCTCTGACGCGCGCTTCATGTCTTCGCGCTTCATGGAAGTAGCAGCAGAAGTTTTTGCTGCTAATGACATCAAAGCCTACCTTTGTGTTCGCGATACTCCTACCCCGGTGATCAGCTTTGAAATCCTACGCCGCAAGCTTTCCGGCGGCATCAATTTCACCGCCAGCCATAATCCACCTGAATATCAGGGTCTCAAATTTTCTCCGGCCTGGGGCGGGCCCGCACTGCCCGAAACTACCAAAGACATCGAAAATCGCGCCAACGAACTGATGAAAAGCGGCAAAGTTAAGCGCATGAAGCTCGCCGAAGCCCAGAGCGCTGGGCTGATCGAGCGCATCGACCCAATGGAAGCCTATCTCGACGATCTGCGCAAGAAAATCAATTTTGAGGCCATTCAGGCTGCCAGACTGAAAATTCTCGTCAACCCGCTTTATGGTACCGCCCGTGGCTATCTCGACCGCATTCTCAAGGAAGCCGGCTGTGAAGTGACGGTCATGAACGACCATCTGGATCCCTATTTTGGCAACCAGCCGCCTGAGCCTTCAGAAGCCCATATTCCTGACATGATCGCCAAAATGCAGCATGGCCACTATGACCTCGGCCTGGCTACCGACGGTGACGCAGACCGTTTCGGCGTTCTGGGTCCAAAAGGTGTTTTTTATGAGCCTAACCAGATTCTCGGCATGGTGCTCGACCATATCAAAAACAGCCGCGACTGGCATGGCGCAGCAGCCAGATCGGTCGCAACCACGCACCTGGTCGATGCTGTTGCCAGATATCATAACATCGAACTGATCGAAACCGCAGTCGGCTTCAAATTCATCGGCGACCTTATCGCCCACGACAAGATCGTCATGGGTGGCGAAGAATCGGCAGGTATGACCATTCGCGGCCATGTTCCCGAAAAAGATGGCATAATTGCCTGTCTGCTCGTAGCTGAAATGGTTGCCATGCAGAAGAAACCAATAGCAACGATTCTTGAAGACCTTTATCAGAAAGTCGGCACTTATGTCACCCGCCGCCTGAATTTCAAACTCACTGAAGAAGAAAAGGCTCGCGCCATAGCCAACCTCAAGAAAGACCCCACCTCAGTTGCAGGTTTCAAAGTCAAAAAGGTCATTCGCATCGATGGCACCAAATGCATTCTTGAAAACGACGCCTGGGTTCTCGTAAGATTTTCGGGCACCGAACCGGTGGTAAGGTTCTACGCTGAAGCCCGGGACGAAGATACGCTTAAGGTTCTATGCTCACAGGGTGAATCGTTCGTTAAAGGCGCCTGATTGCTGAACCGGTTGCTGCGGGACGAAACAATCAATCCGCAGCGACCGGGGCAAACACAAACCAGGGGTTGATTTTTCCTGACAGAATGCCGATATTTATAGTAGAGGAGCAGGAAGTATGTCTGTACGGCCTATAGATATCAAAACAACCCTGCTGATAACCGATGATGCCAGCCGGCTTCGCGAAGCCCAGAAGGCACAGGAATCCGGTCAGGCGGATCATGTTGCCCAGAACCGCAACGCTGCAGCTCAGAAAACAGAGACTATTCAGAAGACAGATGCTTCTGAAGGTGCCGTAATACGTAAAGAAGACGATGAAGCCGAAAAGAAAAAACGCCAGCAGCAGCCCAAAGATGCCGCCCAGAAAAAAACCGAAGAAGAAGAAGAGCATAAACTGCAGCTCGCAAAAGATGGATCGCGTGGCCTCAAAATCGACTTGAAGGCCTGATACCGATGCATTTTCAATCGGGCTTCACTCAGGCCGGCAAACTTGCAGTCTTTCTGATTATCAGCAGCATCAGCTGCTGTAATACCGCTGTTGCCGGGCATGAAGAAGAATCCTGGGCCTTCAACCGCCAGGGAATGTACAAAGTTTCCCAGGGTGAACATGAAAATGCAATCAGAGACTTTGAACAGGCTTGCCGCCTGAATCCCTTCAACGACACCGCCCTGGCCAACCTGGCTTGTGCCAGAAACAATCTTGGTGTAACCCTCGCCGGCAAAAAAGACTTCTCCGAAGCGATTCGCCAGTTCGAAGCGGCCAAATCGCAGAAGCCTGAAGATGTTTCGATCAGACTGAACCTGCTCTCGACCCTGGTAACCATCAAAAATGCCGCGGCCGTTGAACGCGAAGCACGTGAACTTATTAAATTGCGGCCAAACGATGCTGAACTGGCCCTGAAAGTTGCAGCCGCCTTTCAAAAAACAGAGAATCTGCCTGCAGCGATAAGCACCCTCCAGGAAGCTGCAGATAGAGTTCCGAATAATTCGAAAATACACAGTATGCTGGGCCGCCTCTTTTACCGCAGCGGTGAGCTTGCCGAGAGCGAATTTCATCTGCTGCGCAGTGCCGAAATCAACCCCGGTGACCCCGAAACCGGTCGGTTTCTCGACAAACTGCACCGGGAAGCTGCGGTCGAAAGAGAAATGCAGGCATTCTCAAGCATTCATTTCAATCTTTCCTGCCCGGCATCATACCCGGAAGACTGGGCCCAGGACCTTCTTGAACAGCTCGAAGAAGCCTGCAGTGAAGTTGGTGAGCGCCTGAATTTCTATCCGTCACAGCGCTCTCAGGTTTTGATAATGCCCAGCGATGATTTTCGCCGGGTTCACGACCTTCCTGACTGGGCGGGCGGGCTGTACGACGGCAAAATCAGATTACCGGTTCCTGGCAGCAACATCAGGCCTTCGGCTCTAAAAGGGGCTGTGCTTCATGAATACACCCATCACGTAGTTTTTCTCATGTCTTCAGGCAACTGCCCGATCTGGCTTAATGAAGGACTGGCGCAGCTTTTCGAAACAGGCGGCGAGGAAGTTGCCCTCCTGAGCGAACAAACCGCCGGCGTTAATATTGCCAGCCTGGCGTCGATTGACAGCGAATTCAGAAACAACCCCGGCCGGAAACAGGCAGCAGCTCTTTATCGTGCCTCGCTGTCTGCCACATCACGCCTGCTTGGCGAGTTCGGCTGGCGGCGAATATCTGATCTGCTTACCGGACTTGGCAGCGCCGACAGTTTTGACAAAGCGGCATTTGAGGTTCTCGGCATCGATTACTCAGAGTTTGAAAGACTCTGCCTCAACCAGGACAACTGAACCGCAATCAGGGAATCATGATGCCGGCACCTGAGTAGAGGATGGCGTATAAAACGCGCATTATCACTTCGATCAACAACAGAAACAGCATTGGACCGAGATCGATAAAACCAGGCCCCATCGGAATGAGAACCTGAAAATGGCGCAGCATGCCGTCAATTCTGGCAACCAGAGGTCTGACAGGTTGAGGCAGATTGCCGGGCATTATCCAGGTAAGAATCACTCTGACAAAAACAATAAACTGCAACAGGCGCAATAATTCGATCAGAATTCTCATGTCTGCCTCACTTCGGCGAACAGGGCAGTGCCAATCCGCACCATTGTAGCGCCCTCAGCAATTGCCAGATGAAAATCACCAGACATACCCATCGAAAGCTCTTCCGGGTGCCATGCCGGACCGCACAGCTCACGACTGGCACCGAACAAACCCGCAAGTTCATGAAAACAGGAACGGGTCGTTTCTTCATCGGCATCCAGCGGTGCCATGCCCATCATGCCACGCATATCAAGATCTTCGCTCTCGCGGTATTCTCTGATAACATCCAGTATCTCGTCGCAGGCAAACCCCTGCTTGGCCGCCTCGCGTGAAATATGCACCTGCAGGAGTACCGGGCACTTTCGGCCAGTTTTGCGGTGCCAGACGGAAAACTCATCGAGAAGTTCGCGACGATCGATCGAATGCACCAGACCTGCAACCGGATAAATGTATTTGATCTTGTTGGTCTGCAGGGGTCCGATAAAATGCCAGGTTAGTTTCAGATCAGCCAGTTCACGGGCTTTGTCACGCAGCACCTGGGCCCGGTTTTCGGCAAAATCGATCTGGCCAAGCCCATACATTTCTCTGATCCTGTTGCTGTCAACGGTTTTTGAAACGGCAATAAGCCTTACCTTTGAAGGTGCACGCCCGAAGGCCATAGCGTGTCTGCCAATCTGAGCAAGAGTCCTTTCGAGGTTCAGAGCTAGTGACATATCTATCTTCCTATTTTTCGGGACGAGTGCGCTGACGCAGAATATTTGCCGAAACTGGTCGCACATTAAGACGATCCGCGGCTTCCGGAATATGCCGGACTTTCAAAGAACCGGCCTCGGTGTTGTCGAGCCAGCGTTGCAGGTTTCCGCCAATACAGGCCCCATGGATGATAATTCTTAGACTTTCGCCGGCAAACAGACGCCGGAAATTGATCGGAGAACCTTTTTGCGGCCTGGATTCAGCAGTATAGACACCAGCGCCTGGCTTATAAATGACGGCACGAACATGCCATTCACGAGCGGCATTTATAAAATCAACGCCAGGGTTGGAGCTTCTAATAAGGGTCTCAAGGTCAACAGTGGAAAGAGCTGTGCCCTCACCCGCGACCAGAAACAGATTCAGGTTTGAGTCGATATTGGTCGGGCCGGTGAGGAAAATATGCCCGGGGGTGACGATTACCAGATCGGAACCGATATCGCCGCGCAAATAAATAGATCGTTCAGAGAAAACCAGGCGGGCTCCCTGAAGGTTGGCAGAACTCAGATTGTTGAAACCCTGATAACGCATCTCGCTGGAAAGCACCACATACTTTTCGTCGAGCTGATCCTGCTCGAATCGCGTTGAATTGGGACCTCGATAACTGTCAGAAAAAAGATGCGCCTCACCGGGGTGATAGTCGATGTCGAGCGGTTGCCCGTTCAAGTGCCCCCTGCCATCGTTATCGATATAAATACCCCTGCTCCTTGCCTGCTTGCGCAGGTGTTCGAAATCAGGTCTCCATGGAGGTATAAAAGAGGCGTAACCGGCTGAATCACGATCGACAAAAATTCCGGCCGGATTTCTGCCTTCAAGACTGTCAACCGCATGCTGAATTCTCAAGCTTGAATTCATTGCCACAGCAGAATTACCCGATTCAATTCGCGGCTGGCTGGTACCGCGCCGGTAAAAATAGAGCGCTGTCTGAACCGGTCCAAAAAAAGTATGTGAATCAACGACCACCGGGCTCTCGCAATAGAGCGGGCCAACGCATGGAGAATTCTGGTCACGGAAATAACGGCGACCGAAATTTTGACTCAACCTGGCAGTTCCGGTAGCCAGATTGAACGGTTCTGAACCTTCAAAAGCGAACATTTTAACCAGAAGCTGGGGGTCGAAACAGATCCCCTGACGATTGATCATTCCAGCCGAAAACAGACCAGAATTGGCTTCGACAAAGCGATCGAGGGACCCGGCATTTTCAACATCAGCCTGAATCGGGGTGCCGTAATAGTATTCATCGAGACTTGAAAATACGGCAAAACTTTTTACCAGGTCATAAAGCTGCACTACAGCTGCTGTGGAATAACGAAACGGGCCGCTGCGGCCTTCGCTGAGTATCTGATACTGCAGACTTTCGTTGAGCAGGTTTGTATCAGTGGCGTTATCGGCAAATACCTTGCGGACCGAAACAATGCGAAACCAGGCTTTGCTTTTCTGCCCAAAGGCGATCCAGCCGTCAGTTTCAAGCTGGTCGGCAAAAAAAACGGCGGTTAACGATTCAGGGTTGGCAGTTCGATCGGAGGTGATAATTGCGCTGCGCATCTTTTCGATAGCGAAACTTATGCCCGACTCGGCTGCAAGCCGCGCCTGCTGAGCTGAAATGCGCGTCATACCAAGATCTCGATCAGCCCGATAGACTCTTATCAGCATTGCTGCGACTAGCAATACCGTAAAACCGACCATAATCAGAACCGGCAGCAGAGATTGTTTTTCGTCGAGTTGTCTGTTCATTGGTTTCTCAGGTGAATAATACGCGAAAACTCGCGGCCTAGCTCACTTCCATCAGGAGAATCGGCCTTGAATGTTATTTCGAGAAGGTTTGAAGAGATGCGTCTAAAACCGCCGTCACGACAACCTGTAACCAGAGGGTTGGTAAACCTTCCCAGTCTCTTCATGCCTGTTGTATTGCTGGCACTTCTCGACACATAAGTCATGGAATTGTCAGAAAAAACAAAACCTTCTTCAAACACCGAAGGAATAAGACTGCTTGAATCAGAAGAACTTCTGAAAAAGCATTCTCTTGATGAGCCGTTGAAAGGGTGTTCGAATTGCACCGAGTTGGCTATTTCATTGGTTACCGCATCGAGCATATCGTTGATATCCTGTACCCAGGCAAATTTCTGCTGCGCCTTTTTCATATCGCTCGAGTTCAGAAAGAAAAAGAAAACGGAAGCGCCACCGGCAATGGCGAGAAAAATGGTGAAAAGAGCCAGTTCCCACAGGGTGATTCCGCGTTTTTTGCTGTTCATGGCCTGGTTCTCGCCCGCAGACATTCAAGAACTAGGCTTTTGGAAAGCGGAAACATACCCCAGCGAATCTGGGCACGCACCAGAACGGTAGCCGGAAAATCAGGATGTGGTGCGATTTCGATTCTGCCTGCCATTTCCAGATCTTCACAGCCTTTAACCGGTTCGAATCCGGAAGAAAAGTTCCGTTCAAACGGGCGGCTCAAAGCGCTTTCCATAAGGTTTTCAAGAGCTACTGAAGCACGCAGGTGGCCGTCAGAATCAAACAGCGGCAGAGCCTTGATCGACCAAAGCTGAACGAATGGCCAGAGAAAAAAAGTTGCAATGCCAAGGTAGAGCAGCTTTTCGAACATCGATCTTGAGGCGGATTCAGACATTCAGCTCCCTGCAGACTTTCGTTTCAGTTCAAAGCAGCGTATTCGCGCAATTCCTTCATGAATTTTTCGGCCATCACTATCTTGTCTTCATCTTTGGCTACCTGAACGTAGTTTTCCCAGGTTAAGATGGCTTCAGGATGCATTCCGAGACGTTCATAAATCACTGCCAGATTATATAAGGCTTTGTCGAGGAACGGATCCTGTTTGAGGGCGGCCAGATAAACATCGATGGCTTCTTCGTAACAGCGTTCCATATCGAGGAGACAGGCAAGGTTGTAAAGAGCCTGAGTGTTACGCGGATAAATGTTGAGAATATCGCGGTAAGCATCCATGGCACCATTGACGTCAGAATCGCGGAATTTTTCATAAGCTTCGGTCAGCCGCTTGGAAAGGTCTGAATGCAGCATGGGCATCACTCTGGCTTTGCGGGCTTTCAGAGAAGTGGATTTTTCGGCAGCCGGCAGATTGGCAGCATACTGCTTGTAATAATGCCGCACCTTGCGAACATAGTTCTGGGTTTCGCGGAAAGGCGGAATGCCACCGTGCTTTTCGACGTTCCCTGGGCCGGCATTATATGCGGCAAGAGCATAGTCGATACGCCCATCGAAGCGCTTGAGCATCATTTTCAGATAACCGGCCCCGCCAAGAATGTTCTGTCTTGGGTTGAATGAATCAGAGCAACCGACGAGCCTGGCAGTAGATGGAATCAACTGCATCAAACCCTGAGCACCCTTCGAGGACATGGCCTGCGGATCAAAGTCAGATTCCACCTTGATGACAGACTTGATTAGATATGGGTCGACACCGTGCGTCTGCGCGGCCTCGTTGATGTATTTGCTGAAAGATTCATCATTCGGCAGAAGAAATTTCTGTGCTGAGGCAGCGGCTCCGACTGCAAAACTCGCAGTGCCGGGCGAATCCGGCGCTTCGCGTTCCTTTTTACTGGTCACCACAATCTTGTAATTGCGATTGGGCGGACTGTCTGTCAGAAACAACCTGCCATGTTCATCACGGTAAGAATAAATGGCGGCACCAGCCTGAACGGCCAATCCCAGAGTCATTATTCCGGCAAACCATAATGCGCGTTTCAACCAGGCCCTCCTGAAGACTAAATAGTTACACTCTTACAGAATCGACCACTGCCCTCAATTTTATTATAGAAAATCGAATATTTAAACATAAATTCGTCCAGAAAATTAAAGCGGGTGCAGAAGCACAGGCTTCTGCACCCGAAATGCTAAATTCAATTCAGGACTGGCGGTGTAAATACTCCCAGCTGAGAACGCACGAGGTAAAATGCCAGCTGTCATCTTCAGAGATTTCTTTTCCGTTGGCAATCTTTTTGGAGATGCCTTCACACAACCAGCATTCCCGGTGCTGTGCGCTATACATTTTCATAAGCATTTCCTGTGTAGGAGGTTCAGAAGGCTGCTGGGGCACAACTTTCAGGAGAGGTTTCTGCACGGAATTTTCATTGACACTGCTGTGGTTTTCTTCGACAACGGGAGCCATGGTGGGCACTGCTACTGAGTTACTCATTACTACCTCTGAAAAAACTGGTTTACTCGGGTGGGGCAATTATAAAAGCAACGAATGCTGTCATGCAAATCGTCATGCTCAATAAAAATGCGCCCAGAAGCATACTCTGAAACAAATTTTCTTTTGTGATACCGATGGATCATCAGCCGGCAACTTTTTTTGGTGCCCTGAGCACCGTGCACAAAAAAAGTTGACCTGCTGTCGTCTGGAAGCACAAATCAACTCAGCAGATTTTTTTCTGGAGGACGATCTTCGGCGTGAAATTTTTCGATGGCAACAGCGAGCTGCTGCTTCAGATAATCTCTAAGAGCGGATCTTGCCGTCGACACTGCTTTGCGATGGCTGCTGACAACAATATCCGGGTCCACATCCGGATCATCGTAATCCCTGAATGCGCAGTTCTTGTTGAGCCAGGTCTTTAGATCTTTCATTGGTCCACCTTTCGGAATGGATTCGTACATCTTCCATCGGAAAAAGTGGTGAAGTTTGTGAGGATGAAAATTCAAAAACCGGCCAGTTCGATCACCTGACGCTGCAACTCGCTGTCTCTGGCTGCCAGCAGACCACGGCGATGCCTGTAGTCAGACGGATCATAACTGAAGGACCCACCTGCTAGATCGCTGACCCGGCCGCCGGCTTCAGTGAAAAGAATCTCCGGAGCCGCTATATCCCAGGCTTTTGTCTTGTTTGAACTGTTTACATAGTAATCGGCAAGCCCTCTGGCAATTGCCATCAGCTTCAGCCCGACCCCGCCGCAGGAAAAAACAGCGCTGCCGCGCAGCTTTTGATGAACATTCTGACCAACCCGGCACGGATGTGAACGACTTACAGCCAGACACAGACCTGAGGTTCGCGCAGTTATCTTCAGCCGCTGCCAGCCCTGGCCGGGATTATGCCACCAGCAGCCTTCGCTATCGGCAGCAACATAGAGATTCTGACCGACAGGCTGATACACCAGCCCGAATTGCATCCGGCCGCTTACCGCCAGCCCTATCTGAATGGCAAATTCACCGGTTCGTTTGATAAATTCACAGGTTCCATCGATCGGATCGATGAACCAGACCCGGCTGTTTGGCGCGGCCGGACTGTTCAGACCATGCTCTTCACTGAGAATTCGATCATGAGGGTGCCTTGCCCGCAGACATTCAATTATATGACTGTCTGAAAGACGATCGGCAGCGGTTACCGGCTCTTCACCATCTTTATACTCGGTGGCAAAATCGCCGGCATAAATCTTCTCAATGATTTCAGCCGCAGATAAAGCCACCCCGATGACATGAGCGGCATCGGGGTGCTTCAGCGGAATTTCGTTGGCAGTCTTCACACGGTCAGAACTTTTTCTTCGGGGTTCTGAAGCTTAACTGTCCAGCCGAATGAATCTTCGATTTCACCATACTGAATGCCCAGCAGCGTATCATAAAGCTGCTGTGCAATAGGGCCAACCTTACGGCTGTTAATTATATAGTCATTATTGCGATATTGCAGGCTTCCGACTGGTGAAATGCTGGCGGCAGTGCCGGTTCCGAAGACTTCGGTGATCGAACCGGTAGATACGCCTCCAATGACTTCATCGATCGAAATGGTGCGTTCTTCGGCCTTGAGACCAAGCATTGGAGCGAGCTTCAAAACGCTGTCGCGGGTAACGCCGGGCAGAATGCTGCCATTCAATTTGGGGGTAACGAGAGTGTTGCCGTTGAACACGAAGAAGATATTCATCGCGCCAACTTCCTCGATGTAACGATGCTCAGCACCGTCGAGCCAGAGAACCTGAGCGCAGCCTTTTTTGCGGGCATTGCGACCTGCAAGCAGACTGGCAGCATAATTGGCTCCGGTTTTTGCCTCACCGAGACCGCCTTTGGCAGCCCGGGTGAATTCATCAGATACGTAGAGGCTTACCGGGTTGAAGCCTTCCTGATAATAGGGGCCAACCGGGCTGAGAATTACACAATAGACATAATTCGATGACGCGCGCACGCCCAGCGTGCTGTCGGTGGCAAACATGAACGGCCTGATATAAAGAGCCGCTCCCTTACTGTCTGGCACCCATTTCTGCTCGATAGAAACGATCGAGTTGATGCTTTCAAGAAAATCATTTTCGAGGAAATGCGGCATGCAAAGCCGGTCAGCAGAACGATTGAAACGTTTGGCATTCATTTCTGGCCGGAAAAAGCGGATGACGCCGTCTTTGCCCTTGAAGGCTTTCAATCCTTCGAATATTTCCTGGGCATAGTGCAGAACCAGAGTCGACGGTTCGATGGAAAATGGCTGCAGTTTCTTTATCTGCGGATTACCCCAGCCGTCTTCCTCAGTAAAATCCATGGTAAACATGCGATCGGTAAAATACTTGCAGAAGCCAAGCTTGCTTGTATCATGAATCAGAGGCTTCAGTTCGCTTTCCTGTAACGGGTGAACAGCGATTCTCATAACCTTTCCTTCCTTGCTTTGTATCTGGCCATAGCCTGTATTTCCAATACACTACAACCTAAAGATTATAAGCCTTCATCGCTTGTGATATCAAGTAATTTTAACGCTCCAGCCCGGGAAGTGAAACCAGATAAGGCTTGCCACCGGCAAGACGGTTGAGCATGAACAATTCTGGCCAGCGAATCAGCCTGAGGCGTAAAACCCCGCTGCTCTCTTCCAGACTGATTTTATCGATACCTGCCCGGCGAGCCTGCCCCGGATTGACCTGCCAGTTCAACCAGCCGTTCTGTCGCTGCTTCTGGTTCTTCAGACTGTATTTAACCAGCAGAGCATCTATTTCGCGTGCCACCGACGCATCAGGAGCCTTTCCCAGACCTGCGGCTTCCAGAACTACAGGAAAGGCAGTCTCGTCTGGTCTGGCGGCCGGCTTTAAAATTTTCACCAGACTGATATCGTCTTCGTGATCGATCATAGCCGAAGACAAATCAGGTACAGCAGCGAAAGACAGCTTGGCGATGGCACGTCCATAACTGAAAAAATCAGGCTCCACCAGTTCAACATCGAGAAAGGAGTCGACCACGGTCGGACAGTTAAGCATCAGACGCCTTGCCAGTGCCGCTTTGATAAACTCACGGCTGCAAAAGGCCCATTTTTGCGGAATATCGATCAGCAGCCACAGCTGATGCTTTGCAACCGCACCAGCCTGTCTAAGCCTGGCGGCAATTTCCGGCCCCATATGGGTCAAACGCGCAATTTCATCGGGAGAAGCACAGGCACCGCACCCGGAACACCGCCCCCCACCCCATGGAGATGCCAGACAGGCACGAATTTCTTTGCCCATCTGCAGATTCTGCCAGGTCTGCCACAAAAACGTCCTGCTGATACCCGTGTCCACGTCATCCCATGGGAAAACAGTCTGCAGGTCACGCTGCTGATCGATCAGCGATTTCAACCCCAGCTTCTTCATGGATTTTCGCCAGAACTCGAGAGTTCTTGCCGATATCTCACCGCGATAACGCAGATCCTGACCAATTGAAGCTTCGACAAGTATCGGAGTGTGTCTGCGATCGGCAAAAGCTATGAATTCAGAAACCATGGCATCTTCAGGGCCGCTGCTGATTCTGGCCTCGAATTCGGCTGAGGTGACCGCTTCAGAAACATCGTTGAGAATTTTTCGCAGCCCGACTTCACCATTCCGAACCGGTGCATACTGCATCGGCGTCTGTGGCGCCCGAAACAGCGTCGCCAGCGAGAAGGTCAATCGCTGCCGCCCACCCGCCGCTGCGCATCGGCTTTTAACCTTTTCCAGAAAAGCTTTGAACTCATCGAGGTCAGGTTGCTGCTCGTAACCGGTTACAATCAGAAAAACTTTCATCTGCCGCATATTTCGCTGCAACAGCAGGTCGATGCCGGTCAGAATGGTTCTTTCATCGAGATTTTTCTGCAGCAAAGTTCGCAGGCGTTCACTGATCCCTTCCATTGCACAGGTATAAGTGCGTTTACCCGCGTCGAACTGCATATCGAGAAGCTCCGGCGAATTGACCACCGCGTCGAAACGTTGGCTCTTGATGGCCACCCGCTCGAACATGCCGCTCAAACGCTCGACCAGCAGAAAAATATCTGAGCAGGTATTGGCATTGAACGTCATCAGTGAAATCTCACGCAGCCCCATTTTTGCCTTCAACGATCTGGCCGCTGCAATAACCGTCTCAGAAGTATTCTCACGATAAGGCTTCTGCTCCCATGATTCTTTGCAGAAAGAACAGAATGACGGGCATCCGGCCGATACTATGACATGCGAGCTTCCGGCACCCTCATAAAGCATGGGCCCGCCGCTGAATGTCTCTGAATCTGGCCGGCAGGCATGTTTGCCACCGGGCACCGGCATCTTGACGCCCTCATTTGCGGCTATCCCGCTTAGAGAACCATCTGCAGCAAAGGTCTGCGCAAAAGAGCCCGGATCGTAGAAACTGCTTATCCGGGCCCGCAAAAGGGCAATCATTTCAGCACGGCTCAGATCGCGATTATCGCGCACCAGTTCCAGCAACTGCGCCAGCACAGTTTCGCCATCACCCATGACGATACCATCGACAAGACCAGAGTCGCCATCGTTGTCTACAGGGCCATGCAATATGGAATGAACCGAAGAATTGCTGCCCCCAAGCAGAATCAGCGGACTGCCGGCTTTATCTCTGGCGGCGCGGCTCAACGGCAAACCCGAGTAATGCAGCAGCGCCGGAAGGTTCAGCAGTTCCTGGAGAACAGAGTTGCTGATCGCCACGATATCAAAGGCCTGGGCAGGCAACTTGCTCGAAGTGCCGGTAAGTAAAGCAACCCTCGCATTGCGCAACAGCTTCTCATCACGTTCAGGGGGAAGAAACGCCAGATCAGCATAGCACCCGGGCACTGAAGCAGCCATCTGATAAAGATACGAATGGGTTATTCCGGCAGCGACTTCGCTGTATTCAGACAAACGAACGATCAGAATCCGGACTCCTGCAGAATCATACTGATCAGGAGCCATGGTATTCGGTTCGCCACCGGCAAACCAGACGCCATTGCCACTCATCTGCAGGCGGTTGGCAGAAAACCAGTCGCGAACCCGGGCGGCAGTTTCCTGAAATGAAGTCATGTTCAGGGTCAACCCTTGCGGAAACCCAGCCAGAAACCAACCATAAATGAACCGGCAAAAGGCAGATTATAAGTGATTATCGACATCAGGCCAGTTGCGGACTGCTCGATGCTTTTATCTGGTACAGCACTTTTGATGCGCTCCCAGTCGATGATGATGTAGCGATTGAAAGCCAGCATCTGTAAAGAAATGAAAGCGACGCCAACGATCAGTGCCAGCATCTTGGCAAATTTTTTCATCGTGTAACCGACCGCCCAACCGGCAATACCACCGCCACCCAGCGTGGCAAGTATGAATTTTACATCCGGGGGGAGACCCGCTGCACCCTGTTCCGCTCCAGGCACGACCGTGGCCGAGCCAACCTGAGCCTGCAGCAGTTCAGGAACTGCCAGAGCAAAGGCAAACAGCAGAAAAGACAGAGTCTTGCGATAATTCGGTTTGATCAGTGACATAAGCTACAGCTCTATACCGAAGTCAGTTGGCGCCGGGAGTCGGGGTCGAAGCAATCAGGCTGGCAACATTCTTAACCTGATAGATTCCATCACCGGTTGCAATCCAGAGATCACCGTTGAGCCAACCAAGACCGGTAATGGCGATTTTGGGCACATCGGGCATCAGAGTTGCGATGTCGAGCCATTCAGTGCCGCGCATGATTGCCAGGCCCTTGTCGGTGCCGATAAACAGCATTTCAGAGTTACTGCTGGCCGCAAGGGCGTTGATTACATTGCCAGGAAGCGGGCAATTGCCCGGAACAACGTCTTCGACGATCTGCCCTGCACGCTGCACCCAGTCACGGTGCTGCGACATATACACGTTCCAGTTGTTGGCCATGTCAGTCACTGCCAGACCACTGGTGGTTCCGATTGCAAGCATGTTCTGGAATGGAACGATGACTTTGATATTGTTGCCTGGAAGGCGACAATTTGAAGGACTTGCCGGCACATCGATCAGCGAAGAACCCATGACAGACTTGGCAGGACCGGTATAATTCTGGAACATCCCGGAGGCGAGACGCGCCATACCAGCTCGAGTGCCCGCCCATAACTGACCCTGAGAATCGAACATTACCTGAGTAACTTCATCCATTACCAGACCGGCGTTGTCTTTGCCCATAGCGGTTGGTTCGCCGCCGTTCGAGTAAACTACACCCCGGGCAGTAGCTATAGCGAGTTCGCTGCCTTTACCAATGACCGAACGTGCCCGGCCGCCGGTAAACACCGACATCCAGTTGCTGCCGTTAAAACTGCAGGCACCATTGTCAGTTGCGACCCAGAGAACGTTTTCGCAGACTTTGAGATCTTCAATGATATCTGAACCAAAAACATTGGTGTTCTTGCGCTGAAAAATCTGCCAGTTGACGCCATCAAAGGTGAACAAACCCTTCTGTGACCCGGCCCAGATTTTGTTGGCAAAAACAGCCATCGAAGTGATCGCCTCTTCGGGAAGCCCCTTCGTTCTGTTAAAATGCTCAACGACGAGCCTGGTCGGCGCAGCAGCCTTTTTCTGGGCACCACAACCGGTGAACATTGTCAGAGCCAAAAGACAAAAGGCGGCTAATAGCAGATTCCGGGCTCGCATGGGCTACTCCTGTGCTTATTTCTGATAGATTCTCATCAGGTTTCTGATTTCCAGAGTGCCTGACGCAACACTGGTGCGATGGGTTGTTCCATGCAGAACAACACGTGTACCTGGCATGGCTTTGAGCTTCTCCGTCCAGTCTGCAGAGACGATTTCAAGACCGCGGTCTTTCTTGCCGAGACGATCTTCTTTGAGATAGACCTTATCTTTGTGCAGCAGAATGCTGCCGCGCACGGTTTCTTCCTGGGTCCAGACTTTTACCGGCTCTTTGGGTTTCTTTTCTTTTTTGTTACGGCCTTTTTTGCCGGATTTTCTCTCTTCTTCAGGAAGATAATCGTTGGCATTCTTAACTTTTCTGACCGACTGGGCGGTCCAGAGAAGAACGGTTGGAACAGTCTGCTTAACGGTTTCAGATTTGTCACCGTCAGTTTTGAGCTCGTATTCGGTCGCCATATTGCCGATCAGCTGGGCTTCGATAACATTGCCGTAAGAGATCTGCGAACGGTCGCGACGCCTGCTCTTGTCACGAAATTCGCGCGGCAGATCAAAGCTTACCCAGCTGCCGGTAGCGAGAGACAATTCCTGGGTATCCGAGCCGAGAATATGCAGAATTTTGAGGCTGACACGGTCACGATAAATCGATTCCACTTTGCCGATGGCAGTGAATTCGACAATTGAAGATTCAGAATAAACCGAGGCCCCGATACAAAATACAAAGACGCTGACCAGTGCAGCAAAAAAGGCCCACTGGCGGGCAACCATTTTCTTGGACATTGAGTTCTCCTGCATCTGCTTTAAAGGATTTGAAAATTTATACCACATAATGATCCGGTTAGCAAAAACAACCGTCAGCCGACTGAATAACCTGCTGCACCTATGTTATCGACCCCATAATTTCGTCACAAGCCTTACTGATGTAGCCAACTGACTTGCCGGCAAAATGGTGCTTTGCAGACCTGCTCGATTGCCTTCTGCGGTTTCAATTGTTGACTAATTTTGCTGTGGTAGATAAACTTTAACTGTTGAGTTGTAAACATGATGCCTGTGCCGCAGCTGAATGACGCAGCAAATGAGAGGAATTCGCCAATGTCGCTCGCTCTTAACAAACCAAAGCTCGATAATCTCACCGGTGACATCTGGAAGTCTGCCGAGAGGCTTCGTGGCAAGTTCAAATCCTATGAATATCAGGGCGTCATTCTGCCCATAATTGTTATTCGGCGCCTCGAATGCGTTTTAATCAAGTGGCGCGAGGAAAAAGCCGCCGAAGTTAGAGGCAAAAGGCCGAACATTACCGATGAGGAGCTGACAAAACTTGTTAAGGGCCTCGAAACGAACACGGCACCGTTTTCGAACAAGACTGATCTGACGCTGCAGAAGGTTTATGAAGAAGACCATACTCTTCTGGAAGAGAACTTTCGCGCTTATATCAACGGCTTTTCAAAGAACGTCGACGATATCGTCGAGCACTTCAACTATCGGGCAACAATCGGGCAGATGGTTAAAAATAACCGTCTGGCCCCGATTTTGAATCAGTATAAAGACCTTGAGCTTGGCCCTGATAAACTTTCGCCTCTTGAAATGGGCTACGTTTACGAAGAACTGTTGCGCCGCTTCTCTGAACAGAGCGGCGAAGAAGCCGGGGAACACTTTACCCCGCGCGAAGTTATCCGCTTGATGGTCGAACTGCTTGAGATTCAGGCTCCGGAACGGCACATTTCGATTTATGACCCGGCCTGTGGAACCGGCGGCATGCTGTCGGTCGCCAAAGAGCATCTGCTCGACCGGGCTGAGACCACAGAACAGAGGGCCAATGTCGAAAAATTCGTTACCGTTCACGGCCAGGAGCTTTCTCCCACCAACTATGCAATCTGCCAGGCTGATTTGTTGATCAAGAACGATCGGCAGGCAAAAGTTTTTCTCGGAAATTCTCTGATTCCACACGAGGCGCACAGCAAAGAACCTGGTGATCAGCTGCCTGAGGCAAAGTTCAGTTTCGATTTCATGCTTTCCAACCCGCCTTTCGGGGTAACCTGGGGTGGCAAGGATGGTTACGAAAACGAGGCGAAAAAGCTGCAAAAGACCAGATATAAAGCCGGAATGCCGCGATCCAATGATGGGGCGTTGCTGTTTCTGCAGACCATGCTGGCCAAAATGAAAGAACCAGCTAAGGGCGGCAGTCGTATAGCCATAATTTTCAACGGTTCACCCCTGTCGAACGGGGATTGCGGCTCGGGCGAAAGCGAAATAAGGCGCTGGATCCTCGAAAATGACTGGCTAGATGCCATTGTCATGCTGCCTGACCAGCTTTTTTACAACACCGGCATTTTTACTTACATCTGGCTGCTGCGCAACGAAAAACCTGCCAGCCATCAGGGGCGGGTCATGCTTATTGACGCCCGGCAGCAATTCGAAAAAGAGCCAAAATCTTTTGGTAACAAACGTAATCGCATGGTCGAGTCACACCGGGCCTGGGTGGAAACCCGCTATCGTAACGGCTGGGAACCAGGTTTCGCCGATGAAAATATGAAAATTTTCCGGCGCGAAGATTTTGCTTTTCACAAGGTAAGCGTTGTTTTCTGGCAATTCGATGCGAACGACCAGCCGGCTTTCATTACCGAACCCTACGAAAAGGCCTTTTCCGCCGCCTCTCTGAAAAAAGAGATGGAATTTTACGACAGCGATCTCACGTTCAATCTGCGCCTTAAGTTCGGGCAGACAGAAAAGAACGTAACTTTCGCTCTGGGGCCCAAAGACAACATAAAAAGCAGATATGAAAAATTCTTCGCAGATAAGCCCGAAATTCTGGCGGTCGAGTGGACTCACCGGCACTACGTTAAAGACGATGAATATATTCCATTCGGCGAAGATATCGAAGAATTTTTCGTGCGGGAAATCGCCCGACCGATTATTCGCTGGCAGGACAGCCCGCAGCTCGGTTACGAAATCCTTCCCAACCGGTATTTTTACCGCTATCAGCCACCGACGCCCGCCAAAGAGTTGCTTGCCGAATTCTGGAAGCTGGAAAAGGAAGCCGAAAAGCTTCTGGCAGGTCTGGCCCAATGAAAAAGACAACCGATCAGGAAATGTCGGTCACGCCCGAATACCGCCGTTTTATTGAAGAGCTCAAGGCGCGCGTCGCATCGGCACGAGTGGCGGCTGCCAGGGCGATAAACCGCGATTTGATCCTGCTTTACTGGGATATTGGCAAGGGAATTGTTGAAAAACAGAAAGAGCTGGGATGGGGGGAAGCGGTCGTCAAGATGGTTGCCTCTGATCTCAGGCGAATTTTTCCCGGCGTCAAAGGCTTTGCTGCCCAAAACCTCTGGCGGATGAAGCAGTTCTATCTCACCCATATTTCTGAAGAATTTCTTGCACAGGTTGTGAAAGAAATTGGCCACGAGGCAGACTGGCAGCCAGGTTTCGAAAAACTCTCACAGCTTGTGAGAGTTTTAGGTGATGGAAAAAGTGAGCAAGACGATTCCGAAAAACTCTCACAGCTTGTGAGAGAAATTGTTGCCAGGGTTCCCTGGGGGCATCACGTCAATGCTTTGGCTAAAATTACCAATCCCGCCGCCCGCCTGTTTTATCTGCGGGCAACTGGCAGATACGGCTGGAGCCGCAATATTCTGCTCAATCAGATTAAGGCAGGCGCTTTCGAACGGGCGGTGGCGGAAAAGAAAACCCATAATTTTGCCGTCACACTGCCTGAAAATCTTGCCGGTCAGGCTGAAGAGATACTGAAAAGCTCATACAATCTTGAGTTTTTAGGCATTCAGAAAGCCGTCAGAGAGCGTGAGCTTGAAAACCGGCTTATTTCACGACTGCAGTCGTTCATTCTCGAACTTGGCTACGGCTTTTGTTTCGTTGGCAGACAATACCGCCTTGCTCTTGGCGACAAGGAATATTTTGTCGATCTTCTTTTCTACCATCGTTTTCTCAGATCTCTCGTCGCTTTCGAACTTAAAATCGGGCCCTTCGAACCGGAATACGCCGGCAAGATGGATTTTTATCTCAATCTTCTCAACGACCGGGAGCGTGCCCCTGACGATCAACCATCAATAGGTATAATTCTCTGTGCCGAAAAAGATGATGTCGAAGTCGAGTATGCACTGCGCACCAAAGCCAACCCGATCGGTGTCGCCTCTTATCAACTGCAGGCAAACCTGCCCGGCGAGCTTAAAGGCAAACTGCCAACCGCAAAACAGCTTTCCGCCGTTGTCCGCGCCAGCCTGGGAGATAAAAAATGATTGCCGGACAAAAAGACTTTTTCAATGATCTCCCCTCCGGCTGGACCTTTGACCGGCTGAAAGATGTTGTGGAATTGCGCAATGAAAAGACCTCCGAAGCAAGTGAAGAAGAGGATTATCTTGAGCTTGAAGACATTGAGCCCGGCACTGGCCGAATACTTGGCAAACGTAACACTTTAGAAGTTATCAGTGCCGTTACGATTTTTAAAAAAGGCGACGTGCTTTTTGGCAAATTAAGACCTTATCTGGAAAAGTTCTATGAAGCCGAATTTAACGGTAAATGTACCGGAGAAATTC
Source organism: uncultured bacterium (assembly GCA_964474705.1). GTDB lineage: Bacteria > Muiribacteriota > Ozemobacteria > Ozemobacterales > Ozemobacteraceae > Rifleibacterium. The sequence continues at coordinate 78,937 of CAYYUI010000014.1, forward strand.
TTGCATTCAGGCCATTTAAGGTTAATAGCCGCTTTTTATTGTATTGCTTCGCTTCTCGTTGGTTCATTGAATACTGCAATGCTCTGGCCTATGGTGCCAAGATGCCTCGCGTTTCCTGGCCAACTCAGCTTGCTAAATTCAATATTCCCTTGCCACCAGCAAAGGAACAACAGCTTATCGCCGATTACCTTGACGCCAGCTGCGCTGGAATTGATCAGGTATTAGAAGCCAAGCATCGCCAGAAAGAGCTTCTGATTTCTTTACACAAAGCCTTTATTTCCAAGGTAGTCACTAGGGGGTTAGACGAAAAAGTTGCCCTGAAGCCGTCAGGTCATCAATGGCTTGGTGACATTCCGTCACACTGGGGTCTACATTTTTTAAAACACCTTATTCGCGCGCCACTTTCTTATGGCCTGAATGAGGCCGCAGAACTTGAAGATCGTGAATTGCCTCGCTATATCAGGATCACGGATTTCGATGATAGTGGAACTTTGCGCGAAGAAACATTTCGTTCACTCCCATACGAAATTGCCAAAGATGCCATGTTAGAACAGAACGACGTTTTGTTCGCCAGAAGTGGTGCTACATCTGGAAAAACCTTCATTTTCAAAGATTATGATGGTCAAGCTTGTTATGCTGGTTACTTGATATGTGCCCGGCCGATCTCTCATAAGCTAACTCCTCAATTCTTGTATTTTTTTACAAAAACGAACTCTTACGAAGCCTGGAAAAATTTAATTTTTACTCAGGCAACGATTCAAAACATTAGTGCAGCAAAATACAACTACCTGGCTATCCCTTTGCCATCAATTGATGAACAGAATGCTGTTTGCGAACTTGTAGAAAGCAAATGCAACGAATTTAATAAAATTTTAACTGTTATTGAGAAGCAAATCTCAACTCTGCTGGCCTATCGCAGGTCGTTGATTCATGAATGCGTTACCGGGCAGCGGCGGGTAACTGAAGCGGATGTGAAGAAGGTGCGTGAATATGGCTGTTGAAGCGCCTGAACTGACTTTTCAAAAGCATATTGCCAACTTTCTGGTTAAAGTGCATGGTTATGGGCTGCTTGAACAGGCCGAAATCACCGATACCGAAAACTTTATTGCCGAAGAGCATCTGTGGGCGTTTTTACATGCAACTCAGGCCGAGCAGCTGCAGAAGCTGGCAAGCGATTACGGTACCGATGCAAGAGATGAGGTTTTTCGGGCGCTGCGTCGCGAGCTTGCTCATGCTCCGTTGTGGCTGCTGCTGCGCCACGGGCTCAAGGTTCGTGGTCTTGAATTCAGGCTGTTTTACCCGAAGCCGCGTTCAAACGAGAGCGCCGCATCTCAGAAACACGGTCAGAACCGCATCACTTTCAGGCCGCATTTCTATTTTGGCGCGACCAATAATGAAATTGACTTCGTGCTTTTTCTCAATGGCCTGCCGATAGTGGCTATAGAGCTGAAACACGAAAAGAACCAGAATGTGCATGACGCCGTGGCGCAGTTTGTCGGCCGCGATCATTCGGTCAGAATTTTCCGGCACCCCTTTATGTATATTGCCGCCGATACCAGTGAAGTGCAGGCTGCAACCGACCCACGCCGCAGCGAAAATTTTCGCTGGTATAACATGGGGTTGGTCAACGAACCCTTAAATGCCGGCGAATACCCGATCGAATATCTCTATCGCGAAACCCTGTCGATGGATCACCTGCTCGAAATGCTGTCATTTTTTCTGGTTCGCGTGCCGCAGCGTGAAGCAGAAGCAGACCGGCCTGAGCGGTCGGCGTTTACCATAATGCCGCGCTTTCATCAGAGCCGCATGGTGCGCCGGGTAGCAGATGAGGCAACCCGCCGCTTCGCCGAAACCGGCGAAATTGGCGGCAAATATCTTGTCAACCATTCTGCCGGCAGCGGTAAAACCCTTTCGATGTGCTGGCTGGCTGACCGGTTGCATAGCCAGTTCAAGCCCAGTACCGGCGAAAAGCTGGTTGACATGGTTTTTATTCTTACCGATCGAAAAGCCCTCGATAAGAATATTCGCGACGAAATAGAAAATTTCAGTCATCTGAAAGACCTGGTCGGTCTGGCCCGCAAAGCAGACGATCTGCCCCTTTTTCTCAAAAAACGCCGGCCGATCGTCGTCACGACCCAGCAGAAATTCGTCTGGGTGCTCGAACAACTCGAAAACCAGCCAGAATTAAAGAAATTGCGGGTCGCATTTCTGATCGATGAGGCGCATCGCTCTCAGGAAGGCCGCATGGGTGCTGCCATCCGCGTTCCTTTTCGCAGACCCGATGAAGCGGATGCCGATGATGTCGAACAAAATGAAATCGAAGAAGAAGAAAAGATTGCACAGATCATCAAAGAACATGACCGTAACCAGCTGTTCGTAGCTTTTACCGCAACGCCTGCACCTGCCACGGTAAATCTTTTCGGTGAAGCATTCGACACATACAGCGAAGCTGAAGCTATTGCCGAAGGCTATATCGTCGATGTGGCCGCAAGCATCATTTCTTACAAAACCCTGTATAATCTGCACTGCCCCGTTATTCCGAAAGACAACGATGAAAAATCATACCCGAAAGGCGTGGTTGCCAAAGCTTTGCAGAATGTGGCCTATCAGGATGAAGGGCTGATTCAATATAAAGCCGAGGTAATGCTGCGAATTTTCGAAAACGATATTAAACCGCTCATCGGTGGGCGTGCCAAAGCCATGATTGTCACAACTTCACGGGTTGCCGGGCTGCGTTACTTTGACATCATCAGGGAAAAGCTCAAAGAAAGGGGCGCTGACTATAAAGCTCTCTATGCCTTTTCTGATTTTGTGCACCCCGAGACAAATGCCGCGATCAGTGAGCACGCGATAAATGGCCTGAATGAAGGCGAATTGATAGAAGACCGCTTCGAAGGCGACGATTATCGCATCATGGTGGTGGCCAACAAGTTTCAGACGGGCTTCGATCAACCGCTTCTCGCCGGCATGTTTCTCGACAAGGTCGTCTCTGGCCGCAATGCCGTTCAGACTGTTTCGCGCCTCAATCGTTGCCATAAGGGAAAAAGAGAAGTTCTGGTCGTTGATTTCACCAATAATGCCGCCGCCATCATGAAGGCGTTTGCGAAATACCGCAAAGGCACACCTTTTGAGCCAGATCCGCCAGACCCGGATCTCTGCCGGAAAATTCTCGACAAAATTCTTTCATTTGGCGTTTTCACGCAGGCTGACGCCCACGATTTCATAACCAGCGCGGCTGCCGGTGCAGATGGCCAGGTTCAGTATCTGGTCAATGGTCTTCGGGTGCGCTTTCAGGCAAAATTGCCTGTTCCGGATGAAAGAAAATCATTTGTTTATCTGCTTGGCAAGCTGGTGAAGAGCTATCATTTTTTAACCTGCTTTGCTACTCTTGACGATGAAATACGGGAGTTTGCCGCCTTTGCCGAGCTGGTTGGCCCTCAGCTGATCAAACAGGGCACCATTTCTGAACTGATGCAGCAGATTCGCCATACAGAGGTTATTAAAGCTTCGGTCGAGCACCTGGGGGTGGTAAAAGCTGTTTCCGGTACCGTGAAGCTGAAAGCCGGCGGTGGTAAAAAAGGCTCAGATGCACCAGTTAAGAAGATTTCGGTGCAGGAAATGATTGACGAAATTCGTGGCAGGTTCCAGATAGATGATGAAGAGGCGCTTTATATCAAACAGGTCATGGAAACCAAAACTGCCGATCAGACAATTCGTGAAACCGTCATCAATCATCGCGAAGATCGCCATTTTCTTGAAGGGGCATACCGTGGCCAGGTGAACGGCGAAATACAGATCTGCTATACGGATCTGGGCCGTTATGACGAACTGGCTGATACCAAATATACCGGTCAGGGAGGCATTTTTGATATTATGGCCATAACAGTTATTCAAACGCATCTGCAGGCGGCATGAAGCCATGAGCGAGAATATCCGCGACATTCCGCAGGAGGATCGACCGCGCGAAAAGCTTCTTCGAAAGGGTGCAGCCGCTCTTAGCGATCAGGAACTGCTGGCAATACTGCTTGGCAAAGGCACGCCGGGCATGGATGTGCTGCAGTTAGCTTCAAAGCTCGTGAAGGTCATCGATGCAAAGGGGCTTGGCGTTCAAACCCAGGATCTACAGAAGTTTGCCGGTGTCGGTGATGCAAAATCAGCACTGATAATCGCGGCACTTGAATTTGCCCGCCGCCGCATCAAACCGGAAGGCGCCAGAATTACGACCCCATCTGATCTTTTGCCCCATATAAGGCATTATGCCGACCGGAAGCAGGAACATTTTTTATGCGCCAGTATCAACGGTGCCAATGAGATTTTGAACATCAGGGTTGTTTCAATCGGGCTGATTGATCGTGCTCCGGTGCACCCGCGCGAAGTTTTTGCCGACGCTCTGACCGACAGAGCATCGGCAATAATCGTTGCTCACAATCACCCCGCCGGCAGCCTTGAACCCTCGGCAGCCGATATCGACATTACTGCACAGCTCAAGGCCGCCGGCGATATAATCGGACTCTCACTGTTGGACCATATTATTTTCAACAAAACAGATTATTTCAGCTTTCTTGAATCAGGGCGCCTTAAATAATCAACAGAAAAAACGAAAGTGAGCGGAAACAATGTTGTGTTTTAGAAACTATGACAGACCAGATCTGGAGAAAATGGCGAAGATCCGTAAGGCATACAGCATTCTCGGGGAAAAGACCGATTCTGGTCACTACGAGACCCACCACCCCTTCGCCGGTGACACTTTATGCGTTCACTGCGGGTTGGCGATAATATACGGGGCATAGCCTGTTTCATGGCTTTCTGACCCATTGCGAGACTTGATTTTTTTTGCGTCAGCTTGAAATTTTTGCCTGTTGTGTTAAGATGGCTGAAAATAGGCATCGGGGGCGCAGGTAACGCGGGGGTTAATGTCTATTTCAGCCAATATGACGCATTTATCTGTAGTTGCTGTTATCGGGGCCTTTCAGTCTTATATTAAAAGTCAACTGAGCCAGATTTGTTACTTGCTCAGGCCGGAGGCGGGTTTCATCAGTCTGCCTCCGGGCCGGATAATATCTCATTTCGCTTAAACAGAATGGAAAACAAGCATGTTTGAGGGTTTGGCAAGTTTGCTGGAGTCTGAAAAATCCACTCCAGAAAGTAATTCGGGGAAAAATTTTACTGCTGTTTACGAATGCCCATTTTGCCACAAGACCTGGAATGTCGGAATAATCCTGTATGGCAATAAAATTCAGGCTCATATGGGCATCACCTGCAGTAATTG
>CAYYUI010000015.1:0-83137 GCA_964474705.1 uncultured bacterium
CCTCGATCCGGTCTTTGCCTTCAAAATGAAGAATGGCGTTCAGCAGACTGCGCAGGATTCTCTCACGGCCCGGCTGGTTGAATATCCATTGAAAAGCGAAATCATTCAGAATCGAATAGGTTTTCACAATTTTCCTCCGCCTGAAAATTCAGAAGCCGGCGAAAGCCTTTCGCTCAAACAGCTTCTACTGATAAATCAGTTGAAAACCAGAAATGGGAAAAAAATCTTCACCAGACAGGCTTTTTTTCAGGGGGCAGGAGCTCATAGAACGCTTTCCAGTCGTAATCAGGTTACGGCAACCGGAAAATTGGCCCTTCTGGGTTTTGAAAAAATCAGTATAATTACATGATAATGCCATGAAGGGGTACATGATAATGAACAGAAGCAGATTGATGATTCTGGTGGTTCTTCTGATCGTTTCAGTCAGTCCGGTTAGTGCCGGCGAGTTCAAAGACTGGATTAAAACGAAGGAAGCGACACATTATCAGCAGACCGGGCTTTGCCTTGAAGACCCGAAAGGCGATGCCTTTCTGATTCGCAAGCTCGATCAGGTGCCGCAGAAGCTTCTCGATGCTCTGATCAAAAATTCATACCCCCAGGCTGAAATCGAAAAAGAGAAAGAACTGCAGGCGCTCGAGAATGCCGAAAAAGATCGGCTCGGCTATGTTATCGGCAAGACCGTTCCAATCGATGTCGACCGGCTGATCAACAAATGCCGCGAAATCATGCTTTATTATTACCCGCGCATCATTCCGACGCTCGGCGAAGAGCATCGCTGGTCGCCTGAAGCCAAACGCTATCTGATCTACGGTTTCTGGCATCGGCTCGGTCGGCACATTTTCCGCAAACAGAAAGAATTTCCCAGCCCGCTGTTTTTTCGCTCCAAGATTTTTCTGCTGCTTGCCTGCGGCTGGACATCACGCTACGCGGTTACCGGCCAGGAAGCCGCTCTGACCGAGAGAATTCTCAAATACCCCGACAGAAAGCTGCAGCTGCACCACATGTTTCAGGAAAGCTACGTTCTGAACAAAGGGAATCTGTATCTGACGCTGCTGACTGCTGAGAACGTGCTTGCCGGCGATCCTTACCGCGTCGACCGCGAAAACGACCCGATTCAGAAGAAACTTGCCTATCTGCGGCATGATTCGATCGAAATGGGCGACAACTATGGCGCCTGGTACCATTTTTTCGGCATTTCAATGTATGCACTCATCAGGGCAGGAGTTGTCAGCCGGGCGGTCGCCGAGATCGAAAGCCTCGGGTCACTGGTTCTCGAAGGCAAAGACAAACAGGAAGATTACATCAACCGCTATGGCGCCATCTTTGGCCGCAAGTTCAAGAAGATGTTCAACGAAGGCGACTGGGCGAAGCCGCTTGCCCTCGATGACCGCACTGATTACATGCTGCCGAACCCGGCACTGCAGAATGCCGCCGGGGCCGGCAAATAGCTCAGGCCATCGACAGCAGCAGGGCCGAGACGCCGTAATAGATCAGCAACGCGAAGATGTCGTTCGATGAAGTGACGAACGGCCCCGAAGCAACGGCCGGGTCGATTTTGAAACGATCGAAAAGAATCGGCACCATTGCGCCGAACATCGCGGCAAAGGTCATGGCCCCCATCATTGCCAGCCCCACCGTCACGGCAAGATAAATCGCCGAATGGCTTGCCGAGGCAGCTTCACCGGTCGCGATCAGATATTCGGCCCAGAGCCCGACTACCAGACCACAGGCAAGGCCCATCAGCGCTCCGGCGGCTATTTCCCGCAGCAGACGCTTCAGAAGGTCACCGCTGTTGAAAGAATTGAGAGCCAGACCGCGAATCACCAGCGTCGAAGACTGAATGCCGGTGTTGCCGCCCATGGCCATGACCACCGGCACGAAGAATACCAGCGCGATTACCTCTTTGAACTCATTCATGAAGTATTTGAGGATAGTGCTGGTGATGAAACCGGTGCCCAGAGTAATCAGCAGCCACGGCAGCCTGGCGCGGCATGCCTGCAGCGGCGAGGTGTAGGTCAGTTCTTCTTCAGACGTACCGGCGAGTTTCAGAATGTCTTCGGTGGCTTCTTCTTCAATAACGTCCATGACGTCGTCGACGGTGACGACCCCAAGTATTTGCCCCTGGCCGGTCACGACCGGAATCGCCATGAAGTCATACTTGTTCAGAATGGTGGCGACTTCTTCCTGAGGGGTTTCGGGGCTGACGGTGACAAGGTCGGTGTCCATCAACTCGGCGACCGGCATGCCCGGCGCAGCTGACAGCAGGTCTCTGATCGAAATGACACCCTTGAGGCGGTCCTGATTGTCGAGAACATACATGTAATAGATGATTTCAATGTCAGGAGCCACCAGGCGCATGTGAGAAAAAGCGTTGGCAACGGTGAAATCTTCGAAAATCGCGGCATACTCGGTGGTCATGATACCGCCGGCCGTGTATTCGTCGTGCTGCAGCAGCTTTTTTACGTCGCTGGCCTCGTCGAGGTCCATGTGGTCAAGAATCTCACGGGCGCGATCCTGGTCCATGTCCTGCAGAAGGTCGGCCGCTTCGTCAGGGTCCATTTCCTCGATGATGTCAGAGGCGGTCTCGGTATCGAGTTGTTCGATGATCTGCAGCTGCGTTTCGGAATCAGCTTCGGCGATGGTCTCTGCTGCGACATCATCGTCGAGAGTTTCGATGACTGAGAGTCGCTCGGAATCTTCGAGTTCTTCGAGAATTTCGGCAAGATCGGCCGGGTGCAGGTTCTGAAAGTTGTCGGAAGTGAGTTCGGTGGTCAATGCCGAGAACTGGTCATTGAAGCCGATGATTTTGTCCCAGGTGATGATGTCGGGCTGCAGAAAAAAGCCGATCCGGTTGACCAGCGAGCCCAGATAGGTTTCAATGCCCAGTCGCCGCAGAGCAGCCCGGAAACTGATATCGATGCCGCTGACCCATATCTCGCCGCTTTCGTCGGTCACGACTTCAAGGTCGTTGACCTGCACGGTTCTGACGTTGACGGTGTCGATTACCGATTTGTCCCAGAGTTCAGTAGCAACCGGGCGCTTTTCTGAAGGCTGGTAATCTGCCAGATCGTTGATCGAGCACGCAAGAATGAACTTTTCCGGCGAGAAGCGGCTGAAAAATTCACGCGGTGCGACTTTGTTCCGGCCAGAATTGAAATCGAAAACGATCGCCTGGTCGAAGCAGGGCCAGTTGTTGCGCAACGAAAGGGTAAAATCGGTTATTTTGCCTGACTGACGGCCAGACTCACTGTATACCGGGGCGCCTATCAGCCCGGCCAGAAAAAAGCCTTGCGTCGGGTTTGCTACGGTTTGCCCGTTCATGATCGTCTGAATCCTGATTCATGGTTGGCGCCTCCTTCTGCGAATTTGAGTGAAAGCATCATACTCTTGCCGGCCGCCAATTACCATCTTTTTTTAGCGCGGCGACGCGCTGGTTGACCTGGGGTGGTTGCAGGGGCTAGACTGAACGAATAAAGTATAAATTCATGGAGGTAAGGGAATGGCTAAGCATTCATGGTTTGCCGGCTGGGTCGAACGCAAGGAAAAATACGCCCGGACGAAAGAAAAGTTCATGTCTGCCGACCGTTTCGGCTCTATTGGAGTCGGAATCGGCCTGCCAAACATTGTCCAGAAATCGACCTTCAGTTTCCGCAATGTCAAAGACGGCGCTGACCGCTTTCTAGGCCTTTCGAAGAGCGGCGAAAAGCCTTTTGCGAGAATATATACCCGCCTGGGCAATCCGACTACTGAATACCTTGAAAAAGCCCTGTTCATGCTCGACTGCCAGCATATAATCGATGCAGCTCTGGCAGCGGACGAACGCAAGCCGACTATTGCGTCGCTGGTCTGCTCGTCAGGGATGGCAGCGATTTCCTGCACCACCATGGCCCTGGTCAGGAGCGGCGACGAGATCGTCTGTGGCAGTGTTTACGGCTGCACCGACAGCTTTTTCCGCACCCTCGAGAAGTTCAACATCAAAACGCATTTTGTCGATACCACCCGCACCGAAGAAGTGCGCCGGGTAATCGAGGAAAACCCGAAGGTGGCGATGGTATTTTTTGAAACCCCCGATAACCCGACCCTGCGTCTATCTGATATTGAAGCCATTTCTGCATTCACCCAGGCCAAAGGAATTCCGCTGATCATCGACAACACTTTCGCCACGCCATATCTGCAGCAGCCGTTCAGGCTCGGCGCCGATATCGTCATTCAGAGCCTGACCAAATATGTTAACGGTCATTCTACCAGCGTAGCGGGGGTTGTCATCGGGCCATACGAATTCATGAGCGAGCACCTTTTTCATATCTACAAAGATTTCGGGCCAACACCGAGTCCGTTCGATTCGTGGCTGAATTCGCAGGGGCTGCAGACACTGCATCTGCGCATGGAAAGGGCTTGCGCCAGTGCCATGGAACTGGCAACCCGCCTCGAAAATCACCCGAATGTCAGCCGGGTATTCTACCCGGGCCTGCCGTCTCATGAGCATCATGATCTGATGAAAAAGCAGATGCGTCTCGCCGGCGGCATGATAGCCATTGAACTCAAGGATGGTTTTGTGCCTGGCAGCCGCCTGATGGATTATTTCGCTTCTTATACAACGCCGGCAGAGCTGGCGGTAAGCCTTGGCAGCGCGATCACCTATCTGCAGCATCCGGCGTCGATGACTCATTCAGGTGTTCCTGAAGAAGATCGCCTGAAACGCGGCATCACTCCGGGTCTGGTCAGAATTTCCGTCGGGCTCGAGGGGGTCGAAACTCTCTGGGATGCTCTCGAAGAAGGCCTGCGTCGCGCTTATGCCTGATTTGCAATAAAAAACCGTCACCCGCAGCCGGGTGACGGTTTTTTATTGCAGCGATCAGCCCATGTATGGATATGGGTAATCAACCGGGGCCAGGTAAGTTTCCTTGATGGCGCGCGGTGAGGTCCAGCGCAACAGGTTGAGCATGGCGCCGGCTTTGTCGTTGGTGCCGGAACCACGGCCGCCGCCAAACGGCTGCATGCCCACCACAGCGCCGGTGCACTTGTCGTTGATGTAGAAGTTGCCGGCGGCATAGCGCAGCATTTCGCCGGCTTTGAGTATCGCCATGCGGTCACGCGCGAAAATAGCCCCGGTAAGGGCATAGGGTGAGGTGTTGTCGCAGAGCTTGAGGGTTTCTTCAAACTTTGCGTCTTCGTAAACGAATACGGTGACCACCGGCCCGAAAATTTCTTCGCGCATGGTGACGAAGTTCGGATCAGTAGTTTCGATTACGGTTGGTTCGATGAAATAGCCTTTTTCCTTGCTGCCTTTGCCGCCGGCAACGATTTTTGCCGTCTTGTCGGCTTTGGCGCGTTCGATATAGCCCATGATCGAATCGAAAGATTTTTCGTCGATGACGGCGTTGATGAAGTTGCTGTAGTCTCTGACATCGCCCATCTTTATTTCTGCGAGCATGTTCAGCATGCGGTTCTTGATTGCCGGCCATTTTGATGCCGGAGCGTAAACGCGTGAACAGGCAGAACACTTCTGGCCCTGATATTCGAAAGAGCCTCTGAGGATGCCGGTAGCGGCCTGGTCGATATCAGCTGACTCATGCACGACGATAAAGTCTTTGCCGCCGGTTTCGCCGACAAGTTTTGGGTAGGATCTATATCTGGAAAGATTTTTGGCGACTTCGAGCCAGAGATGGTTGAAGGTTGAGCTTGAGCCGGTGAAGTGAACGCCGGCCAGACGCGGGTCGTTGAATATGACGTTGCCGATCTGCGAGCCCTGCCCGGGCAGAAAATTGATGACGCCATCAGGTAGACCGGCTTCTTTATAGATCTGCATCAGGTAATAGTTGGAGAGAATAGCGGTGGTGGCCGGTTTCCAGACAACACCATTGCCCATGATCGCGGGCGACATGCTGAGGTTGGAAGCAATAGCGGTAAAATTGAACGGCGAGAGGGCAAAGACGAAGCCTTCGAGGGCGCGGTATTCAAGGCGATTCATCTGGGTTGCATCAGAGATTGGCTGTTCAGCGTAAATCTGCGACATATAGCTGGCATTGAAGCGCAGAAAGTCGATAGCTTCACAGGCGGAGTCGATTTCGGCCTGAAAGATATTCTTGCCCTGGCCAAGCATTGTGGCAGCATTGATGGTAGCACGGTATTTGTCGGCGAGCAGGCGGGCGATCTTGAGAGCAACGGCGGCGCGATCCTGCCAGGGAACTGTGCTCCAGGTCTGCTGTGCCTTGCAGGCTGCATCTATTGCCATCTGTACTTCTTTTTCGCCGGCCATGTGATATCTGGCCAGCACATGCTTATGGTCGCAGGGCATTCTGAATTCACCGATTTTGCCGGTTTTGACTTCCTGGCCGTTGATGATCAGAGGAATTTCGATAACGGTTTCTGACTGGCGCTGCAGTTCGGCGGTGAGAGCTTTTTCTTCTTTCGAGCCTTTGAGATAACCGAGAATCGGTTCGTTGGCAGGTAAATTGACCTTAAAAACTGCGTTGTTCATTCAATCTCTCCATATTTATCCAAACATGTGATCCAATAGTAAACGTCTAAAATTACCGCAATAAACCGGTTGCGTCAAATTACTTGATCTGACCTGTCATAACGGCATTCTGCAGCATGTCGAGGGTATTTTTGTCACCCGGAAAGTAGATACGCCGGGCCCGCTTCTGCCCGAGTTCATGATAAGGCTTGCCATCAGGGCAGACCAGCAGCGAAACATCGGCATCACGGCCGTTGAAAATATTGTTGAATCTGGAGGCGAAGCTGGGAAAGTCCTTCGGCCGCGGATTTGGCGGAAAAATCCGGAACATTTCGCTGGCGCCATTGAGCGGGCCGGTTCGGGCAAAATCGATCTGGCAGAGAACCGGAGCCTTGAGTCCCTGCCATTTTCCGGAAACCAGTTTCACTTCCAGCGGGATGGTGCCGGTGGCATAGTCCGGCTTCTCGGTGAATTCCGGACAGAGCTGGCTTTTGCTTTTAAGCCATTCTTCCCAGCTCATTTCCAGTTTGTTGAAATAGATGTCGCGCAGCAGATAGCGGCTATTTTCCATAACTTCCAGGCCGCTGGTGTTTCTCTGTAGGACGAATTCGCATGGCTGACCGTTCAGTTCCGCAATCATTTCAGGCGTCAACCAGCCTTTGGCTCCGGGAAACCGTATCTGCAGTTCTGGTTTCTGGCCTTCAACGTTGGCGCCACTGATGACACCATCTTCACGCAGCAGGCCCATGCGGCCCGCCGCCCAGCGCAACGGGTCAATCTGCACGATTTCGGTTTCATACGGGCGGCCTTTGAGGGCGTTCACCCGTCTGGCGATTTCTTCCTGCTGCTTGCGGATGCGTGGAGGAATGACGCCGGCCGGCAATACGTCGTAAATAGTGGTGACGCGCATGCCGGAAACCTTGGGCTTGCCGGTTTCAGCAGACGCTTCGCCTGCGCCGCCGGGGTTTTTGCCGGTTTTCTGGTCCTGCATGGCTGTGATGATGCGCTTGCTGTAAATGACGTCGCGCATGAAGTCAGGGTCTTCATAAGCAGGCGTTTTGCTGATGGTGAAATTGTAACCGAGTTTGCGCAGGTAGCCGGTATAGGTCACTTTCATGTCTTTCAGAAATACGTCGGAAGCGTAATACATGCCGCCCTGCTTTTTCGGCCGGCCAAGACCGTCGTGGTAAAGATGAAAAATGGCTTCCTGACCGGGAATACCCTTCTTGATCTGTTCCCGGAGCTGGTCCTGGTCGACCTCGTCTTTGAACATGATGCGGGGCAGGCAGACCTGCTCGTTCTGGTCATCGATGCGGGCCTGGACCACCTGAAAGGAACTGATCGACTGCCACTGGCCGGTTTTGGTAATGGTCGGCCCGAATGCAGATAGTATGCCGGGAACAAGCATGGCCACCGTAAGAAGAATAATCAGGCGCTGCTTTCCTGCTGTTCGCATGAATTGCCTCCGAAGCGATAATTTCCGGGTCTACGAACCTTATGAACCGGCGCTGTTAATCTTACCACGTCACTGACTTCCTGACCACAAAGGTCTGGTGACAAGATTCAGCAATTCTCGGTCAAAAATGTCATTGGTCCAGCGCTCTGACACTTGCGCATTCTTGCGCTTCGCGAAGGGCAAAGCCCTGAAGCGGTATGCCGAAGGCCATGGATGGCCGAGTGTCGGCGAGTCTCAGGATAGAGAACGAACCGACCGAAGGCCATGGATGGCCGAGTGTCGGCGAGTCGCCGGAGTGCGAACGAACCGACCAATGACAAGTTTAAACAAAATTCAGTCCTTTATGAGTGCAGGTTTCACAACTCACCGAGAATCGCTGGACAAGATTCAATCACGCATCAGATCGGCAGACATGGTTTATGTATGCTGTATAACCGACAGATTCGCGTTGACAAAAAAACTGTGGTTGAGTAAGATGAACAGCGGTAGTCTATTCGCCTCTACAGGAGGGTTTATTTTGAGTCAGCGCAAGAATTATTTCATCTCGAAAGATATGCAGAGCAGATTCGCCGGAACGATCCTGCTGCTCGCTTTTCTTGTGGCCGTAATAACGGCCTGTAATATATATGTGCTTGGTTCGTATTTCGTGTCGACCAGCACTACGCTTGTCGAAGCCCGCAGTCTGACTGCCACCCTGCAGCATTTTGTCACCGAATTCTGGCCGAGACTGATGGTGCTGGTGTTCGTTAACGTCATCATCGTTTTCATCGTCAGCGTCATGTATTCGCATCAGACCGCCGGTCCGGCCTATAAACTCGAAAAGAGCATCAAACGCATCACTGAAGGTGATCTGACCTTTGAAGTGAGTCTGCGCCGCAGTGACAACCTTAAAGAACTGGCGACAGCTCTCAACGACCTGCTCAAAAAATTCCGCACCACGTTGGCAAAGGCCAAGACCCTTTCTGATGATATATCGACCCGTCTTGGCAATCTGAAGAACGATGAAAAATTCAGTCAGCTGGCGGCAAATTCTGACGAACTGCGCGAACTCATCAAGCAGTTCAAGCTCGAAGGCGGCGAAGAGCAGTCTTCTGGCAACATGGTAATCGAACTGGACGAAGAAGATTCTTCGGAGAAGGCCTGAAAAATAGGGGCCGAGGCAAACAAAAAGGCTGCCGTGCAAACGGCAGCCTTTTCATTTGCAGCTAAAAGCTTTATCAGCTTTGCATCAGGGCTTCCTTGATGCGGCTCAGGCGGCCGCGCAGCCGCAGAATTGCCTTGGTATGCAGCTGGGAGACGCGTGAGTCGGATACCCCGAGGATCTTGCCGATTTCTTTGGAAGTCAGTTCTTCATAGTAATAGAGGGTGATAACCATGCGTTCCCGGTCAGAAAGCTTGGAGATAGCGTCGGCAAGAATTTTCTTCGCTTCGGCTTCTTCGATCTTGCTCTGGGGGTTATCGCTCTTTTCGTCTTCGACGAAATCGAATCTCGAGGAGCCTTCGTCGTCATCGTAGAAGATTTCGTCGAGAGACAGCAACAGGGATTTTTTGGTTTCGTCAAACAGCTTGTGCAGTTCAGAAATGTCGATATTCAGGAATTCGGCGATTTCTTCATCTTTGGCATCGCGGCCGAGTTTACCTTCGAGTTTGGCATAGGCTTTTTCGAGCTTGCGGGCTTTCTGCCTGATGGAACGCGGTGTCCAGTCGAGCATGCGCAGTTCATCGAAAACAGCGCCGCGAATTCTCGTTTTGGCGTAGGTTTTGAACTTGACGTTGCGTTCAGAATCATACTTGTCGATGGCATCGATGAGGCCAAGAATGCCATAGCTTACCAGGTCGTCGAATTCGACGTTGCTCGGCAGATTGACGGCGATGCGCCCGGCGACGTATTTGACGAAAGAGGCATACTTCATGATCAGAGCGTCTTTGATGCGCTGATCACGGGTATTGCGGTATTGTTCCCAGAGTTTCTGATCTTCTTCGTCCTGTAGACGATTTTTCAACTTAGGATCAGTGATTTCCTGAGATTCTTTTCCTACCAGAAGTTCTTTGTTCACATCATCCCTCCGTGACTGGCCGCCTTATGAGACTGCAGCCGGACGCTCGCCATTGCTGGCAGTGCCCGACCATGACTCATCGGTAGGGGAACCAGGAGTAACAGTTTGATTTGTGGAGTTTTTGTCTTCATCAAGAAGGTCGCCCAGTTCAGCCTGCAACTGTTCGTCTTCAAGCAAAAGTTCGTCTTTGAGCTTTTCAGTTTCCTTTTCGGTGCTGATCGGCATCAATACAATTTCCAGGAAACTACCCAGCATGGTGCCGAGGATTCCGAAGAGAAAGAACACCAGAACTCCTCGATAGATAATGGTGCCGGCTGCAACCTTCCCCATGATGGCAAGAAGCATGACTATACCGGTTACAGTAACAGCCATGAACAGCCCGAGCAACATCGACAATCTTGTCATTCAGATTTCCCTGACTTCTTCGCCCAGAATCGAGAGTTTTATAGTGCCGCTTTCGAGGTCAAATTCTATTGATCTGCCACGCCGGCCACCAGTATCTTCGGCGATCAGAGGCAGGCCGATCTTTTTCAGTGCTTTTTTAACCGCTTCAGTGTTGTCGCGGCCAATATTGTTCTCAAAGTCTTCGGTAGGTGGGAACATTTCGGAACCGCCGACGATCTTTGCCACAAGAGTGCTTTTGAAGGCTCCCGTACCGGCAAGTGCTTCGTAAAGCACTGGAATGGCCGTGTCGGCGAATTTCACCGGATTGAAAGCATTGCGGTCGAGGCCTGATGAATCCGGGAGCATGATGTGAGCAAGTCCGCCGGCCTTCGATTTCGGATCATATAGAGAGACGATCACGCAGGAACCAATGCCATAAACCACCAGCAGCTCAGGACTTCTGGCAACTTTCATTTCGCCCATTCCAACGGGGATTACTGCCGACATGCTTCAACAAACTCCGATTTTCTGTAATAAAAGCTGCAGTGAGGCCGGATCTGGAAGCAGAAAGATATGTATCCGCAGATCTTCTTCACTTTCGATGAACGAGGTTTCGATCATCAATACCTTGTCGCTGACCGATGTCATGTCTGCTACGATCGAATCAATCAGAGCTCCGGCCATGTCAAAAGTCATGGAGGGCAGAGAATTGAGCATCGGTGTCTGAGTGATGACCGACAGAGCATTCAAAAAAGCACCGGCAAGGATGTTGCCGACTTCCCGCATACATGAACTCTCGAGTTCACCCATTTTGAGAGGGCTGTCAATTTCACAGCCGGGAATCAGGGTGTGAAGGAGCCTGAGCGCGGTTTTCTCAGGGATGAGAAGCAGAAATCGCCCGGAGACCTCGCCCATTACCTTGAGAAAGATGCCCATGACGGTTTTCTGCGGCCCGCCGATCAGCCCGGGAATAGCGTTAAAATCCATTATTGACGCACTCGGTACAGCCATGTCAATCTTGCGGTTCAGGAATTGCGCCAGAGCACTGGCGGCGTTCC
This sequence comes from uncultured bacterium, assembly GCA_964474705.1. Classification (GTDB taxonomy): domain Bacteria; phylum Muiribacteriota; class Ozemobacteria; order Ozemobacterales; family Ozemobacteraceae; genus Rifleibacterium. Next base: position 11,416 of record CAYYUI010000015.1, read on the forward strand.
CTGAGCCGATATTGCCGATTTCCCGGAGCGCGTCAAGCTGTGTTTTTGTTAAATTGGTGACATCTTGCATCAGCAACCTCAATCAGTTACAAATCAGAGCAATTATAAAGCAGCTGCAAACATAATGCAATAGAGCAAAAAAGAATATAAATTCATTCGGGGGCAGAGAAGTCGATACCGTTATATTTGGTCATCGCCTTGTTGCCCATTCCAAGAAGCCAAAGCGCGGCAATCTCAGGCATTTCGTCGATAACCCGCCGAAATACTGTCATTTCCTGACCGGAAATCGACCCAAGAACGTGAGACACCAGTGTGAAGTGCTGATCTTCCATGTTGGCAACAGGTTGCCCGACTCCAATACGCAGGCGCCAGAAATTCCGTCCTATATGGTTGATGATCGATTTGAGACCATTGTGCCCACCGTCGCTGCCGGAAGCCCGGATGCGTATTTTTCCGGCAGGCAGATTGATGTCATCGACGATTACCAGCAGGTCCTGTGGCTGAAGATCGAGCTCGAGCATCAGCCCGGAGATGGCTTCACCTGAAAGATTCATGAATGTTTGTGGCTTGACCAGTAAATGGCTCTGTCCGTGCAGGTTAATTTCGCATGTCAGCGACTGATGCTTTGCCGGGGAAAAAACTGCATGAAATCTGGTTGCAATGGCTTCTGCCGCCCAGAAACCTGCGTTGTGGCGGGTGTTTGCGTATTCTGCTCCCGGATTTCCGAGCCCTGCTATGATCATGAGTATGATTAATAGCAGAGGCTGCCGGCAATGTCAATCAACCGCTGCAACAGAGCCTCGCGGCAAAAGATTTGACATTGAAGGCCGGTCGCGGGTATAATCCGCCAAACCTGCACGTTTGCCCCAACTCGTTTTCAAGGTTTAAAACATGGAATCAACACCAAAAGTATTGCTGATCATTCTTGATGGTTTCGGCCTTTCTGATAAAACCGAGGGAAATGCTGTTCATGAAGCTAATCCCGAGTTCATCAACAAGCTTTTTGCCGAGCGGCCCTTCACGAGGCTGGGAGCGTCAGGACTGGATGTCGGTCTGCCGGTTGGCCAGATGGGCAATTCTGAAGTCGGCCATCTCAACATTGGTGCCGGTCGCGTTGTTTACCAGGATATTACCCGGATCAACAGATCGATTGAAGACGGTTCATTCTTTGAAAACAAGGCTATGAACGAGTTGATTGATAGTGTTAAGGCTTCCGGCAAAGCTCTGCATCTTTATGGTCTGGTCTCAGACGGTGGCGTTCACAGCCATATCGATCATATCGTGGCAATTCTGAAGCTGGCGAAAGATCGTGGTCTTACCAGAGTTTTCATCCATGCCTTTACCGACGGCCGTGACACCTCGCCGACCAGCGGTGTGCATTATATTCGTGAACTGGTCAATCAGACCGGTAAAATCGGCGTTGGCAGACTGGCCACCATCTCGGGTCGCTATTACGCCATGGATCGGGACAACCGCTGGGAACGAGTTGAAAAAGCTTATCTGGCGATCGTGCATGGTGTGGGCAATCGCGCTTCTGACCCGGTAGTGGCCATGGAAGCCTCATACAAGGTCAACATAACCGATGAATTTGTCGTGCCGGTCGTAATTGAAGAAAATGGCAACCCGGTGGCAACCATTGATGATGGCGATGCGATTCTTGCCTTCAATTTTCGGGCTGACCGCATGCGCCAGATTACTCGTGTGTTTACCGCTTCTGAATTCAATGAATTCAAACGCAAGGAAATGAAAGTGAACTACCTCAGTTTCACTCACTATTCTGATGAATTCACCTTCCCGGAAGCATTTCCTCCGCAGCGTCTCGATGACGTTCTCGGTTCTATCCTTTCACGTCGCGGCCTTCCGCAGCTGCGACTGGCTGAAACCGAAAAATACGCTCACGTCACCTACTTTACCAATGGTGGTTATGAGCCGCCGTTTCCCCTCGAAGACCGCCACATGGTAGCTTCACCCAAGGTTAAAACCTATGATCTGAAGCCTGAAATGTCTGCGTTCGAAGTTAACGAGTATCTCGTTGAAAAACTGAAGGCTGACAAATACCCATTTATAATGGTTAATTTCGCCAACTGCGACATGGTCGGGCACACCGGTATCATGGAAGCCGCCGTAAAAGCGGTAAATACTGTAGACTGTGTTCTTTCGAAGGCCATTCCGCTGGCATACGAGCTTGGTTACAATTGCCTGATCACTGCCGACCATGGCAATGCAGAGCAGATGGTCGATGATGAAACCGGGGAAGCTTTTACCGAGCATACTGTCAACCCGGTGCCATTCTGCCTGTTGTCTCGCTCATCAGTTGAGCTGCGGTCCTCAGGAAAGCTTTGCGACATTGCTCCGACGGTTCTCGACCTCATGGGTATCGAAAAACCTGAAGCAATGACTGGAAAGTCTCTGATCGCCAGGAAAAAGTAATTGTCGATGAATCCGCAAAAAAATGCCGGAAAGGGCTATTTATTCATAGTTTCCGGGCCTTCTGGGGTCGGCAAGACGGTTTTGTGTAATACCATTGTCAGAAAGTTCGCTCCTGATGTCGTTTATTCGATTTCTACCACCTCGCGGGCACCACGCGGTGGCGAAACTGACGGACAGGAATACAACTTCTGCTCGGCGGCCGAGTTTGAGAGTGCAATTGGGCGCAATGAATTTGCTGAATGGGCTTTCGTGCATGGCAATTATTATGGTACCCCAAAGCAGTTTCTGACCGATAACCTGTCGGTCGGGCGTCATGTGATTCTCAACATCGATGTTCAGGGGGCCATGAAAATTCGCGATGCTTACCCCGAAGCCATTATGATTTTCATTCTGCCGCCCTCATTCGAAGAGCTCGAGAGTCGAATACGCAAACGCAACATGGACAGCGAAAATTCCCTGCAGCATCGCCTCGAGAACGCCCGCAAGGAACTCAGTTACCAGGATCAGTACAAACATGTCATAGTTAACGACAATCTGGAACTGGCCAAAAAAGAACTTGCCAAAATTTTTTCCGGCTATATAAGCGCTCCGGCTACGGTATCGCAGGTCTGACCGTTCGAAATTCAAATTGGCCGGGCATTGACACCTTGTTAAGTGATTCTTATAATTTAGTAAAATTCGGTAATTCGACCACCCTTTAAGGGTTCAGGAGGCTTGATATAATGAATCGTACAGCGCTGTGCTTCCTCTTCATTTTTTGTTTTTTCTCTTTTGCTTCAGCCTGGGCCGAGCCAGTAAAGCTGATTCCGCTTGATGCCAAGCTTGAGATTGTCACCGGGCAGATTAAACTGACCAGAGTCGGCAGCACCAAAACCGATCTGATTACTCAGGGCTGCGAACTCTATTCCGGCGACCTTCTCGAAACTCTTCAGGAATCCAAGGCCGTTCTGGCTTATGCTGATGGTACAAATATGCGCATCAAGGAACGAACTCTCGTGGAAGTTCAGCCAATGAGCATCAAGGTGTTCAAGGGCAAAACCTGGTATAAATTCACCAAACGCGGCAGCGAGTTCAAGATCGAGACTCCGACTCTCATTGCAGGCATCAGAGGCACTGAATTTGAAGTTGCGGTTTCTTCACGAAAGAAGTCTTCAATTTCGGTCGTCGAAGGCGCCGTGGCGGTCAGCAGTGTGGCATCCGGCAAGGGTCTGGTTCTCAAACCCGGTATGGCAACTCATTGCGAACCCGGAAACGAACTCGTAGCCTCTTATCAGTTCAACGTCGAAAAGAAGAAAGCCGAATGGGCTGCAGCTGACTGGCAGAAGAGTGCCAACGGTCCTGAAGACGTCTACCGCCTGTTTATCAAATACATGCAGTTCAAGAATGAATATGGTGTCGATGATTCGCGCACCAAAGAAGCTCTTGACGCTATGAACAAAGCCAAAAAAGACAAGAAGTGAACCATAAAAAAAGGCCCCGGTTAATCCGGGGCCTTTTTTTATGGGTTTTATTCGTCCCAGTCGCGTTTCTGGCGCAGCGATTTTTTGAAGCTGGCCTGCTTTTTGTGACTGATGCGGTCTTCGACCGAAGATCGCGTCGGACGGGTTGGTCTTCTGATTTTTGGTGGTTTTAAAGCTTTAAGAATCAATTCTTTGAGCTTGTCTCTGGCATCTTCGAGATTGCGGTACTGTTCGCGAAATCTCTGGCTGGTAATGATGATGGTGTCTTCTGAGTCGACACGGCTGCCGGCGAGTTTGAGCAGACGCTGGATGACTGCGGCGCTGAGTTGACCGCACTGCAGAGGTTTGAACCGCAGTTCGATGCAGGTTGCGACTTTGTTGACGTTCTGGCCGCCGGGTCCTGATGATCTGACGGCGCTGATTTCCAGTTGATCGGCGGCAATGACGATCTGTTCGTTGATTATCAATGGCATACTCATCTGTTATACTCCCTGGCAAGCCAATCGACTGCCTCTTCTGTTTTCAGGCGCGACATGCAGCCTTTGTGCGGGCAACTGTCGCATCTGCCAGAGCAGGCGGCGATGTCCGGCTCGATAATAATGCTCGGGCAACCGACTGGCCCCCAGCGTTTCGGGGTCATGGCTGCCACGGGCGGGAAAAATGCGGCGCAGGGCAGGCCAAGGGCAGCTGCCAGATGCAGTGGGCCGGTAGAGCCGCCGCAGAAGGCTGAACAGGCAGAAAAGACCCCGGCAAGTTCGGCGAGGTCCGGAATCGAATCGGCAAATGCTAGATTGCCGGCACGCGGTTGCGGAAAAGCCTGTTTAAGTTTTTGTTCGCCGGGCCCAAGACTGACAAGCACGGGAATTTTGTGTGACAAAAGGTCTGAAACTATCTTTGCATACATATCAGTGCCGATATTATGGGCAGAACCGCCATGCCCGGGATGAACGATCACCGGTCTAAGATTGAGCAGGCCGACAGCGGCAAGATATTTTTGCCCCCGGTCAGTCAGTTCTGCCGGTGGAGTGAAGCGCCACGGCGAATAATCTATGGTGCTGACAAAATTCTGCAGTAGATCAAGATTATACTGGTATTCATGTTTGTCATTCTTTGAGCGCTTTTGCACACGCCGGTCGTTGAGAAACAGCTGAAAAATGTTAGAGGCCCGGCCAATGCGCCTGGGAATTCCGGCGCGCCAGGCAGCGATAATTGCCCTGGCGGCCGGATGTACCATTATGCAGCAGTCGAAAGTCAGCCGTCTGAAGCTTTCAGCCAGTTCGGTCGAAAACATGCCGGCCGCAAGGGCATCATCGATGATAATTTCATCAATCTCTTTAACCATACCTGCCAGCGGTGCGGTGTAACTTCTGACGTGCGCCACAAGATGCGCATCAGGGTGTGCCCGGCGAAGTTCACGGAACACCGGCATGGTCAAAAGCAGATCGCCGGCACGGTCAGTTCTCGATATCAGAATTCTTTCAGGAGGCATGGCTTTTCCTCAAGAGGCTGACCAGTTCTGCAAAAACGGCTTCCGGTGATACCGCTTCCATGCAGTTGTGATGATTGCGGGGGCAGGTGCGCTGGCGGCATGGGGCCTGTGGGCATACGCCCGGAGCGCTCACTGCAGTGAAATTGCTGTTGAGCGGGCCGGTACGTACCATATCGGTTGGGCCGACCGGCACCACGGTTGGTGTGCCGTATAGAGCTGCGAGATGCATCGTTCCAGAGTCATTGGCGATCAGCCCTCTGGCGCGGCTTAACAGACAGGCCAGATCACCAAGGCTGGTTTTTCCAGCTGCGTCGATGATCTCAGCTCCTGAATCCCGGCAGATTTCATCGCTGATGGATCTTTCAGAATTTCCAGCAGTCACAATGACTGGCATCGCCAGATTTCTGGCAATCAAGCTGGTCAGGGCTTTGAACTTGCCGGGTGGCCAGCGTTTTGCTGCACCAAAAGCAGCTCCCGGGGCCATGACCAGGAATTCTCTGTCCGGGTCGAATTCGAGGCGCCTGGCAACATCCTTGAAGACTTCGTCGGTAAATTCACATCGGGGCAGCTGGGAGCGAACGGCTGATGTCAGACCGGCTTCTCGGCAAAGAAGAAAATGCAGGTCTGACTCGTGCCAGGTCGTGAAATTCGTGGGCTTGGTGACAGCCCGGTCAAGAAAGAGACTGCGAAATTGTGCTGAAAAGCCTGTTGTCTGGCTGCTGTTGCAGAATTTTGCCAGGCAGGCTGCTCTGAATGAGTCAGGAAACACCAGCGTGTGATCGGCTTTGAGGTTTCTCAGAGGCTGCAGCTGGCGGAAAACCTCAATAGGGCCGGCATTGGTCGCAACAGCATGAATCTGCAACGGCAGCCCGGTCAGGTGGTAAACCTCCGCCAGGTGCGGTCTGGTGACTATGTGCACTTCTCCCGCAGCTACGGCGGCGCTTATGGCCGGAATCGACATGATGATATCGCCTAGCCAGTTGAGGCCAATTATGATTATTTTCATAATCGGGAGGCCAGAAATGCGAAAATCTGAGTTGCAACAGCCTCGGAATCGATGTCGCGGCAGGCGAAACCGCCAGCCGGGCAGGTTTCATTCTGCCCATGCAGACTGCATGGTTTGCAGGGAAGATCGCGTGAAACAACCATGACATCTGGTGAGGGAACCGGAGCGAAGCCAAGCGATGGGCAGGTTTGCAGGAAAATTGCAGCCATGGGTGTGTTTACAGCTCTGGCGATGTGCATTGGCCCGGAATCAGTTGTTATGATACCGGCGGCCAGTTTGATAATACCGGGGAGATATCTCAATTCAAAGCGGTTGCGCAGATCGAATCCGGCAGCGGCTTCGGGCAGTGGCGATCTGGAGGTGCCAATGATTGCTGCCGGCAACGGTGAATTCTTCACCAATGTGGCCAACAGGGTATCTGTAAACTGCTTCCCTGGTTTCGATGCTTCAGGATGAATGAAAATGAACTTTTTTTCATGCAGGCCGGCGGCGGTCGCCAGGTTTCGGCATTCTTCAAGGTATGAGTCGCTCAGGTTAAGCGATGGATCAGGATTGTCGATGGTGACGCCGCAGGTTTCGGCATATTTCTGCCAGACTGGTCTCTGATCTGAAAAGCGCAGCGGATAGTGATGGCAGATAGCCTGAAATTGTTCGTTAAGAGACCGCTTCTGATAGGCCCGGGTTATCGGAGCGTTAACAAGGTTTCTGATGGCGATGGTTGCCAGTTTTCCCTGCAGGTCGAAAAGGGCGCGGGCATCGAGAGCTTTGAGATCGCGGCAGAGTTTGATCAGACTGCCGGTACCGTTGAAGAAATGAATGTGAGCCGGAAGCAAATCAGCCAGTTGCGACCACCGGTTGTTGATGACGAGATGCACTTCGACATCTCGTGCTGCCATTGCCCGCAGAGTTGGAATGGTCAGAAGAATGTCGCCCATGGCGTTGAGGCGCAGGACTATTTCTCGGTCAGGCATCTGTTTCGGGTAGAAAGCCAAGTTGTTGCAGACTGGCTATGGTTCTTAGACTGGCCCCGGCCATGGAGTCTAATACTTCGCGGGCCCGGGTGCCCATCGAGATAAACTCTTCCGGCTTTGCCAGCCAATTTGCGATTGTCTGTCTGAGTTCTTCAGCATTTTTAACGGTTTTTACTGCCCTTGCCCTGTTCAGGGCCATCATTTCATAGCGAAAATTGAAAGTGTGCGGTCCGGTAAGAATCGGCCTGGAAAATGCAGCCGCTTCCATCAGATTGTGCCCGCCGCGCTCTATAAGGCTGCCGCCGACAAAAACCAGCGATGAAGCAGCGTAAAAATTGCGGAGTTCACCCATTGTATCAACGAGAATAACGCGTCTTGCCGCGCCAGTAGCTTCAGAGACTTTTTCAAAGTCAATGTTGCGTCGGCGCAGAAGATCTTCGATCTCAGGAACCCGTTTAATGTGGCGCGGGGCCAGAATGATAGTGGCGGTCAGATCTGGCCACAATGGGGCAAGGGCATCGAGAATCTGTTCTTCCTCGCCCGGGTGGGTGCTGCCGAAGCAGAGAATCGGCCGGCTGGCCGGAATGCCGAATCTCTGACGAAAGGTGCTGATTTCGGGTTGATTTTCGGCAATGTCATATTTGAAGCAGCCGAGTTGCTGCTGGCGTTCAACTGGAACTCCGAGAATTCTGAATCTTCGCTGGTATTGTTTCTCCTGGGGAAAAACAAAAGACATGTGACTGATGGCGGATTCGAAGATAGGCCAGGCCAGGCGCATCATGCGAACGCTCTTTTCGTTGAGGCGCCCGTTGATAATGCCGTAAGGAATGCCTTTGCGCCCCAGGGTGTCAAGAAGCAGCGGCCATATCTCAGTTTCGCTGATCAGCAGAATTTTAGGTTTGATCCGGTCGAGAAATGGCACTACAAGTGCGGGCAGTTCGATCGGCAGCAGGGTAGCGAACCCGCATAATTCGTCCTTTTTCAGCTGTCGCAGACCATCGAGGGTGGTGGCAGTGCAGACGATTCTCTGGCGGCCGTAAAGTCTGCCGAGTTCTTTAAGAAATGGTCTGAGGGTAATGACCTCACCGAGCGAAGCGCCGTGAACCCAGATTGTTCCATTTTCGTGAATCTGGAGGTCTTCGGGGAGGGAACCCTTGCGCAGAGCAAATTCTTCGAATTCGATACGGCGCGGCGGAAAAAGGTCGAGCAGTTCTACTGCCGCGCGCAATACCCATTGGTAAATTTTAAGGTAAAGTTTTCCCATCATGCTGCTCCGCTGATATTATCACCTGTCATGGGGGAAGAAGTCAAAACAAGTTTTGCCCAGGGATTGTCGGGTGCATCGGTCGGCTGAGTTTTCCAGCGGCGATGCAGCCAGAACCAGTTTTCCGGCTGCCGGCGGATAATTTCTTCGAGAATGGCGGTAAATCTGGCGGTAAGGTTCTGCTGCCCGGCAACATCGTTGGTATAGCCATCAGGAAAAACCGGTGGCCACACCTTGATCAGATGTTTCTGCTCATAGTCGGGAAAAATAGCGATCGGCACTATTGGCGCTCCGGTTCTGAGAGAAATCTGGGCCGGCCCGGTCGGAGCAGAAGCCCAGCGGCGGAAAAATTTCACGAAAATACCCTGTTTACCGTTGTCCTGGTCGATCATCAGGGCCAGAATATGCCCCTGGCGCAGCGATTTTAGAATGTCTCTGATGCCGTAACCCGAATCGGTGGTTCTGGCACCATGCCTTTGCCGCATATCTTCGAACCAGGCATCGACGAAGGGGTTGTTTTGTCGCCTGACCACGGTTGTCACGTCGAAACCATGCAGTGCCAGCCAGGGCGGAATGAGTTCCCACAGGCCAAAATGTCCTGAAACTATTATGGCGCCCTTTTTTCTGGCGAGAGCTGTCTGCAGATGTTCGAGCCCCTCGATAATTGCCCGGCCGGAAAGTTCATCGTTACTGTAGTGCTTTAAACCAGCCATTTCGAAAGAGTTGATAAGAAAACTTTCGAAAACCCTGCGTGCCAGGTGGTTTGCCTGCTGCGCGTCGAGTTCCAGATGCTCCTGGAGGCTGGCGGCAACCTGCTTGAAGCGCACCCATGGAAGAGGCTGGGCAATGCCGGCAATCAAGCCTGCCAGGCGTCTTTTTCTGCCGTGGCTCATGCGGGCGCATTGCCGCGCCAGAGCGTCGAGCAGCCATAACTGGATTCGATTGCCGATTTGTTTCAACATCATTTCTTCTGACGCAGCCGGCGTTTCAGGCCTCTTACCCGCAGCCCGACCGCCAGCAGGGGGCTCGATTTCATTTCAATCGCTTCGACAGGGCAGACTTCCATGCAGCAGAAGCAGGAAATGCAGCGGTCGCGGTCGAATTCGGCACCTTTATCGCTGATATTGATAGCATCGGCCGGGCAGATTTTTTTGCAGCGACCGCATTTTATACAGGTGTCGGGCAGCAGGACCGGGCCTGTCCAGATCAACCGGCGCACCAGTCTGATTATAAAGCCCGGAATCATCGAGATGGGAGGAGTTCGCGGCACATTGAAGTCTTTGATTTCGGCCTCAGTGACCGGGCAGCCCACAACTTCGACCGCAGCGAAATCTTTCGGTCCCCAGTTGAGTTGTCGGCATCTTTTCAGGGTGGGCACTTGTTCGGGATTCAGGCCGACGAGTCTGCAGAAACCGATGTCGACAGTTACCGGCGAGGTAGAGGCAAGCAGCACGTCGCATTTTACAACTCGGCCGCCTGCCGGGCCCTGACCGTCCATGCCTTCGATGCCGTCGAGAATATTCAGACTGACCGGAATCTGATGGGCAAAATCGGCGATGAAGTCAGAAAATTCTTCGGCAGCCGGAAAGGTTTTGTGCCACTGTGCTTTTGAAAAACCGGGTATCAGACCGAAAAGGTTTTTGACCGCGCCGGTTATTCTGGTAAGGTTGTGGGTTTTCATCTTGGCGATGTTGATGACGGTGTCGACCATGAACAGGGTCTTGACGACGTGCGCTGTCACCTCACGGCCGTTGGTAAAGAACTTTATCGGCGCTTTCGGCTCAGATTCAAAACAGATAAGGCTGGAATCAGCCCTGGCTGCTGCTTCGGCAAAGCCGGTCGTTTTCCAGAATTCTTCGGTGCGCCCAAAAACTGCCGGCGGGCTGTCCCCGATAAGAACTGTTGCGCCGGCTTCTCTGCAGAGACGCGCTACAGTTTCTATGACGGCAGGGTGGGTGGTTGCCGCTCTTTCGGGTTCTTTACAGGTCAGCATATTGGGCTTGATGAGAACCTTCTGGCCGGGTTTTACAAAGTTTTCTATGCCACCGAGCGGCGCGAGCAGATTTTCGATAGCGGTTCTGAGCTCAGCACTCTGATAGGAACTGCATTTCTGCAGCGAAAGTTTAGTAGCTGTCATTGCCGCTCGACACCTGATTCTGTTGAATTACCGGGTGATTGAGAGTGTGTTCTCTGACTTCCGGTGGCGGGTAAGGCCCTGAGCCTTCCTGTGGCTCTGAAGGTATTGCTCTGATAAGCGGGAAGTCTGCGTAAGGCCGCCGCTGCAGTATCTGGCGCGGCCATGGCGTCACTTCCAGCCCTTCTTCGCGTTCGATGAGAATACACTGGTTGAGGTAGAGAATTTTGACCAGCATCTGCGCGAACGGAACGTTGCGGAAAGATGCGTAGACGGGAAAGTGCAGATCACGGGGAAACTGAATCGGCACTTTGCCGCCGAGGGCGATTTTTCTCAGAATGAACTGAATGTCGTCTCCGCGTGAAAGAATGACTCCGGGTTTGTTCAGCCCTGGGTAGCGCAGTGACAGCCGATCGGGCACACAGAGTTTCATGCGTTCGAGAACTTCGGTCCATTCTTCCCCGGATGGCTGAACCGGCAGCACCATGAGAACCGGGCCTTCAAAGGCAAAACGGTGGTGCGGGGGCAGAATCTTTTTGAGCAGTTTCGCCAGAGTATCGCCATGATTGCCGGGAACGACGGCACCGCCGGCCTGGAAGTGCATCAGGGCCTGGTAGCCGAAGCCGTGGGCCAGCAGTTCTATCGCTTCCCAGAGGGCAATCGGGTGGCCATAGAATGACCAATCTTTGTGAAACTTCGCTTTTTGTGGGGCATTCAGATAGATCTCGGCAAAACTGTGAGTGGAAGTGCGCTTGAAAAGAATGCTTTCGCGGCGAATCTCTTCGACATACCATTCGTCATCGAGCCTGGTCTGCGGAATTGCATGAAAGCGCCGGTCGTTGTAATAAATCAGGGCCCGCGGGTTCTCGTGATAATACAGAATCGCCCTGATTCTGGGTTCGTCGCCTTTCAGAACTGCGTATTGCGCCACTGCGGGTCGACCGGCAAAGATGAACAGCAGCATAAAGAGTGAAGCTGCCGTGATTGTCTGCTTAGAAAAGGCCATGTTTTACCATTTCGGTATAAATTTTGACAGCGTTGGTGGCGGCGCCGCGTCTCAGATTGTCGGCGACGATCCACATGTTGAAACCGTTTGGCACCGACGGGTCAAGGCGCAGCCTGCCGACGAACACTTCGTCGCGGTCCTGGCAGGCGAGCGGCGTCGGATAAACTGACTTTGCCGGGTCATCTACCATAACTATGTCTTCAGCGTTTTCGAGAATCTGTCTTACCTGGTCGAGAGACATTGGTGCCGACAGTTCGATGTTTACCGCTTCACTGTGGCAGAACATAACCGGAACTCTGACAGTGGTCGGGCAGACTTTAATGTCTGATTCCAGAATTTTGCAGGTTTCACGCACCATTTTTTCTTCTTCCCGATACATGCCCGATTCGAGCAGCACATCGATCTGGGGAATCAGATTGAAACCGATTGGGTGCGGATAAACGCCGGTCGGTGGTTCTTTGCCGGCTAACATCGCTTCGCTCTGTTTTTTCAGGATGTCGATGGCCTCGAGCCCGGTTCCGGATACTGACTGATAAGTTGAAACGACGATACGCCTGATCGGATTGACCCGATGAATAGGTGCCAGAGCCACAATCATCTGAATGGTCGAACAATTGGGGTTGGCGATCAGGCCCTTGTGCTTTTTCGTGGCATGCAGATTGGCTTCGGGCACGACAAGCGGAACTTCCGGCATCATGCGATGAGCATTGGTGTTGTCGATGACGAGAGCGCCTGCTTCAACGGCTTTGGGGCAGTATTTCAGGCTGACTTCAGTGCCGGCAGAGAAGAAAACGACGTCGAGCCCGCTGAAATCGCTGGTGGCAAGATCTTCGACGCGGTATTTCCGGCCTCTGAATTCCACCTGCTGTCCGGCACTGCGTTCAGAGGCGAACAGTCTGAGATTGCCGATCTGCTTGACGCGTTCATCGAGAACCTTGAGTATTTTTAAACCTACGGCGCCGGTAGCGCCGACGATGCCAAAATTGTGTGCCTTCATTGTCCGTCTGCCTCCTGTTTCTGTTGCTGTGCTTTTTTAGATTCAAGATAGAAAGATTTGATCTGACCCGGGCGGTATGGTTTTAACCGCGCCTCTTCTTCGGTATCTGCTTCATCGGCAGTTTTGTCTGTATCTGAAGCTGTGTGGGGGATTGGGGTTAAAATCTGCTCTGTTGAAGATGCGGTTGTCTTTTGCGGGCTCTGATTTTCGATTTTGTTGCTTTTGCCGCTTGTGAGGCGGGATTTTCCCGGGAACAGAAGACTCTGCAACTCAATGGCTCTGTTGAATTGCGCTGCAGTCATACTTGCCACCGGGGTTTGCCTGGTGCCGGACGAGTTCTGGTCAAGCAGTTTGATAAATTCTTCACTGAGTGCCAGCTTCTTTGCCAGTTCACCGATGCCGGCAAGCAGCTGCTGCTTTTCATTCTGGCCTGGAGATGCGGCCAGCAGAGTTTCCAGTTTTGCTTTCTCGGCTTTGAGGCTGTCGATATTGTTGATCGAGGCAGAATAAGAACCTTCCAGATCTCCTTCAGCGGCTGCCCGCCTTTCTAATTCAGTTTTAATAGCTTTTTCGCGCATTTTGCTGAAATCCGGAAGCTTCGGTTTGCCGAATATTGAACCGGGCGCACGTGAACCTGGCGATGGCTGGCCTGTCGACGGATCGATCGGGGCTTCAGGCTCATTGAACCCCTGCTTTACTGAATCGCTTTTCAGCTCGACTTCGTCCATCCAGTCTGGAAACTTCTGCTGCCCGGAACAGCAGACAGCTGTAGCCATGAAAAACAATATCATGATCGTATTTTTTATCATGAATGATTTGTACCATAAAGGCAGCATACAATGCAAAACAGTCGAATAGCTTCGTATTGCAAAGAGTACGGCGGGTATTCGTTTCCAGGAGAGGTTATGCTGCGAAATTCTCGATTGAGTACCTTTTCGGGGTCTTGCCAAAAAATCGGAAAAGATTATGCTTATATCAGGAATGATAAAGATGAAACGTAGAAAATTTCCAGAACAGGTTTTTTTCAAATTCAAAAAACCCTGCTATCTGAGAGTGATCAGAGACAATGCCGAAGTCATTGCCCGCCGGATGGGGTTCGATGAAGACCAGGTCTTTGAACTTGCCATGATTGTTGACGAAGCCTATGCCAACGCAGTTGAACATGGTGCGGTCTCGACCGGCGACACTGAGCTCGAGATTGTTTTTCTGATCTATCGTGATCGGCTCGAAGTCTCTGTCAAAGACACAGGCTGCGGGTTCGATCTGTCATGCGTCCCGATTCCGCAGAACCTTCGCAGTCTCAATTCGACCCGAGGTCGCGGTCTCGGGCTAATCAGCATGCTTTCCGATCAGTATGAACTGATCTCGACCCCTGGCTGTGGCACAATTCTTCGTCTCACCAAATATCTGGCAGTCGAACGTGAGTTTGTCGCCTGACCCTACTCGGTTATTTCCATTTTCAGCTCGTCCATGCGATTTTTTACCGCATCGGTGTCGAGTCTGGCAAATTTTTCCGGCAGAAAACGCTGATCGGTGCATTCAATAACCGCGGCGAGGTCCATATATTCAAGTCTTGCTGAATGTGCCATCGGCCGATAAGCAGCGAGGGCTTCTCTGATGAAATGTCCGACCGGTTTGTTGTCGGGCGCGTTTTCGTCCTGAAGCTCAAACATGCGCGAAGCCATGATCAGAATTCCTTCCATCTCATTTCCCCCGATATCCAGGGTCTCAGGGAATTCTGGAATGTCTGAATCTTCGAGTTTAACTTTGTTCTTGCGCGCCAGAGCCTTGAAAAGGGCTTTCTTGTCATCGGCGGTCTGCGGGGCAAAGAGCGGCATGTGAACATCCAGTCGCCCGACGCGTTTAAGGTCAACTTCAAGCAGGTCTGGTCTTGAGGTGGCGAAGATCCAGAAAATACGGCCGCGATTGCGGGTGTCAGCCATTTCCCGGGCAAGCATCGCATAAATACGGCCTGAAACTCCGGAATCGCCTGAACTGGCATCGCGTTTGCCTGCAACCTGGTCAGCTTCGTCTATAAACACGATAACCTGACCCATGGCATGCAGTATCTTGAAAATTGCTTCAAGATTGCCTTCGGTGGCACCGACCCATTTGTCGCGGAAATTTTTCAGCTCGACGCATGGCACACCGGCTTCGCCCGCAAAGCACTCGACCAGGTAGGTTTTTCCAGTTCCGATGCGGCCTGTAATAAGATAACCCATCGGCAGGGCTTTAATCTTGCCACGTTTCATCAGTGAAGCATCCTGACGCAGCCAGGCTTTTGCTTCGCTGTGACCGGCCACGTCATCGAGATTGCGTGTCGATTCGACGAAGGTGATGCGCCCGCCCGCCGATTTTTCGATCATCTCTTTTTTAACTTCGCGCAGATACTCCATGGTTATGCGGCGCTGATTCTTGACTGCGCGTTCAATAAGGTTCTGCACGTCGATACACGACAACCCTTCGAGTTTCTGTGCCAATGATTCCCGGTCTACATCGCAGATTGTCGAGAAATCGGCTATCGAGGCCGTTATAGCCTTGACAAAATTCAGTACCGTCGCCGAGTCAGGCAGGCTGATCTGAATTTTGGCCGATCTGGGGTTTTCGACGAACTGACGATTGACGTCGTTGAGATTTTCGGCAACCAGGCAGGTGCTGACGTAGGCATTGTTAATAGTAGGATCAGAAGCCCAGTCGAATACCCTGATCAGGGTTTCAACCGATTCGGAACTGGTATAGGCGATCTCGGCTCTGGGCAGCAGATATTGCGCATATTCAACGATCACGGCAATCCGCATCGGGTTTGCCGTTGCCTTGCCGTTTTTGTCGGCGCTGCTGCGCACCAGGCCATGTCTGATAAAGCGATCAATCAGTGCCAGTGCTTTTTTGGGCTCTTTGGGAAGGGTTCCGGCATTTTCGGCAGTAATGTCGCCATCTCCGGAGGTCGCAAAGCCGGTACGATGAAAACTATCATAGGCTTTGAGAAAATTGAAAAACAGTTCTCCACCCTTGCTGGCGCGAATGCCATGGCCGCGATCGTAGGTAAGCACCACTTCAAAAGGTGAGAACATGACGCGGGTGAGGAAATCCTTTAAAGAAAGGCACTGCAGTGCCTGGTTATCTTCAGCGGCATAAGTCACCCAGTCATCTATGTTGCCATATAGCAAAAACTGGCTGATCGAACCGCTTTTGAAGATTTCCGACATTTCTCTGGCCCATTCCGGATAATTTGCCATGTTCCTGTTCCTTTATTCAGTTTCGCGCCCCGGCGGTGGAACGACCGGTTCGTTTTCGTTTTCATATTCAGGCTCACCAATAGGTGGGCCACTCAATTTGCGGAGAAAGTCGCTGTTGGAATTGATCCAGTCCTGGGTTTCGCCCAGGTAATTGTTGATCTGGTCGATATTGGCACTCAGACCCTCGGGGCTGCTGTCGAGAGGAATGCCTTCGCGCACCATTTTCAGCTGGTTCTCGATACGCTGCAATTCCATTTCGACTATCTGCTCGTTCTCTTTGGCTTTACCGAGATTTTCCAGTCGCCTCTGATGAATTTCCAGATTCCCTTTCAGGGTCTTTTCGAGCGCCGGGCTAATTCCGCCCTTGAGCTGCTGTTCGAGCTTGCGGATTTCGCCCGTGATCTCACTTTCTTTGGTGCGCTGCAGGCTTTCTTCGTTCAACTGTTTGGTTTTAAGCAGCTTGAGAAAAATCGATGGCAGCTGGCTGAGAGTCTCCTGGCGGCTCTGGTTCATAAATCCAGAACTCTGGTCGGTGTTCCAGTTCATCAATTTGTTGATGTCGGCAAGATTGGCGTTGAGACGTTTAAGGCGGGCATGGTTGTCGGGATTGAGGCTGGCGATGACCTCGTTCATTTTGACCGAGCGTGATTCGGCAATCTGTGACAGTTGTTTGGCCTGGACATATTTCTGAAATCTTGGATTGGAGGAAAGAAACCAGAGATAAACAAATTCCAGGGCCAGGCCGAGAAACCAGAATCCGGGGTTACTGAAACCAAGAATGAACGACCCAAGAATGAAAAGCTTGTTGACAGGAATATCGCCCATGCCTTTGATAACGAGGCCTGCATTGAAAGCTTCGATAAGATAATCTGAGTAACCTGGTTTAAATTTTGGTGTCATTAATCTGAACCGCCAATTTTCAAAAATTCATCGGTTATTTCCTTCAGGAACCCATTGAATTTAGGACTTTCCTGAACTTCGAGCGGAGTCATGCCTTCATATTTGCCGATCAGGTCACGGGTAACGGCTATCTGTCTGGCAAGGCGGCCCGGGTTGGCCTGAAACATGAAGATGCGGTCGCTGAGATAAACCGCTTCAGCCAGAGAGTGAGTGACAATGAAAACCGTGGCTTCGACTTCCTGCCAGAGTGCCGTTATCAATTCCTGCATTTCAATGCGGGTGGGTTCATCGAGTGCTGAAAATGGCTCATCCATCAGGATGATGCGTGGTTTGAGCACCAGGGTGCGGGCGATGGCGACTCGCTGCTGCTGACCACCTGAAAGCTGGTATGGGTATTTGTCTTCATGCCCTTTCATACCGACTTTTGCGATCATATCTCTGGCGAGCTTTTCCATCACCTGTTCGGGATAACCCAATGAATCACGGTTCAGCTGCAGGCCGAACATCACGTTCTGCAATACGGTCAGATGTGGAAAGGAGCTGTATTTCTGAAAAATCATGCCGCGGTCGCGGCCCGGCCCGGTCACCGGTTTGCCTCTAACCAGCACTTCGCCGAGGGTTGGCGGCCCGACTTCCTGAAATCCCTGAATGAGATTGAGAACTGTTGATTTGCCGCAGCCTGAAGGCCCGACCAGAGCAATAAATTCGCCTACATCGGGCAGGTCTTCAATTTCGAAAGTGATGTTTTTGAGAGCCATGAATTCATTTGGAGTGCGGGGATTGAAAATCTTGGTGACATTGCTGAAAGTCACGATCGGTTTCAGTTTTTGCGCCGGCAATGATGCTGGCGGAGCGGCAGGCACGGAAATCTGAATCGGGTCATGTTCTTCAATTTTAACCGGAGTCGGCTGCCGCTCAGGCAACGGGGTGTCAAGGTCAGAGTGAACTGTCCCGGGCCGATTCTGCGGAGTTTCCGGAAATGGAAATGCTGCTGCATTTTCTTTGTCAGGTTTTTCAGCTTCCGGCGCTTTCGCTATACCAGTGGCTGATTCTTTTGCTGCCGGCCCCGGATGCGGGTCTGACGTTACAATTTGCCTGACCGTCGGGTCGGATTGCTTTTGATCTGGCACCGGGTCGGTTGTGGTTGGGTGAGGAGTGACCGGAGTTTTGACCGGATTCTTTTTTGGTGGTACAGATTGCTCTTCGTCAAAGTGATAAAAGAGCCCGGCAATTTTGCGAAAAAACGACGGTGATTTTGGTTTCTGTTCGCTCATCGTCTCTGGCTCCTGTAGGGAAACAGCTGTTCACCAACCTTTTCCCAGATTTTATCGGTAATGAAAGCCATAAAGACGATTGCAATCAGCACCAGATAGATGTCTTCGCGAGGGCCGCGTCGCTGGCTGGTTAAAATAAGAGTGCCAACCCCGAAGCTGCCCATATCGACCATTTCTGCAAGAATGATATAGCCCCAGCCTATGCCAAAGCCGAGACGCATCGCATCATACAGGTTGGGCATGGCAATCGGCAGAAGAATATTGTTCAGTATCTGAAATTTTCCGGCCCCAAGAGTGTAACCGGTTTGCAGATAGACGTTGTCGACTTCTTCCAGGGCTTTGACAAAAAGAGGCAGAAGATAGATCGCGAAGCCAAAAGCAAGAAACATGACTTTCTGCAGTTCGTTGGTGCCGAAAAGAATCATGAAAAGAGGCACTAGAGCAGGTATTGGCAGATAGCCGGCAAAGAGCATCAGCGGCGCAATCAGAGCCTTGAATTTACTGAAGGTGCCCATCAGCAATGCCATGGGGAAAACGATGATGAAGGCGACGAGAAAGCCGGCACCAACTCTGAGAAAACTGAAAAGGATATTCTTAGGCAGATAACGGTCGGACCATAATGAGGGCAGTGAACGACTGACTTCTGAAGGACTTGGCAGCATTGAAGGGCTTATGATACGGGTTTCAACAATCTCATATTTGAAATTGAATATCAGCATGGGAGGACTGACCGTCGCCGGTGTGGGAAGCGTGGTTGAACTGATTTCGGCGGTCTGACTGCCGGTTGTGGCTGTTGAAGAAGCAGTCTGATTCTGCGAGGCAGGTCGTTCGGCCGAAGACTGGCCCGAAATCTGAATCGGTGGCGGGGTCTCTTTGACCCGGTCTATGATTCTGCCGATCGGCAAAGTAATTCTGACGCCGTTTCCAAAAGGGCGGGCCGGAATGCTGCCAAGTTTAAATTTTCTGCCTTCTTTAACCAGTATGGAACCCTGGTCGGGATCATTTTCATCAGCGTATTCAAGGCTGCTGTTTTCGACTGTCAATCTGATACGGTCTTTAAAGAGGGTTCCGTCGGGCGGAGCAGACTTTTCATGCCCCTCAAAAATTCCTTCAGGCAGTTGCACGTTGACAGTGCGGCCTGAAGTTGCAAAAACCCAGAGAAGAAAAATCAGGAAAATCGGCAGAATGCCGAGAATAACCTGGTCAGCAATCTTGACGCCGGTTCTTATACCGAAAAAATTCTCAAGAAGACTGAATTTCATTTTTTTCTTCCCCGTGAAGACAGTCGTCCGCTATCTGTGGTTTGATGTAATGGCCGGTCTGCCCGGGTTCGGGCAGACCGGCAGTGCTTGTCAGTTACTTTCGGGCGGGAAGACCGAGACTTCAACTCTGCGGTTCAGAGCCTGGTTCATCGGGTTGTCGGCATCGGCCGGTTTGTTCCAGCCTTCACCTTCGACGACGAATTTTTTCTCGTCGAATTTGTATTTGTCTACCAGAGCCTTTTTGACTGCATCAGCGCGGCTCATGCTCAGATCTTTGACGATCTTTTCGGGTATTTTGCCTTTCATCGAACTGTCAGTATGACCGACGATAGCTACGACAGCACGATCATACGCGCCTACCAGCCGGGCTACCTTGTCGAGAGTCGCTTCGATATTCGGGTCGTAGAGAGTGTTGGGGATGGCATTGCCGGTGATATCGTGAGCCGGTTCGTAGATATTCGATGAGTTCGGGTAGAAGTTGATTCGCACGGTCTGGGTGATAATCGGAGCTTCGGCGTTAACTTTCGAATAAGTTGTCGGAACGAACTTGCTGACGTAATTGTCCTGATGGTGCTTGAATTCACCGCTTTTTTCGAGTTCGCTGACCAGGGTAAAATCCATGACCTGGTTGAATGGAACCGCTTCTTTAACCAGCCCTGCCTGATTGTAGACATAGGCAATGCTTTTCCAGGTGCGTTCAAAGTTGGTCGGATTGTTGGCGTTGAGGAAAAATTCGCGGTTTTCGGCAAAGTTGGTCGAGTGAGCATCGGCTTCCATGGCCTTGACGTCTTCAACCTTCATGCCGTAACCGTCTGCCATCCACTGAAAAGCCTGGGCCTTGGTGGTCTGGTTGTTGAGCATATCCATACCTGCGAAGATTCCTGCAACCAGGCCCTTGACGATTTCTGGCTTGTCGCGGGCAAAGTCGGCACGCACTGCCCAGACGTCGGCAATCAGCTTGTTGGCTTCACCGGTGGTGGTAAGAATGCGGGTGCCGGCGACTTTTTCGGGAATGGTATAGATGTCGGGGGCCCAGCTGACGCAGGCATCGATTTTCGGGTCGGAAACGAAGGCAGCGGCGGCTTCAAATGCTGTGGTGGTATATTTGTGGGTAACTTCGTCGAGGCCGATGCCGGCATTGATCAACAGATTGCTGATAAAATACTGTGAGGGGCTGTTCTGGGCATAAACGATGGTTTTGCCTTTGAGATCAGCAACCGAGCGAATTTTGCTGCGGGCGACAATGCCGTCGCCGCCGCTCGACCAGTCGATCTGCTGGTAAATGCGGGGAGCTGTGCGACTGTCTTTCATCAGTTCGGGTGCGAAAAGCACCATCATGTCGAGTGTGCCCCAGAGAATGTGACTTTCGCCGCTGGCGAAAGTATCACGGGCTACGACCGGGTCATCGATGAGCTTGAGATTGACCTTGAAACCGTATTTTTTGAAGAACACGCTTTCTTCGTTCGGGGCAAAACCGTTGTTGGCAGCAATGATCGGCAACCAGCCGGCCCAGACGTTGATCGGGAAAACGACGACCTTTTCCTTATCATCCCATTTGTAGCCGGAAGTGCCCTGAACCGGCGGCAGAGTTTCGCGTGGAACAAACTTATATTCTTTGACCGTGGTTACCGACTCGGTATCCGGGGCTTCGACAACTGCGGCTTCCTGAGCTCTGGCAACGCCGAAACAGATGGCCAGCATGGCCACGAGAACCAGAAACAGTTTTCCTCTAAAATTCATCTCTTGCTCCTTATGCTTAATTCTTCTGCATCGGGCCCATGCCACGCTGCGGAACATCTTCGGACGGGGTGTCGGTTTCGGCCAGCGGCTGGCCGGCACCAGACATGGCAATGCCGTTCATCGCGGCGAATTCTGCCAGAGCGGCATCGCCGAGAGCTTCCATTTCAGATTCCTTCATAGTGACCTGCGTATTGTCATATGAGCCGGCAGCGACCCTTGAGCGGCCTACTGCCTTATCGCGGCGTTCTTCAAGCAATTCGGTAACACGGTTGATCGTATCGCCACCGGAACCGATACCGGAAATCATGCCTTTGGCCATTTCCTGGAGCTCGGCCTGGGCTTCATGCATCTGGGTTTCACTGACAAGATTCTGCAGCTTTTCAATCTTCATCTGGGCTTCGCGAACGGCAACATCCCTGGATTTTTCAAGATCTTTGAAGGTTTTTTCTGCAATTTCGAGCTGAGACTGATTTTCTTCGAGCTGCTGCTTGACAGTCTGCAGCTGCAGAGCGAGCTGGCCTGCAACTTTGTTGTTGCCGGCCTTGAGGTTGGCGGTAATCTTGGCGGTCAGTTCTTTGTCTTTGGCCGATAAGGTTTTGACCTGGCGCATCAGGCGTTCGGTGAAGGCAGCATGCTGGGCAAGGCTTTCGTTGAACCTGGAAATCTGGGTTCGCAGGTTTTCTTTCTCGGCTTCGATGAGAGCCTCTGGATTGGTCGATTCAAGCCCTTTGATGAAGAGACTGAAGAAACCTCGAATTAGATTCATCAACCGTTTAAACATTTTCCAGCTCCTTTGGAAGTTTTATTTTTCTGGGGTAAAAACCTGAATTTCGACGCGGCGGTTCAATGCCTGATTCAGCGGGTCAGAAACATCAGCCGGTTCACTCCAGCCCTTGCCCTCGACGATGAATTTTTCACGCGGGAATTTGTACTTGCGAACCAGGGCGCTGCGAACCGAATTGGCACGGTCACTCGAAAGATCTTTAACCGCTTTTTCGGGGACCTTTCCCTTCATCGAACTGTCAGTGTGACCTACGATCGCCACCTGGGCCCGGTCATACTGCCCTACCATCCGGGCGATCTTTTCAAGAGTGGCATCTACCGATGGATCATACAGAGTGTTGGCGATAGCCTGGCCGAATTCGTCGTGTTCAGGCTCGTAGACGTTATCTGAATTTGGATAAAAATTGATTCTGACGGTCTGGGTCAAAACCGGGGCTTCTGCAGAAACCTTTTTGTAGCTCGTAGAAACGAAGCGGCTGACCTGAATGTCTTTCTGTTCCGGGAACATGTTTTTGTCGACAAAATTCTTGATCACCGAAAAGTCGACTACTTCGTCGAATCTAACCGGAGTGGCTATCTGACCGAGTTCTCGATAGACATAGATGATGTTTTTCCAGGTGCGTTCAAAATTGGTAGGGCTGTTTTTGTTGAGAAAAAAGTTCTGATTTTCCGCTAAATTGGTGATGTAGGCATCCTGTTCCATCGACTTGATGTCTTCAACCTTCATCCCATAACCTTCTGCCATGTGGGCGAAGGCTTTAACCTTGAGGGTTTCATTTTTCAGCATCGTCATGCCTTCGAAAATGCCGGCGACCAACCCTTCGATGACATCCGGATGATCTTTGGCAAAGTCGGCGCGTGCTGCCCATACGTCAGTAATCAGGCGGTTTGCATCGGCTGTGGTGGTGAGAATCTGAGTCCCGGCTATTTTTTCAGGGATAGTGTAGATGTCTGGCGCCCAGCTGACACAGGCGTGAATGCTTTTGTCGGCGACAAAAGCTGCTGCAGCTTCAAATGCAGTGGTAGTGTATTTATGCGTTACCTTGTTAAGCGGAATGCCCGCATTGATCAGCAGGTTGGTGATGAAATACTGCGACGGGCTGTTCTGGGCGTAAACAATCGTTTTGCCCTCAAGATCTTTTATTGAACGTATGTTGCCGCGGACAACGATGCCATCGCCGCCGCTCGACCAGTCGATCTGCTGAAAAACACGCGGTGCGGTGCGGCTGTCTTTCATCAGGCCCGGCGCAAACAAAGCAATCATGTCGAGAGTGCCCCAGAGAACGTGTGATTCACCGGAGGCATAAGTATCGCGGGCTACTATCGGGTCGTCAATGAGCTTCAGGTTAACCTTGAACCCATATTTTTTGAAGAAAACACTGTCTTCGTTCGGAGCAAAGCCGTTGTTGGCTGCAATGATCGGCAGCCAGCCAAACCAGACGTTGATCGGAAAAACCACGACCTTGTCTTTTTCATCCCATTTGTAGCCCGAAACACCGCTTACTGGAGGCAGGGATTCGTTCGGGACATAGGTGTATTCCTGCACCGTTGTCACTCCTGCCGTATCGGGAGCTTCGACTTTGACTTTCTGGGTCACAGGCTCACTGCCGGTTGTCGCGGCAGTGTCGGTTCCAGTGGAGTTTACCTGCGTTCCGGCAGAGGGGAAGAGGCGGTTTTTGAGATCCGGTGAAAATGATACTGCGGCGGCAAAAATACAGCCGATCACGAACATGAACATCACGAATTTACCCAGCGGCGTGGGCCCCATATCGTTACTCACTCTGTCCTCCTGCGGCAGATTAACTGACTGACAGTATTGCCTGATAGATGTATATAATAACGACTTTTGCAGACTTTAATCAACCTTTTTAAGCGGGGTCCGGGCGCAGATAAAATAATGGCAGATGAAATAAATCCGACAATGTGCCGATAAGGCCGTCATGAGCAAAATCTGCAAATTTATCCTTCTGTTTTTCGTTTTGCTTTGCGTTCCAGGCATTGCTGCGACCGGGCCTACCCTGCTTATGGATTCAGATCCGCAGGGCAGCGAATATGTTTACGGTATCGGTCCGATTACAAAATACAAACGCGTTGCCGCACCCCAGGATTTCGGCGGTGACATGATGGTCTGGGGGGTGCGCGCCTTTGCCGGCAAGCTTTATGACCCTGAGATCGGTCTGCTATTCTGTCAGGGCACTCTAAATGGCAACAGCCAGAAATTCAATCTCGATATGGCAGGACTGACCCTGGAAGACTCCTTCAGAGAGGATTCCCGCGTCAAATGGCGCATATCTTTCGGTGTCGGCGAATATCGTCTGCGCAGCATTGCGTCAGGCTATGAATTCAACAAGGGATCATTCAGCTTTTTTGAACCGATGGTAGTTGGCGTGTTGCCGATGAGCCGACATATTGTGCTTGAATTCGGTGCCGGCTACACATTTGCCGGAGCCACCGGCGTCAGAATCGAAGGCCTGGCGCTGAATGCAGAAATTCTGATGGGAAAATTCTAACCGGCTTTGCGGCGACTGTATATTTTATCAGATCGGTCGAAGGCATCCTTGAAATTGATGTCGACACTGCAGATCAGGTCATACATCCGTAAAGCTTCGTCAATCTTCTTTTCAGATTCCAGGGCAGTTCCGGTGCGGTAGAGAACTTCCTTGATCGTTTCAGACATCAGCTCAGGGTCGAAATCGAGGGTCTCGATGATTTCAAGCGCCATGAGAGGCTTGTTTTTGGCAAGCCAGGCGTTGGCAAGTATCAGACCGGCCTCTTTGTTGCGTTCTGAGGCAAAATCAGGGCTTAACAGTGAGATAACTTCATCCCATTTTCTTGCCCTTACTTTCTCCTGGGCTGCTACTATTTTCTGAACAAGACCCTGGCTTGGGCCGGGCCCGGATTTTTCCTGGGCAGGTTTGCCGGCGGGCATGCCTGCAGGTGGAACAAGGTCGTCCGGACGAACCTGATTGCGTTTGGAAAAATCGTTTATCGCGCTGGCTGGAGCCGGCATGACCGGTCCGCCGAGTTCTTCAGGGAGTTCGACTGAAAAATCGTCGAAGAGTTGAGAACTTTCTTCGAATGGATCGAGAGTCGGCAGGTCAATGTTTGGCAGATTTGCTTTGCTCCCAGTTCTTTTTGCGGCAGGAGTGGCTGGGAGTCCGGCCATCGCCGGAATTTCCGCGGGTGCGGGCAAAGGACCGGTTCCGTACTCGTCGCCCTTCAGGAATTCTGGAATGGGAGTGTCGAGTGGAGCGTTCACATCAAAGCCTTCGGGAGGCGGTTCGACGTAATTTTCGATGTCGATATCACCAACCGGTGAAGAATAGCCGGGATCAGGAAGATCGGGCATCGGCAGCTCATCAGGAATTGGCAGCAGATCGTCGTCGCCGGCCGAAAGACTGTCGGAATCCTTTTTGAGGCCGTTGAGGATTTCGGTGAGCTGGGGGTTGCCCGGATAACGCTGGAGAAAGTCTTTATACTGATTGATGGCTTCAGAGGTCTTTTTCTGTTTCTTCATCGACGATGTGTAGACAACGTGTATGCCCATATTGTTGATGTTTTCGTTCAGAACCTTGATGCATTCACGTGCCGCATCGGCGTATTTCCCAATTTTTGAAAAATTGCGGGCGAGGAGCTCGCGGTAATCGACCTTGTCTTTTAATTTCAGGGCTTCTTCGAGCAGAGTTATGACTTCATTGCCCATTGACCTGTTCTGCACGTAACCATCGGCAAGGGCGAGTATTATCGGCGGTTCCTTGCCGCCGGTCTGATAGTGGGTGAACAGGATATTCATGGCTTCGACCGTGTTGTTGCCTGTCTGAGCGTAATGCCTGGCAAGAACCGGCAGATATTCGGTTTTGGCCGGGTTTTCCTTGTAGAGTGTTTCATACATCGCAATTGCTTCATTTGATGTGTCATGGGTCGCCATGGATGCTTTGGCCAGGAACCCCCAGGCTACGGTATTACCGGGGAATTTTTCGAGAATGAGTCTGGCGTTTTCCTGGCAGCGGACAAAATTCTTGAGTTCGTAATGGCACTTAACAAGGATTTCGAGGAGTTCACGCTCGATCTGTATCGGTTGCTTTTTAGTCAGAGCTTTTTCGGCAATACCGATTGCCTTCTGATATTTCTTGCCTTCGAACAGTCTTCTCGAGCTTGTCAGCGGGTCAGACAACGACAGAGAAATTGCCGGCAGCAGTCGCAGCATGAAGACGATAAAGAATGCGGCCAGAAAAATACCAAAGCCGATGTGAATCAATGTTGCGTGCAGATTATAAAACAAGCCGATGCGCAGCTGAGTAAAATTGACCTGGTTGGTGGCAAATGCTTCTTCATCACGTCTGAAGCGCTGAAAGATCGCGTCAGCCTCTTCATATCTGCCCATGCCATAAAATATTTCCAGTTTTGTCCATTCGATATCGCGTTTAAAAAGTGGGTCCAGGTCGGGCTGGGCGAGCACCAGGTCGAGGTGTCGCAGTGCCTGATCATTGTCTGGTTCGGGCTTCAGAAGGTAGGCTTTACCGATCAGGAAGGCCGCTTCCTTGAACCTTTCGGGCTCTTCTTTGTAGGCTTCTTCAAGAACCGGCAGGGCGAGATCATATTTTTCCAGCTCAAACTGGTCTTTAGCCTTTTTATATCGTTGGAAAAGATCGAATTTGGCGTCGATCTTCGCCTTGATTTCATCTTTGCCCGGCAGTTCGGCGTGCAGTTCTACCGCTTTTTCCCAGTTGCCTTTGGCTTCGTCATACTTGCGGTTTTCGTATTGTCGTTCTGCCTGCTTGAGCCAGTATTCGGCCTTTTTGATGTTTTCCTGCTCGGGGTCGACTTCAGGAGCCTTGGGGACGACAGGTTTAACTGTCTGAACCGGTTCCGGGGTTGGTCTCGGAACTATGGGAACGTCAGGTTCCGCAGGAGGTTCTACATCAGGGAGGTCTTCGGGACTGTCGATATCGTCCGGTTCTTCGTCAGGATTGTCGGGAATTTCGTCTGGAAGAGGATCTTTGTCGGTTATGGTTGCGTTGTTTACTGTGACCGGGTCGACCGGTTTCTGTTCTTCTGGAACTTTCGGCAGCGCCACGACCTGGGTCGGGTCATTTTCGAACGGGCTTTCAGGTATTTCTGCTGTGTCAGGGCCTGCGTCAACCGGTGTGGCGCGCTTGAGAAAATTGGTATTGCGCGAGATCTTTTTTGCGGTGGCGACCCCGTAGCTTTTGCAGGCGTAAAGAAACTGAAAGTCCTCAAAAACTACGGGTGAATCAGGCATGTTTTCGAGAACGCTTCCCATCTGGTCGAAAGCCTGGGCGAGATTACCCTTGCGGAAAAGAATTTTGGCAAATACGTAATTTGCCATCGGCCCTGACTTGTTTTCGAGTGCTTTGGAAATGTGAGTGGAAGCATCTTCGAGTTTGCCCTGATGGAAGGAGATATCTGCAAGAATCGTAAAAATTGCCGGATCGTCCGGGTTAACGCGTGCCTGCTTTACCAGGCGCTCCTTCGTGCGTTCCAGAAGGTCGATGCGCAATTTTTCCAGTTTAGGGTCGGCTTCGTCGCGGGTGAGCTCCAGGCGCAGCAGTTCATTGTATGCTTCGCCATACATACGCGCCGTGAGAAATTTGCGCAGGGTCGAATAATCTTCGGCTGCATGCAGACTTAGACTCAGCAGCAGGGAAACGCTTATCAGAAGCCAAATGCAGAATACTGCCCGGCTGGTTAAATGCAGATTTTTCAATTCAGGGCGGCTTGTCAGAATTGTCACCTCTCAGACGAGATTCTGGCCGCAATGCTGGCAGCAGTATTCTTTGCTCGAGTTTACCTGACCGCAATGCGGGCAGGCAATCTGATCAGCTGCAGGGGGCGGTTCGCTGGCGGCAGGGGCCGGAGAGCTGCCGGCAAGCTTCTGAGCCTCGCGCAGTCCGTTTTGAAATGCGACGTTATATGGGTTGTTTTTCAGAAAATTTCCGTAAATGTCGAGAAGTTCGCTGATACGGTTCTGCTTGTGATAAGCCTCGCGCAATATAGAGTGAACCAGTTCATTATTTATGTCGGCATTGATAACCTGTTCACATAGCTGCAGACAGCTGTCAAACTGTCGAAGTTTCAGATGGATTTTTGCGACGCCAAGCAGAAATTCGGCTTCCGGTGACCCAAGTTCCATCATCTTCTGGAAAACCTTCATGGCTTTGTCGTCACTGCGGGCCTTTTTCAGGTAATAACGTCCAAGCGGTTTCAGAACTTCGGGGTTGTTGGGGTCGAGATTCAGCCATTGCTCGAGAACCTTGATTCCTTCTTCTGACAGGTTTTTCTGCTGGGTGTAGTGTGAGCCGAGCAAAGATACCAGAGCAATGTTGCGCTGGTCTTTATTGTATAGATTGAGCAGTTCGGGCAGGCTTTCAGGAGACAGCATGCGCCGACCAAGATAGGCATAACCAAGCCAGGTGTGGGCTTCCTCGTCTTTTGGAGAAATTGAAATCAGGTGTTTGCATTCACCGATGGCACGGTCATATATGCCGCGTTTCAGAAAAGCCTGAGCAAGAATTCGCGAAATTATTGCACCGTCATACTGGGTCAGATTCGGCAGACGGCGAATCCTGTTGAGCTCTTCGATACATTCGTCGTGCATTTCTTTTTTGAGAAACGACTGGGCTTTGCGGATAGCAGAATTCTTGTTGTATTCCGGAAGATATTTATAGAGAGCCCAGGCGATCCAGAGCAGCAGAACGACGATTAGAATCGGGAAAACGGTTTTCCATTTGGAGGTGCTGGAAGAAAGGAGCTTGTCGTTTATTTCAGGGTAATCCGGGTCTGAATCATAGATTTCCTTGAAATATTTATAAGCCAGATCTTTTTCGCCCTGTTCGAGATATATTGCGCCGAGGATGTATTTGGCGCGGTTGTTTTCAGGCTGATTGGCCAGCTGGTAGCGGGCATTTTCCATCGCCTTTTCATGATCGCCTGTTTTCCAGTAGGCTTCAGCAAGATAGCTTGGCAGCTGCACATCATAATCTTTCGGCAGCTGGGTGAGCAGTTTCAGGCATTCTTCATATTCATAGGCATTGCGGGCCTCGATGGCTTTTTCCCAGGTGGTGCGCAGATTGTCGGTGGTCTGTATTTTGGCAAGTTCGGTGGTGAAAGCCGTTTTGAACCTTTCAAGACTGGAGTCGAGCTCGATGACGGCGAGGCCACGATTCAGGGAGACGGCGGCATCTTTCTGGTTGCCGGCTTCTATGAACTGCACACCCCGGCGCAGGAAACCTTCTACCAGAGCGGCACGGTCAGTTGAACTGCGTGGCAGTCTGTCTGGTCGCCCCAGGGCTTTCATCAGGGCTTCTTCTTTATCAGCTGCCTGTTTCAGCATTTTGCGGGCTTCAGCGTTGCCTGAATCTACGGAAACGACATACTCGAGCATGTCGCGCGCTTCAAGCCAGCTGCCCTTTTTTACCAGCCCGGCAGCATCGGCAAAAGCTGATTTTGCATCGCGTGACTGGTTGATTTCGTCGATGGCAGCCTTGACCGCCTCGCTGTTCGGCAGAATTTCTTCGGCTCTTTTCAGAGTCTGCAGCGCTGACTCAGCATTTCCAGACTTCTTTTCATCGGCAGCCTGGGTTAACAGAACGTTGACTGCCTGAGACTGTTTTTCCTTGATCTGAGACATCAAAGCCTTTATCGATTCAGGCTCGGCCAGTGAAAATTTCGAGGCATTGTCGGCATGCGACCGGGCAGCGCTCAGATTGGCTTTTTCCAGTTCAATTCTGGCCATGATCGAATAGAGCTTGCCCATGGGCTCTGAGTCATAGCGGGTTCGTAACGAGGGGTTCTTTTCGATGAGATTCTCGGCTGTCGAAAGGGCTTTTTCGCTGTCGCCGGCTTCCAGCAGCTGGTTAACAATCTGAACGCCGATTTCGAGCTCTGCCGGATTGATGCCGATGATTTCTTTGCGAAGGCGGTCGGCATCCGCAGTTTTTTTTGCCTTTTCTGCGACTTCAAGTTCTTCTTTGAGAACTTTCGAATAGGCCTCGGCATAGGCTTTGTTAGCCGGATCAAGCGCCAGGGCTTTCTTGAGCATCTTGACCATCTCGTCACGCTTGTTGCGCAGTCGCAGCAGTTTTGCCGCATTAAAATAGGGCTCGCCCCAGCTTGGTTCGAGCTGCATTGCCTGCTTTAGCAGTTGAATGGCTTCCTGGTGATGGCCGTTGTCTATGGCAAGCTGACCCTGGCGGTTCAGTTCCCGGGCTTTATCGGACTGGGCGAATAACCCACCATGCAGGCAAAGAAGAAATGCCAGCACAAGGCTGATCGGCGAATTTTTCAAGCGGTTCATGACTTCCTCGTAATTATCTGAGTATGACCGCTTAAGAGTTTAAGTTATTTTTGACAGTTTTGCCAGTGCTTTTAGTGCACATCTTCTGACATCCGGATCTGAATCGCCGGTGAGATCCTGAAGCACGTCGCCAAACTGCAGGGCGCCGATTTCTCCGAGAGCCCAGGCCGCTGATGAACGCATCTGCTTGTGTGAGGAGCGAATCATCTGTTTCAGGGTAACGATTGCCCCTGTTCCGCCAAGTTTCCACAGGGCGGTGGCGGCATTGCTTCTGACCCGGTTGTTTGAATCATTCAACAGAGGAAAAAGCAGTTCGGCAAGTTGCTGATCCTTGAGCTGGCCGAGTGACTCGACGGCATTGGCGCGTACACGCCCGTCCGGATCGCGCAAAGCCTTGGTCAGCAGTGACAGAGTGGCAGGGTTTTCGGCTTTGCCAAGGCATTTTACCAGAATCGACCGCAAACGTGGATTTTCTTCGCGGTTGAATCTGTCACTCAGCTGATTAACAGCAGCTTCCGGGTTGATTTTTATTACGGTCAGAATGATTGTCTCGCGGATATTGATTTCGTCTTCGTTGAAAAAAGCGTCGATCAATTGCGGCAGAATGCGGGAAGAACCGATTTTTCCAAGGCTGAGCACCGATCGGTTGCGGACAGTGGGCGAAATGTCGCTGAGAAGACCGGTGAGCAGTTCCAGCGAGCGGTCTTCCTGGATTTCTCCGAGAATGTAGGCAACTGAAGCGCGCTTTCTTGTGTTTGGCGATCTGAGCTCTTCGGGAAGGGTATTCAGCCCGAATCTGATGCCTTTTAGCCACAGAGCCTTTATTGCATTGGCTCTGACCCGGTTGTTACGATCTGAAACCAGCACCTTCAGAACCTCGATTACATCAGGGTTGTTAATATCGCCAAGCGATTCGACCGCATTGGCTCTGACGCGCTCATCAGCGTAATTGAGAAAGGCTTTGAGCAGCGGAATGTATTCAGAGGATTTGAAGGAACCTATGACCTTCACACCGGT
The DNA here is from genome assembly GCA_964474705.1 of uncultured bacterium. Taxonomy (GTDB): domain Bacteria; phylum Muiribacteriota; class Ozemobacteria; order Ozemobacterales; family Ozemobacteraceae; genus Rifleibacterium. Next base: position 42,702 of record CAYYUI010000015.1, read on the forward strand.
GGCAACGAGAGCGGGGTCTTCCTCGTGCTTGAGAAAGTCGCATACTGCCGTGCGTATATCGGGTTGATTTCTGCCGGTCAGGGCGTGCAGAGCTTCGTTACGCAATATGCTGTTCGGCGATTCAAGATAGGTCACAATCATGCCGGAAATATCATGATTGGCTGATCTTCTCGATGCTTTCATCGCGGCGATGACCACTTCCGGTCGTCCGTCACGTAAACCTTCGAGGATGAACTCGTCAGAGTTTTCAATGTTCTGCTTCTGCAGACTTTTCAGGCAGAACAGGCGCACACTTTTGTCGCGGTCCTGAAAAAGCTTCTTGATGGTTGCATAATCCATGGGCTACTTATCCTCTGGTTTTTCGGAAAGGGAGATTTCAAAATCCTTTATTCCCTCGGTGGTGTCGGAAATCACGACCCGGTCAGGAAGAACCGAAGTCAAAGAAAAAGAGGTCCGCTTGAGAGTGCTGCCGATTCTGGTGAGAAGCAGTTCATCTGCAAATTTAAGAATCGCGACTTTGTCTTTTCCCAGGGTGAAAAAACCGTGATAGGAAATATCCGGTCTTTCAAGAACGGGTTCTTCGGTTTCACCTGTGGCTTCGACAATTAAGGCAGCAGCTTTTTCAGGTGGCAGGAAAACGTTGCGGTTATCCTGGAAGGGGTAAAGCTGGTTAGCCGAAAAGCGGCTGACAATCTTATCTGACAATTTCGGATACACCGGTGCCACAATCGGATCAGGGGGAGCTATTGGCGCTTTGCCGGCTGCTCCGGCAGCGGGATCAGTCGGAACGGTTGTCTGGGCTGCGGTTGCGGGGGCCTGTGCCGTGGTCGTGCCGGCAGCGCCCTGTTTCTTGGCCAGCCTGGCTGGTTTGAGAACCAGAGTGTCGAGAAGCAGTACGCACACGATGAATGGCACGCCAAAGGCGACCGTTTTGTTCTTTTTCAGGTAATCGATGAATTCCTGTTGCGTCATAAGTGCTTCCTCCCTGGTTTCAGGGCACAAAGAACGTTGATAGAGTCAGCTTCATGGACATGTTTCCCTGCTGGTCGTTCAACGGAGGGATAATCTCAAGATGAGAAATTTTTACAAGCCTGCCGAGGGCATTTTCTGCTTCCCAGAGGAATTGTTTCAACTTGTTGTAGTGGCCAAGAATTTTCATGTCGAACTTGAATTCGACATAATTGCCTCCGGCACCGCTCACCGGCTGAGGTGATTTGTAAGTGGAATCCTGGATAAGGACATCGAGGGCTTTGGCCTTGCGCTGAACCTGTTCTATAAAAATAGTGTAATTTGACGAACTCTCAAGCAGTTTTTCAAAGTTTTCTTTGACTTCCTGGCGTTTATCGCGGAGCTGGACGGTAATTTCTTCGATCTGCTGCCGGCGCTGGGCAAATTCTTTTTGTGAATCATCTACCCGCTGTGACAAAGCAGCGATTTCAGTTTCCTTGCTGGCGATCAGCTGGCGCTGATTTTTGTTAACTGAAGTCAGGAAGTAAATAAGAAAGACTACTGCGACCCCGATGAGCCCGTAGGTTACCACTCTTTCTATCGTCGATCTTAATCTTGTTTTCACAGCTGTTCCCTGATGGTTAATTACGTGTAGTCGGAATGTAATTCAAAACGAGAAGAAATTTCTGTGCCTGGCCGTTTTCGAGCATGACGCTGGTGTTGCTCTGCAGCTGGGCTTTGAATTTGCCGCTCTGGTTAAGGCGGTTAACGAATTCAAGAACGTCCTGAATCGTGCTTCCCTCGCCGGTGATCGAAAATGATGCCTTCAGATCGTCGAATATCTTCGGAGAGATGTCGTTGATAATGACGCGATCTGGAACGGCAGCTTCGAAAGCGGCGAGAAATTCAACCATGTTGGTTGCAGGAGTATCGAGATTGGAATTGATGAAATCGATGCTGCCGCGCAGCGCATTGATTTCATTGAGAGGAGGCTGCAGTTTGCTGGTATTGTCAATTATCGAACGAAGTTCGCTGTCTTTCGCATTCAGTTTGCCTTCGACAGCGGCAAGCTCGCTGCGGTTTTTGAGGGTCATGCTGCCAACCGCAGCAATTGTCGTCACAATTATCAGAATTGCAAGCGCTATGCCGAAGTTGTCCCTGGGCAGGCTCTTGTATTCATCAGGTAAAAGGTCAAACTGAAACTTCATATTTCAACCCCTCAGATAACAGCCGCATGCTGCGGCGAGAGAGTTCTTTTCGGCATCGTCGACCGGGCTGCCATTCACCTGGAGCTGATAAAGCTCGCAGACTCTACTGACCTTCGTGTTCAGGTTGGTTGAGAGGGCGACATGGATATTTTCGTAATTGGCACCACCGCCGGAAACAATGACTTCATGAATGGTGAATTCTCTGAACTTGGTCAGATAGCTTTCTATAGCTGTAAAAGCTTCGCGACAGAGCTGAGCGAAGACATTCTTGATTACGGTAAAATTATACTGAATATCCTGTTCTGCCGAAGGTTCAGGCAGAAAACAGATTTCGTTGCGCTTGAACTGGTCTGCGTCAAGTTCAGATACATGAAAGTGTTTGCTTATCTGCTTGGTAAAGTCATAAGCTCCGATCGGCCGGTTCTGAAGAGTCCGCAGCTGGCCGTCCTTGAAGACGCCTATCGAAGTCGACTCATGGCCGAGATGGATAAGGCAGATGTTTTTGCCTTTGTTTTCGCTGCTGGTAAGGTGATGCTCGATCAGGTTGGCGACATTGAGAACGTTAAGGTCGACTACTATCGGGTTGAGTCCGGCATTCTGCACAATTCCGCCGGCTTCGAGCAGGTTGTTCTTGATCAGGGCGATAGCGAGAACAATGTCGTCTTCTTCCCAGGAACCGATACTTTGTTGAACGACATGCCAGTTTTCATAGGGCATCGGCATTATGGGTATGAAATCTTCTTTGATCGCTTCGTCCATTTCCTTGCGGGAATACCGCGGCGGAGTGACCATAAGGTTCAACAGGGCCGCATGGTCGGGCATGAGAAGCATGGTATTCTCATAAGGCAGTTTCGATTCCTTGATCAGCGACTGCAGAGATTTATGCAGCGGCTGGGGGTCGATGATCGGGCATTCAATATAGGTGGAAGCGACAAAATCCTTGGGCGTGATTGTTGACAGGCATTTTTTCAGGCGTACTTCACCGGGCCTTGCAGATTCAAGCGTAAGCAGGCGCAACTCGTAGGTTCCGAGTTCAAGGACCGTTTTAATATTTGCACTTTGCCTTGCCATCGATTAACTTCCCATGTTGATCATGATGTATTCTTCTATCGGCACTTCACCGGCGAGAACTTTCGACAGGCAGCAATCGGAAAGGGTTTTGACCTTGCGTTTGCGTAGATGCTGCATCAGTTCGACCGTAGTTCGGCGCTGACCAATCAGTTCCTTGAGTTCGGGGGTGATTTCAACAACTTCGTAGAGGCCGGTTCTGTCTTTAAAGCCGCTGTTGTTGCAATCTTTGCAACCCATGCCGCGATAGAGCGGGTGACCTTCGAGATCTTTCAGTTCAAGACCGAGAGAGGCCGCGACATAGGGGGTGGCTTCAATTTCCATTTTGCAGCTTGGACAGATTTTTCTGACCAGACGCTGACCGACAAGCAGACACAGAGCAGAAGCGTAAAGATACGGGTCGATGCCCAGGTTTTCGAGACGGCTGACCGTTTCAATTGCAGTATTGGCGTGAATGGTCGAGAAGACCATGTGACCGGTCAAAGCTGCTTTGATGGTAATTTCAGCTGTTTCATAGTCGCGAATTTCGCCGACGAGAATGATGTCAGGGTCGAGACGCAGAATCGAGCGCAGCCCTCTGGCGAAAGTTAATGAGCGGGTTGGATCGTTTTTATTTTCCTGAACCTGCATCTGATGAACCCCGGGAATTTTGAATTCGACAGGGTCTTCAACAGTGATGATCTTTTTCTGTCTGCTGTTGATGAGAGAAAGGGCCGAGTAAAGGGTTGTGGTTTTACCGGAACCGGTTGGGCCGGCAAGCAGACAAAGGCCCCACGGTCGGCCGATGTTGAATTCGAAAAGCTGCAGATCGTCTTCGTGAAAACCGAGACCTTTGAGGTCGAGATTGACGCGGCCGGCGTCGAGAACGCGGATAGTGCAGTTCTGACCGTAGATCGACGGCAGAATGGCGACGCGGAACTCGATGTGCTGGTTTTTGACTCTGAGCTTGAAGTTGCCGTCCTGGGGCATGAAGCGCTCGGTGATGTCGAGATTCGACATGATCTTGATGCGCGAGATGATTGCCTGCTGAGCGGCGCGCTCGATCGGCAGAATATCGTAAAGAATACCATCGATTCGGTATCTGACCTGAATGATCTTTTCGAATGACTCGATGTGAATATCTGAAGCCCTCATTTTAACAGCGTCAAGAATGATCTTGTGAACGAGGGTAACGATAGAGGTCTGGTCAGATTCACGCTTCAACTCTTCAAGGTTCATGTCTGATGCCGTGGCACCACTGAAGGTCTCGGTGAACTGATTTTCTTCTTTGCTGAATTCGAGTTTGACGTCTTTGAGCAGTTCATCGATCGGAACATTGTCGAGAACGTTCTGCGGCCGATAGAGCACATCGTTGATGATATGCAGAATCTGTGATTTCATGGCCAGAACCCATTTGATGAACATATAACCGGTCGCCATCTTGATGCTGTCGAACATTTTGATGTTGGTCGGATCGAAGACGGCGATAGTTAAAGACTTGGGTTCTTTGCGGATCGGAATAAACTTGTAGGTTTTGATCAGGCTTTCGGGAATCTGCCGGATCAGTTCGGTATTGAGCTCGGTGGTGCCGAGATTGACAAACTCGATGCCGTGCTGTGCCGAAAGACCCCGGAACAATGTTTCTTCGCCCAGGGCTTTATCTTCGATGAGAATCTCGCCAATCATCTTTCTGAGCGCTGGCTGGCGTTTCAAGGCGGCCTCGAGCTGCTGCGCGGTTATAGCGCGCATTTCGATGAGGATTTCGCCTATTCTTTTGCGTTTAAGAAAATCATTGTTCATCTGGTTAAAGTAAGTCCTTCCTCAAAGGTATCGGCAGGTTACACAAATATCTTAATGAAATGTCTCAGTGTTTCACACCTGTCGAATCGGTGATGGAAATATTTGTGTAATCGAGAGGGGTGGCGACTCCTGCGGGAAGAGTTCCACCGTAGGCGGCTTTGGTGTCAAAAAACAGTATGGTATCGGTGTTCGCGTTAAACATTTGATCATTGTTGCCGTCGAGAAAAGCAAATTCAGAATCGTCTGAAAAGTTAGCATTGCTGTTGATATCGAAATCGAATGCTCCGGCAGTCCCACCCGCAAGCCCATCATAAAAATAAGCCGAGGGGCTGGCAGTGACCACTGCCGGCGGTACTATGTTGCCGCCGTTGAATGGGTCGGTAAAGACCGGCATCGATGGCAGATACCTTATATTCGTTCGTCGTGTCGCCTTGTTTTCGATAATTTGAATCGGGCCTGAAATGAGCTCTGAACCATTAGGGTTTGGCGAAAAAGGCCCGCTATGAACGATGGTGCCTGCAATTTTGACGTCGACCGCAAACGGGCCGCGAAGATTGTCGCCTCTGAACTGGCTTATGGTATTGCGGAAAGTCGCGGCATTCTGCTTGAGAACGGAAAGCCGCGCGTCGGTTATGTAGTCATTGTAATAGGGAACGGCTACTCCAACCAGAATGCTGATAATGGCAATGACTATCAGCAGCTCAATAATCGTGAAACCCTTTTTCTGCATGTTAACCCCTTACCAGTCTGTGTAATTGGTTCCGTCGATGGCCTGAACAAAGCCACGGCGGCGGTTGCCCGTGTTATCGACACATGATATATCAAAGACTCCGACATGTTTGACCGGGTCACCACCGGTGACCGCGCCACCTTCGAAAACTGCAACCGTGGTGCCTGAAGCGTAATGAATGTTCCAGGTGGCGGCACCCACGAACGGGTCGATGGGAATCTGGTCGAGGTAGGCCTTCGGATAAAAACTGGCTCTGACCGTCACTCCGTCGGGGTCGAGAACTTCGAATTTGCCACCGGTAAGTACGGTATCGGGTCGCATAAGCGCCGGCAGCGATGGCGGGCAGAGATTGGAGTCAGGTATCAGATAGAGATTGTTGTAGCCGTATTGTCTGACAACCGCATTTCGGCAGTCTCTTTTCCAGAGACCGATCGCCTGCCTGATCTTTGCCAGGTTGTTTTCCAGCTCGCCTTCCTTGCCCTTGATGAACATAAGTTCGGCAACCGGAACGGTTGCGGCAGCTATGACGCCGATCAGGGCAACAACCAGCAGCATTTCGAAGAGAGAAAAGCCTTTTTGGCGCTTACCAGGCATCGGTGTTGCTCCCATCGAGGGCCATTCCGGCACCTGAAGATTTGATGTCGAGAACTCCGACGTTTGTTCCCCATGCGTGTGAAGCTACTGCGGCCCCGCCGGAAGGAACTGCAGGTTGAAAGGTCCAGGTGGCATTCGGATACCAGGACTGGAAAGGATGAGGCGGAATAGTGCGCAGAAAACGTCTGTCGATTTCAATAGTGACATTGCCGGCGGTCGCCGACACATCAGTCGGGCCGGTTGCAACGGTAATAGAATACTTGTGGCTGTAAATCAGATGCGAAGGTGTTTGCGGGTAACCCAGGCCGGTCGAAGCCAGATTGCTGACGAAAGAGGCGATGGCGGCCGAAGCGATGGCTCCCGGAGGCGTCGTATTCGCAAGCTTGATCAGCTCTACTCCTTTGACTCTTATGTAGGTTCTGATTCCTTCATCGAAGTCGGTTGTAGAGAGCTGCGATTTGCTGCCGGCTATTGCCGACCGCACATCGTTGAGAATCTTTTTGAGGCGGCGCTCTTTTTCGCGCTGCTGTACGATTTTCCAGGCAGGAAAAGCAAGGGCTGCCATCAGGCTGATAATGACGGTGACGATGAGAATCTCGATCAGGGTTACGCCTGATCTCGCCTTTTCATCAGTTATCGGCCGTTCCTGCATTGCTACCTCGCAGTTATTCCTTTGAGTCCATCAGAGGCATGAACACATTCGTCGATTTGAGAATGTCGATAGCACGCTGTAACTGAGTGTCATACGGGTTGATTACATACTGCTCGAGCTTGCCATGAGTGAAACTGTCGGGAGGTTCGACAAAGCCGCTGAGCTGATGAGATTCTGATGCGTTTCCGGTGGTAACGGTTATGGTACCGGAGCTGAGTTCGACGACCGAAGTCTGAGTGGCGACAGACTTGATTGGAGCAGCACCGGAAGCTGGAATCGGCATCGCTTCAGGTTTGAGCTGGTTATGGGCGTTGCTGAGCTTCTGCAGATATTTCTGGTCGAGCTCGATAGCTTTGCGGATTTCATCCTGCTTGCTTTCGTCGAGTTTGGGCAGTTCGACTTCGATATCGGGGGTGATCCCGGATTTGTGGATGTTTACTCCGGAGGGGGTGTAATAAAGCGCGGTGGTCAGAGCCATGGCAGAACCATCGTTCAAAGAGATAACCGTCTGAACGGAGCCTTTGCCAAATGATTTTTTGCCGAGCAGCAGCCCGCGCTTGTTGTCTTTGATAGCGCCGGCGACGATTTCAGATGCCGAGGCAGAACCTTCGTTGATCAGAACGATGAGCGGCAGAATGGGATGATACTTGAAGAACGAGCTGTAAGTATTTTCTTCGCCATCACGCCCTTTGATCGAAACTATGTCACCCTTCGGGATAAATTTGCGTCCGACTTCGACGGCAGAGGTCAGAAGGCCGCCCGGGTTGTTGCGCAGGTCGAGAATTATGGATCTTGCACCATTCTTTTCGAGATCGATCATGGCTTTTTCAAGATCTTCAGATGAAGTCTGGATGAACTGAGTCAGGCGGATATAGCCGATATTGGGTGCAATTACCCAGTATTTGACGCTTGGCAGTTTAATTATTTCGCGTTCAAGTTCGAAGTCCCGGGAATCTTTTTCGCCTTCACGCAGAACCGAGATGACAACCTTGCTGCCAACCGGGCCGCGCAGAAGTTTTACCGCATCGTGCAGCGCAATGTCGATGACGTCTTTGCCGTCGATCTTGATGATCATGTCACCGGCCATGACGCCGGCACGGGCGGCAGGGGTGTCGTCGATTGGAGAAATAACGGTCAGCATGCGGTCTTTGATCGAAATGACGATGCCGAGACCCCCAAATTCACCCTGGGTTTCAACCTGCATTTCTTTGAAGCTCTTTGGCTCCATGAAACGGGTGTAGGGGTCGTCGAGTTTTTTCAGCATGCCTTCGATGGCACCGTAAATGAGCTTTTGTTCGTCGATATTCTCTTCGACATAATCAGATTTGATCAGTTCAAGAACCTTGCGGATCAGGTCGAGAGATTTAAAGTAGGTGAGGTTGGTCGAAGAGGCACTGGCGCTCTGGTTGAGCGCGAAAAGAAGGAGCCCGAATAAAGCGCCTGCCAGGACCATGCTGCGGAAAAGTTTTCTGACCATATGGAAGCTCCTTAAAAGACACCTGTGAAAATTTGTATTAGTTTAGCACAACCATAATTACAATAACAACAAATGTTGCTTCGGGGGTTAGCTGAGTGCTTGTTGACTTTGCAGCTTTGAGCGAAACGCCTATGCAGTATCTCTGTCACTGCAAGGAGCAAAGCGACGAAGCAGTCGTTATCTGAAGAAAGATGGGGTGCCAGTATTTGCTGATATCATATTTTAAGACTGCGATCGCTTTGGTCTGTGTTTGCGAAGGCCATGAATAGACAGGATCGGTGAATCGTCTGATTGCGACGATCAATCAATGACGGGTGTGAGTCAGCGGCTGTTGCCGGAAGCGGGGAGATAGGTGAGGGGCAGCTGTTTTCTGCCACCGAAGCGAATTTCAAAATGCAGAGTCTGGTTGCGCCCACCTGAAATGCGCCCGACAGTTTCGCCTTTCTCGACGATCTGATTGAGGCCGACCCAGATATCGTCAAGGCAGCCATATACTGAGGAAAATCCCCGCTGGTGCCCGATGATGACTACATCGCCAAGCCCGCTGATCGTGCCTTTGTAGAGAACTTTGCCCTTGGCGGCGGCAAGAATTTCGCTGCCGGCTGCGACTTTGATCTGCAGTGCGGCTGAGTGTTCGTCGCCGCTTTCCTGAATGCCATTGCGATTGGCTTTTTCGACCGGCCAGGAGAATTGCATGATGCGTGCCGCTTCAGGAGCAGAATCAGACAACTTGCCGGTTTCAACGACAGCTTTAACCGGTCGGGCCGGGGCGGCTGGTTTATGCAGCTCTTCTTCGAAGCCAGGGGAACTGATACTCTTTTCTGCACGGGATATCTCATCTTCGAGCTGATCGCGGGCTGATGCCAGAGATTTTTCGCGGGCGAGATAGAGCTTTTTCTCGAGCAGAACTGTTGACAGCATTGCAGAGAGGGCTGAATTTTCGCGGTCGAGTTTTTTCTGCTTGGCGTCGAGCTCGGTTTTGCCACCCTCCAGTTGCTGGTGTCTGATCTGCAATTCCTGAGCTAGTTTTCTCTGGCGCAGATCGTGGGTTTTGAGCTGCTGTATCAGATCTTTATCGCTTTCGAGAAGATATTTAACCATGTGATAGCGATTCAGAAATGAGTTGAGATTCCTCGCCGAGACAATCGAGCTCAACAGAGTGCCCTGCTTGATTTTATGCAGCTGCACCAGTCTTGATCTGAACCGGGTCAGCATTTCCTTCAGCTTTTCGCGGCCTTCTTTCGATTCATTTTCGAGGCTTTCGATCTGCTGCAGAGTTTCGCTCTGGATCAGGGCCAGCTGGTCGATCTGCGACTGCAGTTGTGAAACCTCGGTTTTTTTTTCTTTGATACTGGCTTCAAGTTTGCGGGTTTTCTTCTGGCTGTCGCTGACTTTAAGTTTCAGATAATCCAGCTGCAGATCGATTGCTTCGATTTCACTCTGCATGCTCTGCGTGTCGACAGTCTTTCTGCTGTTGGCCGCCGACAGGGGATCGAACCGGCAACAGCAGAGAATGAGGAGGACAGCCATCAGGAAACGTGGCATGTCAGACTCCCTCTGGGGTTGATTTACTGAACCGGCTGATATCTCTTAGCGACAGCAGACTGCCGGAAATGCCGAGCACTACGCCCATCATGAAAAGCTTGGCCGAAAGTTTGAACAATTGTTCGAACCCGATGTCGGCTGCAAAAAATGGAATCAGTTCGGCAAGTTTGCCGAGAACAAAACGATAGCTGGAAAACAGGATCAGGATGGCGAACAGCGAGCCTACGGTGCCCTGAATGAAGCCTTCGACGATGAACGGCCCTCTGACGAACCAGTTGGTGGCTCCGACCAGCTTCATGATGATGATTTCTTCGCGCCGCATGAAAAGGGTGAGGCGCACGGTGTTATAGACAATGAACAGCGATGCCAGGCCGAGCAGAATTACTATGACCAGGCTGGTAACCCAGAGAAGATGGGAAAGCCCCTGAAACTGCTGGAACAACTCTTCACCATAACTGAAGTTGTCGATCATCGACTCGCCTTTGAGCTTGGCGAGAAGCGGTTGCAGGTCGTTTCCAGCCTTGATCTTCATTCTTAGAGTTGTGGGCAGGGGGTTCTCTTGAGGAGTGATGCCGATCTGCAGGAGTTGCTGGTCGTCAGGGTTGCTGAACAGCTCTCTGGCGGCCTGTTCTGGGGTTACGACTTCGATGTTTTCGATCTCGTCAAGGCTTGTGAGTCTCAGACTGAGGGTTTTGGCATCGGAAATCGAGACTTCCTTTTTCAGATAAGCGGTCACCAGGGCTTCTGACTGCATCTGCACGAGAAATGATTCCATATTCATGGTGGCGAGAAGAAACGCACCCATCATGATCAGGGCTATTCCGATCGTCGAAATGGTTATGAAAGCCATCATGCCGGAACGGCGCAGGTTGGTGGCCGCTTCACTCATGAAGAAATTCAGGTTGGCGAGAGACATCAGTGTTTGCTCCAGAGAGGGTTACTCATAGGCGTAGGTGCCACAGGCTTCATCTTTGACGATCTGGCCGTCAACCAGAGCCAGAACTCTTTTACGCATCTTGTTGACCAGGTTGTGGTTGTGGGTGGCCATGACGACAGTTGTGCCGCGGGCATTTATTTCCAGAAACAGCTGCATAATTTCCTGGGAGATCATTGGATCGAGGTTGCCGGTAGGTTCGTCGGTGATCAGAATCAGCGGGTTGTTGACTATGGCGCGGGCGATGCAGACACGCTGCTGTTCGCCACCTGAAAGTTCGGTTGGAAACATCCGGCGTTTATGAGAGAGGCCGACCTGTTCGAGGGTCTCCTGGACGCGGGTATTGATCACCGTTGCTGAAGCGCCGATGACTCTGAGGCCAAAAGCCACGTTTTCGGCCACGGTGCGCCTTTTCAACAGCTGAAAATCCTGCAGGACGATGCCGAGATTGCGGCGCAGGAAAGGCACTCTGTTTTCCGGCATTGTCGTTATATCTTTGCCATCGATAAGGATTTTGCCTTCCGTTGGCAGGTCTTCGCGAAACAGCATCCGCAGAAAAGTGCTTTTCCCGGCTCCTGAAGGGCCGACCAGAAAGACGAAATCACCGGCGCCGATCGAGACGTTGATGTTGTTCAGCGCCCTGACACCGTTTGGAAAGATTCTTGTGACACCTTGAAGTTCAATCATGTGTGACCTGAAATTGAAAATTGACTGGCTGGAATTATAACAGGTGCAATAGCGGATGGCAAAAGTGAATTTTTAGCGAAAAAATTTGTGTTTTCTGATAAAATTGCACAACTTCATTTTTCAGTGAAAGTTTGAGTCAAGGCAAGGGAATGACACAGAGGCTGGAGGAGTCATGATTTTTGAGCTGATGAAACTATGTGTAGAAAAGGGTGCTTCTGACCTGCATTTTAAGGTTGGATATCCGCCTATTTTGCGCATAGATGGTTCGATGCGTCTGATCAAGGATATGCCGGTCATATCCGTCAAAGATTACGAAGTGATGCTTGAAGCGATTCTCGATGATCTGCAGCTGGTGAATTTCATAAAGCACCGCAAGCTCGATCTGGGCTACAGCTTCATGAATGCCCGTTTCAGGGTTAACCTTTTCAACGATCTGCATGGCGGCAACGCGGTATTTCGCGTGATTCCCTTCAAGCATCTTTCTTTCAACGATATCGAGCTGCCGAATTCCGGTCGCAAGCTTGCTGACCGGCAACATGGTATCGTGCTGGTAACCGGGGCTACCGGCGCCGGCAAATCGACCACACTTTCGGCGTTTATCACTCATATCAATACGACCTATCACAAGACGGTTGTGACCATTGAAGACCCGATTGAATACCTGTTTGAAGACGAAATGAGTCTGATCAGCCAGCGCCAGGTCGGCGTCGACTGCCTGAATTTCGAAGATGGCATTCGGGGCGCCCTGAAAATGGACTGTGACGTTCTCATGGTCGGGGAACTGCGTAATGCCGATGCGGTAGAAATGTCATTGCTGGCCGCCGAATCTGGAAAGCTGGTTTTCGCGACTCTGCACAGCAACACGGCTATTCAGGCCATCGACAGGTTCGTCAATCTGTTCCCGCAGAATCTGCATTCTCAGGTTCTCGGTCGACTTTCATCGCACCTGCAGGGAGTTGTGACGCAGACTCTGGTGCCGCGTCGCCTTGGTCGTGGCCGATTGGCCGCTTTTGAAGTGCTCATCAATACAGCAGCTGTCAGGGGCCTGATCAACGAAAATCGTGTGCATCTGATTGCTTCATACCTTGAATCAGGGTCGAGTACCGGTATGATTTCGCTCGACAACTCTCTGGTAGAACTTGTGACCAGTGGTAAAGTCGACAAGAATGAAGCGCTGCTGCGGGCCAATAACAAGGCTTATGTCAAGCGCAAGATTGAAGAAGTCGATGGCCCTGGAGGTGCCGCATGAGACCAGAAGTATTCGAATATTTTGAAAGGGCCATTGAGCTCGGTGCCAGCGACCTGATTCTCAAACCGGGTGCTCCACCTTCGTTTCGAGTTAACCGGCATCTCATCATTTCTGAAGACGAAGCCCTGGCGGCTCAGCAGATGTATGATCTGTTTCTGCCCATCATCGATGCGACACAACAGGAAGAGCTGCGCACCAGATACTACGTCAACTCTATTTTTCAATATCGCTTCAATCGAGCCCGCATCCGTTATTACATATTTCAGCAGCGCGAAGGTCTGGCAGGGTCATTCAGATTCATCCCATCGAATGTTCCATCGATTGAAGAATTGCGCCTGCCTGAATCACTGATCGAAATAGCTTCGCGGCCACGCGGTCTTTTTCTGGTCACCGGTCCTGCATGCTCCGGCAAGACGATGACGGTAGCGGCCATGGCAGATGCCATCAACAAAAGGTTCGCCCGGCATATCATCACCATGGAAAGCCCTGTTGAAGTCATTTATTCGCCAAATCAGTCGGTTTTCACTCAGGTAGAAATCGGCAAGGTTATCAGCACTTACTCAGATGCCCTTACCAACGCTCTGCGCGAAGATCCTGACGTCATGATCATCGGTGAACTCAAAGAACGCAGTATTGTCGAACAGGCTCTGATGGCTGCGGAAACAGGCCATCTTGTCATCTCGTCTCTGCCTACTTTCGGTGCCGCTCAGACAATTGAACATATCGTCAGCCTTTACCCGCCAGGGAAGCAGGAAGAAGCCAGGTCGCAGCTGAGTCTCAGTCTGCTTGGCATTTTCTCCCAGAAGCTTATACCCTGTGTAGACCCGATGCAGTCCCCCAGAGTAGCCTATGAGCTGATGCTGGTAACTTCAGGGATCAAAAACCTGATTCGCGACAAAAAATATAACCAGCTTGGCTCTTCGATGATCATGGCCAAGCGCGAAGGATGCGTCACCCTTAAAGACAGCCTTGAAAAGCTGATGCGGGATGACAGTGTCGATCAGGCCATTGTAAAAAGCCTGTTGCAGGAGATTGAAGAATGAACGAAATAGCTCTGAAGCGTATCCGCGATATTCGTGAAAAAATCTCCGCAGCCGTTAACAGCCACCTTGGCAGCAAGTTTTCTGAAGATATCAAAGCGAAGCTGGTGCTGTTGATGGCCGAAGTCGGCCTCAACCAGTCGATTGGTTCCATTTACAGCTATCTGCAGACTCATCCTGACCAGGAAGAAGCGATAATTGCCGGGAACCGGTTCGACGAAGAGCCTATTCAGACTTTCCTGCTCGAATTGCTTAAAAATAGCCGTTCTGCGCACCGTGAAGTGATTGTTGAATGCCTGGGCAACCGAAAAAAGCCGGCCATGGTAACCGCTCTCAAACCGTTTCTTGCCGATTCAGACCGTCAGGTTCGTTTTCAGACCGCTAACAGTCTGTTCAATATTGGCGGCAAAGAAGCAGCGCTGGCGATGTGCGAATTCGTCTCAGACCCTGATGAATGGATATCGATGACGATTCTGCGCCTGCTCTGTATCATGCGCGAACTCGATTCAATTCCAATTCTGATCGAGAAATATCACCAGGATGAAGATCTGCGCCGCAAGGCTCTGATGATTTCCTTTCTGGCACGATTCAGAAGCGTTACCCTGCTGGGTATCTTCGACCAGGGACTGCAGGCACGTGATGCCCGGTTGCGCGCCAATTCGATCGAAGCGGTCGGCAATCTGAACCTGCCCGAAAACGAAATTAAGAACCGCGTCGAGCCTTCACTGCACGACCCCAACAACCGTATCCGCGCCAACTCCATTCTTGCGATGGCGCGTCTCAATCCTGAGAAGATCAAGCCCGAGATCGTCGATATGGCGAATTCGAGTGATGTGCAGTTGCGGCGCAGCGCGGCCTTCATTCTGGGAATGATTCCTTCAAATGAATACCAGGATCTTGCCGAAATTCTGGTTGCCGACATGAATGAAGTTGTCAGAAAAAGAATGATTCAGTCATTGCGCAATTTCCCCTCCGAGTTTGTTTGCAATCAGCTGGAAAAAGCACTTTCCGACAACAATAAATGGATCAGGAAACACGCCATCGATATGGCCACCCGTATCGCCAATTTCCCGCATAAAAAAATTCTCGGTCTGCTGAAAACCGAGCGTGCAGCCCCAAACCTCGAGGCCTGCATGAATTTTTTCGCGGCACATCCGATCGATGAAGCCATGACGGCTATTAAACTCCACGTTAAAGATCGCCGTCTCCAGGTCGTAAAAGCTCTGCTTTCGGCTGTCGCTGCAATTGGCGGTGTCGAAGGTGTTAAATCGGTGGCGCCACGTCTCGAACAAAAAGATCCCGGAGTCATTCAAGCCCTCAGTGAGGTTTTGATCAAAGCCGGTGATCGCAGAATTCTTGACGATCTGGTCGAGAGATTCTCAAAAGTAAGGCATGAACATCAGGTCAGCGTGCTGATTCCTTCACTTATCAGCAGCGTCAAGATTCTCGACCAGGGTGAGAATATGCCGGAAGCTCTGCTGCGCAGCCTTGAAACAATGGAAGTCGAAGAAAAGCCCAGAGAGATTCCCATCGCTGATGAATCAGAATCCAGGCCCGAAGAAGCCGAGAAGATTCCGATAGCAGACGGAAAACCTGCTGCAGAGGGTGAAGAACCTCTGGATCTATCACTTGGGCTTGCCGATCTGCCTTTACCTGGCGTGTCAAATTCTGGAGCCGGCAAGAATGATGACGCAGACGAGGAGAGTGACGAAGAGCAAAAGGTTTCTTCGCATTACCGTCAGGGGCTCAAGGCATATAACATCGGAAAATACAAAAAGGCGATCAGCGAGTTCAACAAGGTGCTTGAAACAGAAGAGCAGCCGCCCGAAAACGTTTTTCTCTATATGGGCATCATGTTTGCAGACCAGGAACAGTTCGAGCCGGCACGCAACTATCTGCAGACCTTTCTTGAAAAGGTCCCGGATCACCCCAGGGCTACTTATCTGCTTGGCAGAGTTTACCGCCAGCTGAAAAACTGGTCCGGAATCATCAGATTGTATACCAGGTTCACCAATGGCGAACTCGAAGCCTCGCCGAAGATGAAAAAGCGTATTTATCACGATCTCGGGATGGCATTCGTGCTGGTCGGGCAATACGAAGAAGGTGCTCGATTGCTTGAAACGCTGATCAAGATTGAGCCTGAAGATGGAGAAGCATATTATTACTTTGCCTTTGCAAGCTTTCAGCTGAAACGCACTTCTGATGCCGAAGCGTTGTTGCAGAAAGCTGAGAAATTCTGTGGCGGTAACAAGCGCATCGCCAAACTGATTGAAGCACTGTCGCGCAAATTGAAAGGCGGCGACGAATAAGCTTTGATTCTTGACAGAGCCTTCGCGGGTCCATATAATGTGGCCCGCGAAGCTTTTTTATAAAGCATTTTTTCCATGAAAGGCATTATCGATGAATAAACCCGCTGCTCAGAACAACACCGGCAAAAAGGTTATGGATGCAATTACCCCCAAGTCGGAAGACATTTCAAGATGGTATACCGACGTGGTTTTGAAAGCCAAACTGGCTGACTATTCGCCCGTGAAAGGCTGTATGATCATCCGCCCCTATGGTTATGCCATCTGGGAAAACATTCAGCGGATTCTCGATGCAGAATTCAAACGTCTTGGGCATCAGAACGCCTATTTCCCGGTTTTCATCCCCGAGAGCTTTCTGACCAAAGAGGCCGAGCATGTCGAAGGCTTTGCCCCTGAAGTTGCATGGGTTACCCACGGCGGTTCGGAAGAACTCGAAGAAAGACTGGCGATTCGCCCGACATCTGAAGCCATTATCGGTCACATGTATTCCAAATGGATCGAAAGCTACCGTGATCTTCCGGTGCTGGTAAATCAGTGGGCCAACGTCGTCAGATGGGAAAAGGTTACCCGGCCTTTCCTGCGCACCACTGAATTCCTCTGGCAGGAAGGTCACACTGCCCACCGGACTCATGAAGACGCCCGGGAAGAAGTCATGCAGATGCTCAAGGTCTACCAGAACTTTGTGGAAAACGACCTGGCAATTCCGCTGGTAACCGGCGAAAAAAGTCAGAAGGAAAAGTTTGCCGGCGCTCTCAACACTTACACCATCGAAGCCCTGATGCCTGATGGTCAGGCGCTCCAGTCCGGGACCTCACACGATCTCGGCCAGAACTTCGCCAAAGCTTTCGATATCAATTTCCTGGATTCAGATGGGCAGCGCAAATTCGCCTGGACAACCTCCTGGGGTATGTCGACCCGCATCATCGGCGCCACCATCATGGTTCACGGTGACGACCGCGGTCTGCGCCTGCCGCCAAGAATTGCCCCGATTCAGGCGGTTATTATTCCGATCGTTTACAAAGACTCTCAGGATGTAATCGTCAAAGCCAAAGAATTGAACAAACGCCTTACTGATAAAGGTCTGCGGGTTCACATCGACGACCGGGAAGGTTTCAAGCCCGGCTGGAAATACTCTGAATACGAAATGATGGGCGTGCCTCTGCGCGTCGAAATCGGTCAGAAAGATCTTGAAAAGAACCAGGTATGTCTGGTGCGTCGCGATACTCTCGAGAAGATTTTCGTTCCTGATTCTGAATTCGAAGCAACCGTCGACCGTCTGATGAACGAAATTCAGAAGACGCTGTTCGATCAGGCTGCTGAGATTCTCCGAAGCAGAACTTTCAGGGCGAACAGTTTTGAAGAATTCACCTCGGTAATCAAAGACAAACACGGCATGGCCGATCTCGTCTGGTGCGGTGCGCCTGAATGTGAAGCTAAATTCAAAGCTGAGGCCGGTGCCACCATCAGGTGTTTCAATGACCGCGAAGTCGACGGCCCCTGTGTGGTCTGCGGCAAAGCAGGTCAGAAGAGAGTCTATGTCGCCAGAGCCTATTGATGCATCGTTTCTCGATGCTTAAGAATAAGATTTACTGATCCAGACGGCACCGCTCAATTCGTTGTAGCGGTGCCGTCTGTTTTTTGCTAGACTTGTGGCTGAAAATCGGAATGCTTCATGCTGTCTCGAACTTATGCGAAGGAGTCGCAAGAACTGAATCAATGCAGATTCCATTTGAGCAAATTTCAGAACTGGATTAACTAGAAATGGACATTAAGTTAAAGAAGCTTTTAAAAGATCTGACCAACAAAGATGACGACCTCCGGGCGTTGTCGGCGATGACTCTGATGAAACTCGACTTTCCCGAAAAGTCGACGCGCGAGGAAATATTGCTGAACCTCATTCAGGCCACTCAGGATAAGAATGTAGCTGTGCGCTTTTTCTCCCGCAAGGCTATTGATAAGATCCGCAGAGCTGAAAAACTCCTCAAGACCGCCATCGGTGAGACAACCGTCGTTCCCGTTGAGGAACGTCTGGCTTCGAATGATTACCAGGACCGCCTCGCTGCAGTCATGGAAATCAAGAGCGGGTCATTGGCAGAATATAAAGATCGCCTGCTCTCGATGCTTGACACAGAAGAGCACACTTTTGTCAGAGCTTCTCTGATAACCTGCCTGGCAGGGTTTCTGAAGAAGGAAGAAGCGGCGCTGCTCAGCCGATTTCTTGCCGATGCTGACAACCGGGTCAGATCGAATACCATCGAGGCTCTTGAGATTCTCAAGGCCGAAGATTCGATTCCGGCATTATTTTCGGCGCTTTCAGATCCTGATAACCGCATCAGGGCTGCTGCAGCCAAGGCCTTGCAGGGGTTTGGCGAAGAGAAGGTGTTCAAGGAACTGAAAAAAATGCTCGAATCGCCCGAAGAATGGATGAAAGGCAGCGCTATTTACGCCCTTTCTCATATTCAGGCCGGCGAAGCGATCGAACTGCTGCTGGAAACAGCACGGCAGGCCACACACGTTGAAACAAGAGTTAAAGCGATCATCGCGCTGGCGAACTATCATGATTCAAGCGCCTGGGGTTTTTTGAAGGGCTTGAGCAGCGGCGGTGAAGGAATTTTTAAAGAGTCGGCCCTGAAGGCCGTCAAGCTGATGGAAGAGAAGTTCGGTCCAAACCCGCCAACCGTGACGATGATCATTGCTCCGGTCGGCGAAGCGTCTGAGGGAGCGAATCCGGATGGCAGGATTGCCGAAACCGCCAAGCCCGAAGATCTGACTGCGACGGTAACCAGATTTTTTCGAAAGGGTCGCGACGAGGCGATAGGCCTGTCGAATCGTGCTGCTCTCAGTTTTACCGTGACCGATCATAAAAAGGAGCTCGATGAGATTTACAAGGAAGCCGGTCGGGTCACTTTCGATATTTATCAGGCCGGTGAAATCGATTTTGCCGACATGCTCAGCATGGGGCATGAAATCCTGCGGATGAATTTTTTTGTTCAGAAATACACAGAACAGGAGCAGAAACTGGCAGCCAGCAATAAGCCCGAAGGCTTTTTCGGGCAGCTCAAAAGCCTGTTTTCCAAGTCTGCAGAACAGAAGGCTACCGCTTCTCAGGCCGATAAATTCGCAAAGAAGCGTGACGAACTCTTCTTGAAGCTGGGTCAGCTTGCTCTGAAAAAATATGAGAAGGAAGAATTCCGGCACAAGCTTCTCGACGTGCATTTCGTAACTCTGCAGAAGCTTAACAAAAAGATAGCCGGCGAAGAAAAAAAGTAACGCGAAAGTGAGGTTTTGTATGGATTTTTACAAGTTTATCAGGGATGTTCCTGACTTTCCAAAACCAGGTATTATCTTCAAGGATATTACACCGCTTCTCAATGATGGCAAAGCTTTCAGCGCTCTTATCGACGCTTTTGCTGAAAAATACAGAAACAGCGGTATCAGCCACGTCTGTGGTATAGAATCGAGAGGGTTCATAATCGGCGCGGCTCTGGCTGCACGTCTTGGTGTTGGTTTCGTGCCGATACGCAAGGCCGGCAAACTCCCTTATAAAAAGATCAGAAGGGAATACAGCCTTGAATATGGTACTGACGCTATCGAAATGCACTCTGACGCTGTCAGGCGCGGCGAAAAGGTTCTGCTGGTCGATGATCTGATCGCCACCGGCGGCACTGCTCTGGCTGCAGTTGCTCTTCTCGAAGACGTTGGCGCAGAGGTTGTCGATATCGCTTTTGCGATCGAGCTCGAATTTTTGAAAGGGCGTGAGAAATTTGCCGGACGCAGTATCTTCGCGCTCCTCAAATACTGAAACTGTCTGGGCGATAATCCCAGCCCGCGGAGGTTCGAAACGGCTGCCGCGCAAAAATGTCATACCTTTCGCCGGCGGCCCTTCTTTAACCGCGCGAACGGTTGGCACTGCCATTGCATCAGGTTGTTTCGCGCGGGTGCTGGTATCGACCGATGACCCTGAAATAGCGGCTGCCGGCCGGCAGGCAGGCGCCATGGTGCCGTTTCTCAGACCTGCGCATCTTGCCGATGATCAGGCTTCTTCGGTAGATGTGCTTGTCCATGCTGTCGAAGAACTGCGCCGTCTCGAAGGCCATGCGCCGACAGCAGTCTGCCTGCTGCAGGTCACTTCGCCGCTGTTGCTTCCTGAGCATATTCACGCTGCGGTGACCCGTTTCAATGCAGAAAAATTCAACAGTCTGTCGACGATGGTGGCAGTCGAACAATACCCTGAATGGATGTTCAGGGTCGACGCCGGCAGTGGCCTCGCCGTTCCTGAAAGTGCTGCAGGCATCACCATGCCGACCGCAGCGATTCCGAAACGTTATATCGAAAACGGCGCGCTGTATCTGGTAAAAGCGGCCTGGCTGAGCCGACATGGCAGTCTGTATGATTTTGCCAATCATGGCTGTCTCGAAATGAGCCGCGAAGAATCGGTCGATATCGATACGAAGTCAGACTGGGATTACGCCGAAATGCTGGTGGCACGGCAAAAATCGCCAGGTATTCAGGCTTCCTGACGGTTCATGATCGGGTTGTAAAGACTGGCGCGGTTGCGGCCATTTGCCTTGGAAAAATAGAGCGCCGCGTCGGCTTTCTGGATCAGCTCTGCTTTTGATGAGGCTGCATCAGGGTAGCAGCAGACACCGAGAGATACGGTTATCGGCACATGTTCCCCGTTGATGCGGAAATCAAAGCTCTCGATCGCAGTACGTATGCGTTCTGCAGGAATCAGCGAGCCTTCGCCATTTTTTTCCGGGCAGATGACCACAAATTCCTCGCCGCCATAGCGTGCCGGAATATCGATTTCGCGAACGCTTTTTTCTATGAGGCGGGCAACGGTTTTGAGCACTCTGTCGCCTTCGGGGTGCCCGTAGGTGTCGTTGAATTTTTTGAAATGGTCAACATCGAGAATGATCAGCGAAACATGGTTTTCATAGCGGTCGGCACGTTGAACTTCTTCGTCGAGACGCTGCTGGAAATAACGGTGGTTATAGAGCCGGGTCATTTCGTCAGTGACTGCGTAACGATAAAGTCGGGCGTTGTCAATGGCTATAGCTGCCTGGTTGGCGAGGTTGACGAACAGCTCGAAATCTTTGTCGCTAAAGCTTTCGGGAAGTGATTTAGAGATGTTCAGAGTGCCAAGAATCTTGTCTTTGACTGATAATGGCACACTCATCAGGGTTCCGGTTCTGACATTCTTCTTTTTGATGCTCTGAAACGTCGGGTCAGTTTCGACATTGTCGACAAACAGAGGTTTGCGGTTTTTAACGACCCAGCCGGCCACCGATTCACCGACTTCAAGGCGTGTATCTCTGGCGATTTCTTCGCTCAGTCCGATGGCGACGCCTATGGTCAGGGTCTTTTCGGCATCGTCGAGCATCATCAGCGAGCCCTTTTCGGCTTTTACCACTTTGACCACGATTTCGAGAATCATGTTCTGAAGCTTGCGGAAATCGAGTTCGGAGCTGATTGCCTTGCCGACTTCATAAAGCGTCGAAAGCTGCAGAATTCGGTAATCGAGGTCGGCCTTGGTGGTGCGCAGATTTACCCGCATTTCATCAAAGGTGGCCGTCAGATTGCCGATTTCGTCGCTCGACATCGGCACGATGCGATGCTCGAAATCTCCTGAACTGATGTGTCTGGCGCCATCGATGAGATGCGACAGGGGGGCAGTGAAGCCGCGGGCCAGCAAAATCGCCAGCAGTATCGAAATGATCGCGGTGATCGATAGAATGCTGATTATGCGTTCTCTGAACTGAAAAACGGCGGTGAACGCGATGCGCTCAGGAATCTGCAGCACAATTGTCCAGTTGGGGGCCTGGTAAAAATCGAATTTTTTCAGCGAAACGGCAGTGATGAGGTAGGGCTCGCCGTTGATTGTCCGCAGCCTGGTCAGGTCGCTTTCCATTGCCTCGCTGACCGGAATGCTGAGAGATACCGCTTCTTCAGAAGATTTGGCAATAATCTGTCCGGCCTCGTCGAGCACCAGTCCCTGTGATTTAGAATTTTTAAGGGCATTGCGCAACAGATCACGAATACTTGACAGGTTGACCTCGGAGATCAGCACCCCGGTAATGCCGAGCCGTTCAGGCGATTTGATCACCGATTCCAGGGTCATGAACGGAACGCCGTCAGGGGCGGTGGTGACTTCTGACAGTGAGCCCTGGTAACTGCGTTTGATCGCCTTGGAATAGAGCCAGCCGGCCGGGAGGGCTGTGTCCGGGTCGGTGGTGGCCACGATTTTGCGCTGGCTGTCGACCAGATACATCAGTTTGAAAAAGGAAAAATGCCGCATCAGAGCATCGAAAAAATCTTCGGAAATATCGGGGTTGAGGTTGCGAATGGCCTGTATCTCTCCAATTGCGGCCAGCAGCTTTCTTGTGAACTCGAGGTTTTCGTAGATGCCGTGTGCAAGAGTATTCGATAGTTCAAGATGGCTGAGGGTCACCTGGTCGGTAATGATTCTTTTCTGATTGAAGTAGGTCTGATAGCCAACCAGGCCAAGCGGCAACAGAGAAATCATCAAAATGATAAATGTCAGGCGGGCTCTGATTCCGGAGAGAAAATGCAGGCGGCTTTTCATTTCAACTTTTGATCGACAGTTTGGCCCTGATGCTGTTGATATTTTCGTCCAGCAGAGGGTGTTCCGGGTCGAGGTGCTTCAGGCGTTCATAATATTCAAGTGCCTTTTCAAGCTCACCGAGCCCGAGAAAGATGTTGCCGAGATGAAACAGCGCGTCAGTTACATCGCCTTTCTGGGAGAGAACCCGCATAAAAACAGCTATAGCATCTGAGCTTTTTGAGAGAGACGCCAGCGCCTGCCCCTGAATGAGTAGTGCCTGAACGTCATCGGGGTTTTCTTTGAGGGGCTTTTCGACCAGTTTCAGAGCTTTGTCAAAATCTTCTTCAATTATGGCAATCAGGGCATCGGTCAGCTCGTTGGCCGAATCGTGTGCCACTGTGCCGGAAAGTTTAAGATTTTCCTTTTCGAGATTCTGCAGAAACTCCTGCTCCTCACATTTGATGATCTCTGATTCAACGACTTCAATATAGGTACTGTCGAGTTCTCTCAGTTTTTTGAAATGCTGCTTGGCCAGAGCAAAGTTTCTTTCGTCGCGATAGATTACGCCCAGATTCTGGTGGGTCTGCACATGATCAGGGTCAATTTCGAGAACCTTGCGGTAAAATGGTATCGATTGCTTGCTTTTGCCCAGATGAGCGAGCGCGACAGCAATGTTGAAAATCGCATCGGTATCTCTTGGTTTGACCCTGATTACAGCTTCCCATTCCTGAATTGCCTGCAGAGCTTTGTTCTGACGCATGTAAATCAGGCCAAGATTGTAATGAGAAAAGGAATGGTCGGGTGAAACCTTTAAAGCTGCGTGGTAGGCTTCGATGGCATGCACGAGATTGTTCATTCGATGCAGAAAAATGCCTTTTGTCGCATAGAGGTCGGGGTTGCTGGGCGCTTTTTGAATGGCCTTCTCAATCTGCTGCATCGCCTTTTCATACTGGCCCTGGTCGAAAAAGTCGAGGGCAGACTCGTAGTGACGCTGCGCATAGGTATTGTTTATATTGGCCATTATTTTGCCTGACCCGTGGTTTTTTCGCATTATAACGTATTGCCGCTCATATTTCAAATGCTGCATACATTTGCTGTTGAACTGCCACTCGTTTTCAGCTACAATCTCAACTCATGGAAGAAAATACCGTTATAGAAAATACTCCTCCGGTTGCCGATGCCGGAATGTCACGCTGGTTGAGTGGCTGGGTCATAATGCTCAGTGATGTGCTGTTGTTCTCTTCAGCTGTCAATTGCCTGTTCCGCTGGCTCTCTTATGGTTACAACCATGATGGGGCAGCTTTCATACTCAGTCTTGCCCTTGGCCTGGCGGTTTATTTCACCTGTCTCAATTCGCAGCGTTACGCCAGCGTGCGCACCCGCCTGCTTCTGGCTGTGGGTGCAGTTCTGGTGTGGGCAGTTTTTATGCCCTTCGTTATGCGCCTGACTGGTTTTAACTGACTGAAACCTTAATGATTCCAGCTTTATCTGCTTTGCGGCCGGTGCTGCTATTTTTTGATCGTGAAGCGCGAAACGAGCAGATGCAGTTCATCTGCCAGGGTAGCGAGATCTTCGGTTGAGCTTGAAACCTGCGAAACCGTCGTGGTCTGCTGTTCAACCGAAGTGGCTACGATGCCGAGCCGCTCGGTCGTGATTTTCGTCAGACTGGTGATGTCTTCGATCGTGCGAGTCATTGCCAGCGAGTTGGCCGACTGTTCGCTCGAAATGGAGCTGATTTCGGTGATCTTTTTGTTAACGTCGTTGACGTTGGCAATGATGTTGTCGAGACTCGTCGAAACCTCTCTGATGATGCGAATGCCATCATCGACGCGGCCACGGCCGAGAGTCATCGAATCGACGGCATTCTGGGTCTTGGTCAGAATATTTTCGATGCGGGTGCCGATAGCTTCGGCGGCTTCAGCAGATTCTTCCGCCAGTTTTCGCACTTCACCGGCGACAACGGTGAAACCCTTGCCCTGTTCCCCGGCTCTGGCTGCTTCAATAGCGGCATTCAGAGCCAGCAGGTTGGTCTGACTGGCGATTGCGGTAATGGTGTTGACGATTTCGCTGATCTGCAGCGAAGCCGAGTTCAGGTCGAGAATTACCTGCGTGGCTATATCGACTGATTCCTTGATTTTGCCGATCATTTCAACCGATTTCTTAACGGTTTTGCCACCCTTGTCGGCTGCCTGAGTGGTGACACTCACCGCCTGAACGGCGGTTTCGGCAAGAGTCGCAACCTTCTGTGCCGATTCAGAAAAGCTTTCGACCGATGCGGTGGTTTTTTCCAGATTGCTCGAAATTTCCAGCGATGACTGGTTGATCCCGTTGACGTTCTTGGAAATATCGAGCAGAGTCGCAGCCGACTCGACCGAAGCAGAACTGAGCTGCTGCGAACTGGTTGCCAGGTCATCACTTGTTTCAAGCACTTTCGAAATCATCTGGCAGATACCCTCGAGCATCCGGTTGAAGCTCTCGGCAACTCTCTGGAATTCATCGTGTGATTCAAAATTCAGGCGGGTATTCAGATGCCCCTTTTCTGCTTCGGACATCGAACTGACGATGCGTTCAAGCGGGCGCGAAATCCCGTTGGAAATGAACATCGTGAAGCCTGCTCCGAAAATCAGAAGAATAAAGGGAAAAAGCTTGACCACATAGCCCATGATCTCGAACATCGAATCGATACTGCGCTGAGTTATCAGGCGGGAATAGCTTGACAGAGCTTCGCAAAGACTGCGGCACTTCAATGTCAGCTCTATTTCTTTGTCACGGACGGCCGTAAGCAGCTCGGTTGCGCTTGCGGGGGTGAATTCCTGCCCGGCCGGCAAAGCCAGGTAGTTGTCGCCGAGGTCGAAAAGCTCGATCAGGTTTGAGTCTGTCGTCTGCTTGAAGGCGATAACGTTCGGTGCATTGGCTAGAAACGGGTCTTTCAGATTGGCGTCGATGCTGTCCAGCCGCGAAAAGGCACTTTCCTTCGCCGAATTGTAAAGAGCTACCGATTCATCGCGGTTGCGCAGCGATCTGACGAGTTCGGTAATCGAGGTGGCGCTCAAATGAACGTTTTCCATCAATTCCTGGGCATTGAGCATCGCCGTGGTGTAGTTGCCCTTGAGATAATCGATGATGTCGCGCAGCTTCAGCATGTTGTAACCGGCAAGAGCCGAAACGCCTATGCAGATGAGCAGCACGAACCCGAATCCGGAAAAAATCTTTCTGCTGATTGAAAGCATGGCTATCTGGCTTTCTCCGTATTTCTGGGTTTGGAATCAGGAAAATAGTAGTAATGGGGCACAAAAATCTCCTGAAAACGGCGCAGCGCAAAATCGTCAGTCATGCTGGCCAGGTAGTCGACGATGGTGCGATTGAGGCTCTGGTCTTCTGGAATCGGGCGCCTGATGTGCTTCATCAGATCGTCGGGGTGTTTCGTATACCATTCGGCTACCTGACGCAGCAGATTTTTCGACCGTTGAACCGCAACGTCGATTTCAGGGCGCGTGTAGACGTCATTGTAAAGAAACTTTTTCATTGCGGCCGTAGCTTCTTCAATCTGCGGGCTCATCTTGATTATGTTGCCGCCAAAACTGTTGTCGATGATGTCGCGCACCATGGTGTGAATTCTGATCGAGTGACGGTTGCCCAACAGTCGGTGCGCTTCAGAGGGCAGGTCTTCTACGGTAATCAGGCCGGCTCTGATTGCGTCATCGATGTCATGGTTAATATAGGCGACCAGGTCGGCGATTCTGACAACCTGGGCTTCCACAGTCAGTGGCAGATTCGATTGTTCGGAAATAGTCGCCGAGCCATGCTTGCCCTTGCTGTGCTTGAGAATGCCATCGACGACTTCGCGGGTCAGATTAAGCCCTTCACCGTTTTTTTCGAGGCGGGTGACGACTCTGACGCTATGAGAAGCATGATGAAAGCCTGTTTCGCTGATTTCGTTGAGAACCTCTTCGCCACTGTGCCCGAAGGGAGTGTGCCCGAGGTCGTGCCCGAGTGCGATCGCTTCGGTCAGATCTTCGTTGAGCCTGAGACAACGAGAAATGCAGCGTGCCGTGCAGACTACTTCGAGCGTATGCGTAAGTCTGGTTCTGAAATGATCGTTGGTTGGCGACAGAAATACCTGGGTTTTGTGCTTGAGCCTTCTGAATGATTCACTGTGAATTATCCGGTCGACATCGCGCTGAAAGCAGGTGCGGATGAAGCAATCCTTTTCAGGACACTCACGGCCGCGACTGTTTCTTGCCAGACAGGCATGTGGAGAAAGCGTTGCGGCTTCGCTTTCTTCGAAAGAAAGCCGCAACGAGGCATTACTGGTGCAACCTTGCATTGTTTCTGCTCACGAAATGATATCGAGTATTAATTTCTGCGGTGTCACTTTTTCGGGGGTGATGCTGATCGCGGCCTTGAGCCTGTCTATGGCTCTGGCGTTGTCTCGCTTCGGGTTTACATATAGCTCGGCGATGACATCGCCGACCTTGATGGTGTCACCAACATGTTTGACCAGCTTGAGGCCAACACCCATATCGATTACCGAATCTTTGGTTTCACGGCCGGCACCGAGCATCATTGCTGCCAGACCAATTTCTTCGCAGTGAATATGACTGATGTAGCCGGCCCGGTCGGCTTTGAGTTCGACGGTCTTTTCGGCAGCCGGAAGTTTGCTGTAATCTTCGATCATCGAAACGTCGCCGCCCTGCACCTTAACCATCTCGAGAAGTTTTTTGTAAGCGCTGCCATTCTGCAGAACCTCGGCTACTTTAGCTTCAGCGGCTTCATGGCTCAGATTCGAGGCAAGAGCAAGCGCCTGGGCCGCCAGAGCCTTGATCAGCATCGTGAAGCTTTCCGGCCCTTTATTGCGCAGAGTGTCGATGGCTTCGATCACTTCAACCGAATTGCCGATCATTTCGCCCAGCGGTTCATCCATGTTCGACAATACCGCGGTAACTTTGCGGCCGGCCTGCTTGCCAATCTTGACCATCAGGCGGGCAAGTTCGCGGGCATCTTCGAGACTCTTCATAAAAGCACCGCTGCCGACTTTAACGTCGAGTACCAGGCCTTTGTTGGCAACCGCCAGCTTTTTAGACATGATCGAAGCGGCGATCAGCGGAATCGAATCGACGGTGGCGGTTACGTCGCGCAGCGCGTAAATCTTTTTATCTGCCGGAACCAGATTGCCGGTCTGACCAACGATAACCACGCCGGTTTTATTGACTGCCTTGATGAAATCGGCGGTCGACAGTTCACAGGAAAAACCCTTTATTGCTTCGAGCTTGTCGATAGTGCCGCCGGTATGGCCAAGCCCGCGGCCGGACATCTTGGCAACCTTGAGCCCAAGTGCGGCGAGAACCGGCCCTAATACCAGACTGGTTTTGTCACCGACCCCGCCGGTCGAATGTTTGTCTACGGTGAAACCTTCGATACCGTCGAGAGCGATGAGATCGCCACTGGTGCGCATACAGTCTGTCAGCCAGTAAGTTTCTTCCTCGTCCATGCCCTTGAAATAAACGGCCATGAGAAAAGCAGCCATCTGGTAATCGGGAACGCTGTTGTCGACAAAGCCTTTGACTATCGAACCGATTTCGGCCTGTGTCAGTTTCTGCCCGTCGCGCTTTTTCTTGATGATGTCATAAGCTCTCATGTGAGTGAATTCCTTCCTTGCGGGTCGATTATTTTTTGATACGCAGCAGTCGGATATGGTTGGTCATGTAGCAACGCTCGAAAAGGCTGCAGTTGGCGCATTTCTGCTGATAATCAGCGTGATCGATTTTCATCGATTCAAGGGTCATACCTTGAGTGTTCCATTTGCCAAAATAGTCGGTTCCGAAGCATTTCGGAGGAGTTACTTCCTGGCGGCCGGAGGCCGGCGATGCCGGTGAGGCCGGTTTCACGCCCAGAGGACTCAAGCCTGGATTTGGTGGCAACATGTTCATTGTGAAGTATCTCCATTTGAAAAAAGTAGGTCGGGAAATTTTTTGTTATCATATCACAACCCCCGCCCGTGGTATAGTATTCTGGTAATCCTGAGCCGGCCGGAAAGAGTCAGGCTGTTGCCAGAGAATGATTTTGGAGGGTTCATTTGCTTTTCATTTTTTCAACTGCAGATTTTCTGATGCAGTATGCCGACCATGAAGCGCTCGAGCGCTTTAAAATCGGCAGTGAAAGCGAATTCAGCCTTTTCGATATCCACCAGGATCTTGGGACCGAAAGCTTCCGCTGTGAACTCCAGGAGCTTCTTCATGGAAAAATCGATTCGATCGAGCGGGTGCTCAGGTTCTCGCACCCCGAAAAAGGCAAAATAACCGGAAGGTTCAGGTTCTCGCATGTCAGTCTCGGCGGTCATGATTTTCTCGAGGCCATCTGTGTCGCCTGTTCTCTCAAGCAGCAGTTGCCTGAAAGTTCCGACCTTCTTTATCATGCTCAGCAAAGCCTTCTGGTCAGCGAAAAGACCATGGCGACCATCATCGACCTTGCGGTCGATGGCGTCGTGATTATCGATGACCGTGGCATTATCCAGGGTTTCAACCGCGCCGCCGAGAAAATGTTCGGTTTTTCGAGTGCCGAAGCGATCGGGCAGAATGTGTCAATGCTCGCTCCTGAACCGCACCGGTCGAAACATGACAGTTATATTCAGCGCTTTCTCGCTACCAGAATTCCGCATATTGTCGGAATCGGTCGCGAAATAGAGGCGCAACGAAAAAATGGCGATCTTTTTCCGATCGATCTCGCAGTCGGCGAAGTCAGACTGGCGCACGGCAGTCTGTTTACCGGTTTCATTCGCGATCTTTCCGAGAGCCGTAAGCTGATCAGTGAACACAACAGCTTTTTCCAGATGTCCCTCGATCTTTTCTGCATCCTTGATTTCTCGGGAATTTTCCGCCGTGTCAACGCCCAATGGTTCGATGGTATGGGCTATGAAACCGGAGAACTTCATGGGCAGCACATCAGCAGTATCATTCATTCTGAAGACCTTCTTTGTGATGGACATAAATTCTCTGAAGTGATAACCGGGCGCAGTGTGTTCGGCCGGGTGATGCGTCTCAGGCACAAAAACGGCACCTGGCGCTGGATGCTGTGGAACAGCACGGTAGATCATGCCAACAAGGCTATTTATGGCGTTATTCGCGATATTACTGAACCGAAGCGCATGCTCGAAGAACTGCAGCAGGCAAAGGCCGATGCCGAAAGATCGAGTCAGGCCAAAGGCGTGTTTATTGCCAATATGAGTCATGAATTCCGCACGCCTCTGAATTCGATAATCGGTTTCTCACGCCATATGCAGAAGAATCTCGAAAGCCGCTTTTCACCCAGAGAAATGCTCTATCTCGAACGTGTCTGCCGCAACGGAGAAATGCTTCTGAAGATGGTCAACAGTGTTCTCGATTTCTCCAGAAGCGAAAACCATCAGCTGGATGTCGAGCTCAGCAAGGTCATCCTGCCTGAACTGATAGCTGAAGTCATCGATCTGATGCATGTCATGATCGAGGAAAAGCAGGTGGTCGTAAATCTTGTTCTGCCTGAACACTGTAAGGCAATTGTTTCCGATATTGTCAAGCTGCGTCAGATTCTCCAGAATCTCATCGACAACGCTATCAAATTTTCCGAGGGCCGGCCGGTACGGGTTGAGCTGCATGTTGATGCTGAGGCAATGCCGGTGCGCATTGACATAATTGATTCAGGCCCCGGAATCGAAGAAGATAAGCTCAAGGTGATCTTCGAAGCATTTCAGCAGGCTGATACACGTGTCGCCAGAAAATATGGCGGCGCCGGGCTCGGGTTGTCTATCGCCAGGGCCTTCGCCGGTCTTATCGGCGCCAAAATCACGGTCACAAGCTCCCCGGGGCAGGGCTCCTGCTTCAGCATCGTTTTCCCTGAGCTGAAGGAGAATGCCGGATGATCGAACATCCCGAGTTACAGCGCCGGATGAGTATACTGGTCGTCGATGATTCCGAGGATAACCGCATGTTGCTCGAGGCAATTCTCGAATCAGCGGGTTACGATTCTATTTATCTTGCAGAATCGGCTGTCGAAGCATATGAATATGTCGGTCTCGTCGATTCCCCAAAGAATTCTACTGTCGACCTCATTCTCATGGATGTAATGATGCCCGAGGTAGATGGCATCACGGCAATTCGCGAAATCCGCGGTCAGACAAAATTTCAGGATATTCCGATTCTGGTGCAGACGGCCAAAAATCAGACCAGAGATCTGGTCGCCGCATTTGAAGCCGGCGCGGTAGACTATCTGACCAAGCCAATCAATGAAAATGAACTGCTGGTGCGGGTTAAATCGTTGCTGCGGCTCAAGGCCGAAACCGACCACCGCAAATTCCACGAGACTGAGTTGCAGAAGCTCGCCAATCAGCTCGAAGAAAAAAACCAGAAACTCAGCAGCATTCTTGAAGAGCTTCATGAAGACCTTGAAGCCGCCGGAAAGCTTCAGCGCAGTCTGCTTCCTGCCACCGAAATCAAAATTCCCGGGGTGAACTTTTCGTGGTTTTACGAGCCCTGCGAAAACATAGGTGGAGACCTGCTCAACATCGTACCGCTCGGCGATGAAAAGGTAGCGATGTTCATTCTCGATGTTTCAGGGCATGGAATTCAGTCGGCAATGCTTGCAGTGACCGTTCATAGAATTCTCTCGGCCTGGGAAGGCGCCAACAGCATTCTAATGCAGCCGGACGGAGTGCCGCGCGCCCCGGCTGAAGTGGCCGGAGAACTGAACACCGAGTTTCTGCTGCACAAGAACAATTATCAGTATTTTACCATGATCTACGGTCTACTTGACCTGCGAACCCGTCTGCTGACCTGTTGCCGGGCCGGGCATACGCCGCTGCTGGTTCAGAAACTTGACGGCAGTCTGGTAGTCCGCAGCGAGGGAAATGTGCCGGTCGGACTCACCGAAGACTTCACTTATGAGCAATTCGATGTCAGGCTCGAACCCGGCGACCGCATCATCATGTATTCTGACGGGATAACCGAAGCTCGCCGCATAAACAGCCGCGAATTTTTCGGCGAAGTGCGGTTTCACGGTCTGCTGCGCCAGACACGCGATATGTCGGTAGAAATGGCGGTCGACCATGTTGTCGAAGGGTTTAAAAACTGGCTTGGTGAGACGAAACCGCCCGACGACATCACTCTGTTGATTGTGGAACCGTTGCCTCTGGTCGGTTAAGCCAGGCTGCGGCTTCTGCCAGTATCTCAGGAGTGTTCAGGTTGCGGGTTATCCAGGGGTCGTCGGTAACCATATGCAGGATACGCTGCGGGTGCATCTGCATGATCTGCCGCGCTCCCTTTGCCGGGTCGACTTCGAAAAACAGCTGCCGGCACCATGCCGGGTAAATGCCCGGGTGCCCGCGCCTTTGACCGTCAGATGGCACGGCGATCATTTCCGGTTGCAGCTGCCAGCTGCCGATCAGCTTTTTCAGGGTCGAAACAGCGATCATCGGATGATCGACAGGCCAGAGAAGTACTGCTGAGTCTGCGTCAATGTTTCCAAGGGCCAGGCGAATCGAACTGAGAGGGCCGTCTTCAGGGCTGGGATTCTCGACCCAGACGCCGTCAATGCCTTTCACCAGACTCTGACTGGCATTATCGCCTGCCTGCCCTACGAAAATCATCGTCTGCAGATGCTCTCTGCATAAAAGCAATTTGCCGGCCACATGCTGAAGAAAAGTCATGCCGGCCAGCTCGACGTGCTGCTTGGGCCGGCCCATGCGCTTAGAATTGCCCGCCAGCAGAACGATCGAACTCAGCTGCATTTTTTTCATGCCGCTATTATAACTCGTTTTGCCGCCCCTTCAAATCATAAATAGTCCGACATGGTGCCGGGAATGGTTGAATGTCTTGGCTAAAACTGTTATATCATTTTGAAGAAGAGATTAAATGGAGGAAACTTATGGCACTTGACCTGCGATCCATTATTCCGGCTCAGTCTAAGTCGCTGTTCGACCTGAAGATCGACCCCGAAATCATCACCAGCCAGATCATCAAGGAACTTTACGTTCATGGCAAGGAAGTTCCGCGCAAACTTGCCAAGATTCTCAGAATAGATACCGAAATCGTGCAGACGATCATTGCCGATCTCAAGAAAACCGAAATAGTCGGTATGGTCGGCGGCACCGGTATGGGCTCAGATTATCAGTACGGCCTCTACCCCAAAGGAACCGAACGCGCCAAGAACATTCTCGACCGCGACAAATACCTCGGACCGGTGCCGGTCAGTTTCGATGAGTATATCAGGGTTACCCGCAAAATGCTCGACGAGGGCAAAAAGAGCTTCTCGATCAACCGCAAGCTCATGGAAGAAAAATTCTCGCACCACCTGGGCTACAAAGACGTTCTTTTTCAGATCGGTCAGGCAGTCTGTGCCCGCAAACCCGCCTTCGTTTACGGCTTCCCCGGCAACGGTAAAACCTTCCTGTGCAGCTCGGTTGTCAAACTGCTGCCGCCGATGGTCGTTCCTTACGCTGTCGAAGTCAGTAACCAGCTGGTCAGAATTTTCGACCCCAGTTGTCACCAGATAATCGAGAATTTCGACATGGAAGGCCTCGACGAACGCTGGGTTGCCGTTAATCCTCCGTTGATCACCGCCGGCGGCGAACTTACTCTTGAAGATCTTGAAGTTAAATACAACAACAAGTTCGGCTGCTTCGACGCTCCGCCTCAAGTCAAGGCTACCGGCGGCGTTCTGCTCATCGACGACCTTGGTCGCCAGCGCTGCGAAGTCGAAGAAATCTTTAACCGCTTCATCATTCCGCTCGAAAACAAGGTCGATTACCTTGTGCTCGGCGGTCAGCGCATGGAAGTTCCTACCGACGAAATCGTTCTCTTCAGCACCAACCTCGATCCGATGAAAATTGTCGATGACGCATTTCTGCGCCGTCTTCCCTACAAGATCAACGTCCGCAACCCGAACGTCGCTGAATACACCGACATCTGGAAATCGACCTGCAGCAAGCTTGCTTTAACTTTCGATCCGGCCAATATAGACCAGATACTGTCCCTTTATAAGCGCGACAAACGCGGTCTGCGCGCCGTTCATCCACGCGATCTCCTCAACATCATCCGTGACCGCAAACGCTATCTCGAAGACGGCAACGTCAACATAACCCCCGATGAAATCATCGAAGGTTACGGTATTTATTTCGTCAGCCAGCTTACTCTTGTAGAAACCATAGAATAATTGCTACAATATCGACGGCAGGATGAGTTTTGCCTTATCCTGCCGTTGTTTTGTCATATCACACAGTCGAGAAACCTGCTTGAACTGGCTTTTCTATTTTGAGGTATGTTTTTCCGGGCTGCTCGCCGGGTTTGTCACCTGGCTGGTTTCGCCTGAGGGCCACCCCTGGGATCTGGTAGAGAATTTTCAGACCGGGTTGCTGGTAACCGGGGTTTTCTGCGGGCTTTTCGCCGGCCTGGTCACTTCTCTGCCGGTCATTGTCATGGAAAGGCGTCTTTCCAAGGCTGCTGCCTGCTGGATTTCGTCGACCTCGATCGGTCTGTCGGTGACCATGCTCGGCGGCGTTATCTTCGCGATGGCCACTGATTTTGTTCTTTCACATACCCTGATTGCCGGTGGAGTTTTGCGATTTTTCTGGTGGCTGTGCCTGTCGGTATGCCTGTCTGGCTGTTTCGGCATTCTGCATGGCAGTATCCGTATCATGTGCCGCAGCCTGATGGGATTGACCCCGGCACTGATAATCGCCGGCGCCTTTGTCGACCGATTTTTTCTCAGCGGCAGTCATTACCTGCTCGCTTTTCTGCTGCTGGGCGGCATGGCCGGTTCAGGCTTCGCCCTTGCCTGGGAAAGCCTCAAAGAAAGCTGGCTAGATGAGTATGTCGGGCGCTGGATATTTTTCAGATATTACATCGACGGCCCGGAATTCGTTGCCGGTTCGACCGATGAATGCGACCTGACGTTAGCGGAAGGGCCGGAAAATCTTTTTGTGATCAGCGAAAAAGACGGCCTTCACATAATCGAAGCTCAGGATGACGAAGCATGTCTGCGCGTTAACCAGGCCAGATTCAGGCACCGGGTTCTTGTCGATGGCGACAGTATCGTGGCCGGTTCACGCGTTTTTATTTACCACTCGAAACTGGCCCGCTCGCGTGATGCGATGCCCGAAGCCACTGTCTGACCGTCGTCAGAATACTGATTGCGGCCCTTTGGTCGGCTGCGGTGCCTTATCGCTGGTAATCAGGGCAAGAATCCATTCTAGGCATTCGATGGTCATGATCAGACCCTTTTTAACCGCCAGCCTGATGCTGCCGTTCTTGGCCACCGTAATGGTCATCGGCCCCAGCGGTGTGTCGATGAGGCCTGAGACACTGTCGATGCCGTGATTACGCGGGTCGACGATGTTGTATTCGGTGTAGCTTTCCATGTGGCCCGCGAGTCTGGCGCGATGAATCTCTTTTTCTTTGGGATTGGTGACCACGATCGACTTTATGTGGGTCATGCGTTCCTGGAGCTGGTTCAGATGCTGAAATTCAAATTCGACCAGATCGACATGCTCGCCGGTGATTGCCGAAAGAGCGGTGCCGAGAAGTTTCATCGGGCCTGGTTTGCCGAAGGTGAGCATCAACTTGTCGGTGATGATGACTTCGCAGCTTTCGATGCGCTTAAAAAGGGTTTTCGTGGTGATGCCGTCGACGAGATGTTCGATTTCAAAAGGCTTGACCACCGAAAAGAAACCCCTGATTATCGATTCTTCACAGTCGCAGTCGTGAAAGCCTGGCAGCTCGGTGTCGATGCTGAACATGTCGCCTTTTTTCATGATCATGTCAAAGGTGGCGTTGATGTCCTCGACCTTCATGCCCCAGCATTTGAGTGATATCGATGAACCGGCTATTTCAATTTCGTTGATCTGCATACTGTTCCTCCAGATTGCGGGTAGCAACGTATTGTAATGTACCCTGAGCAAACATACAAGAATTTCTCCGGCTGTTTACGTTGTTGCTCTTTGTTCAAGGTTTTACGCTCTAACGGAACTGAATCGTTCGGTATTGCCGGCAGAGCAGGTTATTTCAAAAACGAGAACGAAATTATTCCCATGTCTCTGATAACCTGCAATGGATTATTTTTTATTGGTAGTCAGTTGTTGGTTCGCATGCCCGTCGCTGTTCAAAATTTCACAAAAATTACCATCGTTCTTGATACAGGAAAGATCTATACCTGAAATTAGTTGAGTGGTCAGATGAAGACAATTGTTACATTGGTTCTATTACAGGATTCCTAGGGCCATGCTGCCATGGAGACAATGAGCAAGACGTCTATAAACAGCTTTGCAAAATTCTGGACGAATGGATAGAGATTCATGAAACCGATCAGATTCCTTTACCGGAAAAAACGACCAATAAGAATTTTTCAGGAAAATTTGTGCTTCGCGTAAATAAAGAACTACACAAACTATTATCCATAAAAGCTTTGCAATCAAATTTGAGCCTTAATCAATTGTGCGAAAATCTTTTGAAAAACCCAATACTAGATAAAAAAAACTGCATAACATTTCCGGTCACGACTCGCGATGGCTGGAATTTACATTTGGGATGGGCTGTGGTACGATTCATTCCATCGTTTTTCCCGGGAGTCATCCGATGCAAATTTGGTCGCGACATGGCGTTATGACGCCATTTTTTGTTATCATTCTCGTTCTGGCTGCTGTGGTTGCAATGGGGCAGAGTCCGGGAACCGCCGGCGATCCGCTGGTGTCGAAAAGCTACATCGATCACTTTCTTCGCTTCAGATCGGTCGTAATTACGGAAAATTCAGAACTGAAGCCTGAAGCCGGCGCCATGCTGGTGGTCAGATCGGGTCAACTTCGTCTTGAAGCCGCCGCCGGTCTGGCGGTCATCGATCTTACTGCCGGTCGCGAAATCAGTGGCAGCAACGATCTGCCGCACAATCACCTCATAATGATTCCTGAGAGCGGAATTGTTCTTAAGGCGCGTAAACAGACGACAATGATGGCATCATTCGTCGCCGATGAGCAGTAAACAAGAAGCCATGAATTTTCTCAAAAGACTCTCGGTATTCTGGCTCGTCGTCATTCCGCTGATGGTTCCCGGCGTTTTCGTTTCAGCCTGGCGTCTGGTGTTTCGCCACATTTCAGAACAGCGCAATGTCTTCGTCGAAACCGTCGTCGATTTTGAAGAAATCCGCCAGCTGGCCCGCGAAGAGGGAATGTCACTTAAGGATCTCTTCGACGCCCTGAAAAAGAACGGTGCCAGTTCCGTTGCCATTTCAGAAGATACGCTCGCCACCCTCGAGGCTGAAGGCAAAATCACCGTCATGAACAGCGGTGAGATCCGCAAACTGTCGCTCGAAGAGACTTACGAGCTCGAACCTCCCGCCGGCAGCAATACCCTCGGCTCGCTCTGGGTCCACAGCGAGAATACTTCCCTGCTCGACCGCATCGAGCAGACCCTGTCCTGGAAAATCCCCATCGACCGTCTGCGCCGCGTTCATCGCAACCTGCTGCTGATCAACAAATCGAGCCAGGGCTTTCGCGAAAGAGTGGGGCTCGGATTTTCAAGCGAATATTTTCAGATGGCGGAAGATGCCGGCCTCGGCCTCGTGGTCAGAGTGTTCAACTACCCGGGTCTTTCTGCAGATACCGCCGCGAAGATCATCAGTTCGCTTCCTGCGCCGGCAAGCGTCTCGGCTCTGTTGTTCGCTGAAGAAGAGATGTTGGGCGCGCGTGGCGAGTTGAATAAGATCGTTCAGCTTTTCAAGGAACGATCGTATCGGATCGGCTGGGTTGAATTCAACCTGCAGGACGGAATTGAAAGTTATCTGGCCGGCCTGGCAGCCACCCGGCCATTTGTGCGGGTTCACAGCATCGGGCGCAAAGAACTCGACCAGGTATATAACGTCAAGCGTGCTGTTGCCAGATGGGTGCGTGCCGTCAAGGACCGCAGCCTGAAGATGCTTTATATCCGCTGTTTTTTCCAGGATGACAAGCGGTTCATTGAAAACCTTGCCAGCTTCAATCTCGATTATCTCGCCCGCATCGTCGGCGAACTTTCCCAGGCCGGCTTCAGAGTTGCCGCCAACCCGGTTGAGCGCATGCATGAGCCCCGGCACATGGTCGGGCGCATGTCGATTTTCGAAAAACTTGCGACCGGCATTTCTCTGCTTCTCGGGTTGTTGATTCTCATGTATTTGACATTCTGGCCTGCTGTCAGCCCTAATCTGTGCCTTGGAGCCGTCGGGCTGTTCGCCGTCTTCTGCTTTGTCGTTTCAGGTGACACGTTTACAGCCGCTGCCGGGGTTATTGGTGCCGTTTCTTATGCTTCTGTCGGGGTTGTCTGGGCAATGCAGCGCTTCGAGCAGAATGCTGCCGCCGGGTTTTTCCGCAATGTTCCCGGCTTTGCTCTGCGCATGGTGCTGCCCTCGATTTTCGGGGGGCTGCTGATCGCCGGTCTGTATTCCGAGATCGAATACCTGCTCAAATTCGACCAGTTCAGGGGCATCAAGCTTGCCTTCATTCTGCCTTTGCTTATAACCGGTTTCTGGTCGCTGAAACAATATGGTCGTGGCATTTTCGGTCTGCTGCACAAGCCGATAACCCCGGTGGCCGGAGTGCTGTTCGCCGCTGCTGCTGCAAGCATTCTTCTCTATGTGCTGCGCTCGGGCAACGTGACCTTCCTCAAGCCCTCAGAAGCTGAAGATACTTTCAGAACTTTTCTCGAAAATATTCTGGTGGCACGGCCGCGCAACAAGGAATTTCTCGTCGGTTACCCGGCCGGCCTGCTGTTCATCTTTTTTTACCTGCGGAAAAACTTTGCCCTGCTGCCTTTGCTTGCGGTTTTCATGCAGATGGGCCAGGTTTCGGCTCTCAATTCGCTCTGCCATTTTCACACCCCGCTGCTGCTAAGTCTGTTGCGCATTTTCAACGGACTCTGGCTTGGTCTGGTTCTGGGTTTTGTCATTGTTGCGGCCGTAGCCGTCATGCAGCTGTTTCTGAAACTTGGTGCCGAGAAGCCTCGAAAAGTCATGCTCGTTGGGTATTTTGGATTCGGTAACGCCGGCGACGAACTGCTTTGTGATACTTTTATCCGCAGATTTGCCCTGGATTTCCCGGACTTCGATATTTCGATTCTCGATCGCAGGCAGATGGCAGCTGAAGGGCGGATTAGTCTGGTGCCAAGATCTGATTTGTTACAGGTTGTCGAAGAACTCATCAGCTGCCGGGCGCTGGTCGTTCCGGGTGGTGGCGTTCTGCAGTCTGCCACCAGCAGTCTGAGCCTTGCCTACTATCTTTCATTGATCACTCTGGCTCGGGTTTGCGGTGCCAGAACATTTCTGCCTGCCCAGGGGCT
Source organism: uncultured bacterium (assembly GCA_964474705.1). Classification (GTDB taxonomy): domain Bacteria; phylum Muiribacteriota; class Ozemobacteria; order Ozemobacterales; family Ozemobacteraceae; genus Rifleibacterium. The sequence goes on from CAYYUI010000015.1 coordinate 81,809, forward strand.
TGGGCCATACCCGGGAACCGGCATTTTCGCACGTCTATTACGTGGCTGGCTCGGATTTGAGCTTGGTCGTGCCACTTTCCTCAGTGTCCGTGACGGCGAATCGGCAGCAATTGCCTGCGGCTTGACCGGCAAAGAAGCCGTTCCGGTCTGCCCCGATCTGGTATTTCTCAATGAAAAAGCACGCCTTGATCGTGAAAGACGCAAAAAGGGAACTCTGCGCCTTGGGGCGGTCATTCGCTCTTCCGTGCCTGGTTCGGTTCGCATTGCTGCCGATCTGATCGGCATGCAGAAAGATATGGAAAACCTTGAACTCGTGCCGGTTGCTTTCCAGCCCGAAGAAGACGAAAAAGTCTGGAAATCTGTCGGCTGGGCAGGCGAAGTTATCTATGCCGCTGACCCTCTCGAAGCTTTTGCCGATTTTGATATCGTCGTCTCGATGCGCCTGCATGGCTGCATTGTCTCGACCTGTCTTTCCATTCCCTGGGTCGGCATCGCTTACGACCCCAAAGTGTCGGCTTTTGCCGCTGCCTGTCGCTGGCAGTTGTGCTGCAATCCAGAAGAGGCGACCCGCACTTATCTTGAAGAAAAACTGAACCAGCTGGCCGGCCGCCGTCAGGAGTTCTCTGACAGGCTGCATCGGATTGCCGGCGAAAACAGGCGGGCCGTCGAAGAAAATATGACTGCAATGATCACCGGCGCTGCCGGAATCAGATAAAAAAAACGCCCGGGCTCGAAAGCCCGGGCGCTTCTTATACGATCAATAGCGATAGTGGTCAGGTTTGTAGGGGCCTTCAACCGGAACGCCGAGGTAATCAGCCTGTTTCGGGGTCAGCTTGGTGAGTTTGACTCCGATCTTTTCAAGGTGCAGGCGGGCTACTTCTTCGTCGAGTTTCTTCGGCAGAGTGTAAACGCCAACTTTGTGGTCGTTCTGCCACAGATCGAGCTGGGCGAGAGTCTGGTTGGTGAATGAGTTGCTCATTACGAAGCTGGGGTGACCGGTGGCGCAGCCGAGGTTGACCAGGCGGCCTTCGGCCAGAATGTAGATCATTCTGCCATCTTTGTAGGTATATTTGTCTACCTGGGGTTTGATGTTGGTTTTCTTGATTCCGGGCCAGGTTTCAATCTTCGCCATCTGGATTTCGTTGTCGAAATGGCCGATGTTGCAGACGATCGCCTGATCCTTCATTTTTGAACAATGGTCAGCGGTGATTACGTCTTTGTTGCCGGTGGTGGTGATATAAATGTCGCCGGTGCCGAGGGTGTCTTCAACGGTCTTGACTTCATAGCCTTCCATGGCGGCCTGCAGGGCGCAGATCGGGTCGATTTCGG
>CAYYUI010000016.1:0-8202 GCA_964474705.1 uncultured bacterium
GTACGGTGGTGTGAGAGGACAATGGGTGAAATAATCACCCATTTCCTACTCGATTCTGCACGGGTTTTGGAATCAATAGGCCGGTTCGATTCTGGAAATATCTTCAGCAGTGGTGCAGCTGAGCTTCCAGTCTTCTGACATGCGCCGGCGGGTGAAGCGCTTGTGGCCACGGCAGTAGAGCCGATAACCGAGGTTGGCAAGAATTGTATATTCGAGAAAGGTCCGCGAACCGGCAAGGCGCCTGAACATGCTTGAAATGCTGTAGGCGCTGTTCCAGCAGTCGATATGCCCCTGCTGCAGCTCTTTTGCTGACATGAGTTTAGGCTCAAACACAACGTGCTGCGCATCGTAAAGAGTCCAGTTTTCGGTCAGAATGCGGCCTTCCTGTTTGAGACGGTTGAAAAAAGGCGTGCCCGGGAAAGGGGTGCAGATGGTGAAACGCGGCAGATCGACCTTCGCTTCGTGAATGAAGTCGAGGGTGTATTTGAAGCAGTCTGGCCCGTCGCTGTCGAGACCGTGAACGAAGCAGCCCATAACTGAAATGTTGCGTGAATGCAGTTCGCGCATCAGGCGGCGGTATTTGCTGATGTCGTTGAAGCCCTTGCCGATAGTGGAATTGCCACTGGGTGTGAGCGATTCAAAGCCGATCAGAAGGCCGAAGCAGCCGCTTGCTTCCATCGCGTCAAGAAGCTCGGGCTGGTCGACGATTCTGGTGGTCGCCAGGCCGCCCCAGCGTTTTTTCAACGGAATCAGGGCCCGATAAAGGGCGGTCGCATATTCGGTATTTTCAACCGGACTCGGATCGAGAAAGGTGACGTAGCGCCCCGGCATTTGGGAAACTTCACGCACGACGTCTTCGATCGGGCGGCGTTCGTAGTTTCCCTTACAGATGATGGGCGTTACGCAGAATTCGCAATGATGCGGGCAGCCAAACACCGCCTGGGTGCTGTTGGTAGTGATGAAGCTCTTGCGGGCGAAAAAGTCGCGGCGCGGGTCAGGCAGCAGCGACCAGTCAATTTTTTCGGGCGGGTAATAAAATTTCTGCAGTTTGCCTTCGCAATAATCGCGAAGAAGCCTGGGCCAGGTTTCGTAACCATGCCCGATGACGACGGCATCGACGTGCCGGGCGGCTTCTTCAGGCATCAGGGTGGCGTGAGGGCCGCCCATTACCGTGGTAACGCCCTGGCGGCGAAAGTATTCCGCGTAGGCATAGGAACGCATGGAAACGCCGGTGATGCCGGTCAGGCCGACGATATCGGCCTTGATTTTCGTCGGGTCGACATATTCGACGCTTTCATCGTGAACGGTGATCTCACCGCGCAGTTCAGGCGGAATAAGGGCAGCCAGAGTCAGCATGTTGAGAGGAGCATAGCGCAGGGAAAGAGGGAATACGCCGGTTCCATGGCGATATAAACCGGTTCTGGGGGAAATCAGGGCAATATTCAGTTTCTTGGGTGCATTCATTAACTCTTTCCTTTCAGGGCAATTATAGCAGACCAGACCTGACTTGTGTATGTTTTGCCACCGGCGGATTGACAAAGAAAACCGCTTTTGCTCTTCTGGCTGTTGATCGTGATGGTAAGGGTGAACCCTTTACTTTGCCCTTTCCGGCTGCCCCCTGACAGTTAAACTACTGGTTATGGCTTGAGAAGCTTTTTTCCAGGACCTGCGTCGTTGGCAATTGTCTGAGCTTTACTTGACGGATCAGGATCGGTTGCCTGGAGTAAAATTATCTGCTGACCGACACGATGCGATTGCGGAAGGGGCGGGATTCCGGCCAGGAGAGGACTTCGGCGAGGCGGTCGGCGGGAACTTCGATACTGGCAAAATATTCGGCCGGAACATGGCCGGGAAAGCGCGCCTCGATATAACCGAAAGCGTTTTCGGGGTCAGGTATGAAGAGTTTCCAGAAACGGCGATAGTCGGTTTCGGCAATCATTGCTTCGGCGGTCAGGCGCCGCTTTTCTGCTGTTTCCGGGTCACCGGCACTGCGAAGAAAACTTATCGCCTGCCAGGCCAGGTTTTCTGACCAGTGTCTGCCAACGCTGATAAAATGGCTGAAGTGCAGGTAGTCGTCGCCGGTGACTGCGTCGGCCTGACCTTGTTGAAGCTTCTGGTTGAGTTCGCGCGGGTTTTTACCGCGAAGTGCTTTGAAAAAACGATGTCCACTCCACGGAGAGCCCCATCCAAGCGATTTGACTGAATCTTTGAGACGAATGATGACTTCGCCGTAACGGCTGGTGCCGTCGATAGGGCCAGCTGACGCAAAAATGCAACCGTAGGCCCCATAAAGCATTTCTTCCAGATCGGGTGTGATGGTTTTGTTGATCGACAGGCCGCGTCTGGCAGCTTCGACCGGCGAAAGCAGCCCTCTCTGAGCAAGAATAAGCCTGAGACTGGCAAAAGCGGTTCTCGTCACGACGGGTGGCCGCATCGAAACGACTTTGGCGAAAAGCCGTTGCTCAAGATCGTTTAATGGTCGCATGAAAAAGGCGGTTTCTTCGAGATTGTGCCGTGAAATCATATCAAGATAGTCGTCGATGTGTTCAGCTGAAAAGATTCGTTGTGGTGAAGGCAGGCCAAGGGTTTTTCGGCGGCTTTCTTCGAGCGCCGCGGCGACACGATGGCCGGCATGCTCCGACAGGGCAGCCTGAAACAGCAGATCACTGCTGTGGTCAAGGGCCATTAATGTTCTTGCAGTAAAGACAAGGCATACCACCAGAAAGACTCTGACCAGATGATTCAGCCCGAGCACTCTGGCACTGAAAGTCGCTCGAAAAGCCTGATTCTGCATCTCAGTTGAACTCCCGTCGATCGATTTAAATCAATATCTGCCAAGAATACTAGATTTCTGCGCGCTGATCAAAAGAATAGAGTTGAACAAGCCGAGAAGTTTTCGTTGACCTGGCGTTGCAACAGCGCCATAATTTTCTGGCAGATAAGCGGAGGAAATGGTTTGGCAGATAACTTTGGGGTAAAACGGGGCGATGATTCCGGTCAGATGGGTGTTTCAGCAAGTCTGCCCGATCGCGGCCGGGCTGATTTTATCGGGCAACTGGTTGAGTTCGGACGTTTTCTCGAAAGCAATGTGCGGCCTGCTTGCCGATTTGACCTGGCCTGCTGGCCGAACCGACTCTGGGATCGGCTTGAGATGAGAATGGCCGCTGGCCTGGATTTGTTTTTGCCTGCCCTGAAGGGCAAAAACAGCGAAGTGCGAATGCTGCAGTGGTATAACTCAGGCATCATGCTCGGATATGCCGGAACTGTGCTTGCAATAGACATTTTGCCCCGGTTGCGCTATTACGGCTGGCCCGGGCACGGTGATCTGACAGAGCGTATTGCCGATGCCGCCGACGCTCTGCTGGTAACTCACAATCATCAGGATCACTGTGACCGGCCTTTGCTTGAAGCTATGCTGTCGCGAAAGAAACCAGTGATTATGCATCCGGCCGCTGGCGAAATCGCAGGTATTACCGGGGTTGCCGATGGTGAGATCTTTGTTGCCGGTCAGATGAGGGTTAAAGCTCATCATGCCTGTCATGTATGGCGTGATAAGCCTGAAGATGTGCCGCTTGCCAGTTTCGAAATCGAGTGCGGTGATGGTTTTCGGCTGCTCTTCTGTGGCGATGCCGATTATTCGCGGGGATTTCCTGCTGTGAAGCGCAGTCCTGACCTTTTGTTCATCACCTGGCGAAACCCAGGGCCGGAATACGAAGACGGTCACCCGCGTCAGAAGGCAAAAACCATCGATGCTGTCAGCAGAGTTCTCGAAGAGTTGGCACCGAAACGGCTGGTTCTCGAACATTACGCCGAACTAGACCACGTCTATCGCGGTTTTTCAGCGAGTTATGAAATGGCTGCCGACCTGATTGCCCGGCTGGCGACCCCGACCGATATTTTTTTCTGGGGCGATGCCGTGATGCTTGGCAAAGATGAGTCTGGTCGTTGACTTTCCGCCATTTTGTCGATGATTGCCTGGCTTTGTCAGACAGAGGTTCGACTGGCGGTTTTTATACAAAATAAAACCCCCGGCTGTCTGCCGGGGGGCGAAGATAACGATAAGGGAACGATCAGCGGCGCTGGCGCCGGGTTGCGGCGGCAGCTGATTTGGTCCAGACGGCGTAATTGTCGCCGCTGGCGGCAATTTTGAATGAGCTGTCGGGTGCCCAGTCGCGATTACCAATTTTCATTGCGACTTTGCCATCGATGATTGCTGCATAGAGACCGTCTTCGGCTTTGATGATTTCGACTTTGCTGGCGCTGTTCAGTTTGCAGGCCTTGCGGATTGCAACCAGCTTCTGGATCGGAGCGTAGAGATTCCAATCGAAGACGTGTTCCCAGAAGAGGCAGGGGATGCCGGGGTGAGTGAGAATGTAGGCGTAGCCCTGCATAACCTGCTTGTCGGGGAACGGCCAGTGGCTCTGCTGCGAGCCGGTATCGTGATTGTCGAGGAAAGTGACGGCGCGGGTTGGCCACCAGCCGATGAGACCGGAGGGTTTGCCTTCGGAGTCCTTGAGACGCCAGTGCTCTCCGTTTACTGCAGCCTGCAGAATGCCTTTGGTGGTGAAGTCGAACAGGCAGGCGACCTTGCTGGGGTTGCCGTCGAGCCAGGAGCAGAGGGTCTGGCGATGACTGTTCTGATCGGGTTTCATATATGAACCCTGGTAGTCCATGTTGGTCCAGACTTCGCCGACCGAGAACAGTGGCGAGGTTTTCGCATCATAGAAGCCGGCGTATTTCGAGGCGTAACCTTTTGAATAATCATAGCGCCAGGCTTTGAAACCCAGACCCTTGAGCCAGTTCATCCATTCGGCGATGTCCTGGCGAACTTTTTCGTTGCTGTGGTCGATGTCGGGGGCTGCATGATAGCCTTCGCCGGAATCTGGATTGCCGGTGCCGCCGAACGAGCCGCTGCAGACTGCCCACTGTTCCCATTTTGCTTTGCCGGAAGAGAAGTGGTAGATGTTCCAGATGCCGTTATTATCTTGTTTGCCGGCGCAGCGGTGATTGACGACGATGTCGGCCACAGGTGCTATGCCATTGGCATTCAGTGCCTTGAGGGCTGATTCAAGCTGTTCCTGGTCGCCATAAAAGGTTGGCGAATCTTTGCTGCCGAGGTCATAATAGTCGCCGGGCAGGTAGCCCTGCGGACTGACCGAACGTGATACGGGCGGAAACCAGATAAAATCGACGCCCAGCTGTTTGAGAGTTTCGGCACGGCTTTCAATGAGCTTATACCACTTGCTGGGTGTCCCGCGCGACTGGCTGTTCCAGCCGAAGCCCTGAATCATGACGCCGTTGGCAACCTCGGCACCGGGGTCGGCAAGTAATGTGGCGCTCAAAAGAACGGCGCAGATCGTTGTGAGAACCATTGACCAGTTTCGAGTGAACATCATAACTGAAACTCCCCTGAAGGCTCGGTATCAGGCCGGTCAGACATCATTCCGCAAGCGGAAAAGATGAAACCATATTCAATTATACCAGCGTCAGGGACTAATTGCCAAGGTCAAATCGCACCAACCAGCGCGGTTCGCGTTTATGCGGGTGCAAAGCAAGTTCGGAAACTTTTTTGAAGCCGGCTCTTTCTATGTACAGGCGCCGGGCCGCTAAATTATCAGGATTCATGGTCAGTTCGAGATAAGAAATACCTGATTCGGCAGCGACTTTTACCAGTTCGGCAATCAGTGCGGTGCCATAGCCCTTTTGCTGATGTGCCTTTTCGACTGCAAAGCCAAAAACCACGGCCCCGCTGTCCTGAAATTTTCTGAGCACTACTGCTTCGGCAAAGACAAATGGGCCGAGTGCCAGGCAATAAACTGCCCCGCAGCGGGCGAACTGGGAAAGGTTGAAGACCGAGATTCCGTCTTCGCCGAAGGCCTGGCGGTCTATTTCGGCTATCTGTTCAAGAGTCTGCCAGTCCTGGGGGTCTGGTTGGGTTAGTCTGGGTTTAAGAGTCATTTTGCTGCCCCGTTGTTGAACTGTTGTTTTCTACGACTGCCATGCACCCGATCGATTCATCAGCCAGAATCATCATGCACAGTCGACGATGACTGGGCAGAAGTCTTCTGAGCTTGACCGGCAGGGTGTAGCGCCCCAGAATCTGCCCGGAGGTATTTATAAGGCCAAGCTGGTCGAGGTCGGTGCCGATCACCGCGCCTGTTTCGTGAGCCAGCAAAATCAATGGCCTGCCGGTAAGAGTGTTTTGCATCATTTGACCGGTGCGTCTCTGCAGAACATAAATTTTTTCGTCGGCAGTGCCGGCGAATATCGTTTCCTGGTCGCGATTATATGCTGCGGAAACGATGCTGCCGCTGATCCGGTATGCAAAAATCGTATTCAGGGCTGTATCATAAATGCTTATCAGGCCGGTTTCAGTGCCGCAAACAATGAACTGGCCATCGAAAGAAACGTTAAGAAAGGTTATTGTCGAATCAAAGGCTTTTTCGGCATTGATTTTGCCGCTGCTGTCGGCGAGGAAGAAAGCTTTTTCGCTTCTGATCAACGCCTGCCCGGCGCATGGAATTGCCTGCAGGGCCGGCCCGGAAATTTCGATCTGGTGAGAAAAATGGTCGAATGCCTGGTAGTATCGGCAGTTTTGCGCAGTATCGAGCAGCAGCATCGCACCATCGTCAAAAACATATACGCCGGTGAATTGCCCAAAGAATCTGAAGATTTCGCTGCCGGAAAGATCGTAGCCGGTAACGCCGCTGCGGGATACGATGACTCCCATGTCGGCCTGCGATGAAGCATGCATGGAAATGATATCAGTATCGATCAGCCGTTCCTGCCAGATTTCTTCGCCGATATCGTTGAGGCAGACAAGGCGTTCGGCGCCGTCCCAGACAAGACTGTATTCGACGCCGTCCTGGCCTGTCCAGCAGCAGATTTCCGAGTGGCGCTCGTTGCTGCCGCCCGGCAGTTCTCTCGACCATATCTTACGGAATGCCCCGGATTCTCCTGCTTCAAGAGGTTTAACCGGTATTTCCCTGAAAGTCATGCGGTTTTTCTGTCGGCGGTCAGCCTGGGTCAGCAGGCCGATTTCGCCGCGTTCGGTAGCATAAAAAATGCCGCTTCCGTCTGCGGTGATCGACACTTTGAGCAACCGGTCGGGAAACCAGTGTTCCCAGAGGGGTTCGCCGGCAGGCGTCAGTTTCATGATCTGGCCGGTCGCCGAATATACAAGAGATTCTCCGGTTTTGGAGGCAAACGAAACGCCGGTCGATTTCTGACCGGGGTCACCTTTCCATATGCCACAGCCCTTTACAAGGTTCAGACAATAGGTAAAGCCGGTTTCTGAGACGGCAAGGACGATCTGGCCATCTTCGTTGAGTTCGAGATCAGTGATGACGCCGATGCCCATAAAGGCATCGAATGGCTTGCCAAGATGGCTGACTGCCGAAAGGCCTTCGCCGCGGTCGTCGCAGCAGGGAAAGGCTGAGGTCTGGCCCAGCGCCGAGATTGCGATTGCAGCAGGTCGTTTCATCAGGTTGCGGTAGGCCCATTTAACCCGGAGGCTGCGGTCAGCTCCGATTATTGCCGGGTCAGAAGTGACAAAGGCAAAAGAGTCGCCCGAAGCGCTTATTTTGCCGGCAATGGCCGGGAAAGGGCGCTTCCGCCATAGGGTGGCACCTTCGGGCCCGAAGAGCATCGAATGTTTTTCACTGTCGATGGCGAGCACTTCGAGGGTGTCTGCCAGAGAAACGGCTATCAGTTCCTGGCCGGCATTGCGGTGCCATAATTCCTGCCCCTGGCTGTTGTAGAGTCTGAGGACCGAGTCGCGGTCACAGGCGACAAAACTGTGATGATCGCTGGCAAAATCAAGCAGTTTCAGCCCGGGCACCAGAATGTGCCAGGCTTTCTGAAAACTGACCTTGCTTTTGTCATCAGGCATGCTGTTGTCTTACCCCTGAAACCTGATAATACTCAGCCCGCCACTGCAAAGAGCGCAGCGGCGCGGCAGTCGTTGTTAAGAGAAATTCTTCATGCTTAGCTATATTAAGAATACATTTGCTCAGAGTGCGATTGCTTCGCTTCGCTCGCAATGACACATTCTCAGACAGAGTGCGATTGCTTCGCTTCGCTCGCAATGACACATTCTCAGACAGAGTGCGATTGCTTCGCTTCGCTCGCAATGACACATTCTCAGACAGAGTGCGATTGCTTCGCTTCGCTCGCAATGACACATTCTCAGACAGAGTGCGA